>CAWEQZ010000043.1:0-105065 GCA_963811295.1 uncultured Rubrobacteraceae bacterium | reverse complement strand
AATTAAGTGGTTGCGCCAAATAGGTAGGTGGGGTTGCCACCTGGTGTGGTGCACCGAACGGCGAGGGCTGGTCAAATCGAATTCTGGATTTCCTTCTCCGAGGCGGTCGTCATCGTAAGGCGGCTCATCCGAGAATCCTGAAGTTGCTATTGGTGGGAAAGCCGGCCTTCCTGCCGGCCATGGCCTATTGGCGCAAGGTCTTGGGAAGGGATGTCCAGCATCCCTCGCTCGCACTATTTCATTTCTCATCATAAGGCTGAGTGGTTATCGTCTGCATGTCACGCTTCTGAGCCGTCTCCGGACGCAGCCACAAGGAGACGTGGGCAGGCTGCATCGTCTCCCTTACCACACCTACCAAGTCGTCGCTCAACGTATTGAGGTCTGTTTCGTTTCTTAACTTTGCAGAGAAGGCCTCAAGAGTCTTTCTAGCATCGTACTTTCTGCGGTAGAAGCGACGGTCTATGAACGACTGGATGCGTCGCCTCAATGGGTTGAACAGCGCTGCTATCAGGAGGGTGGAGATGACGATGGCTAGTTGCGGCTGCTCTTCCTGGCCAGTGAGCACTGTGAAGAGAGCCTGGGTCACCGTCACGCCCCCGAAGTACATCAGGACCAGCGTCGTGCTGAGCGAACCATAGACGAGGGTGCGGTTGATGATGATGTCTATTTCGTAGAGGCGATAGTGGAGCATCGCCGCCCCGATGGATAGCGGGATGCCAAGGAAAGCCACAACTATGATCCAGGGGAACCACCCTCCAAGACTGCCGAGCAGTAGGTCAAGGATCTCGCCAACTAAGGCGGTGACCCCCAACAGCATTGCGGCGTAGGCAAGCCACTTAACCTGCTGGCGCTCTGTCCCGTTCCCGCGACGGAACCTGAGGTAGACACAGGCCGCCGAGGCGACCAACAGGGCGGTGAAGAAGTAGAAAACCAATCCGCCCGCGAACACGAGAATCTCTCTGGCTGCCTCGATGCCGAGTGGGTTATGAACCGGCTCCAGGCCGCTTATCGGTCCCGGGTAGAACGCGCCAACAAGAATGCTCGTCGCAACCACGATGCCGACGATCCACAAGAGCGGACGCCAGCGATGAGACAAGGGCCGCCCGTCGGGGAACAGCAGGAACAAGTATAAGAACAGCGAGTACGCCGGATTCTGAACCCAGGCGGAGAACCAAGCGGCCACTTCCCCAGCAGGGAGAGAACCAGGACTGCTAACCAGCGCGCGGAAAGCGTATAGCCCGGAGAAGAGACTGAAGGCTAACAAAAAGCCTACCGCGCAGAGTATCCAGCCGATCGGGTTCCCGGGACGCCGCGAAACTATAACCGTCCCGACCGTAGAGGAGGCAACCAGCCACACTCCCTGCAACAGTAGGGTGTTTAATCCATTCTGCTCGTTTGGCAAGAACAGCGAGAGGACGCAAAACACCACCGTCAACACCCACAGCAACCAAGCAAGCCAAGCGGTAACGCGGGAGCTCATCGCGCCGATTGCTTCCCTAGGTTCACTTGGGCTTGCCCCCACGACACCGCTCTATAGGGTGACCCTCTCGTCGATGAACCCCGACTGCACGCCCTTCTTTGCACCCTTGATGCCGAGCTTGCCTCCTCCAGCGAGGAGTATCCAGCGGTTGTCGCCCTCCTCCAGGCTTGGGACGGACACATTGAAGTCCACTTGCTTCCCTCCTCCTTCTTTGGGCGGGGTGATCGTGGCGCCTACTTGTGCACCTCTCCTGCTCCCTTGGATTTGCACGCCCCTTGTAGATGTGCTGCTCACTTGGCCTTCTTCAGAGGGGACGCTCACCACGTAGAATCCTTCGACTCCCGTGGCCGGGGACGCCTCGAAGCTGAGAGCCTCGCCACCACCATTGGGAAGCATGATGGTGCCGGTTGCCACTGTGTCGGTGAGTCTCGCATCCAGTCGCGCCCCGCCCTCTGAAGAAAGGTCGAGCTCGTTGCTGCGAGCTTGCCCTACGAACCACTCGCTGATCTCTTGCCCGTCGCACAGGTAGAGTCTAACTTTCCGCTTCTCTTCTCCTTCCTTAGGCTTTTCAGACACCAGGGCAACAAAGGCGTCCGAATCCGGGACCTTCCCCACGAACTCGCCCACTACTGGCCCCCGGGTAGTATGCTCATCCTGTTGCCCACCAGCACCTCCCTGCCCACCACCGCAGCCTCCGACCAACAGGGCGAGGGCGAGCATGATCGAAGTGGCGACGGGGAAATTCAACGGAAGGCTTCTCAGGCGCATGCTCTTTGACTCCCTTACCTTACTTTACCTTGACCCCTGTCACAACACCACTCTACTGCACCACCGTTTGCCAAGCGGTACGACGACCGTTACGAAGATCGTTTTGAGCCAGAGTGAGCCGAACTTCCCATGTTTCACTTAAGTGAGCCTTTCAAAACTGTCACGAGAGGTAGTTGAGGCAGATCAGTGAACAACCTAAATGCAGGAACGCCTCATGGATATCGTCTCGCCGCTCATAGCGAATCGTCAGCCTACGGTACTTCGCAAGCCATGCCAGCGTGCGCTCCACAATCCACCTATGCCGTCCCAATTTCTCCGAACTCTCCACACCCTTTCTGGCTATGCGCCTCTTGATGTCCCGTTTTCTCAAAGCTTGCGCGCACTTTTTGTCGTCGTAGGCTTTGGGTAGGCGTGCACCTTATCGGGGCGCTTCCTCGGTCTGCCTCTCGGACTCTTACTCGGCTCGATAGAGTCCAGAAGCTCCTCGAATACCATCGAATCGTGGACATTGGCGGCAGTGCTGATCACACAGAGCGGGATGCCCGACCCCTCGACCACAACATGGCGCTTCGTGCCCGCCTTTCCCTTATCTGTCGGATTCGCTGCGGTTCTTTGTCCCCCCCTTTTAGCGGGGACACTCGCCGAGTCGAGGGAGGCGCGCTCCCAATTTATTTGCTTTGCCTCTCCAAGACGATCCAAGAGGACTCGATGCAGCTTCTCCCATACTCCAGCCTCGTGCCACTCGCGTAAGCGTCGCCAACAGGTGACTCCGCTTCCGCAGCCCATCTCTTGGGGTAGCATCTGCCAGGGGATGGTGCTCCTTAGCACGAATAGGATGCCGGTCAGAGCTGCCCGGTCGTCGATGCGAGGTCTGATACACGTCACCCTGCAGAAGGCGCTCTCGCAGGCTGTGAGAGACGATCTCATTCCCCGCAATGTCGCCAGCGGGGAGCGGCCCCGCAGCAGTCGCCACCAGAAAGAGGCCATGGCCCTCTCCCCCACTCAGGTGCGAGCACTGCTGGCAGAGGCTAGAGGAGAGCGCAACGAGGCCATCTATATAGCGGCCATCCACACAGGACTGCGCAAGGGTGAACTGCTGGGCCTCAAGTGGACCGACCTCGACCTGGACGGAGGTACACTCTGTGCGCCGCTCGCTCAAGGTGACGGACCACGGGCTAGCCTTCGGTCCCACGAAGAACAAAGCCAGCCGTAGGTCAGTACCTCTGAACAAGAGCGCTGTGGCCGCTCTCAAAGCCCACAGGTTGCGACAGAACGAGGAGAGGCTGCGGCTTGGTGAACTTTGGGAGGATCAAGACCTCGTGTTCCCTAACCGTGTGGGCAAACCGATCAACCCCAGCAACCTGTACAACCGCGAGTACAAACCGCTCCTAGAGCGTGCCGGACTGGAAGACGAGGGATTTACCTTCCATAGCCTGCGCCACACGTTTGCCTCGGCACTCTGCAACGAGCGTGTGTACCCGAAATGATCCAATCTCTGCTCTGACACTCTTCCATTACGCAGACAATGGACACCTACTCGCACCTCATGGGCGGCATGGGCGGCGACGCTGTGGAAGGATTAGACGAGGCTTTCGTCTAGCCCGTTGTCGTCAAACAGTCGTCAGAAGGCCCTGGCACGGACTCCAGGGCCTTCCCTAACTTCTGGTTTTTGGCTTACCTATGCGGAATAATGGAGGGTGGCCGGAGGCGGTTGGAGCTACAAAAAATCTAGGACGGCAAAGCCTGCTTGAGTAGCAGCTCTTCAAGCCTGACGAGGTAGGCATCCGGGTCCCTCCTGAAGCGTAGCTGGGCGCGGCGGCTTTCTCGTCTGTTTTCGAGCGAAGCTCGCAGAGCCCGCCATCCTTCGACATCGGCAGGCCGTATGTCCTGAGCGCTGAGACCCTCCGGTGGCGTGGCCACGGCAGCCAACACGCGCACGCTGCCCCTTACCTCCATCGCGGGCGAGGCATTCCTTCTGCCGCTGGCTCGCCGTTCGCCATAGCGTGCCGATCCGAAGAGGTGCTCCAGGTCGTTGTTAGTGCGGGGCAAGGTCCCTTCGGGGAAGCGATAGCAGTGGAACAGCCCCTTCCAATAGCTCTTGGTCACCTTCAAGAACAGCCAGACGGCTCCCTGCAACTCTCCGGCCTCCTCGCTGCGATTGCCCATCTCCGAAAGCAACCTCCGGTAATCCCGGCGTAGCTCTTCGACGCGCAGGCCCTCTTCGTTCTTCAGGATGCGCGCCGCTCGATGTACCCACGAATAGCATAGGCCAATGGGCTCCCACAGAGTGGCCGTCTGGGCGAGGGCGCGCACGAGCATCCTCCGCAAACGCTCTAGCTCTGTGGGAAGCTCCCCCTTTTGCCGACCCGCTCTATGGTAGCGTGGATGGCCTCGATGCGCTCGTGGAGCTTTATGCCCGAGGGGCCGACAGTGGAGGCCGACCGTCGTCGGTGATCGCGCTCCTCACCGCCAGACAGTAGCCGCGGAGGGCTTCGGCTTGCGCGTCCTCTGTGCCCTCTAGCTCGCGCTCTATGGGCCTCACCCCCCGCACCCTTTTCTTCAGCTCCTTCTTGGCATGCCTATCGGCTTCGTAGACCTCCTTGGCAGCCTCGCGCAGATAGTGAAACTGGCACAGCTGGTGGGGAACTCTGGGCAGAGCGCTACCCACCGCCTTGCGGATGGCGTGCTGTCCGTCGGAGACAACCCCGGCGATCGGCACCCCCAGCGCATCGGCTACCTCCTCCAGCAAGGGCACCAGATCCCTTTCGGTGCTGCCCAGCAGGCTTCTGGCCAGAAGTAGCTCTCCTGAGAGGCACTCGCGTACCACCCACAACACCTCGTGACCTACGTCGGGCTGCAACCCATCGATGGACAAGACGGCCCTACCTTGCTCCTTGAGCCTCTCCTGCAGCCCGGCGCGGTCCCACAGCCTCAGTGCCACCAACTCCTCGTAGCGATCGAGGAGATTGGTCACCGTGCGCTCCGAGACGGCGACGCCTCGTCCCGAAAGCTCGCGGTGGATCTCCGGCACGCTGCGAAGCTCGGCATGGCGCAAAGCACCTATGAGGGCGATGACGTCCAGGCCGAACTCGCCTTGGGGCAGCGCGAAGGCGCCCTCCTGCTCGGGCCGGCGAGAGCGTTGGTAGAGCTGGCAATCCCGCTTAACGCACCGCCGGACCACCAACCTTAGCTGCACCAGCCCCGAGAGTGTGGCGACGGTGCGAGTGTTGTGGTAGGCGACCCACAGCTTCTGCTCACAGATCAGGCAATGGTCGCTGAGAGGTTCGAGCCTCAGTTCGGAGGCTGCTGGTGGGCGGCGCTGGTTTCTTGCCATGAGGACTACTCTCGTCGTAGGGGGCGCTTACGCTTCGATCCTAAAGAGGGCAGCACCCTGGGTCAAGCAGGCTTTGCCGTCCTAGAAAAAAAGAGTGTGGGAGCCTCCGAGCGAGACGAAGCGGCGAGAAGTGCTTGGCGAGAGAAGGTAAGGGGACTCGATCCGAACAAGCTCCGCTTCGTCGACGAGTGCGGGACGAACATCTCGCTGACCACACTGTATGCCAGGGCACCTAAAGGCGAAAGAGCTCTGGGTAAAGCGCCAAGGAACTGGGGCAAGAACCTGACCCTCATCGCCTCCTTATCCCTCGAAGGTCTCCCCCAGAAGAACATGGTCGTTGAGGGAGCGACCGACACAAGAGCCTTTGAGACCTACGTAGAGCACTTCCTTTGTCCTGAGCTCAAGGCGGGACAGGTGGTCATCATGGACAACCTCTCCGCTCACAAAGGAGAACGCATCCGTACCCTCATCGAATCGAAGGGAGCGCACCTCTTGTTCCTGCCCGCCTACTCGCCGGACTTCAACCCCATAGAGGGAGCCTTCTCCAAGCTGAAGAACTCCTTAAGGAAGGTCAAAGCGAGGACTAGAGAGTCGCTGCTTGATGCCATAGGGCAAGCACTCGATGGGATCACTCACCATGATGCTCAGGGGTGGTTTGGGCACTACGGATATGGAGTGCCCATTAGTTGATGTGCAAAACGCTCTAATATGGTTCGCTTCGACCTCATAAAAATCCATTGTTACATGTAGCAATTCTCGTAATCTGTTTCCTGATAACACTCCGCCAGAGCCTTCAAATTTGGAATAGGTTCATAGAAGTGATCTCCGACGACATGAAAACCGAGTTGTTCCAAGAGAGGAAATAAGAAGCGCCTCGCCAAATACCACTGTACGCTGTTCTTCTCGTGGAATACTTTATAAAGGCGTTCTTTAAAGATTGTCACTGTAACTCAACTCCGCTTTATGCATTGATAGAAGACTCATGGCAGTGTACCAACACGCTCTATAGTCGCCAGTTCTGGCAACTCCTCTCCCAACACTCGGAGCATGTGTGACCAGAGGGCCTACTTTGACCACAGTTCGTGGCATCGGTACGCTCCTTTAACTCGGGGCTTTGGGGTCGAGTTCGTCGATTAGCCCGCGTTTATAAGTTCAGGAGCCGTTTAGTTCCTTCTCGGCGAGGCGGGCACCCTCGACCATGTTCCTGAGCTTCTCCAACGAGACTTCCCACATACGCGTTCGGAGGCCGCAGTCGGTGTTCACTTCGAGACGCTCCGGACCAAGGACGCGCGCGGCGTAGAGGATACGGTCACGCACGAGCTCGGGTGGCTCGATGAAGTTCGTGTGGATGTCTATGACCCCGAGCCCGATTTTGCCGCCCCACTCGCTCTGTGCAAACGTCCCTAACACGTCGTAGCCTGGGCGGTCCTCAGCCCTGGTGCCAGGCTCTCTAGAGTCGCGATTAGAGAACTCGAGTTGCAGCTCGTAGCAGCCGTCCAAAGCCTCGATGTGGGGGAAGAGGCAGTTGTAGTCGGAAAAGCAGATGTGCATGCTGGCCCGGGCGTTCACGCCTTCTCGCGTAGCGTTGAAGGTCTCGACGAGGAGGGGTACCTCCTCCGGACGGGTGGTCGCGGCGGGTTCGTCGATCTGGATCCACTCCGCTCCCGCCTCAACGAGGCCGAGCACGTTCGGGCGCACCACGTCGCGCGCAACATCCACCCCGAACCGCTGTCTGGCTTCGGCCCGCTCCTTCGCGGCAGCGCCCAGCATAGAGCCGTTCCTGGCGTAGTGCTCGTCGTAGGACCAGTCCACGATGGTGTAGGCTCCGGTAAAGGGAACCTTGACGGTGCGATCCGTGTGCGACCGGACGAACTCGAACTCTTCAAGGTCGTAGGGTCTCTCCACAAGCGGCTTCTCGACGACGGCGGCCTTGGTGTAGTACTTGTTATCGAAGGAGCGGACGGTGCCCCGGGTCTCGAAGCCCCGTGCGTGCCTTACCACGTGGTCGTACATCTCGCTGCGGCGCTGCTCGCCGTCGTAGACTACGTCGAGTCCCGCACGCTCCAGGAGCCCTATGCCATAGAGGGCCGCGTAGTCCTGTATCTTCTGCCGCTCTCTATCGGTGAAACCTTCGCCTTTGCGAAGAATCTCGGTCAGGTCTCCGACGCGCTCGACGCGGAGGCGTTCGCCCCACTTCTGCGCTTCCTCTATATCTCTCTCCTCGACCGGGCGACCGGCTATCGCCTTCACGCGCCAGCCGGGCTTGGCGAGACTTCCGATCTCGCGGGTCACAAAACGGATCTCAGTCATCTACTGTTCCTCCTTCAGGATGCGGGCCACCTCGCCGAGGTGCAGCACTTTCTCCCTGGCTATTTTCTCCGGCACGAACTGCAGGTCCCCGTTGGGCACGAGGTGCAGTCCACCCTCGAGTTCTTCGAGTAGCTGCCGGCCGAACTCCGCCAAGTGCTCGGGCTCCTCGAGCAGCGAGTTCCTCGCGTCCACGACACCCGCGAGCAGCGTCTTTGGGAACGGACGCGGCAGCGCCTCAAGGTCCGTCGCGTAGAAGTCCACGCCGATGGCCTCTATGTCGAGCTCGAGAAGCTCGCCCAGCATGTCGCCCGAGTCCCCGAAAGGGAGCTGCAGCGCGACCGGCAGTGGGCTTTGCAGGACGTCGAGCGCATCACTAAAGGGTGGACGTCGATCCCGCCACCGAAGAGGGCCGTCTCCTGCAGCACGACTATCGCGCAGCCGTTCTGCGCGAGCCACCGGATCTGGGGTCCCAAGACGCCCTCGGCGACCGCCCGCGGCGCGAGCTCTCCGGCGGCCGACGCGGCGAGCGCGTGCGGCGAGGGAAGCGTGGCCACCCACCTGTTCCTCGGGAGGTCCCCGATACGGAAGCATGGCTCCCCGAGTGGTTCGACCAGCTTCGGGGTCTCTTCCGTAACGGCCGGGGCCCGGAAGAAGGTGTTGGTATTCATAAAGCGCGTGAGCGGCCCGGCCCCAAGCCCCGGGCGGCCTCGCCGAACGTCCGGAAGATGTCCTGCCAGTTGAGTAATCCATCCGAGAGGTAGTCGAGTCGGGCCTCCCGCTGGGCGTCGAGAAAGGAGCGCATGTCTGCTTCTCGCCGCTCCTCGACCGCTTCTGCGGTGGCGCGGTCCCTATCTAGGTCGCGGGTCGCCTGCACCAGCTCCTCCGAGCGGGCATAGATGCCGGGGGCGTAGGCTTTGATCTCGGGCAATTTATTCTCCCTTGGGTCGAATGTTTGTCAGCTAGTCAGCATTTCGGCTAGTGTCGGCTTAGTGTCGTTCGGTTCTTGGCGGGGCGCCTTGCGAGCCGGTTTTGCGGGACGAGCGCTGCGAGGCAGCAAACCGCGCTCCCCCTGCAGAAAGCCGCCCTCCGAAGGAGGCAACGTACTGACGAGCTGACTAGTTGATCGATTCAATTAATTCTCCTGCGAGATCAGGCGCGCTCGCCGGCGGCAAGATATAAGCGCCCCTGACTAGGGGCTTGGCCTTCACCAGGAGATTCTGCGTCACTTCGACCCCGTACTTCAAGGCATCCTTGGCAGACAGTTCGGCGAGCTTGTCTCTGACGCTCTGAGGGATGTTGATGCCGGGAACCTCGTAGTGGAGGAACTCCGCTTGGCGAGCGCTCCTCAAAGGCATTAGCCCCAGGAGGATGCAGACATCCAAATCGCCGATCTCCTCTAGGGCTCTCTCCAGGACCCCGATCTCGAAGACCGGCTGCGTCCAGAATGCGTGCGCCCCTGCCTCCACCTTGCGCCTCAGCTTGTCTGCCTCGTAGCCCAGGTCCTCGGCCGTCGGGTTGAAGGAGGCCCCGATGAGGAAGCCCGGCGATTCGCCGACTGAGTTCCCCGCCAGGTCCTCGCCCTCGTTCATCCGCGAGAGGATGTGGATAAGGCCGACGGAATCCATGTCGAAAACCGATGTTGCTTCGGGGTAGTCCCCGATCTGGGCAGGGTCCCCAGTCACGGCCAGAATGTTCTTTACACCTAGTGCCGCCGCCCCGAGGAGGTCGGCCTGCAACCCGATAATGTTCCTGTCGCGGCATGAGATGTGGGCGACCACCTCGATGGCTGCCTCGTCCTGCACGATCTTGGCCGCCGCCACGGGGTGCATCCTGAGCCTGGCGCGTGCCCCGTCGGAGATGTCTATGGCATCCACCCCGCGGCGTCGTAGGCGCCGGGCGGCCTCGACTACGGATTGGATGTCGTTACCCCGCGGAAGGTCGATCTCCACCGTGACGGCGAAGCCCCTCTGGAGCTTCTCGGCGAAGCCCGACACAGGCTCGTTGGAGATCCCTGGTCGCACCTCCTTCTCCGCGACGTATCCCCTCCTGTGGGTCACCCTCCCCTCGACCTTGGAGTCGCTCAACACCTCTGAGAGGGCGCGGATGTGAGCGGGGGTTGTGCCGCAGCAGCCCCCTATGAGGCGCGCCCCCGCCTCGGCGAGCTTGACGCCGTAGACGGCGAAGTGCCTCACGTCACGGTTGTAGCGGACTGAGCCTTCCACGAGCTGGGGCAGCCCCGGGTTGGGGAAGGCGGCGATGGGCCCGGCCCCGGCGGACATCTGCTCCACGATGTCGACCATGCGCTGCGGACCAACGGTGCAGTTCGCGCCGGTGAGGTCGGCTCCCCAGGAGGAGATCTGGCGCGCCGCCCGGTCCGGCAAACCTTCGGCGAGCGTCTCGCCGTCCTCGACGAAGGTCTTGTACGCGAGCACCGGTCTCCCAAGAGGACGCACAGCATCGTAGGCGAGCCGCAACTCAGCGAGATCAGTGAACGTTTCGAGCAAGAGGGCGTCGGCTCCGCCCTCGAGCAGTGCCTCGGCCTGCTCCAGGAAGACCTCCCGTGCCTCCTCGGGACTCACGGGACCTATCGGGGCGAGGGCCGTCCCAGGGGACCGATCGCACCCAGCACCAGCGTATCGGCTGCCACGGTGTCTGCTGCTCTGCGGGCGAGGCGGGCGCCCTCGACGTTTACCTGCCGCACGCAGTCTTCGAGGTCGTGGATCTCGAGCTTGTAGCGGTTGGCGGAGAAGGTGTTGGTCTCGATGACGCTCGCACCGGCGCGCAGGTACTCTTCGTGTATGCCGGCGACCATCTCGGGGTGGGTGAGGTTAGCCCGGGCGTAGGGGTGGCCGAAACCGACGCCGCGCTCGCCCAAGAGCGTGCCCATGGCGCCGTCCCCAAGGAGGATCCGCTCTTCGAGTAGGTCTCTGAAATCTACCTTCTCGTATTGGATACGATTGCCTCCTGTTGAACCTCATACAACGTAGTCAGCTGCATCTCACATATCTTTCCCAGTCCTCTGAGAGGAAGTTAGTAGCGAGGGTTGCCTGTCACCCTCGGGCTCGCGCTTCAGGGAGTGGATATCGGGGAGGTTGCGGTAGGCGCCGGCGAAGTCGATGCCGTATCCCACCACGAACTCGTCGGGCACCTCAAAGCCCACGTATTTGACGTCCAGATCTATCTGTCTGCGAGAGGGCTTGGAGAGGAGCGCGCAGATCTCCAGGGAGGCGGGCTTGCGCGCAAGCAGGGAGCGCCTCAGGTAGGAGAGGGTTAGCCCCGTGTCTATGATGTCCTCGACTATCAGGACGTGGCGGCCCGTTATGTGCTCCTCGAGGTCCTTGAGGATGCGCACCACCCCGCTGGAGGTGGTGTCCGTGCCGTAGGAGCTGACCTCCATGAAGTCGATCTCGCACGGCAACTGCAGGTGTCGCATGAGGTCGCTCAAGAAAACTACGGCCCCGCGCAGGATGCCGACCAGGGGCCGCTTCTCGCCCCGGTAGTCTTCGGTGATGCGCTCTCCGATCTCGCGCACCTTCCCCTTTATCTCTTTCGAAGAGACTAGTACCACTTTCACGTCGGGCATCATGTTAGACCTCTCCACGATAGTCTTTCCCACGGGGTTCTCTCTCCACCTTCAGCCTCCTGTGGCCCGGCGGAGATCGTCGGCGCGTGAGGTCTCCTCCCAGGTGAAGCCAGGCTCGCGGCGGCCGGGGTGGCGGTCGAGGCGGCGGACGGACCGCCGGACGAGCGACGAATGCTTCCGGACAACGTGCGCCGCCAGCGCGTTCGCCAGGGACTCGGCGTAGAGCGGGCCGGCGGGGCCGCCGCTCTCAAGCTCGGAGAGGTGCGAGAGGCCGACTTGCTCTACCAGCGGGTCGCGGACGGAGAGCCCGTCGAGGACCTCGAAGCCCTCCCGGCCCAGGCCGGCCTCGGCGGCCACCCCCTCGAGAAGCGCCGGGTTGAGGTAGAGGTGCAGGCGGTCGGCCAGCTGCTCCCCCCAGCGCCACAGGGTTGGCACTCCCGCCGGTATTACCGCAACCTCGCCGCGCACGACGCGGGCATCGCGCAGGCGCCCGCCGTTCACGCTCTCCCCGACGTCCACCGGGGGGCCCAGGTGGACGATGACGGCGTGGGCGGTGAAGGGCGGGACCTCGACCTCGCCGGAGGTGTGCCTGAAGCGCAGTACCCTCACCCCGCGCCAACCCCTGCCGACGCTGGAGGTAACGGTCTCGACGGGGGCGACTTGGGAAAAGTTGTCCACGGCGGCGCGGGCCCCTCCGCGGGCGCCGTCGTTCGGCGTCACCCGGTCACCGTCTTGTTCGTCGGGAAACACACGCTTCGTATTCTACGCTCGGGATGGGCCTCGGAAAAGCTGTTTGCCTGTCCAACGGTATTGAAACGCGCTCTAAGGAAGTAAGGAAGGGGTCGCCCTAGACCCTTCCGCTCCAGCGACCTGCCACACCCACGACAGTGGGTGAGCTGTTCAGCATAGGTCTCGCTTGTCTTCTCGTCGTCGAAGAACACCCATCGGTGCTCACCTTCGATCCACCAGAACTCTCCCCAGAAGTTAGTCCCCTGCTCGCAAGTACAACGTAGCGCCACCATATCCGGCCTCCATCTGTGGTGTATCTTCGGTAATAGTAGTATACGTCACAATACGTGTCCCGACTTTGCATGCAGGTGGGATGAAGAATGGACTGGAATCTCAAAGGCCTGGAGGCCTTCCCGTCCTGACCTCGCAGTCGGCCTGGAGGCAATCTATCACCACCTCCCTCTGGGTCTCCTCATCCCACAACTCACGGAAGAGTAGCTCCTCCTCGGGATGGTCCTCTCCAATCCTCTCCAGGCATCCCTCCACCCAACCCTCCACGTACCTCTCGTCGAGAGCCAGACCGAGGTAGAAAGAAGATTTCTCCATCGTAGCCGTGGTCGTAGCAGATAGCTGCCCTGCCCGTGAAGCCCTCTTGGTAGTGTCCACGTGAGTGTGTAAAAGCAGAGGACGTTGACGAGGACGGCCATCGTGTGGTTCCTATCGGAAGAGACCAAGCAACCGAGAAGGAGAACACGATCACGATGGCCGACGAGCTGAGGATAGGACTAAAGGAATTGTTAAGCAAGGCGCACATGGAGCACGATGCGGACTTCCTCAAGGAGGGTGTCCGGGCGCTCTCGCAGGCGCTCATGGAGATGGAGGTCGAGGAGCACATAGGCGCCGGCCGCTACGAGCGGACCGAGGGGCGCAGCGCCCACCGCAACGGTTACAGGGAAAGGACCTGGGACACGCGGGCGGGCGCGATCGAGCTTAAGGTGCCCAGGGTGAGGGACTCGAGCTACTTCCCTTCGCTGCTAGAACCGAGAAGGCGGGCCGAGAGGGCCCTATCTGCGGTGGTGCAGGAGGCCTACATACACGGGGTCTCCACACGCAAGGTCGACGATCTGGTGAAGGCTTTGGGTATGACGGGCATCTCCAAGAGCAGGGTTTCTGAGCTTTGTGAGGAGCTCGATGGGGAGGTCGAGCGCTTCCGCAACCGGGGGCTGGAGGGCCCTTACCCCTACGTGTGGCTCGACGCGACCTACGTGAAGGCCCGCCAGGACGGTCGGGTGGCCTCGGTTGCGGTGGTGATCGCCGTTGGCGTAAAGGCACAGACGGGAGAGCGGGAGATCTTGGGGCTGGACGTAGGTCCGAGTGAGGACGGCGCTTTCTGGACATCGTTTTTGCGCTCTTTGGTCGGACGGGGTCTTAGCGGGGTGAGGCTGGTAACCAGCGATGCTCACCGGGGCCTCAAGGGCGCTGTGCAGACGGTCCTTGTGGGAGCCTCTTGGCAGCGATGCCGGGTGCACTTCATGCGCAACGCCCTTTCCCTGGTGCCCAAGGCGGCCCAGCAGATGGTTGGAGCAACCATTCGCACCGTCTTCGCCCAGCCCGATGCCCAGAGCGCCCGCGAGCAGTGGCTAAGGGTCTCAGAGGGTTTCCGACATCGGTTTGCGAGACTCTCGGAGTTGATGGAGGAGGCCGAGGAAGACGTCTTGGCCTATGCCGCCTTCCCTGGGGAGCACTGGCAGAAGATATGGTCAAACAACCCGCTTGAGCGGCTAAACAAGGAGGTCAAGAGGAGGACCAACGTGGTGGGGATCTTCCCGAATGAGGCGGCGGTGATAAGGCTCGTAGGCTCTGTGCTCTCGGAGCAACACGACGAGTGGCAGGTCTGCAAACGTTACTTCAGCGCCGGGTCCTTGGCGAAGCTGGATCGAAGGGAGGAACAGATGGCCGAACAGCCGCAACTGGTCGCCAGCTGAGGAGCGGTGAGGGGTGGAGCTGCACGAGGCTTTTACACACTTGACAGGACGCATACGCCCTCTTCCCCTCCCCCACCGGATGATCCTCTCCCGACCATGGTCTCAGAATACCCGAGTTAACAAGAGCAGATCTCCCTGGTGCTCATGCGACCTCTATGGCCCCTTACGTACACACCTACCGGGCTAGTCTTCGTACTCTGACAACATTATCAGGGATGAGGAATCAGTAAAACTAATGCATCGGCAATGACACAAAGTCCCCGCCAGGTACGCCAGGATCTGCCGCTCGCACCGCCCAGAATCTGATAGCCTGGGCTGCTGCTTAGTGGCGCCTGAGAGTAAGGGGAAGATCACGTGAGGATCGCTGTTCTGACCAGCGGGGGCGACGCACCGGGCATGAACGCTGCGGTGCGCGCTGGGCGCCGGCTTCCTGCCTGGGAAGTAGTGGGGATAGAAGCCGGCTATAAGGGGTTGCTGGAGGACACTTCCGCTCTCTGGGCAACCGTGGAGTAGGGGGCATCCTCCAGCGAGGCGGCACGGTGCTGGGAACCGCCCGTTCCACACAGTTCGCCACCCCGAAGGTCGAGAGCCGCGGCCAGTAGGCTGCAGAAAGCAGGCGTGGAAGGGCTCGTGGTGATCGGTGGGGAGGGGAGCCTGACCGGGGCGTTGAGGCTACAAGAGCGCGGGGTCGAGGTAGTGGGGATCCCCGCAACGATAGATAACGACGTCTTCGGCACCGACACGGCCATAGGGGTGGACACAGCGCTCAACACCGCACTTGAGGCCATAGACCGCATAAAGGACACTGCAAGCTCCCACCAGCGAGCCCACGTGGCCGAGGTCATGGGCCGTCGCTGTGGCTACCTGGCGCTCATGAGCGCCATCGCGGGAGGTGCCGAGGTCGTGTTGATCCCGGAGTTCGAGGCGAAGCCGCAGGAGATCATGCAGGCGTTCAGCAGGGCCTGGGAACAGGGCAAGCCACACTTCATCGTAGTGGCTGCAGAGGGAGCACCGCTCTCGGCCGAAGACATCCACAAGTACATAAACGATACCGAGGGGGCGTTCGAATCACGCCTGACGGTGCTGGGGCACGTCCAGCGAGGCGGGAGCCCCACGGCCTTCGACCGGATACTGGCTAGTCGTATGGGAACGGCAGCGGTTAAGGCGCTCTCCGAAGCACAATCGGGGATGATGATTGGGCTTCGAGGCCGCCGGACAGAGTATGTGGCGCTGAACGAAGTGGTCGGGCAGGTTCGTCCGCTGGATGCGGACCTCTACGAGATGGCCGAGGTGCTAGCCGGATTTCCCGAGGAGATTTCCTACCGCTAGAGTTGGCAAGCACTCTACACAAATCGTCGCACGCTCCACTCACCCAAGTGCGCAGAAGAAGCATGGAATTCTCCGAAATCCATATTCACGATCGTGGATATAGAAGGGCAGTGATGGGCGAGCTAGCGGCCCTCAGTCCCCACCCAACCACCAACGAGCCACAGCACCTCCAGAGCACCATCTCCGATTCTCCTCCTCCCAATCTCCCCGGGTATCCTCTCTCATACCTTCTCATATAACCCGACGAACCCGACGATAGCCAGAGTATCCAGCATAAGTAAGGGGTTTGTTGTCGTCGGGTTCTAGTTGGCTAACCCGACGATGCTCTCGATAAACCCGACGACAGGACTATCCTTCTCGTCGGGTGGCAGCGTCGGGTTATCGGAGAGGTTAGACAAACCCGACGCCGCTAGTGGCCTCAAAGATCGCATAGGTACGGGACTCCTTGCTCTGCGCGTCGGGTTCGTCGGGTCAGGTTGAAGGGGTAAGAGAGCCTACGAAGTAGAGGCGCACCCCCTGTCTAGAATAAGCCCGTATATCATCGTCATGAGCGTCATCACCGTCATGACGGCGAGAAAGCCGCTTACCTAAGCCGGTTTCCTCAATGACGATAAATATGACGATGACATGACGGTCCCCAAATACACCGGCAATTCACCGTCATGCAGAAGACCCCATAGGTATGGGGAAAAGTACCGCTCATGACGCTCATGACGGCGATGACGATGAATTGCAGAGGTTCTCTAAATGGGGTGCGGCACTCTCCTTGAGGTGAGAGATGGTGCGATGTGCCGGAAGCATGGGGAGCACAAGTGCGACAAAGAGCGATGCCGGTGTGAAGCCGGAGTGCCTACCTCTTCCCGAACGTCTCTCCCTGCTCGCATAGTTGGCCGGGTGGCCACGGCGCTCCAGCCGTACCCTACGCTGCGGCCGGCCCGACCAAACTCTGGCACCACGCGAGCAAGGCTTCCCTGTCCTCCTCACGCTCTCCCTCGACCCGAGCGCCCCCGATTGCACCGCCTCCTCGGGGCTAAGCCTTCCGGAGGCCACCGCGAGGAAGGTCTCGGCGTCGCCTGTGACGACCAGGTCGGGATCCGGGACCGAGCCTCTGTCTGACCTCCACCCTCTCCCCTTCCTCGCCGTCTCTAACTCGCACGTGGAACGCCTCGCCGTCGATACGGAACTCGTAGGTAGAAGGACGGCCGCCCGCGACCCCCCGTCCGATGGCCGACCGCATTGCTACCGCGGCCCAGCCTGCCCTCAGGTCCTCCTCTTCACGCGGTGCATCCAAGAGCCTCGCCCCCCACCGCGAGAGGGCCACGATCACCGGCTCGAGCGACCCCCCAAGCTCCGTTAGCTCGTAGACGTTCGACCCCGCGGGCGGCGGCAAGGTGGCGCGCCGGACGATCCCCTCCCCCTCAAGCGTCTTGAGCCTGGCCGCAAGGAGGTTGGTTCCGATGCCAGGCAGCCCCACCAGAAGATCCTTGAACCGCTTGGGCCCGTCGAGAGCTCGCGTACCAATAGCAGCGTCCACCGCTCACCAACCACATCGAGCGCCCTGGCCACCGTACAGTACTGGCCGTAGCTCCTCTTCTCACCCATCTTCAACCCGTCCTTCCTCTCGATTCATCTTCTCATTTAGCTACATTTTCTGCTCTATATACTTGACAATTATATAGTAGATAGTGTATAATACTATGTGCCTAATTCAAGAGAACGAGCCAGAGAAATCTCTAAGGAAAGAGAAGCTAATATGCCTGCAAAGACGGTGACGAACAACAAGACTTTAACGACGCGCACTTCGGAGCGACCCTCCGAGACCCCTGATCTGATCCCCGGCTACTTCGCCCACATCGACAAGGGCAAGCTGCTCACGCACGCCGAGGAGATAGACCTCTCCAAGAGGGCCAAGGCCGGAGACAAGGGTGCCCGCCAGAGGCTCATCGAGAAGAACCTCAGGCTCGTTGTAAGCGTAGCCAAGAAGTACCGTGGGATGGGGCTGCCTTTCGAGGACCTGATCCAGGAGGGCAACATAGGCCTGATGAAGGCCGTCGAGAAGTTCGATCCCGACCGTGGATGGAGGTTCTCCACGTATGCCACCTGGTGGGTCAGGCAGGCAGTGCAGCGTGCCGTTGCCGACAAGGGCCGCACCATAAGGGTGCCCGTGCACAGGGGCGACAAGCTTCGCAAGATGGCCCGCGCCTACAACGAGCTCTCCTCCGAGATCGAGCGCGAGCCCACAGACGAGGACGTGGCCGGGCGGCTCGGCTGGCCGGTAGAGGACGTTCGCGACCTGAAGGGCTCGCTGTGGGACGCCTCGAGCCTCAACCAGCCTCTTAGCTCTGACGCCGACGCCACGGAGATCGGCGAGCTCATAGAGGACGAGCGCGCCTCGGAGGTTGCGGGCACGGTCATTGGGGAGATGGAGATGGACTGGCTCGCAGATGCCGTCGAGAAGCTGCCCGAGCGCCATCGTTACGTTCTCATCAAGCGCTACGGCCTGGGCGAAGAGGAGGCGGCGACGCTCGCCCAGCTAAGCGAAGAGCTCGGGATCTCCCGTGAGCGCGTCAGGCAGGTGCAGCGCGAGGCCGAACGCATGCTAGCCGGCGGCGAGTACGGTCGCGCCGCGATGAGTGCGGCCGCTTAGGACTCCTAGGAACTTCGTAGAAACCCATCAGGGGTGCCGCGATACGGGCAAACGGCGGCGCCCCTTTCTCGTGCCTCGTCGCGGAAGCCCGCAGGGCATTCGGACCCTGCGACCACAGCCCACTACGAGAGGTGCGGCGAGAGGGCGATGAGGGAGCCGGCGAGCCACCTCTACCTGCCTCACTTCGTTGGCTAGCCAACGAAGAAAACGAGGGTGCCGCGCCCCAAGAGTCCCCGACGAGACGCCTTAGGGCCCAGGGGATAGAGGTCGAATTCACCGAAGGGGCGGTCGGGCTGATAGCCGAAGAGGGCTTCGACCCCGAGTTCGGGGCGCGAGGCCCTTGAGGCGTACGATACAGCGGCGGGTGGACAACGAGCTGGCCAGCATGGACCTCTCGGGCTCCTTGGATCCCGGCGACAGGGTGGTTGTCCGCGCTCATGGCGAAGCCGGCGGGCTAACCTTCGAAGTCGTCGCTGGGGAGGCCGGGGCGGAAACTCCGGGCGAGGGAGAGTGAGCGACTGTCTAGCGGGCCGCAACCGGGCGGAAGAAAGTAGTGCACCGCCACGCAGATCCGATAACCACCCCTCAGCCAGCCGAATCGGTGATCCAGGGGTGGATCTGCCTTTAGAGTGAACTTCCGAGAATGCCGTACCGGCGAAGGTCGGAGAAAACCCCTTCCACGCACTCGGGTGAATAGAGTCAATCCACCAGCCGGTAGAAGCGCCACAGCTCATTGTCTATGGGAAGGGTTTCTATCCCCGAGAAGCCTGCCTCGGTGGCGTAGTGTCGCAGCGTCGCGGGGCGCATCACGGTGCCCGTGCCCGCCGAGGGCTGCTCGGCCATCCCCACCGGCAAGCAGTGCAGCACGCTGAAGCCGTACATCAGCCGTTCCGTCTCGTCGCTCGGGGCCTTGAATTCCTCCCCTACCCGCTCGTCGACCACGAGCACCACTCCGTCGTTGCCGACCATAGAGCGCATCGCCCGTAGGGCCTCCACAGGTCGGCTCATGTCGTGTATGCACTCGATGGCGATCGCCAGGTCGTATCTGCCCGAGAGCTCTGGGTCTGCGGCATCGCGTACCTGGAAGGTCACCCGGTCTGTAAGGCCCTCCGCCTCGGCGTTGGCCTTGGCTTCGGCGATGGAGTCCTCGTCGAGGTCGAAGCCGTCAACGCGCACCTTGGGGTAAGCTCGGGCGATCGAGATGCTCGACCACCCCGCGCCGCACCCGATGTCGGCCACCCGCGCGGGCGGGTCGGCTCGCAACCGTTTGTGCGCGTCGGATACAATGGGCAGCCACTCGGTGCCCATGAGGTTGACGAACATCGTCCGGTTGGCGTGGGCGATGCCCTCGCGCATGTCCTCCCCATAGTCGGGATAGGGCACCCCTCCGCCTGTCTTGAACGCCTCCAACACCGCCGGTAGCGGACGCGTTATGCTCACCATCTGCTGCGCAAGCGGCGCCGCGTAGTAGAGGCTGTCGCGCTCCAGCAGCACCTCGTCGTGGCCCTTCGGGAGCCGGTAGCGCCTCTCTTCGGGCTGTGCATCAGCGTCGTCGACCTCGAGTATGGCGGCCACCGCCTGCTGTTCGAGCCACTCCCGCGCGTAGCGCTCGTCAGTGGCTGTGGCATCGGCGAGCTGAGAAGCTGTCGCGCCGTCATCCTCCACGAGAGCCTGGTAGAAGCCCAGGCGATCACCTACGTGGATGCTCAAGATCTCCATGAACCCAATGCAGCTACCGAAGATCCTTCCGACCAAAGCGTCCCTGCGTTGCTCGGGCGACTGGACTGACCCTCCGTGCGTCTGGTGCTCCGACACGCGTGTTCTCCTTTCCTACCCCCGCTTACCTTCAGCGAGTCCTGCCCCTTTCCACCGATGAGCATGATGTCACCACTCCAACCCCGCCGCGACCTTCGGAGAATGCCCCTTCCACGCACTCAGGTGAATAGAGGGAAAGGGCTGTACAACAAGTAGAATGCTTCCATGACTTACGGACGAGAACAAGGCTCAGGAAATCGGCAGATGGCCGAGTCCCAGCTATCGGAGTTGCAGAACATGCGCGTGCTCCTTGAAGAAGCCCGGGACTGTCAAGAAACCTTGCCTATCACCGGAGGGCGCGGCTGGAGAATAGGATCGGCGAGGCCTTAGAGGAGGTGGACCGTCAGATAGTGGAGTTGCGGGCCGCCAAGGGTTAAGGTCGTTTGCTCACGGCCAGCGCCCCACCAGCATGTACATCACAGTCAGAGTGATACCCCCACGGAAGCAGATCTGAGTCTGGAACGCTCATAGGTATTGGACCGAGGCTATGCCGGACCTCGGAGAACTCCGTTAAGCGGAAGTCCAACTTCGGAGAATGCACCTTCTACGCACTCGGGTGAATAGGGGCAAGAGAAGCGGCCGGGGCGTTATGCCCCAGGACGTTAGCAAACGTTAGCCACCGCTCTTTCTTAGGTGCTCAATATTCAGATCAACCCTCATGCAAGGAAACCAAAATCTAGTCGGGAGATTTCCGGCCAACTTCGCCTTCTTAGATCTCTGCGCAGTTGGGTGAATAGAGAGCCTGTGCGTCGGAGTACGGGCAATAGAGTTGCAAGCCGCCCGTACGCACCACGCTCAGGTGCCGGCCGAAATCGGCGCCGCTCATCCGCGCTTTGGAGCGCCCGAGTCTCTCCAGCCCGTAGCTCCAGAAGTCCTCAGCGGGGTTGCCCTTCGCGTGCTGGACGAAACCCCAGACGGACCAGTGCAGGTCGCTCATCGCTTTGTAGACCTCCAGCCGCGAGTAGAGCACCGGAGATAATCTGGCCCCGTAGTAGGCCTCCATCATGGCGCGGTCTTGCTCGGGCCCGAACTCGGCCTCGACCGAGAGGTCGGCGAGATCCCACATCGGATCGTTCATACCCGAGTACTCCCAGTCGATCAGGTAGATGCGCCCGTCCGCGTCGAGGAGATTTCCCGGCCACGGGTCGTTGTGGCAGGGCACGAGGGCAGCGGGAGAGGCCTCCAGCGCCAGGCGCACCGCCCTCGCCCTCCGCCCCACCTCGTAGTAATCCTCGGGCAGCGGCGTCCGCCAACCACGCAGGAGCTCCAGGTAACCGTCGATCGCGGCGAAAACGTCGAAGCGGGATCTGAAAACCCTCCCGAGACTGTGAACTCGCTTGAGCGCCCGCGCGGCCCGAACCGGCGCCCCCGAGTCCCGGCCAAACCCGTCCCCGGCGTTCATGGAGATCCCTTCGACGAACCGGGTCACCATCGTGCCGTCTGTCGCGTCGAAGAAGAGCACCTCCGCGTTGACCCCGGCCTCAGCCGCGACCCTGCGCGTTGTGCTCCTCGGCCTTACGGTCTATATACTCCGACGTGCCATCCCCGGCGAGCCGCAGCACGTAAGCCGCGCCGCCGGTCGTCACCTTGTAAGAGACGTTGGTGAGCCCGCCGCCGAGGCGTTTGATCTTGAGACCTCTCTGTTGGACGTTCCCGAAAAAAGGCACGCGTGCCAACGCGGCATATACTCCACCCAATCGTATTCCTCTCCCTATCTGCTTTGGGCGGGCGCTAACCAACGCCCGAGATGCAGTCGAGCGATTGTAAACTCCACGTTAAGTGTGCGCAAACTTACGAGGGTTCGGCGTTGGTCTATCTGCGGGATGCGAAAACGACGGTTACCTGGCCTATGTGGGTGCGCGGGGCGTCGTTGCGCGCCACGTAGGTCTCCAGCTCTCCCCTCTCTTCAAGCTTCCGGATGCGGGAGTGGACAAGGTTCAGGCGGTCTTCGGCGACCAGCGACCAGACTGAGTCCCCGTCGCGCCACTCCTTGCTGAGGGGACCGCGGGGGTCGAAATAAGACTCGCCTTGGACCGTGGCGTCGGTGGGCACGAAGCTTCCCCTGTGGGCGAGACCGCAGTCGTCGAGGATTTCCAGCAGCTCGTCGAGGGGTACGTAGCGGTTTCGGAGGGCGTCGGCGGCCTCCGGGATAAGGTGGTAGTGCCAATAGCCGCGGCGCAGTTGCTCTTGCGAGCAGGTGCTGACCGTGAGGATACCGCCTGGCTTCAGAACCCGGGCGAACTCCCGGAAGACCCGGCGGTGGGCTGGGAACCCTTCGGCGGCGTCGTCGGGCAGGTGGTGGAGTACCTGGTTGATCATCACCCCGTCCAGGGTCGCGTCCTCGAAGGGCAGCTCCTCGATCCTGGAGGAGTGAAAAGAGATGCGGTCCCCGGCCCACGCCAGCTTGCGCGCGGCGACCTCAAGCATGCCTGGGTTCATGTCCACCGCCTCGATCCGGCCGACGTAATGGAGCAGCGCGTCGGAGTAGTTGCCCGTGCCGCAGCCGGCATCAAGCACCACCGTCCGGTCCAACGGTACGGGCGCGTGGGCGAAGCAACCGACGAAGATCTCGGTACCCACCGGCTCCCTGGTCTTGTCGTAGTTGCCGGATTTGCGCGTGTAGTCCTCGTAGCTGCTCAATTCGGCCTTCTCCCCTCGGTTCATCTTTTTCTCGCAAGAGTATATTGACTCTGTGAACTCCCTCAGGGCGAAGTTCGTAGAATTCACCTTCCACGCACTCGGGTGAATAGCGTAGGATGATCGCAGTGTGGCGAGGTAAGGGAGTACGTCCCGACCATGGAGGTGATCTTTAGAAGATGTCCGCCGTAGACGATGTTGACAAACTGATCGAGCACTATCAGCTCGCCACGGCCGAGTTCGTAAAAGGCAACCCCGAACCCTATAAGGCGCTGTTCTCCCACAGGGAAGACGTAACCCTCGCCAACCCCTTCTTCCCGACCGTGCGCGGGTGGGAGGAGGTAGCCGAGACCCTCGAGCGTAGCGCATCGCTTCTGAGGGACGGTGAGTTGGTTGGCTCCGAGATCATATCGAAGTACGTGACTGCCGAGCTAGCCTACGTAGTGTCGCTGGTGCGGGAAAGAGCCAAGGTTGGCCGAAGCGTGGACACTGCCCCGATCGCTCTGCGGACTACGATGATCCTTAGACCCGAAGAGGGTGAGTGGAAGGTTGTGCATCTACACGGAGACCCGATAACCTCCCCTCAGCCAGCAGAGTCTGTAATACAGGAGCAGATCCACCCTTAGAGCGAACTTCGGAGAACGCCGTAAAGCGCGAAGTTCAACTTCGCGAATTACTCTTCTACGCACTCGGGCGAATTAACGCTAGGGACCTAGCTTCTCCAACAGCCTACCCATAGAGATCATGGCCCCACTGAGCACGGCAGGGACGCCTCCGCTCTTCAGCTACATCTGAAGGACCCGGAGTCCTCCCTATCCTGAGCTCACACCATGCCTTGAGTACCTCCAGAGCACCATCTCCCTATCCCCCTCCTCCCACTCCTCCCCCATGTATCCTCTCTCATACCTTCTCACAATAACCCGACGAACCCGACGATGGTCACAGTATCCAGCATAAGTAAGGTATTTCTTGTCGTCGGGTTCCAGTTGCATAACCCGACGATGCTCTCGACAAACCCGACGACGGACCACCTTCTCGTCGGGTAGCGGCGTCGGGTTATCAGGCAACTTAGACAAACCCGACGCCGATAATAGGTTCGAAAGACCGCATAGGTACGGGACTCCTTGCTCCCGGCGTCGGGTTCGTCGGGTTAGGTTGAAGGGGTAAGAGAGCCTACGAAGTAGAGGATGCGTCCCCTCATCTAGAATAAGCCCGTAAATGACCGTCATGAGCGTCATGACCGTCACGGTAGCGAGTAAGCCGCTTAGGTAAGGCGTTTCTTCGGTGACGGTAACCGTGACGATGACGTGACGGTCCCGAGAGAGCGTACATGCAGCGTCACGCAGTAACTCGATAAATACGGGAAGCGTGACGACGGTGACGCTCATGACGATGATTTGCACTGCTTTTCTAAGAACCACCGACGCCTGCGCATGGCGGCAACCAACGAACCGGGGGATCGGGGACGCCCACATCACGGCTGCATGTGCCACAAGCGGGCTCGGACGGCCGCACGAGCCTGCTCTGGAGCAGCTAGTAGATGGAGCCACCACGGTGTAAGTGCGATCGGTCCTGTTGATCTAGGAAAAACGGAGGTCTATAGATGGGCGGCACCGGCAGCGGACGTTGGACCTACCACGACAAGAAACGAACCGTCGAAGAGTGCTGGGCGATGAGCATCTCCGAGGTGGACAGGGTCGTCGATTTCTCCAAGCCCGGATCGATCTCCCACCTCTTGAGGCCAACGATACCGAAGACGGGCAAGAGGATGTCGCCCGTACGGACAAAGTCGAAGGTCGGCGATGACGGCAAGCCGCTGCTAGGGCTCTCCTACACCGTTAAGGATAGGCAGGGTCTTGAGCACCGGGTCGAGGAAGTCCTCCGTTTACAGACCACCCGGCCCAACTTCGGCGGGGTGCGCTGGTGGTTCTCCTGCCCCCGTATGCTCGACGGTGAGGAGTGCGGTCGCCGCGTTGGCAAGCTCTACCGCCCACCGGGGGGCCGATACTTCGCCTGTCGCCACTGCCTCGAGCTGACCTACGAGAGCTGCCAGAGGAGCCACCGCTACGACGGGCTGTTCGCCCTGGTGGCGGGGGAAGCCTCTGGGGAGTCGTTCGAGGCCGTAAAGCGGGCTTTCTCCTACCGGGCGAAGGAAGCGAGGAGGCGAAGGGCGGAGTCCTCGCCGACGCTGTTGGAGGCCTTCGAAGAGGTGTTTGGTGGGGACGAGGGCCATGAAGGCACGAGTGAGGGGCGCCCCGATCGCTCAATATCCCCACCATAGGTAGATAACCCCCTGCCACAAGTAGTGACCACCCCAAATTCCGGGGGAATGCGCAAAAAGCGCAATAAGCGCATGAAGAAGAGAAAGAAGGGTCAGTCTACAGTGGTGTCTTCGCTGGCCTTAACCCTTCCAGCTGGCCTCATCCCAGAATGATGCGCCGCAAACTCGAGGAATCTCTCGGGAAGATGGAAAGCCACGCGTATACTCAGCGCATGATGCCTTCTCATACACAGATAAGAAATGAGGCACAGAAACAGAACGACCCGTACAGGCTAGCTGGTGTCATGGAGAAGGGGTAAGGGAGGAGAAGGCCGTGGCAAGCACCATACAGGTGTTGGATCCCCTTGAAGCACAGCAGGTCGCCGCAGGAGAGGTCGTCGACCGCCCCGCCTCGGTGGTGAAGGAGCTCGCAGAGAACGCCCTGGACGCCGGTGCCACGCGCATAGAGGTAGAGATAGCCGACGGTGGCCGCGAGCGCATGCTGGTCAGGGACGACGGCTCGGGGATGAGCGAAGAGGACGCCAAGCTGAGCGTCTTGAGGCACGCCACAAGCAAGATCCGCACCGCCACAGACATAGAGACTGTCATGACCCTGGGCTTCCGTGGCGAGGCATTGCCCTCCATAGCCAGCGTCTGTGCATTCTCCCTCACCACCTCAACCGGCGAAGGTGCAGGGACGAACGTCACAACCGACGGTGGCGGCAATGTCACCGTCTCCCCCGCTTCGCACTCCAAAGGCACTACCGTACTGGTCGACAGGCTCTTCTACAACGTGCCGGCGAGGAGGGCTTTCCTAAAGAGCGCCCGCGCAGAGCGAGCAGCCATTGTAGAGGCGATGACCAACCTCGCCATAGCCCATCCCCAGGTAATGTTCCGTCTCACCGAGAAGGGCCGCGAGGTGCTCTCCCTACCCGCGGCCAAGGACCTCCTCGAACGCCTCGCCCAGCTCTACGGCGTGGGCAAAGCAAGGGCGATGCAGCAGGTGGATCACGAGTCGGGCGCCTACAAGGTCTCGGGCTACGCGGCGTTGCCGAGTGTCACCGAGGCCAGCCGCTCGCGCCAGACACTCTCGGTAAACGGCCGGTGGGTTAGGGCCGAGAGCTTGACTAAAGGCATAGACGACGCCTACCGAGCGACCGTGCCTGCGGGCCGCTACCCTCCTGTGGCACTGTGCGTTGAGGTTGACCCGCATCAGGTAGACGTTAACGTCCACCCCACCAAGCAGCTGGTACGCTTCTCAGAGGAGAAGGAGGTGCGCCTGGCGATAAGCGAGGCGGTCCGCAACGCTATTCAAGGAACGGGTGAGACCGCTCCGGATCAGGATGGACGCACCACAGACTCCGAAACCTCAGACTCCTCCTTACCTACGGCGAGTGAGAGCGGCATCGATGCGCCTTTAGCTGCACCGAGGCCTCACCCTACGGAGGATCATCCGGCGAGCGAGGCGACCTCTCCCATATCCCCCGCCAGAAGGTCGGCCACAGACAATGAGGGCGGCTCGGACGTCCCTGATAGTCTTTTCGGAGCCTCCAAGAGCTCCAGATCCGACTCTTCAAGGAGGCGCCCGACCTCTCAGAGCAGCGCAGGCGCATAGAAGAAGCTTCCGCCCCTCTCTCACGGGTTGGTTCTGCACCTGGCGTGGAGCGAGGAGAGTTGCCTCGCCTTAGAGACCTGCGCGTGGTAGGTCAGATAGGCTCCGGCTACATCCTCGTAGACGACCCCCTAGCGGCGTGGATCGTCGATCAACACGTAGCTCACGAGCGTGCCCTGCTCGACAGGCTCACCGACCCCGAAGATGAGCAGATGCCCACCATACAGACACTACTAGTCCCGGAAGTGGTCGAACTACCACCCCAGGATGCCGCGGAGGCGGCCGACTCGCTTGAGGAGCTCTCGGTCTACGGGTTTGAGGTGGAGCCATTCGGCAAGGCTTCCTTCAGGATAAACGGGGTGATCTCCACCCTGGCAGATCGCGACGTGGCGGGAGCTTTTAGGGAGGCGATCTCTGCCATGAAGGGTACGGCAGCTGGGATGAGCAGGGAGCAGAGGATCCTCGCCACCATAGCGTGCCACTCTGCGGTAAAGCTTGGCGACAAGCTCTCCTACCAGGAGATGGAGGCACTGATCAAGGAGTGGTTAAGCAGCCGCTACCCGGCTACGTGTCCGCATGGACGCTCGATCTGCTACCGCCTGGACCATAAGG
Organism: uncultured Rubrobacteraceae bacterium; assembly: GCA_963811295.1. Classification (GTDB taxonomy): domain Bacteria; phylum Actinomycetota; class Rubrobacteria; order Rubrobacterales; family Rubrobacteraceae; genus Rubrobacter_D. The sequence goes on along the minus strand of CAWEQZ010000043.1, from coordinate 77,964 downwards.
ACATAGCCCGCAAGCTGGACAGGCACTAGACTATATCTGCCAGCGCTTTGACTACCCCCTTAGGGGCGGCGGAACGAATTACAGCGGTACTCATAAGGATTGATCCTGCGGCCAATAGCCGGCGTGGGCGGCTGAGAGCACCCTCAATCTGAGATCCTTCGAATATGGTTTCATGCCTGGAGGCTAACTCATATGGGTCGATACTTAAGGGTGCTGCTGTAGGTGTCCGCTACGTGGATCGATAGGTTAGAGTGGGGTCATCTGACCGCTCTGTCTCATGAGCGTCATCCATCGTCATACCGGTGATGACGCCGCTTATCTTTTGGGTTTCCTCGGTGACGCTGGCATGACGCTCACAGATACACCTACTTTGGGACCGTCATGTGACAACCCTTTAGGTATAGGGAAAGTCCCACTCATGACGCTCATGACGGCGATGACGATGAATTGCAGAGGTTTTCTAAAGGGGGTGGCGGCACTCTTCCCTGGAGATGAGAGATGGTGTGATGGGCCGGGAGCCCAAGGAGCGCAAGGCCGTCAAAGAGCGATGCCGGTATGAAGCTCGGAGTGCTTACCTCTTCCCGAACATCTTTCCCTGCTCGTATAGAGATCGCCGTGCCGCCCGGCCGTGAGTAGCCTATATTCATCCACACACCTCATCCTCGCAGCGGACGCCAGAACCTCGGAGAGCACCGTTATTGGTCACTTCCTGTTGGAAGTGCCTTCTCATTCTTGTAGTTGCGGAGGTCTTTGAGGTGCCGCTATTCGGCTGCCTGCTCTGGAGCCAGGCTGAATTACCTCATCACTCCAACCGGAGGGTCAGTTCCTGCCCGATGCATAAGGGCAAGAAGAAAGGCCGGAGCCCCGAAGGACCCCGGCACAGATGACTCCCTAAGAACACCGCTCGCAGTGTTCAACGTCGCGGACGCTCTGGGGGTTGCGCCAGAAGAGCTAGTAACTTGCGATTGAGCGGGACCAACTACGCTGCCTCCTAGGGGTCGGGACGGAGCGGAGCTGGATTACTCTCTGAAGATCTGGCGCCTTCTGCATACGTCTTGGGGATGTGGCTAAGGCGTGAGCGACAACGCCGCCAGCGCGAACTCCCTTAGTTCCAATCTAGCTTGCCAACCCTTTTCCCTGTAATCACCGTGCAAGATCAGTTCTCCGGTAAGCGCCCCCGTGTCCACCGTCCGCCTGGGGTCTACGCGCTTGGCGTGAATAACCTTGTTGCACGCCTCCCGGAACTCCAGGGGTTCCCACGCATCAGGGCGGGTAGCGTCGGGCATGAGGACACCTACGGGTCTCTCTATCTCCGAAGCTCTAGCTCCCCGCATATTGTTGCGGGTCTGAGTCCAGGGCAGCGCGGATAATCGCCGCAAGGGTTACCACGATCCGGGAGACCTCTGGAAACTCCGATCTACGGAGGTACTCGACCTTATCCCGGTCCCCCTCGTAAGTCCCCCCGTAATCCGCAAGGGCGGGACTCGACTCCAAGATCGTCATTAGCCTATAGATCTCCAAGTCAAGGTAGGGGGTCTCGTAAAGAAAGGCCACTATCCCCCGAACATCCTATGCCACCAAGGGCGCTGTGCGCCCTCCTGAGCACTTGGAGCATGGGACCGGGGCTCACCCCTCTCTTGCCTCCTCTCCCTCAACTCTCCCATAAGCTCCACAAGAGGTTTCATCACTTCTCCAGGTTGGGATCTTGAGGCCTTCCCAGCTTGCTCTCCCAGATTGAATCTGCGTCCGTCATACTCTTCTCCTCCTCCGCAGGTGATGCAGGCTATCTGTCATTCTAGAGATCCGCAACGGTCGAAGCCAAGGCTGGAAGCAGGTCAAAGATGAGGCACGAGAATCCCCCTGTGGGGTTTCTGGAGTACCTCCCATTAGAAAGGTAAGGGGGAGGGCAAGAGAGGGTGGAGATGTCCGATAAACAGCGTCGGGCCCAACAGGGATGAATCGTATTATTGTGGCTCTATGAGAGGAGATAAGGATGGATGAGACCCAGGAGAAGAGCGTCATAAAGAGCGATAGTAAAGAGAAGATAGGGAACACCTTCAATCAGCTGGACCTACTCCACAGACTCTTCATCAACCCACCTCCCTATCCCCTCTTCCCGTATATCCTCTCTCATACCTTCTCACAGAACCCGACAAACCCGACGATGGCCGGAGTATTCAGCGTTGATAAGGGATTTTTGTTGTCGGGTTCTGTGTCTGGAATCCGACGATGCTTACTAAAAACCCGACGACAAGGGTGGTCCCTCTCGTCGGGTAGCGATGTCGAGTTATTAGGGTGATTAGACAAACCCGACGCCGCTAGTGGCTTCAAAGATCGCATAGGTACGGGACTCCTTGCTCTGCGCGTCGGGTTCGTCGGGTCAGGTTGAAGGGGTAATGGCCTACAAAGTAGAGGAGCGCCCCTGTTTAGAATAAGCCCGTAAATGAGCGTCATGAGCGTCATGGCCGTCACCGCTGTCACCACAAATCCGCAGCACCCCCTTGGGCTCCCACCATAGACACGGGAGAACATGCGCGTGGCCGACCACAGATCCAGAACCCCCTTCCATAAAGTGGTGACCGAGGTGACAACGGTGACCCTCCCAGAGGCCAGTAGGACAGCACCGGATTGACCGCACTCAAAACCGGAACAGCAGGCCGGAACCAGGAGCGAGCTTTGTTCCGGCCTTGAGGAGCCCGCTTCAAACCCTGGCTTTATGGGGAGGGTGAGACCGACGGGACTCGAACCGCTTACCCCTGCTCATTACGAGTGATCACTCAGGCGTTGCAGGGTTGTGCAGGGGATTGCAAATGCCGCATATTTAGAGAGGTTTACTTTCTCCGGCTTGCTGCGTGTTGCACCGTATTGCGTTCCCCGTGGTTTCAGAGTGGTGTCAATAGCATCTATCTACTGAACAGCCGCTACCGTGCCTCGCTACAGGTGGTTCTACAGGATGCCGGATGTAGACTTCGGAGAGGCACGAAACACTTTTACAGGAACGCCTCAGCCTCTTCCCACATCTGAAGTACAAGATCCCGGGCAGGAATGGGTTTGGCCATCGCAGCTGATTGGCCTGCCCAGACTTGCATCCGGTGGTAGTCGCGGGCTGCTGCCCCTACTTCTTTCATGCGGGCCGTGAGACCTCTTTGCACGGGATAGGGAGCTGCCGCTGGCGCGTCCGGCGCTGCTGCCGCCTTCACAAAGTCGGTGGCAACAGCCCGGCCTAACCGGCCGGTAAAGGCACGGGTTAGCATCGTCCCTTCCGGTTCGCGATTCTCAAGCGCCTCTGCCCACGCAGAGTGTATGTTTGCTTCTGGACAGCGTAAGAACGCCGTACCCACCATCGCGGCACTCGCCCCCAGGATCAGGGCCGCGGCGACGCCCCGTCCGTCTCCGATTCCGCCTGCGGCGATAATCGGCAGGTCGATGTGGTCGGCCAGACGTGGCAACAAAGAGAAGAGCCCTACTGATTGCCGTTCGGCAGCTGCTGGGTCGAAGGATCCGCGATGGCCCCCCGCTTCCGATCCCTGTGCGATAATTGCGTCGGCGCCGCTGGCCAGGGCTGTTTGCGCCTCTGCAAGCGTTGTGACAGTCGCGAACCAAGCGATCCCCTTTTCCTTGAGTCGAACGACGAACTCGGACGGGAATAGCCCCATGATGGAGGAAACGGCCATGGGTTTTAGTTCAAGGAATGTTTCACACTGCTGCCGGAAATCGGGTGGCACCGCGTCACCCGCGTTTGCAGAGACTTCTGGCCCCCACGCGGCAAGAAAGGCTCGCATACGCGCTTCCGCCTGTGCATCCCGCTCCGGCTTGGGGTCCGGAATCCAGGTATTGAGTTGGAAGGGACCGCTGCTCCCGGAGCGAAACTCGTCTACCCAGGCGCGAATGCCTGGTGGTTCGGTCATGAGCGTGCCCATTGCCCCCATCCCACCGGCGTTGGCCACGGCGATGGAAAGGCTTGCAGGACACGCCCCCGCCATTGGCGCAAGCAAGATCGGCAGTTGGAGGTTGTACTTCGCACAGAAAGCCGCAGCTCGGTCACGCGGCTGTGAGATTGGATGAGGCAAACCTGATGCCGTCATTGTGCCTCCGGATGTGAGTTGGGGGGCCTCGCAATTCATCGAGTTTACACTCCTGAGGCACATAGAATTGTGTCTCACAAATGTACGATGCTGTTGGGCTGGTGTCCAGCGAGCTCAAGAACGCCAGCAGGCGCACCGTGGATTTGCTCCAGAGGGCCGCAGAAGCCCTCAGAAGCCATCGCAAGCGGCAGATGGAGGAAAACAGCCTACGGTTGGTGCTCAGTGGACCGATAACGGGCTGGTATTCACCACCACCATCGGTACTCCGCTAGACGCCCAGAAGATAGTCAACCGTCACTTCAAGCCGCTCCTGAAACGCGCCGGTCTGCCCGATATACGCTGGCACGATCTCAGGCATACCTACGCGACCCTGCTACTGTCCAGGGGCACACACCCGACCTACGTGCAGAAGTCTTTGGGGCACGCATCCGTGCAGCTCACCCTCGACCGCTACTCTCACTGGATGCCGAGCACGGGCCGCAACACGGCTAAAGGGATAGACGAAGCGTTGGGCTAAATCCGAAGCCCGCGTTGTCATAAATATTGTCGTAAAGAAGCCTCGGTGCGATGCGGGGCTTCCTTTCTTCCCACGTTCCTCCTGCAAATTAACGGAAAACCAAAGAGCCGACGAGCGGACTCGAACCGCTGACCTGCTCATTACGAGTGAACTGTTCCTACTGGACGATTCTCTGCTTCACTCTACTTGACAACCGTCGCTACCAACGTGAGCGCCGGAGTGTCATGCGGTGTAACGAACGTCTTACATTTAGAGATCCTGGCCCCACTGAACACAGCAGGGACGCATCCGCTCTTCAGCTACATCTGATGGACCAGGAGTCCTCCCTGTCCTGACCTCGGACTATGCCTTGAGCACCTCCAGAGCACTATCTCCCTACCCCCCTCTTCCCGCTCTCCCCCGAGTATCCTCTCTCATACCATCTCACAAAACCCGACAAACCCGACGATAGCCGCAGTATCCGGCATAAGTAAGGTACGTGTTGTCGTCAGGTTCTGGTTGCTGACCCGACGATGTTCTCGATAAACCCGACGACAAGGATGGTCCGTCGTCGGGTAGCGGCGTCGGGTTATCAGGGAGGTTAGACAAACCCGACGCCAATCATAAGTTGGAAAGCCGCATAGGTACGGGGCTCCTTGTTCTCCGCGTCGGGTTCGTCGGGTCAGGTTGAAGGGGCAATGGCCTACGAAGTAGAGAAGCGCCCCCTATTTAGAATAAGCCCGTAAATGACCGTCATGAGCGTCATCACCGTCATGAGGGCGAGAAAGTGGCTTACCTAACCGGTTTCCTCAATGACGATAAACATGACGATGGTATGACGATGGTATGACGATCCCCAAATACACTGGCAATACACCGTCATGTAGAAAACCCTATAGATATGGGGAAAAGTACCGCTCATGACGCCCATGACGGTGATGACGATGAATTGCAGAGGTTCTCTATAGGAGTGGCCGCACTCTTATTGGAGCTCTTTTATTGGAGCTGAGAGATGGTGCGATGGGCGGGAACATGGGGAGCACAAGTGCGACAAAGCCCGTCGCTGTAGCCGTCCCGCTCGGCCTTTAGGAGCCAGTATTGCTCAACACCCCTCATCCTCGCCCTATTCTCCCAGCGCCTCCTTGTAGCGTCGGATGGTCTCCACATGCTCTTGAGGCGAGCCTAGCCCCGCGTTCATCGTGTTGACAGAGATGTGCGTCGCTCCGAGCGAGCGCCAAGCTTCCGTTTGGGCTATCCACTCTTCTGGAGGGACCCTACCTACGTCAAGGCGTGCCTCAATCCCTACCGACTCCGGCTCCCGTCCTGCCTCCTCAACGTAACCACGCAGGCGCCTGACAGCCTCGCGCATCCTCTCGTCTAGCGGTCCCAATGGGAACCAGCCATCGGACATGCGAGCAGTTCTGCGCAGCCCTACGTCCGCCCTCGCGCCCATCCACACTGGTATGGGACGTTGCACAGGCAAGGGATTGATGCCCGCTTCGTTGATGCGATGATACTTGCCCTCGTAACTAACGACCTCCCGGGTCCACAACAAGCGCATCACCTCTATCTGCTCCTCGATCCGAGCACCGCGTGTGCTGAAGTCTTCACCGAGCGCCTCGTACTCCACAGCGTTCCAGCCTATGCCCACCCCAAGGCGAAGCCGTCCGCCGCTAAGAACATCGACTTCAGCCGCTTGTTTGGCGACGAGCGCAGTCTGCCTCTGGGGCAAGACGATGACACCACTGACGAACTCAAGACGCTGGGTGATGGCAGCCAGGTAGGAAAATAGGGTCAACGGCTCATGGAACATGGTCTTGTGGGTATATCCTCGCCAGCCTTCTCGGTTGGAGGGGTCAGCACCGAGCACATGATCGTAGGCCAGGAGGTGCTCGTAGCCGAGATCCTCGGCGGCTTGAGCGTAGTCTCGGATGGCTTTCGGGTCGGCACCTATCTCAGCTCTGCGGGAAAGTCACGCCTACCTGCACACTCAACCTCCTTCCAGAGATTCCTCAAGGATACACACAAAGGAGCAATTCACCCAGCACGAGTCACCTCGATGCGAACGACCCCTTGCGAGCCTTCCAAGCCCTCTAGATGTGCATGCAGCTAACACATCTATATGTTATAGAGTTATTTAATGTGATTGCTGACTTAATAAGTTGTATGTGATATACTCTCTGGGTCAATCAGACTAGAACTTGCTACTCCCAACGGAGGGCGCAAGAAAGAGAGGTATATATGTCCACCCACAAACCCAAAACTATCGAAGAGCTCGTACAACAGATCCAGGAAGCCCTCGAGCAGATACCACAAATCAAGGAGACCCTGGAGGAGAAGCCCGATCGCGATGACGTCGAGTATGGCTTTGGATCGAGTGATCTGGAGTCCAAGATGGAGGAGGTCCACCAGGACGTGAGAGATCTGCAGAATGAGGTGGCGGAGGTGAGATACCAGGTCGACGATCTCCGGAGCGAAGACCGCTGAGTTATTCGAACCAAGGGGAGCAAGAAGGGAAGTTCAAGGAGCACCTTGCGAGCGCTCCGGAGCAGAAAGGGAGGCCGAGCAGCGATTGTAGCCGGATTGAGACGTTACGCTGGGCAGAGAGCTTCAGGCTCACCCAGATGACGGTATGGAGGCTTGAGAACGGTTTCCCACAGGCCCGCCCTCAAACATCGGCAAGCTGGCAAGGGTATTGAGAGCGAAGCCTAAGGGACTAATGAAGGGAGAGGAGTAGAAGATGGCCAAGAAACGCGGCAACAACGAAGGCTCGATCTACCGACGCAAGAACGGCACATGGGCAGCTCAGTACACTGTTTGGACCGCTGAAGGGCGCAAGCGGCGTTCGGTGTCAGGCAAGACCCGAGCGGAAGTCTCGCGCAAGCTCACGGAAGCTATGGCGGACCGAGACGGCGGTCTCCTCTACGACGCCGGGAAGCTGACGATCAGCGAGTACCTGGACCGGTGGCTCTGCAGACTCCGTGAAGGGTACCGTCAAAGAGACGACTTACGCCAACTACGCGTACATCACCCACAAGCACATCTCCCCCGCTCTCGGTCACGTGAAGCTGAAGACGCTGACCCCGGCACACGTGCGCAGCTTCTACGGGGATAAGGCCCGCACGAAGCTCTCCGCGGCGACGGTGAAGAAGATGCACGTCGTGCTACGCAAGGCACTCTCTCAGGCGGTTTCGGACGGGCTCATCCCGCGCAACGCCGCAGACGGCGTGAAGCCGCCGCGGGTTAGTGCTCCTGGAGAGGAGATCAAACCACTCGATTCCGAAGAGTGCGCCTTGTTCTTGGAGGCGTCACGCGGAGAGAGGCTTGAGGCTCTGTATATGGTGGCAGTCCATTGTGGTTTGCGTGAAGGCGAGTTGCTGGCCTTGCGTTGGGAAGACGTATGCCTCGAAGCCGTCAAGCCCGCCGTGCTCGTGCGGCGCACGCTCACACGTGGAGAGAACGGGCGCGGGTGGGTCGTGGGCGCGAGCACCAAGTCTGGCCAGGGTCGGCGCGTGCGTCTTACCCGGCAAGCGGCCTCTACCCTGAAGGATCACCGCAAACGCCAGCTCGAGGAGCGGCTGCGCTTGGCCGGGCTCTGGCAGGATCAGGGACTCGTATTCCCCAACGAGACCGGCTCCCTTTTCAACCCCTCAAATCTGCGTAACCGCTCCTTCAAGCGTATCAAGACTAGAGCCAACGTCCGGGAAGATCTACGCTTCCACGATCTCCGGCACACGTGCGCCACGCTGCTGTTGAGCGAAGGTGTCAACGTGAAGGTCGTCTCCGAGCTACTCGGCCACGCCTCCATAACTATCACCCTGAACACCTACTCTCACGTACTCCCCGACATGCAGGACTCCGCCGCCGATGCGATGGAAGCAGCACTATCGTAAGGGCAACTTCGCTCGGGTTGCAGCACGGTTGCGGCAACAGGGCCAGGGAGCGCTCCCTGGCCCGCCCTGGGCTCTATCAAAATACCGCCATTTCCAGGTAATTTCGAAGTGGGCGATGCTGGGTTCGAACCAGCGACCTCCTCCTTGTAAGGGAGGCGCTCTACCACTGAGCTAATCGCCCGGATTAGCATTTCAGCCAGTCGGCACTTCAGCTGGTCAGTTTAGTCTGATCGACCGGCCAATAAGTGCCCCCAACGGGATTCGAACCCGTGCCGCCGCCTTGAAAGGGCGGTGTCCTGGGCCTCTAGACGATGGGGGCGCAAGCCTTTTGGCTCGTGAGCCAGGAAGGGATCGAACCTTCGACACGAGGATTAAAAGTCCCCTGCTCTACCACTGAGCTACTGGCCCGCTGCGATGCTGAGTTTACCAAATCGCCCGGGACAATACCTTCCGAGAATTGCCGCAGACCCCGAAATGCCCGCGCATCTAGGAAACGTCTGGGCATGTTCGGATCGAACGAATTTTCGCTTGTGCCCGCACACATGTTACATGAGAATGAAATTATAGGTTACACTCGGTCAGTACCTGGGAGCGCTCTAGATAGTACCCGGGAGGGATCTGAGGTAGTAGTACCCGGAAGGATCTCGGTGGCGGTAGATCTACAGTCACAGAGCGGCACAGGCAACCTGGGGACATTCGCGAAGCAGATGCCGTCGCGTCCGGCTGGCATGAAACGAGCAAGCACCGGCTTGCGCTGGACGCCCTTCGCGCACCTCCAGCGGCTCTCGCTCTCCTTCCGCAACCGGACCCGCTCCGGGGAGCACATGACCAAGATCGTCAGCGACACCAACACCCTCAAGGACGTGTTCGCCGAGTCGGCCTTAACCGCTTCAGCGAACATCCTGACTTTCGTCGGGATGTTCACGATCATGTTCTTCCTCGACTGGCGGCTGGGGCTGGTGGTTCTGGCCACGCTGCCGCTCCTTTGCGGGACGCTCTACTGCCGCTACAGGGCCGCCAAGGCGTCGTCCCGGCGGCAGCGCAAGCGGGAGGCGGTGATCGCCACACGCATCAGCGAGGTGATGTCCACGGTCCCGCTGGTGCAGGCGTTCGGACGAGAGCGCCACGAGCAGGAGCGGTTCGAGGCTGAGGGCAGCGAGTTCCTCGTGGAGAACATCCGTAACGCCCGCATCGAGGCCGTCGCGACCCGGAGCGTGGTGGTCATAAGCGCCCTGGGCACCGCAGCGGTGGTGCTCGTCGGCTCCCTGCAGGTTCTTGCCGGGAGGATGACGCCGGGCGATCTCTTGCTCTTTACCTCCTACGTGCAGAGCATGTACAGGCCCGTCCGCAACCTGGCCCGACTCTCCAACAAGTACTCCAAGGCCATCGTCGGCGCGGAGCGCATCAACGGCATCCTTGAGGTTGAGCCGGAGATAAGGGACGAGCCGGACGCTATCGAAGCCTCCGAACTGAAAGGCGAGGTCGTCTTCGAGGACGTCTCCTTCGACTACGGGGACGATGATGGCGTCCTGAAGGATGTCTCGTTCACCGTCAGGCCCGGCCAGCCGGTCGCGCTGGTGGGCGCCTCGGGGGCCGGGAAGTCCACGCTGGTCAGCCTGATCCTGCGCCTCTACCAGCCCCAGGAGGGCTCCATCCGTATGGACGGCATGAACATCCGCGACTACAAGCTCAAGTCGCTGCGGCGTCAGATCGGGATCGTACTCCAGGACTCGGTCCTCTTCGGGGCCACCATCAGGGAGAACATCGCCTACGGCCGGCTGGACGCCACGGACGAGGAGATAGAGGCTGCTGCCCGCGTCGCCAACGCCCACGACTTCATCGTCCGCCTCGAGGACGGCTACGACACCGTCCTCGGGGAGCGGGGAGACACCCTCTCCGGCGGCCAGCGACAGCGGATCGCTATAGCCCGCGAGAGCCGCTGGATAGATACCTGGTACCGGGAGCGGGTCGGGCTGACCCCAGAAGGCCACGTCACCCCGGACTTCATCCCGCTCCTCGTCGAACATCCCAGGTTCCCGCAACTAGAAGTGGGCCGCGAAGACCTCGAAGGGCTCCTCCCCAACGGCCAACCCGTTTCGTACCGGAGTTTCGTCTCCGGTGTCTTCGACCTGCACGGGCGGGCGCTCGGCAAGTCTCTCGTCGGCGACAAGACCCCGCGTTACGTCCGCAGCATCCCCACGCTGCACGGGCTGTGGCCCGAGGCCAAGTTCGTCCATCTGATCCGGGACGGCCGCGACGTCTGCTTCTCTGCCCTGGAGTGGAAGAGCGGCGGCGAGCTGGCGCGCCGCTTCGAGACCTGGAAGACCGACCCGGTGGCGACCGCCGGCGTGTGGTGGGACTGGCTCGTGAGGTTGGGCCGCGAGGCCGGCCGGGATCTGGGCTCCGCACTCTACCGCGAGGTCCGCTACGAATCCCTCGTCTCCGGTCCCGCCGAAGAGTGCACGAAGCTCTGCGAGTTCCTCGGCATCCCCTACGACGGAGCCATGCTGCGATTCCACGAGGAAAGGGAGCGGGAGGCCCCCGGCCTCAGCGCCAAGGGGTCCTGGAAGAGGGTGACCACGGGCCTGCGAGACTGGCGGACGGAGCTGTCCGGCGAGGACGTGGAACTCTTCGAGGCAGCGGCCGGGAATCGCTGGAGGAGCTGGACTACGGCCGGGCCGTCCCGGAGCCGGGGGTCGAAGCGGCTGAGACGGTGTCGCGCGTCCGCGAGTCGTTCTTGCGGGAAGTGCGGGCGGGCGGCGAACGGCTGCCGGAAAGATGGTCGCGATGAACCCATACCTCTTCATGGTGGGCTGTCCGAGGTGGGGAACGACGCTGCTCCGGCGGCTGGTTGACGCGCACCCGTTCGTGGCCGTGATAGACGAGACGCGTTGGATCGCCAGCTTCTTCGAGCGGCGGGCCGGGTTGACCCCAGAAGGGATGGTCACCCCGAAGCTCGTTCCACGCCTGCTCGAGTACGACAGGTTCGCCAAATCCGGGATCCGGCGCGAAGATCTCGAAGAACTGATGCCATCAGGCGAACCCATCTCCTACGCCACCTTCGTCACCGGCGTCTTCGACCTCTATGGACAGTCGCAGGACAAACCCCTCGTCGGCGACAAAACCCCCGCTTACGTACGCAGCATCCCCACCCTCAATTCGCTCTGGCCCGAGGCCAGGTTCATCCACCTCATCCGCGACGGCCGCGACGTGGCCCTGTCGACCATCAACTGGGACAGGTCCGCAAAGCTCGCCGACCGCTTCGCCACGTGGCGGGAAGACCCCGTGACCACCGCCGCACTTTGGTGGAAGCACATGGCACGCGCAGGTCACGAGTCGGGCCTGGTGCTCGCCCCCAACCTCTACCACGAGCTTCGCTACGAAGCCCTGATCCAGGCCCCCGAAATCGCCTGCCGGGCGCTCTGCAGATTCCTGGACGTGCCCTATGATGCCGCCATGCTTACCTTTCACGAAGGCCGAACGAAGGCGCGACCGGGCCTCGACGCCAAGAAGGCGTGGTTACCCGTGACCTCCGGCCTCCGTGACTGGCGAACGGAGATGTCCGAAGAACATACCGAGCGCTTCGAGGCTGCGGCGGGAGGTCTGCTCGACGAGCTGGGCTACGAGCGCGCCTTCCCAGATCCATCTCCCCGCGCCGTCGAGCACACCTCGAAGTTACGCGCCGTCCTCGCGGAGCAAGGCAGCATCTGAGCGCCTCGCTCTCTGACGAGGATCAGGGAACCCCGATTCGTTCCCATGCGTCGCCGGGGGTCAGGGTGCGTTCGGAAGTAAAGTGCTACGCCCGAATCTAGCCGCGTGATCAGTGCAGGAAGTGCCGCCGGCCCGTGAAGACCATCGCCAGCCGCGATGGTTCGCCGCCTCGACGACCTCATCGTCGCGCTACGGAGCCGCCTGGTTGTATGACGGCCGTCTATACCGGCTTCGGCCAGGGCCTCGACGCCGTCGGCGAAGGGGAAGAAGGCGTCGCTCGCGGCGGCGGCTCCCCGTGCCCTCCCGCCGGCCTTCTTCACCGCTATCTCCGAGGAGTCCACCCGGCTCATCTGGCCCGCTCCGACGCCGACCGTGGCGCCGTCTTTGGCGAGGACTATGGCGTTGCTCTTTACCACGCGGGCTACGCGCCAGGCGAAGAGCAGGTCTCCCATCTGCTCCGGCGAAGGATGCGTTTCCGTGACGACCCTGTACTCCGAGTCGTCCTCGACGGCGTCCGACGTCCTGGAGCAGGACCCCGCCCGTTACGTGCTTGGACGAGAGCGCGGGACGAACGAGCGGGCCTGCGACGAGCACCCTCACGTTCGGCTTGGAGGAGAGGATCTCCCTGGCCTCCTCGGTGAAGCCCGGGGCGATGAGGATCTCTGTGAATATGCTGGAGATCTCGGATGCGAGCTCCCCATCTACCTCGCCGCTCAGGGCCACGATGCCCCCGAACGCGGAGAGTGGGTCCGAGGCGAAGGCCTTGCGGTAAGCATCGGCAGGCCGATCCGCCGATCGCGGCGCCGCAGGGGTTGGCGTGCTTGACGATAACGGCTGCCGGGGCTTCGAGGTCCATCAGGTCGGCGAGAAGGCTGCGGGCGGCGTCGAGGTCGTAGAGGTTGTTGAAGGAGATCTCTCGCCCCTGCAACTTCTCCACGCCACTCAGCAGATGCTCCGCACCAAGCCTCGGCGTAGTACGCCGCATCCTGGTGCGGGTTCTCCCCGTAACGCAGCCCCGAGACCCGTTCGTATCTGACGTTACGGCGCTCAGGGAAGCCTTCGGCCTCGCTGTCCGAAGACTCGGTCTCCCCTTCGACCCGCCCACCGAGCCAGCCCGAGATCTCCGCGTCGTACTCGGCGGTCCGCCGGAACGCCGCGAGCGCCAGGCGGCGGCGGGTCTCCTCGGGGACCTCTCCCTCGCTCTCCAGCGCCGCCAATACCTCTTCGTAGAATTCAGGCGAGGGGACGACGGTCACGGACCCGAAGTTCTTCGCGGCGGCCCGCAGTATCGCGGGTCCTCCGATGTCTATCTGTTCGATAGCCTCCTTCTCGGAGGCGCCGCCGGCGACGGTCTCCTCGAAGGGATAGAGGTTGATGCAGACCAGGTCTATCGGGCCGATATCCTGCTCGACGAGCTGCTCTACATGGTCGGGGTCTCCGAGGTCGGCGAGGATGCCGCCGTGGATCTTGGGGTGCAGCGTCTTGACCCGCCCCCCTAGTATCTCCGGCGCGCCCGTCACCTCGGAGACGGGGATCACCCCGACTCCGGCCTCAGCGAGCGCCCTCGCGGTTCCCCCGGTCGAGATGATCTCGAACCCCATCTGGGAGAGCCTCCGTGCGAAATCCTCGATCCCCCGCTTGTCGGATACCGAGACCAGCGCCCGCCGTTTCATACCTCCACCCTCCCCAGAAAATACTCTGCGACCGTCCGGACGAGCAGCCTGTGCTCGACAGGGTGCAGCCGTGCGAGCAATGTCTCTTTCGTGTCCCCTGGTAGAACGGGAACCCGCTGCTGCGCGACGATGGGCCCGGCATCTACTTCTTCGACCATGAAATGGACCGTCACCCCCGTCTCGTCGACGCCCGCCTCTAGCGCCCGCTCCACGGCGCGAAGTCCGCGAAACTCGGGCAAGAGCGAAGGATGGACGTTCAAAACAGCAGGGAAGCGATCGAGGAAGCTCGGCGACAATAACCGCATGTACCCGGCCCCCACCACCAGCCCGACGCCGTGAGCTTCGATTCTATCTGCAAGCTCCCTGTCGTAGTCTTCTTTGCCAACGAACCCGGCAGGGTCGACGTGCTCGACAGGAACGCCTGCCCGCCGGGCCCGCTCGAAGGCGAAAGCCTCCTTCTTGTCCCCGGCGACGACAACGAGGTTCTCGGAAAATGCATCTAGCAATGCTTGCAGGTTCGTCCCCGAACCCGAAGCCAGCACGGCGAAGCGCGAACCTTCGGGCAGACGCTCAGGCAAACTCTACGCCCCCGGCCTCTGTGACCTCCCCGATCCGCCAGGCATCGCAACCTGTCCCGAGCAGCGCTTGGAGCCCCGCCTCTGCCACATCGGGCGACATGACCGTACAGAAACCGACGCCCAGGTTGAAGACCGCGCGCATCTCGCTCTCGGGCAAGACTCCGAGAGTACGTATGAGTCCGAAGACCGCTGGTTCCGACCATGATCCCAAATCGAGTCGCGCCCCTAATCCCCCGAGCGCCCGCGGGAGGTTCCCCACGAGCCCACCCCCCGTCACATGCGCCATCCCCCGAACCTCCACCGCCCCGCGCAGCGCTTCTACCTCCTGCACGTAGGCCCGGTGTGGCTCGAGGTAGACCTCTCCAATAGACCGGTCCAGGCCCTCGGGAACATCGTCGTAGGTGACTCCGGCGTCAGCGAGCACCTTGCGGGCCAGCGTGTAGCCGTTGGTGTGCAGACCGCTGGACGCGAGACCGAGTATGGTGTCGCCCGGTCGTACCTTCTCACCGCTGACTACCTCGCCCCGCTCGCACGCTCCTACGCACACGCCGACGATCTCGAAGTCTCCCCGACCGTAAACATCAGGCATCTCAGCGGTCTCGCCGCCGATGAGCGCGACATCGAGGCTCCCGCAGGCTTCTGCGGCGCCGCTGACTATTCCGGCGACGGCTTCGGGATCCAGTCGGCCAGTGGCGACGTAGTCGAGGAAGAAGAGCGGACGTGCGCCCGTGGCGAGCACGTCGTTGGCGCAATGGTTGACGATATCCGCACCTAGAGAGCCGTAGCGTCCCACCTCTCTGGCGACCAGGACCTTCGTACCGACGCCATCGATGGTCGAGGCAAGGACGGGGTCACTGTAGCCGGCAAGGGCGTAAAGACCGGCGAAGCCGCCAGTGGCGCCGAGGACTTCGGGGCCGTGGGTTTTCTCGACTGCGGTGCGCATGAGGTCGACGGCCCGCTCGCCGCGCTCGATCGAGACGCCAGCGGCCTCGTAGCTGTTCTCAGGCAACGGCGCCTCTTTCGTAGAAAACGCACTCGAAAGGTCCGATACTTCCGCGTCCTACTTCGCGGTAGCCGTTCTTGAGGTAGAGGCGTCTGGCGACCCGTTGTTGCACGGTGGTGTCGAGGTGCAGCGTAGTGTAGCCGAGCCCGGCGGCGCTGCGGTGCAGGGCGTCGAGTATGGCCTGCCCGTATCCGCGTCCCTGCAGACCGGGCCTCACCCGCATACGCTTTACCTCGGCCGCATTCGGCGAGACCCGCTTCAAGGCCCCGATAGCGACGACCTCCCTTTCAAGGATGCCGACCAGGAACTCGCCGCCTGACTCGAGATACACGCCTTCGATGTCATCCAGATCATCGTCCCACGTACCGGGACCAAGGTGCGCGCCGACCTCGTTCAGCGCGTCGTCGTGCAGGCGCCTGACGGCACGTTTGTCAGAAGGCTCGTAGCGCCGGATGTGCAAGTCATCCGCCCCTGGTAGCGGAGTATTGGGTTCTGTTCTCCAGGGCGAACTTGCTCGATGTGCCCGTAGTCGGGTAGTCGCCGTCGAAGCAGGCGCGGCAGAGTCGGTCTTTCCTCTGGAGCGTGGCGGCGATCATCGCATCCGTAGAGAGGTAGGCGAGGGTGGTGGCCCCGATCTGGGCCCGGATCTCCTCCACCGTCAGGTTCGCGCCTACGAGTTGGTCGGGACTGTCCATGTCGATGCCGTAGTAGCAGGGGCCTTTGATAGGGGGCGAAGAGACCCTGAAGTGGACTTCTGCGGCGCCGGCCTCGAAGAGCAGCTCGACCAGTTTGCGGCTGGTGTTGCCGCGTACGATGGAGTCGTCCACGACGACCACCCTTCTGCCTTCGATCACGCTCGGCAGCGGGTTGAGTTTGAGCCTGATGCCGAGCTGGCGCATGCCATCGGTCGGCTGGATAAAAGTCCTCCCCACGTAGCGGTTCTTTATGAGACCTTCCGCGTAAGGGATGCCGCTCCGCTGCGAGTAGCCTATCGCCGCCATCATCCCCGAATCAGGGACGGGGATTACCACATCAGCTTTGGCGGGAGCTTCATCGGCGAGCAGCTCGCCCATCCTGTGCCTGGAGTCTGCGACCTCGCGACCGTCGAAACGTGAGTCGGGACGGGCGAAGTACACGTACTCGAAGACGCAGAGCGCGCGGCGCGGAGTCTCGGCCCTGTAGCTCGTCAGGCCCTCGTCGTCTATAACGACGACCTCTCCGGGCTCCACGTCGCGCAGGAACCTTGCGCCGATGATGTCCAGGCCACACGTCTCGCTGGAGACGGCGTAACCGCCATCGACTTCACCGATGCAGAGGGGACGGAAACCATGAGGGTCCCGAAAAGCGACGAGTTTGTCGCGGAAGATCATGGCCACAGAGTAAGCGCCTTCGAAATGGCGCATCGCACCCCTTACCGCCTCCCCGACCGAGAGCCCACGCTCCAGCTCTCTCACGGCCGCGGCCGCTATGTAGGTCGTGTCCGAGGTCGAGTAGAACCTGAAGCCGTCTTCCGCCAGGCCATCCCGCAACCTCTCAGCGTTTACGAGGTTGCCGTTGTGGGCTACGGCCACATTTACGTCGCCGCGACCACCGAACTCGGGCTGTGCGTTCTCCCAGGAAGCCGAACCGGTCGTCGAGTAGCGGACGTGGCCGAGGGCCAGGTGTCCGGCCTCGAGGGCTGCGAGGCTCGGTCCGTCGAAGACCTGCGAGACGAGACCCATGTCGCGCATTGCGGTAGTGCGTTCCCCGTCGGAGACGGCGATGCCCGCCGATTCCTGGCCCCTGTGCTGGAGGGCGTAGAGCCCGAAGTACGTGCGCTGGGCCAGCTCCCCCGAGAGCTCGCGGGAGTAGAGCCCGAAGACGCCGCACGCCTCCTTCGGCTTGCCTTCCGTATCCCTGTAGTCCACGTTACGCGCACCCACCTTCCGAGTCTCAGATCCTGTCCAACTCGGTCACCGTCATCTCATCCCTCACGTTGCCCGTATTGAGCGTAGAGGCAGGCTCGAAGAGCATCACGCTTGCCTCTTCCTCGGCGACGGGCCTGTGCTCGACACCGCGCGGCACCACGATGAACTCGCCCTCTTCGATCCAAACCTCGCGGTCCCTGAACTCCATCCGGAAACACCCGTCTATCACGAGGAACATCTCGTCCTCCTCGTCATGATGGTGCCAGACAAAGTCGCCGAGAAACTTCACTAGCTTGATGTGCTGCCCGTTCAAGTCGCCCACAACTTTGGGACTCCAGCGCTCGTCGAAGAGCGAGAGCTTTTCCACGATATTTACCTTCTCTACGCTACCCAATGTGTCCACCCTCCGGCGCATAGCTTTCGAAGAGGTCACGCTCGTATGCATCTCTCAAGTCCGACAGCTCCACGTCGATGAGATCGTCTATCTCGAACCTGTCTCCGCCCGTAGTCCCGACGACGTCGTAAGGGAACCCGACCAGAGCATCCTGCAGTTCATCCCAGCGTTCTTCAGGGACCGCGACGACGAAAGCGCCACTACCTTCTCCGAACAGGACGACATCCGCTCTTCCCCGGCCACCTGTTATACGTTCGAGCCCGTCCTCCTCGTACTCGATGCCCAGGCCGCCGGCCAGCGCCATCTCTGCGACCGCAACGACCTCCCCGCCGCCGGATATGTCGTGCGCCGTATCTACGAGCCCGGAACGGACCATCCCGCGCACCAGGTCTGCCGCCTCCT
Organism: uncultured Rubrobacteraceae bacterium; assembly: GCA_963811295.1. Classification (GTDB taxonomy): domain Bacteria; phylum Actinomycetota; class Rubrobacteria; order Rubrobacterales; family Rubrobacteraceae; genus Rubrobacter_D. The sequence continues at coordinate 59,822 of CAWEQZ010000043.1, read as the reverse complement.
TTCCGGGACCGATGTCGGGCCGCGGAGGTCTCCCTGCGACACGACCGTGGATGGTCTCCAGGTATTCAGAGCCGTCGAGGGTGGCAGGAGATCCGCCCCCGATCACCACCACCAGATCCCCCTCGCGCTTGAAGCCGGGCGAAGCGTGCCTGTCTACGTCCTCCAGGACCCCCACCATCCCGACGGTGGGGGTCGGGTAGATGGCGCCCCTGTCGGTCTCGTTGTAGAGGCTGACGTTGCCGCTTACGACCGGCGTCCCGAAGACCTCGCACGCCTCGGACATCCCCTCGATGCACTCCGCGAGCTGGTAGTAGCAGTCGGGTTTCTCCGGGCTGCCGAAGTTTAGGCAGTCGGTAACGGCGACGGGCTCCGCCCCAACGCACGAGAGGTTCCGGTAGGCTTCGGCGACCGTTGCTGCCCCGCCGCTCCTCGGGTCGAGGTAGCAGTGGCGGCCCCTGCCGTCCGTGGTGGCGGCGAAGCCGCGGTCCGTGCCCTTTATCCGCATCACTGCGGCGTCAGCGCCGGGCAAGACCACGCTGTCCGTGCCGACCTGGTGGTCGTACTGGGTGAAGATGGGACGCCGCGAGCGGAGGTTCGGGTGTCCGAGCATCTTCAAGAGCACGGCGTTGTAATCTTCGGGTTCGGGAAGCTCGTCCAGGTCGAGTTCCGGTACGTCGTCCAGGTACCGCGGTCGCACCACGTCGCGCTCGTAGACGGGAGCGTCGGCGAGGTGTTCTGCCGGGACGGTGCCGGCGACCTCTCCGTGGTGGATCACACGCAGGTCTCCGTGGTCGGCGACGCGGCCTACGACCGCCCCGACGAGCCCGTAGCGTTCCGCTATCCACAGGACCTCATCGACATTCTCGGGCTCGACGACGGCGAGCATCCGCTCCTGGGACTCGGAGATCATGATCTCCGTAGGTTCCATCCCGCTCTCGCGCAGGGGCACGCTGTCGGTCTCGATCTCGATGCCGACCCCGCCCCTCGCAGCCATCTCCGAGGCGGAAGAGGTGATGCCGGCGGCTCCGAGGTCCTGCAAAGAGACCAGCAGGTCATCGTCCAGCAGCTTCAGGCAACATTCGATCAGCATCTTCTCGCAGAACGGGTCGCCGACCTGCACGTTGGACCTCTTGGACTCGGACTCGTCGGTGAGCTCGTCCGAGGCGAACGTAGCACCGTGTATACCGTCGCGCCCGGTCTTAGAACCCAGCAAGATGACGAGGTTACCTGTACCGGTAGCGCTCGAACGGACGAGATCCTCTACCCGGATAAGTCCTATGCACATCGCGTTGACCAGCGGGTTACCCGAGTAGGCCCACCCGAACTCGACCTCCCCTCCGACCGTAGGCACCCCGACGGCGTTCCCGTACCCTCCGATACCACGCACTACCTCCCGGAAGAGGTAGCAGTTGCGCTCCTCATCCATCGGCCCGAACCGTAGCGAGTCGAGCAGCGCCACGGGCCGCGCGCCCATGGCCAGGATGTCGCGGATGATCCCACCTACCCCCGTCGCCGCCCCCTCGTAAGGTTCCACCGCAGAGGGATGGTTGTGACTCTCCATCTTGAACGCGAGCGCCCACCCATCCCCTACCTCGACCACCCCAGCGTTCTCCCCCGGTCCCTGCAACACTAGCCTACCCTCGTTCGGGAAGCGGCCGAGGAGCGGGCGCGAGTTCTTGTAGCCGCAGTGTTCGCTCCACATCACGGAGAACAGCGAGAGCTCCAGGAAATTCGGCGCCCGTCCCATCAGCTCCAGGATGCGGTCGTACTCGAAATCCGAGAGCCCCAGAGAACTATATGTCTCTTGGATATTCAGACGCCTGCCCCCACCAGGACGGATCTCAGTATCCTCAAGCCCTCGTCGGAGCCGAGGGCGGGGTCACAAACCCTCTCGGGATGCGGCATGATGCCGACGACGTTGCGCTCCTCGTTGCAGACGCCCGCGATGTCGTTCGCCGACCCGTTCGGGTTCTCGAGGTAGCGCAGTACGACGCGCCCTTCGTTCTCCAACTCCGCGAGCGTCTCGGGATCTGCGAAGTAGTTCCCCTCGTTGTGGGCGACGGGCAGGGTAAGCTCCTCACCGGGCTCACAACCCGCGGTCCAGGGCGTGTTTACACTTTCCACCCGCGCCCTGACGCGGTCACAGACAAAGCGCATTTGCGTATTGCGGAGCAAAGCGCCTGGCAAAAGGTGCGCCTCGGTCAGGACCTGGAACCCGTTGCAGACGCCGAGAACCGGGCCCCCACTCTTCGCGAACTCTTCCAGCGGGCCCATGACGTTCGCAAAGCGGGCTATGGCGCCGGGTCTCAGATAATCGCCGTAGGAGAAGCCGCCGGGAACGATCACCGCGTCGACACCCTTGAGATCCGCATCAGCGTGCCACAACTCGACCGCCTCAGCACCCATCCGTTCCACACCGTAAAGCGCATCCCTGTCGCAGTTGGACCCAGGAAAAACAGTGACTCCAATCCTCATGTCGCTCCGCTCCCTCATCCAACGACCTCCCACTCATACTCTTCTATCGTCGGGTTGGAGAGGAGCCTGCGGCACATGGCGTCGACCTCGTCCGGACTCTCGACCTCCATCTCCACGAGCCTTCCGACGTGGACGGTCCTGACTCCCTCGAAACCAAGGGCAGGAAGCGCATTCTTCACCGCCTCGCCCTGCGGGTCCAGGATACCGGCCTTCGGACGGACGAGGACGCGGACCTTCAATCCACCGCGCCTCTCTGTGTGATCTCCGTGACCCTTCGGAGCATCTCGGCGTAAGCCTCTTCGACGCCTCCCAGGTCGTTCCGGAAACGATCCTTGTCCAGCTTCTCGCCGGTCTCCTTATCCCAGAAACGACAGGTGTCGGGGGAGATCTCATCCGCAAGCATGAGGTTGCCCTCCGTATCCCGCCCCGCCTCTATCTTGAAGTCGACGAGGATTATGCCGCGCTCGTCGAAGAACGGCGCGAGGACCTCGTTGACCTTGAGGCCCAGCTCCTCGCAGAACTCCAGGTCCTCATCGGCGACGCCGAGCTCCCTGAAGTGGTACCAGTTCAGCAGGGGGTCTCCGAGATCGTCGTCCTTGTAGCACAGCTCCACTATGGGGGCCTTGAGCTTCCTCCCCTCCTCGAAGCCGAGCAGCCGGGAGAGGGAGCCGGCAGCGACGTTGCGGACCACTATCTCCACCGGCAGCATGTCGAGTTTCCTGGTCTTTATGGTCGTGTCGTCGACCTGCTCGACGAAGTGGGTGGGGACGCCGTGTGTCTCGAGGTAGGCGAAGATCGCCGCGCTCATGGTCGCGTTCGTCTTGCCCTTGTCCTTCCACGAACCGCGCTTCTGGGCGTTGAAAGCTGTCGCTTCGTCCTTGTAGCGGTGCAGTAGCACATTCTCGTCATCGGTCGTAAAGACCTTCTTGGCCTTGCCCTCGTAGAGTAATTCTTCAGTCATCCTCCAGCCTCCTTTTCAGCTCCTCTACACGTTCGAAGACCACGCCCAGGTTGCGCAGCGCGTATGCGGGGTCGAAGAGCGTGTCCAGTCTATCGCCCAACCGTTCGCGTACGTCGTCATCTGTATTCAGCAACTCCCTGAAGCCGGCCTCACCCTGCCAGGCACGCATCGCGGCGTCCTGGACCACGCGGTAGGCGTCGTCGCGGGCCATGCCGCTCTCCACGAGCGCGAGCAGGACGCGGCCCGAGAAGACGATGCCTCCTCCGCTGTTCAGGTTCTCGAGCATGCGGTCTTCGTGTACTTCGAGGCCCCGCAAGATGCGAGTCGTGGTGCGTAGCATGTAGTAGGCCAGGATCGTGGAGTCGGGGAGTACGACGCGCTCGGCCGAGGAGTGAGAGATGTCCCGCTCCTGCCAGAGGGCGTTGTTCTCGAAGCCGACCGCGGCGTTGGCGCGGAGCAGCCGGGCCAAGCCGCACAGTCGCTCGGCCAGGATCGGGTTCCGTTTGTGGGGCATCGCGGAGGAGCCCTTCTGCCCGCGTCCGAACGGCTCAGCAAGTTCGCGCACCTCCGTACGCTGGGAGCCCCTGATCTCCAGCGCAATCTTCTCCATCGTAGAACCGAGGATGGCGAGCGTGGAGAGAACTTCGGCGTGCCTGTCGCGCTGTACGACCTGGGTAGAGGCCGGCGACGAAGAGAGTCCGAGCTCCTGGCAGGTGATCGCCTCGACCTTCGGGTCGACGTTAGCGTAGGTCCCGACGGCGCCCGAGATCTTACCCACAGCTGCGACCTCCCGCGCGTGAGCTAGCCGGTCCAGGTTCCGCTCCATCTCGAAAGCCCACACGGCAAGCTTGTGCCCAAGCACGGTCGGCTCGGCGTGAACGCCGTGCGTCCGTCCTACCATCACGGTGTCGCGATTTTCCAACGACATCCCGGCCAGAAGCAGCGTCAACGCTTTTGCTTCGTCGAGGATGAGATCCAGGGCCTCCCTGAGCTGCAACGCCCCCGCCGTATCCAACACGTCGGAACTCGTCAGGCCGAAGTGGAAGTAACGGGCGACGTCCCCGGCGTACTCGGCGACGTTGGTTACGAACGCTATTACGTCGTGATTGGTCTCTCGTTCTATCTCGTGGATACGTTCGACGGTGAAGTCCGCCTTCTCGGCCAGTTCCTCCACCTCTGCGGTCGGGATCTCCCCAAGCTGCGCCCTCGCCCGGCTGACCGCAAGCTCCACCCTGAGCCAGGCGCGATACTTCGCCTCCTCGGTCCATAAGGCCCCGATCTCAGGGAGTGTGTAGCGCTCGATCACGAGTCGGACTCCCAACCTCTGAGGTTAGTATGCCACTCTGATTGCGAGACGCAGATAGTCCCTCTATCCTGCGGTGAGCATGGTGACTTCTCTATCAACCCTCTAACCTTTCGGCGAGCTCGGGGTCTGAGAGAGCGAGGATCTGGGCCGCGAGCACGGCGGCGTTGGCGGCGCCGTTGACGGCCACCGTGGCAACAGGGACGCCCGAGGGCATCTGGACGGTGGCGAGTAAGGCGTCGAAGCCGCTCAGGGTGCCTGAGGCAACGGGTATCCCGATAACGGGCAGGTTGGTGCGCGCTGCCACGGCCCCGGCCAGGTGGGCGGCCATGCCTGCGGCGCAGATTATTACCTTCAGGCCGCGCTCGCAGGCCGTTCCTGCGTACTCGGAGACGCCTTCCGGGTTACGGTGGGCCGAGCGGACCTCGAGTTCGTACTCGATACCGTAACCTTCCAGGCGGGCCTTGCACTTTTCCAGGACGGGGAGGTCCGAATCGCTTCCCACCAGGATTCCTACTCTCGGGCTCAAAGGTCCTCCAGCTCTATCGCCTCCAGGGCTATATCCGTACGGTAGTGCATGCCTTCGAAGTGGATCTGCTCGACCGCGGCGTAGGCGCGGGCCCGCGCCTCGATGATGGTCGGCCCCGTCCCTACGACGTTCAGGACCCTGCCGCCGGCAGTATAGAAGCTGCTGTCGCGTTCCTCGGTGGCCGCGTGGTAGACGTAGACCCCGACGGGGATGTTCTCCAGGCCGGTGATTTCATCCCCCGACGAAGATGACTCCGGGTAGCCTTCCGAGGCAAGCACCACACAAACCGCCTTGTCCGCGGACCAGACGATCTCGCGTCCGGCAAGATCCTCGTTGCCCGCCGCCAGCATCAGTTCCAGGAGGTCGGAACCTAGTCTCGGCAGTATGACCTGCGTCTCAGGGTCCCCAAAGCGGCAATTGAACTCCAGCGCTTTCGGGCCCGTCTGTGTGACCATCACGCCAGCGTAGAGGAGACCCGTATAGGGGGCCCCGATCAGGGAGAGCTGGTGGATCGTGGGGCGTATGATGTCTTCGAGTATGGCCGCGTACGTGGCCGGCTCCATCCACATGATCGGCGAGTAGGATCCCATCCCCCCCGTGTTCGGCCCCTCGTCGCCGTCGTAGATGCGCTTGTAATCCTGGGCCGGCAGGAAAGGCAGGATGTCCTGCCCATCCGTGACGACGAAGATCGAGGCCTCCCTCCCTTCCAGGTACTCCTCGATGACGATCCTCTCCCCTGCAGCCCCAAACTTGCCCGCGAAAGAGGCCCTCACTGCCTCCTCGGCCTCATCCTGTGTATGGGTGATGGTCACGCCTTTGCCCGCCGCAGCCCCGTCGGCCTTCACGACGATGGGGTAGTCGTGGCGCTCGCGCAGGTGGGCCAGGGCCGTCTCCTGGCAGTCGAACGCCTCGAAGCGGGCCGTGGGTACGCCGGCGTGGCGCATGAGCTCCTTGGCGAAGACCTTCGAGCCCTCGATGCGGGCCGCCGCCCGCGAAGGACCGAAGACCTTCAGGCCGGCCTCCCAGAACGCCTCGGAGATGCCCCCTATCAGGGGGGTCTCGGGACCGACGACGGTCAGGTCGATGGAGGTTTCGGCTGCATAATCTCTCAGGGAGACCAGATCGTCTACGGGGATGTCCACCGTCTCGGCGATGCGAGAGATGCCGACGTTGCCGGGGGCCGCGTACATCTCGGGCTCCAGGGGGCTGGCAGCCAGGGTTTCGACCAACGCGTGCTCGCGCCCGCCGCTCCCCACCACCAGCACCTTCATGGCCTCACGACCCTAGATCCCGATCCTCTCCACGATCGCCTGATCCCGCTCCGGTCCGACGCTGATCATGCACACGGGAGCCCCGACTTCGGCCTCCACAAAGCCGACAAAATCCTGCGCCGCCTTGGGGAGATCCCCCCTCATCCTGCACCAGGTGATGTCCTCGCCCCAGCCGGATAGCGTCTTGTAGACGGGCCTGGCGTGGTGCAGGTCGGTCTGGTTCATCGGGTAGCCTTCCACGCGTTCGCCGTCGATCTCGTAGCTGACGCAGATCTTTATCTCATCGACCGCGGAGAGAACGTCGAGGAGCGTAATGGCGACGTGGGTGATCCCGTTCAGCGACGCGGCCCACTTGATGGCCGGCAGATCGAGCCACCCCACCCTCCTGCTCCGGCCCGTAGTCGTACCGTACTCGCGTCCGACGCTCCTTATAGTCTCGCCCATCTCGTCGAAGAGCTCCGTGGGCATCGGCCCGTCGCCGACCCGCGTGGTGTAAGCCTTGGTGACGCCGACGACATACTCGAGATGCCGCGCAGGGATGCCGGAACCAACGACCGCACCGCCGACCGTCGGGTTGGACGAGGTGACGAAGGGATAGGTCCCGTGATCGTTGTCCAGGAGCGTCGCCTGACCCCCTTCGAGCAAGACCCTCTCCCTGTTGTCCAGCGCCTCCCGTAACAACGTTCCCGTATCGGCCACCATCGGCCCTATAAACTCGGAAAAGGCGAGCAGCCAGGAGGCGACGTCGGCGACCTCGTAGTGCTCCTCGCCGTAGACGTTCTCGAAGATCGCGTTCTTCTCCCTGAGTGCCGCCTTGAGCTTGGTCTTCAAGATGCCTTCGTCGAAGATATCCTGGACACGAATGCCGGAGCGGGCGACCTTATCCTCGTAGGCCGGGCCTATCCCGCGGTTCGTCGTACCGATCCTGGCGTCGCCAAGTGCGATCTCGCGGTGCGAGTCGAGCGCGATATGGTAGGGCATGATCAGGTGCGCCCGACCGTCCACCTTGAGACGGTCCCTGACCCCAAGGCCCCGCTCCTCGAGGGACTCGACCTCCTCGACCAGTACCTCGGGGTTGACTACGACACCGTTGCCTATGGTACAGACGACACCCTCGCGCACGATACCCGAAGGCACGAGGTGGAGCTTGAACTCCTCCTCGCCGACACGGACGGTGTGGCCGGCGTTGTTGCCACCAGAGTAGCGCGAGACGTAGTCCACATCGGACGCCAGCGCGTCGCATACCCTACCCTTGCCCTCATCTCCCCAGGCCAGTCCGAGGACGACCGTGGCCGTCAATGCTCTACCTCCGCATGAATTGTTCCAGAACGGGCGCTACGCTCGAGAAAAAGGAGTAGCCCCGATCCGGGACCGAAACTCATCGTCCGCCGATCGGGGCCGCTGCTCACTGCCACGGTCGCAGCGTAGCACATAGATGTAATGTTTTGTATCGCCAGGAAGAAATTCGTGCGCTAGTTGTACAAAGCAGGCGACAGGCCGGAGATCCGGCTCCGGCGCACTAAACCATGCAAGCTCTACCCTACCGACGCGGGACCTGCCACCGTACGCGCGCCTTTCAGAGGGGCTCCGGCTTACACCACTCCTGCCGCCTGATACCTCAAGCTTTGGTGTGCGGGTAGGGGCGCTTCGCGAAGCGCCCCTACCCGCACACCGCCGCCACTACGCGCTCTTGGCGGCCTCGACCCAGGGCTTTACGACCTGGCTGTTGACATCGAGCCAGTTCTGGACACCCTTCTCCTCGTTGCCCGCTCCGGCCTTGTTCATCTCGTCCTCGATCTGGTTGATCTGGGTCTCGTTGAGCCTGATGGCGCTAAGGAAGGCGTAAGCCGCTGGATCGTCACCCTTGAGGTCCTTGTTGACCACGCAGGTGACCCTCGCCGAGTTGTCGAAAGCACCCTGGGCGTCCTTCGGATCATCGAGGTAGACGATGTTGTATTTCAAGTTCATCCAGTGCGGAGACCACCCCGTGAACACGATGGGCTCTTTCGCAGCCGCCTTCCTCTCCAGCTCGGCGAGCATACCGGCCGTGCTCGAGGTAACCAGCTTCATGTCCAGGTTGTACGCGGGAATGACGTCTTTCTCGATCACCGGCATGAAGGCCGCCCCCGGCTCGATGCCCGTGATCTCGTTCGTCCCTGCCTTGTTTAGGTCGGCGATGCTCGTTATGCCCTTCATGTAGTCCAGCACCGTGATGCCGTACTCGGTCTTGCCCTCGTACCAAGGCGGACTCAGGAGCTCCACCTGGGGCTCGATCTGGGGCTTGTTCAGATAAACTTTATGGTTGGGCATCCACACGTCCTGGAACGCGTGGAGATCGCCGCTGGCGACGCCCTGGTAGAGCGGGCCGACATCGAGAGGACCCTTTATCTGCACGTCGTAGCCCAGGTCGTCACCCATGACTAACTTCGTCAAGGTCGAGACGGCGACGTTCTCGGTCCAGCCGATGCTCCCGAGAGTGAGAGTCTTGCTAGCGGATGAGCCAGAACCGCCACCACCACTACTACTACTACCGCAGCCCGCCACCCCAATAAGGCTGGCGCCGGCGAGCGCGCTGCCGCTCAACTTGAGCATATCCCTTCTGCTCAGCTTGCCTTTCAAATCCACGTTATCCTCCTGGAGTTCGCTTTTCTGGCGCTGATTCCATCACGAAGCTTTCCTGGTCTTACCTCCTCCGATCCCCCTGGTGATCCGGTCCAGAATGATGGCGAGGACCACGATCCCCATGCCGCCCTCGAAGGCCAGCCCGGTATCGAGCGTCTGGAGCCCTGACACGACCGGGTCCCCGAGTCCCCCGAACCCGACCAGTCCGGCGATCACCACCATAGAGAGCGAGAGCATGATGACCTGGTTCACCCCGGCCCTGATCGAGTTCAGCGAGAGCGGGAGCTCCACCTTGAAGAGCGTCTGCATGGGCGTTGACCCGAAGGCATGCGCCGCCTCGACGGTCTCCTTGGGAACCTGCTGGATGCCCAACATGGTCAACCTCACCGCGGGCGCCACGGCGAAGATGAACGTCGCGAGCAGGGCTGGCCCGGCGCCAAGCCCCAGCAAGGCGACGAAGGGGACCAGATACACGAAGGCTGGCATCGTCTGCATCAGGTCCAGAACGGGGAGGATTGCCTCCTCCAGCCCGCGCGATTTGGCACCGAGTATGCCGATCGGTATCCCTACCGCCAAACAGAGGGTCGTGGCCACCAATATAAGCGCCAGCGTGAGCATCGTGTCTTCCCACAGACCCAAACTGATAATTAACAATAAGCCCACCACCGTGAACAACGCAATCCGCCAACCCGACGCAAAGAAGGCGATCACGGCCAGGATAGCGATCATGAGCAACGGGGGTGGGAACGTCAAAAGGGCCGCCAGACCGTTCACGACGACCTCGATCGTGCCCTTCAGTAACTCGAAAGAGTCACCGAAGTTACCGATAAGCCAACCGACGGCGCTGTTTACCCAGTCGTCGATCGGTATCTGGGGAATAAGCTCTGACTGCAGCAGCGCCACCATCCCTACCGCCCCCCTTCTCCTGCTTCGCCGACCTCGCTACGTTCACGGCCGCCGACGCCGGAGAAGTCCTCGCCGCCCCCTTCAGAGAGATCTGTGCTCGTGGTCAACCCGGCGATGAGCGAGCCGCGAACGATGCCACCTGCCAGGCGGCGATCCTCCTCCACGACAGCCACGGGCGCGTCGCTATCGTCTATAAACATTGGCAGGACCTCTCGCAACGGGGTCCTCCGTCCTACCACGGGCGCGTCCTCGTCGACGGCAGCACGGAGTTCCCTTTCGTCACGCTCGGCGAGCCTTGCAACCTCCTCGGCCTCGGCGAGCCCGACCAGACGCCGCTCCCTGTCGAGGACGAAAATGTGAGAGAGGCCGGCCTGTTTCATCCTGCGCAGCACCACCGTAGGTCCCTCGTTCGTGTACGCGACCTCTTTCGGTTCGACCATCACGCTCTCAGACATCCGCACCTTCGCGTAGTCCACGTCCTCCACAAAGCGCTCCACATACTCGTTTGCGGGCTCGCGCAGGACAAACTCTGGTGTACCCAGCTGCACGATCTCCCCGTCCTTCATGATCGCCACCCTGTGACCTAGCCTCAGGGCCTCGTCGAGGTCGTGCGTAACGAAGACGACCGTCCTCTCTACCTCACCCTGGATGTCCAGAAAGAGATTCTGCATGTCGCGCCGGATCAAGGGGTCCAGCGCCGAGAACGGCTCGTCCATGAGCAGTACTTCCTGCTCCGTAGCCAGGGCCCGCGCGAGCCCGACACGCTGCTGCATGCCGCCTGAGAGCTCCGTGATGAGTTTGTTGCCCTGCCCCTGTAGACCGACCATGTCTAGCGTATCCTCAGCGCTCTTGCGGCGCTTGTCCGCAGAGATGCCCTGAATCTCCAGCCCGAAGGAGATGTTGTCGAGCACGGTCCGGTTGGGCAGGAGGCCGAAGTGCTGGAAGACCATGCCGATCTTCTTCCGCCTGACCTGCCTGAGCTGCTTGGACGGCATCTCCGAGATGTACTCGCCGTCGAGGTAGACCTTGCCCTCCGTAGGTTCGATGAGGCGGTTGATCGCCCGCAAGAGCGTAGATTTTCCGCTTCCAGAGAGCCCGATGACCACGAAGATCTCACTCTGATGCACCTCGAAGGAAGCATCGTATACGCCTATTGTCGAACCGGTCTCCTTCTCGACCTCGGACTTGCTCTTCCCCGAACGCCGCATCTCAAGCGCCTGCTGGGACTTGCGCCCGAAGACGACCGAGCACTCTTCCACGCGGATGATCGGCTCGCCGCCGTTACCCTGCGTACCGTTCTCGCGTACCTCGCTCACGATTACAGACCTCCAAGCCCCGGCGCGGCCAGCATCTAGTATGCTGTTCGTGTGACCGGGTACGTTTGTATGCGCGCCCCGTATCTTCCGGGATCACCACCTCAACCTATCATAGGATAGCAACAAATCTACCATCAGAACACGGATGCGCCCGAACGAACGCGAACCCGGTGACCAGCGGAGCAGACGTGCCGCAAGTCCCGCCCGGTCGAAGACCTAAAGGCGAATGAACCCAGGATGCGGCGATAGACAGCAATTTAGCATATACGGGCCGCTATGCAACCCGCAAGAAGGCGCGCCCACTCCGCGGCGTCGACGGGATGATCCTTTCGGCCCGATCGTAGCTTTACCCGACCCGTCTGGCACAGAGAGGCATGAGACGCTAGTCGGCGGCCATTACGACGTAACCGTCCAAGTTTGGCGGAGTGTAGATGTAGCCTATGTAGGAGGAGCCATCGTAGGTATTGAAGATGAGCGCGCCACCGTAGAAGGAGAGTAGGTCTCTGGTGCGAGGGTCGTCGTTGTAGAAGAGCACGTCTTCGGTGTCGGTGAACTCCACCGAGACGGCGTCGTAGTCCGAATAGCGGGACTTCAGGTCGCGGGTGATGAGTACGAATTGGTCCTCCCCACGCGAGCGTGTGTCGATAAGGAGTCGCGCCACACGCACGCCCTGGCGGCGGTTGGTACTCTCCTCCAGGATCTCGTAGTCTGGAACGCGCTCCGGCGCCTCGAAGCTCCCAATCTTCAGATCCCCTACGTCGGCATCCTGTCCGACCGCGTCTCCCCCTTGCGCACCCGAAGCCCCCGGCTTCTCGAAGGCCTCGGGCGCCGGTTGCACCTCTGGCTTCTGGAGGGCCCGCACCGGTTCCTCGGCAAGCCGTACTGCGAAGTAGACGACGGCAATGAAGGCCAGGGTCAGGGCCGCTGCGCGGTACAAGCAGGACTCTCCTTCTCTCACTCGAAGAGCACGACGGGTTCTCCGTAGTAGCGTACACGGTTCTCTTCCCAGCGCCTCACGACGAACTCCCTTAACTCGGCGTTGCGGGCGCTGGGGTCTCCCTCCATCATCCTATCGAGCGGGTAACGTACGCCGAGGACCCGTTCCTGGATGCGGAAGCGGGTTATACCGGCGGGAAGCACGGTACCCGAGTCAACGATCTCGGCAAGATCTCTGGGGGTAAACGACCTGTAACGGATCAGGGCGTCGCCGGCAGAGAGACGGGCCGTGCCGTCGGGTTCCACGCGCCGCACGACGGCGTCCTTGGGGTAGAAGGATTGCAGATCCCAGAGCGCCCGTACCCGGCCTCGCAACCCATCCTCTCTAGCCGAGAGGAGTACGGTCTCGCCACCGGCGGTCTCCACCTCGGCCAGGGGAGCATCGCCGGAGACTTCGATTCCTCCGAAGTTATCCAGTTCGGCCCTTCCTACCCCGTTCAGGAGGTGGCCCCAGCCTTCCGCCTTCTCCGGCGGTTGGACCACCTGGACGAGGGCAAAGCGGGCACCAAGCTCTCCGAGGGCGCGTACCCTGTGGGCCCCGTCGAGGACGAGGTAGCGGTCTTCGTGCGGGGAGACTATTACGGGGTTGCGTTGTTCATTTTCGACTTCGATGCGTTCCCGCAGACGGGCCAGACGGTCTTCGTCATGGGCTTCGTGGAGGATAAGACAACCGAGGTCTACAAGGAGAAGGTCTTCGAGGGAGGAGATCACGTACCAGGCAAGCGGCGGGACGAGACCGCCGGTACTCTAGGCGTCTCCCCCGCGGCGGCCCCACAAGAAATCGAGCAAGACGAAACCACCGAAGAAGAATATCGCGATGATGATGAAGAATCCTATTATGCCAAGTAGCAAGTAGATTGTGTCCAAAGCTCGCCTTTCAACGGGAGCGGCCCAACCACACGGTGCACCGCAAACAGTCGGGACGGCCGGATTTGAACCGGCGACCACTCGGCCCCCAGCCGAGTGCGCTACCAGACTGCGCCACGTCCCGACGCGTCTGTGATCTGACCTGGATCATACCAGACGAGTCCCATGCTATCATGCGATTTCCGTGGCGCTGGCTGCATCTTACATACGCACAGACCCCGGAGGCGGGCTCCCCACAGAGGACGAGCAGATGGCCGCTATTCTGGCCTACGCCGCCGAGAAAGGTCACGACCTCGTCGCCAACTACAAAGACATAGATGCCCCTGGTCACCTGCTCTACCACCGCCCTGGTCTCAAGCAGGCCATAAACAACATAAAGGAACTGGAGGACTGGGAGGTGCTCGTGGTCGCACATCCGCGGTGCGTCTCCGACACCGATTCGGCCGTGCACGAGTTCGTGCACAAGCTCTCCCTGTACGGGAACCGTCTGGAGTCTCCAGCACGCTCCTGGGAGGACTTCCTCGCCGAAATGACCTCCTACCGCCGCGCGATGAGCAGGGGTCGTTCGTGAAGGAACGGGCGGCCAGAGATTCAGAGAGAGCCGCCTCACAGACCAATGTCGGGGTCTCTCCCTAGCAGCGTTATTGCTATACTGCCCGCTGAGAACGGCCCTGAGGAGGGAGTGCGGCGCGAGAGAGGCCGAGCGAACCCCTCGCAGCCATCCAGGGCGTAACAGCGTTGGTCGCGAAGGGAAGGAGCTAGAGGCATGGGTCTCGTCCGCACCATACTGGTCCTCGTCATCCTGCTGATACTCACCCACGTAGCGCTGATGTACGCGGGCGTCGGACAGGGCACCAATGTACTGACGAACGCCGTCTATAGCCTCGGGAGGTTGCTCGAGGCCCCTGCCGCCTTCCTGCTCCAATCGATAACGGTCCTGCAAAACTACCTCGACCCCAGTAGCTTCTACGTCGTCGCCATCTCGGCCGCCGCGCTCTATTTCATTATCTACTTGTTGCTCGGCGTCGGTCGCCGCGCGTAGTACTCCTCCGACCGCAGGCTCATCCGAAAACCGATCGTGGACCGTTGCTTTCACACAGACGTGCCCTCCGATAGCCCCTCGGGGAGGAGCGAGTCGAAAACAGAGTAACGACTATAACGTATACTTCTTCGCGTGCTTTTAAGAATCCTTAGGAGAAGTGCCGTGATCGAAACGGTAAAGATAAGTGAGTACAGGAAGCACGAGTACCACTTCTGGGCCCGCAGGAGGTGCAATGATCGAGTTTAGGCAGGTAGGCAAGACCTACCCCGGCTCCCAAAGCCCGGTGGTCACGGATCTCTCCTTCGAAGTGCTCGAAGGAGAGATCTGTGTTTTGGTGGGACCCAGCGGCTGCGGCAAGACCACGACCATGCGAATGGTCAACCGCCTGATCGAGATCACGGAGGGCGAGATCCTCATCGACGGCGAGCCGAACACGGCCATGAGCGCCACCAGGCTGAGGCGCAAGATCGGCTACGCCATCCAGCAGATAGGCCTCTTCCCCCACCGTACCATCGCCGATAACATCGGCACCGTCCCCCACCTGCTCGGCTGGAACAAAGGCCGCATCAAGGATCGAGTGGACGAGCTCCTCGAGCTCGTCGGCCTCCCTCCTGACGAATACCGCGACCGTTACCCGGCCGAGCTCTCGGGCGGCCAGCAGCAACGCGTAGGAGTTGCGCGGGCTCTGGCGGCGGACCCCCCCATCATGCTGATGGACGAGCCTTTCGGGGCTGTCGACCCGATCACGCGGGAACGGCTTCAGGATGAGTTCTTGCGGATTCAGGAAGATATAAAGAAGACCATCGTCTTCGTCACCCACGACATAGACGAGGCCATAAAGATGGGGAACAAGATCGCCATCCTCAAGGAGGGCGGCGTCCTCGCCCAATACGACACCCCCGAGACCATCCTCGCTAACCCGAACTCCGAGTTCGTCGCCTCGTTCGTCGGCGCCGACCGCATCCTCAAGCGGCTCTCCCTCGTCAGGGTCGGCGAAATGCGGCTCGAGCCGGCCAACGGCGAAGCCGAGGATCTGCCCTGCATAGACGGCAACCTGACCGTGCGCGACGCGCTCTCGGAGATCATCGGCTCAGGCAGCACCAAAGGCGTGGTGGAGAGAGACGGCGAAAAGGGTCTGCTCACCATAGACGCCATCGAGAAGCTCTCCCGCGCCAGGGACGACTAGCTTGGCTAACCCCGCCGTGGCATTGGTCCAGGACCTCTCGTCCATCGAGGATCCTAAGCTCATAGAGTGGGATTGGATCTCGGAGAATTTCTGGGAAGACATAGTGCCCGCGATACAGGGTCACATCTTCCTCTCGTTTGTCTCGGTCGCAATAGCGCTCGCGATCTCGCTGCCAACTGGCGTGCTCGTCTACCGGTACCGCAAGGCCTACCCGCCCGTCACCTTCGTTACGGGACTGCTCTACTCCATACCAAGTTTGGCCCTCTTCGGTATCCTCATCTCCATCCCCGGCATAACCATCGGGCCGACGCCCGTCATAATCGCGCTCGTCGCCTACTCGCTCCTCATCCTGATCCGCAACACCGTCGCGGGGCTAGACGCCGTCCCGGCGGAGACCATAGACGCCGCGCGCGGGATGGGATTGACGGACAGCCAGATCCTCTTCCGGGTCGAGCTCCCGCTGGCGCTGCCTGTGATCGTTGCCGGCATCCGCATAGCGACCGTCACGATCATCGGGATCGCGACGATCGGCGCCTATATCGCCGGCGGCGGCCTGGGGAAGATGATCTTCGACGGCATCAACCGCAGCTTCCCGACCATGATCATCACCGGGGCCGTCCTCGCGACCCTCCTCGCCATCATTGCCGACCTCGCGCTGCTCGCCCTGGAGCGCTACCTGAGGCCCTGGGCGCGCAGGAGGACGTAGGATGTCCGGGATACTCGACGTCCTTAGACGCCCCGACTTCTTCGAGCTGCTCAGGCAGCACATCCTCCTCTCCGCGGCCGCCCTACTCATCGGCATCGCTATCGCGCTGCCCGTGGCGCTCGCGATAAGGAACACCTCCCTGGGCGCGGCACTGGCCGTCAACATCGGCAACATCGGGCGCGCCGTCCCATCGCTCGCCATCCTGGCGCTCTGCCAACCCTTCCTCGGCTTCGGCTTCGACACGGCGCTCGTCGCGCTCACGGCCCTGGCGATACCCCCCATCCTCATCAATGCGTCGACGGGCTTGAGGGAGGTGCGCCGAGACATCATAGACGCGGCACGCGGGATGGGGCTGTCAGGGAGCCAGGTGCTCACCCGCATACAGCTCCCGATAGCCGCCCCGGTGATCTTCGCCGGCATCCGCACCTCCGCGGTGCAGGTGGTCGCGAGCGCAACCTTGGCGACGTTCATCGGAGGCGGCGGTCTTGGGGAACTGATCGTGGAGGGCACCCAGCTCAACGATACGACCATATTGCTCGCCGGCTCGTTCTCGGTTGCGGCCTTGGCCATAATCACGGAGGTCGGCTTCGGCGTGCTGGAGAGGGCTATGACCCCCAAAGGGTTGAAGATCGCGCAGAAGCGCGGGCGTTAGGCACAAGAGCAAAGGAGGAAGAGTGAAGAACAGAACGAAGCTGATCCGCGCCATACCGGCGCTGCTCGCGGCACTCGCGCTGCTCGCCGGCTGCGGCAACGTCGGCAGCAGCAGCGGCTCGGGACCGAGCGCCGGGGAGGACAGCGGTGGAGGCGGTCCGACAATTACCGTCGGCTCCAAGAACTTCACCGAGCAGTACGTACTGGGCGAGCTATACGCCCAGGCGCTCGAAGCGAACGGCTTCAACGTGGAGAAGAAGCTAGACCTCGGCTCCGCGGCGATAGCAGATAAGGCCCTCCAGAACGGTCAGATCGACATGTATCCCGAGTACACGGGGACAGCGCTCGTGGAGATCTTCAAGCAGGCGGAACTACCGGATACTCCCGATGCGACCTACCAGGAGGCAGAGAAAGCCTACGCCGATCGCGACCCGGCGAACACGATGCTCGAGCCGGCGCAGTTCAACAACACCTACGGCATCTTCGTGCGCAGGGAGGTCGCCGAGGAGTACAACCTGCAGACCCTCGCTGACCTCGCCGAGGCCTCGGGTGACCTCACCTTTGTCAGTTTCTCCGAGTTCCTGAAGCGCTCGGACGGCGTCCCGAACATGCAGAAGAACTACGAGGGTCTGGAGTTCGGGGATGTCAAGATAGTGAACAGCATCGGCGGCCCGATCTACCAGGGCGTACTGCAGGGCGAAGGCGACGCCGGTGTGGGCTTCACCACCGACAGCCAGCTCGCCTCCGACGAGCTGGTGGTGATGGAGGATCGAAAGAACATCTGGCCCTTCTACTATCCCGCACCTGTCGTCAGGAGCGACGTCCTCGAAAAGAACCCGAAGATGGAAGCGGCTCTCAACTCGGTTTCCGAGACCCTGGACGCCGAGACCATGCGGCAGCTCAACGCCCAGGTAGACCTGGACCAGGAGGACCCCGAGGATGTCGCCAAACAGTACCTCGAAGAGCAAGGTATCGTAAAGTAGGCAGCGGAGAATCTTCACCGCGATCCGGAGCCGCCGCAATCTTACCGGCGGCTCTTCCGCGATCTAGCCGTACCCGGCTACCGGAGCTTGTCATCGGCAGTGGTCATGCCGAACGCTCGCCGCTTCCGATACGCGGGAACGGGGCGGTGGAGAAGATCACCTCTACCGGGACCTCGAAGTACTCGGCGATCTTCAACGCGAGGTACAGGCTGGGGCTATACTCGGCCCTCTCGAGGTAGCCCACGGTCTGGTAGTGGACTCCGAGGGCCTCGGCCAGTTGCCGGCGCGAGATGCCCCTTTCGACACGCAACATGGCTATGCGGTTGTATGTAGCCTCGCTCACCAGCCGGCCCGATGCATAGCCTTCTCACGCCTCGCATCCACGGTGGATCCCGACTCGCGCCGCGCCATCCGTCGCAGCACGATCGGTGCCAGGACGAGGCCAACGACTGCCCATACCCCCAGGACCCCGGCGGTCTCGAGATGACGCCAGGAATCACCTATCTCCACGCTGGCAAGCGAGTCAGGGAGAAACGCCGAGCGCATCCCGAGCCCCACCCAGTAGATAGGAAACACCTGGCCGATCCACTGCAACCACAACGGGAAGACGGTTATGGGATAGAAGATCCCCGAAATGACGATGAGCCCCATCAGCGGCACAAAGACGAAGCCCAGACTGCTCGGACTCGAGAACAGAGAGCCCAGGACAGCGCCCATGGGCATCGTCGCCACCAGGCCGAGCAAAAGCACCCAGATCAGGGTGAACCACGCGCCGGGGCTGGCAAGCCTCAGCCCGCCGAAGATAAGTGCGCCCGGGATCAGTACGGTCACCAGGGAGACCAGCGACATCCCTGTAATTTGAACGATCTTGCCGACGAGGTAGCCCAACATCCCGTTGAACACATCCACCGATCCATACCGCATCCGCAGACCACGAACGTCGATCACACCACCCCCTCCTGCCCCCTCGGCGCTCGTGCGCAACCCACCAACTCGTTCATCATAGTATTTCGCCTTTCCGTCTTGTTAATACTATGAAATGTAGTAATTGTACTATACATCGAAGAGTTTACAAGAAGTCGAACATTCCGTCTGGCCATAGAAAGCTCGCGCTGGCGAGAACCCTAGCGGGGCCCGGGTTCTGCTGGTCCGGCTTACCTGCTCCCCGTGCTGGACTTTTCGGGTAGCCGGTGCAAGACTGGATTCTGATCTCAGGGAAGGAGTTCCCATGCCGGATACCACAGAAGCTCCCACCATCCGCGCGCCGCGAGGGGGGGATCTCACCTGCAAGGGCTGGCACCAGGAGGCGGCCCTCCGCATGCTCATGAACAACCTGGATCCCGAAGTAGCAGAACGCCCCGAAGACCTCGTCGTCTACGGCGGGACGGGTAGGGCCGCCAGGAACTGGGAGAGTTTCTGGGCTATTGTCAGTACCCTGCAAGGACTGGGCGACGACGAGACATTGCTGGTCCAATCGGGAAAACCGGTGGCCGTCTTCAGGACGCACCCCTGGGCTCCGCGGGTTCTGATCGCCAACTCCCTCCTCGTCCCGGAGTGGGCCGACTGGAAGACGTTCAGGGAACTGGAGAAGGCTGGGCTGACGATGTACGGTCAGATGACTGCAGGATCATGGATCTACATCGGAACGCAGGGCATACTCCAGGGCACCTACGAGACGTTCGCCGCCGTCGCCGAGCAGCGCTTCGGGGGAACGCTGCGCGGCCGCGTCTGTCTAACCGCAGGCCTCGGCGGCATGGGCGGCGCCCAACCTCTGGCTATCACCATGAACGAGGGCATTGCTCTGTGCATCGAGGTAGACGGGCGCAGGATAGACCGGCGCATCTCCCACGGCTACCTGGACGAGCGGATAGACGATCTTGAAGGTGCCGTAGCGCGCGCCGAGGAGGCGAAAAGAACCGAGGAACCACTGTCCATAGGAATCCTCGGCAACGCGGCGGAGGTGTTTCCTGCGCTCCTGGAGCGCGGGTACGTCCCCGACGTCGTCACGGACCAGACCTCCGCCCACGATCCGCTCGCGGGCTATGTCCCAGCGGGCTACGACCTCGAAGCCGCCGCTGAGCTGCGCGAGGCCGACCCGGAGCGCTACATCTCGGAAGCCCGCGTCTCGATGGCCCGCCACTGCGCGGCGATGGTCGGTTTCGGGGAGCGGGGCGCCGAGGTTTTTGACTACGGTAACTCGTTGCGCGGGGAGGCCAGGCTCGGCGGCTTCGAGGGCGCGTACGGCTACCCCGGGTTCGTGCCTGCGTACATCAGGCCGCTTTTCTGCGAGGGCAGGGGGCCTTTTCGGTGGGCCGCGCTCTCGGGCGAAGAGTCTGACATAGCGGCGACGGACGATGCGATCCTGGAGCTCTTCCCCCACGACGAGCGTCTGGAGCGTTGGATCTCCAACGCCCGCGAAAAAATCCACTTTCAGGGCCTCCCCGCGCGCATCTGCTGGCTCGGGGCCGGCGAGCGTCACAAGGCGGGCCTCCGCTTCAATGAGCTGGTGGCCGACGGCGCCATCTCCGCCCCCATAGTCATAGGGCGAGACCACCTGGACACGGGCAGCGTCGCTTCACCCTACCGCGAGACGGAGGCGATGAAGGACGGTTCCGACGCCATCGCAGACTGGCCCATCCTGAACGCCATGCTGAACGTCGCCGGCGGGGCGAGCTGGGTCGCTGTCCACCACGGCGGAGGAGTGGGGATAGGACGCTCCATCCACGCCGGTGCCCAGGCCCTCGCCGACGGCACCGAGGACGGCGCGGCCCGCCTCGAGCGCGTGCTCTTCAATGACCCTGGCATAGGCATCGTCCGCCACGCCGATGCGGGCTACGAGTCAGCGAAGGCGGCGGCCTCGCGGCTTGGCATCCAGATGCCAGCACTGGAAAGTTGAGGCAGACCTTCCTGCCCGACCTCATCATCGATGCCCATGGGGCCCGTAGCGGCGTCGGCATCACTGTCGAACATGGAAGGCTAACCGCGGTCAGTCGTACTACAGACGGCGAACGGCTGTCCGGAAAGGCGCTCGCTTCCGGCTTCATCAACGACCACAGTCACGCTTTCCAGCGAGGGTTGCGGGGTGCGGTGGAGCGGATAGAACCTTCCCACCCCAGGAACGACTTCTGGACCTGGCGCGACACGATGTACGCACTGGCGGAGGATCTGTCTCCCGACTCCATAAGGGAGGCAAGCCGCCGGTGCTACGCGGAGATGCTCTCTGCCGGATACACGAGCGTGAGCGAGTTCCACTACGTCCACCACCGTCCTGACGGAACGCCATACAAGGATCCCAATGCCCTCGCTAAGGCCGTGGCGCTGGCAGCCGAAGATACAGGCATCCGGCTCCTGTTGCTGCCCGCCGCCTACGCGCGGGGTGGGCTGCCGCGCTTTCGGGACCCGACCGTGCAGGCGTTCCTTCAGAGGGTCGATGATCTCAGGTGGTGGTCGGAGGGGTGTCCGCTGGTCGAGGTCGGCGTCGCGGCCCACAGCGTCAGGGCGGTCCCGCGAGGGTGGCTGCAAGAGATCGGAAGTTATGCCCGTCGGGATGATCTACCCCTGCACATCCACGCCGGCGAGCAACCTCGGGAGATCGAAGAGTGCCTGGCCGAGCACGGGATGCGCCCCATTGAACTACTCGCCCAGACCGGCTTCCTAGGCACCAGCACCACCATAATCCACGCCACACACGCAGATAAAAAGGAGTTGAATCTCCTCGCCCAGAACGGCGCCTCCGTGTGCGCCTGTCCCACCACGGAGGGGAATCTCGGCGACGGGTTCATGCCGGCAGGCAGGATACTGGAGCGCGATATCGGACTCTCCATAGGCTCGGACTCGCACGTCAGGATAGACCCGTTCGAGGAGCTGCGGGAGATCGAGACGAACGCCCGCAGGCTCTCGGGACAGAGGAACGTCCTCGTCGCCGAGAACGAGACCGCACCTACTCCGTGGCTCTTGCAGGCCGGCTGGGGCCGCGACGGACCGAAAGCCGGCGACATGGCGGATCTCATCGAGATAGACCTCACTCATCCTGCGATCGCAGACGTGGAAGCCAGCCACCTTCCCTCCGCGCTCGTTTTCGGCGCGGGGAGCGGGGTCGTCGCAGCATCGTGGGTCGCGGGCAAGCGCGTCTCCGGCATCTGCTGAGGATGCGCGGATTTCGCGCCTCTCTTCAATTGGCGTATTCTATTGTGGGCCAGATCTTGCCGACGGCGGGCCAGGAGCAATAGGCTATTGTTGCTGAGGGCGGGCCTTCACCATCGCGCTCCGAAGCTTCTTCCATCGCTTGCCCACGACCCTCCGGTATGCCTTCGGGTAGTGGGATCGCAATTCGCGCGCCTGAACTTCGTATCGGTGCGAGATGGCGCCCATTACGAAGATGGTCTCCGGCGGCAACCTGCGCCTGCGGCCCTGGGCGACGCTCATCCCCCTCAGGTAGGAGGAGGCTACTTCGGCATCCTGATGGTCGCCAAGTACATCCTGGAGATCCTTGAGAGGGCGGATCAGATCCTTCGCGGGGTCGCCATATACCCCCGAGAGGAACTCGAGGGCGTAGCGTAGCCTCTTGCCCTTCTTGCGCAGCTCGTGGTACTCCTCACTGGAGGACTCCTCTGTTATAGGATCGCCTAGCTTCCTTACCTTGCGATAGGGCTTGCGTACCAGATCCGGGGCCGCCTCCAGTATCGGCTGGCGGGCGGGCGCAGCACGGCGGGAAGGACCTTTCTGCAGGAAGCTGCCAAACGACGCGACGAACTTCGCGTAGCGTCGCGAATCGAGGGTGCGCAGCATTGCTTTGCGCGCCTTCGCACGTTGCTCTTCGAGCACGACGCGCATCGCCCCTAGCGGTTCCCGGTCTTCCGCTGCGGCGTCGGAGATCCACGCTTCCAGACGCCCGAGCTGAACGTCGAGGTCGCGCACCTCTCCCAGCGATCCGGCGACCCACTTCAGCGTGTCCCGGAAGCCCCGCGCCCGTACCGGCAGTGTCCGCTCGAAGATCTTTATCGCCGCCCGTATCCGGCGCGCTGCGACACGCATGTCGTGCAACTCTTCAGGGTCCTCGCCGATCCTCGTGCCGGGCTCGTGCGCCAGGAAGATACCGAACTGGTTCCGTATGACCCTGAACGCGAATTCGCCGGCAGAGAGCGAGTCTTCCGTCTCTGTGGGCCCGAAATCCGGGGGGGCGGGGAGGGAGACCCCACGCGCGAAGAGTCCTGATTCGTACTTGGAGGCGACCGCCGGGGAGAGCCTGCACTCCTCGCGCAGACGCTCTACAAAAGGCTCGAGCCGATCGACCGCCTCAGGCTCCACCTCGACCTCTACCCGACGGAGTCTGGCTGGCTCCGCCTCTTCCTCGAGCGGTATGGCCGTCTCGTCGAGGGCGATCTCACCAGCCCGCAACCCGTCGAGCATCAGGTCGTGAGTGCTCCTGCGGGTCTTTACTTCGAACAGCCGGCGCAGCGCTTTCCGGCCGGTGAGGGCCCGCACCCTGTCCCCGACAGGACCGGGCGCGTCGTTCAGAAGTCCGGGGTCCCCGCTGTCCAGGGGCTCGGAGATCTCTCTCCGGCTCCTGAAACCCGTTTTCCCGTTTTTGGAAGCCAGCAGTTTCATTGTGGCCTCCGCCCTGTTCTCGTCCCTCGTACGTCGTATCCTCAGGGCATAGCCGGCGCGGTATATCCTCCAGTCTTCCGTATCGAAGTAGTCATCGGAAAGCTCACGCGTCTCACCCGAGACCACAGAGGGATTCCGCCCCCGCGAGCCCCCCTGCAACCACTTGCTCACGGGCCTTACGTCCAGGGCGTCGAACTGCCACTCGACCTCCTGGTGATCCTGACTCTCCTCATTCATATACTTGCCGGCCACCTCCAGAACGAGCCCCTTGCATTCCAGGCTATGTGAAAGTATGGGGTACAAGTCTACAAGATGCCGATGCCGATGCCCATTCGCGGAATACCTCTCTTTGGCGCATAACGCCCACAAACCGCTTTAGAATACAGGGATGTCGGGGAACATAGACGGGATCTCGGAGCGTCCGGTGGCCGAATGTACGGCGGCGCAGGTCGCGGAAGCCCTTACGAGATCTTTCGAGGGCTACGTGGTGCCCGTCGACATGAGCGCTCGGGGGTATGAAAAGCGGTTTCGACCTGAGAACGTGGACCCCTTCTCAAGCTACGTGTATGTCCGGGAGAACAGGCCCGTCGCCATCATCCTAATCGCACGCCGGGGATGGACCAGTCGCGTCGCGGCGATGGCCGTCGCGCCGGAGGAGCGCGGTAGGGGCTTTGGAAAGAGGATCATTAGCGGAGCCATCAGGGAAGCCGCCAGGAGGGCCGATCGGACCGTGTTGCTCGAGGTCTTCGAACACAACACCCCGGCGGTCAAACTGTACACGGGGCTCGGTTTCAGGCCTCTACGCCGGCTCGTCGGCTACAGTCGTGAGCCAGGCGGAGCGGCTCCCGACGCTGTAGACGTGCTCTCGGAACTCGACCCCCTCGATGTCGCCCGCGTCGTTGCCACAGAGGGTGAGACCGGGCTGCCCTGGATGCTAACCGCGGAGACTCTCGCCGGCGCGGTCTCCCCGGCGCGGGCTTACCACCTCGACCAACGCGCCTACGCCCTCATCGGGGACGTAGGCGCGAACGTTCTCTCCCTGACCGCGCTCGTCGTGCCCCGCGCCCACAGGCGTGAAGGTTGGGCCACCCGCCTCATGTGGGCCCTCTACGCCCAATACCCGGACAAAGCGTGGTCCATCCCGCAGCTAGTTCCCGAAGGTCTCGCGCCCGCCTTCTTCGCCTGGAGCGGCTGGACGCTTCAGGATACGAACCAGTTGGAGATGGCCCTGGACCTCTCCCAGGAATCCGGAGACGACGCGAATGGCTGAGGTCTCGCTCCTGATCGAGTCTGGTTCATCGCATCTCTCGTCTGCCGTGAACAATGGGGCTAGGATTCCGCAGTCACGACGTCTTCGGTCGACGGTTCTCCGCAGGATCATGCATAACTCAGGTCCGCCTGCATCAGCCGCTGACCAGCCACGACCCGGTGCCCGTGATGCTTGTAGGCGCTCGGTGGTAGGTATCCCTCCAGTACCGAGGGTCCTGCCTCCTTGACCTGGAGGAACAGCGGGTCGTTTTCGTCGTGGCCCTCGAGCAATACCACGTAGGCCCTGTTGCCCACGCTGCCGACCCCCACCACCTTCGTCGCCGCGTCCACGAAGCGGTACCGGTCGAGCAGGTGGCGACGATCCTCTTGCAGGGTGCGCTTGTAGCTCTCCAGAATGGCGTATATCTGGCCCCTGATCTCGTCCCTTTCGGGAATACGGACCAGTAGCGGCGGGTCGTCGATTATCGTCCGGTGCCCATCGACGACCCTGGTAAGCTAGGAGAGAGCTTGCAGGCTGTCGCGGCCGCGAGCCTTCTGCACGGTCTTGCTCAGTTTTTTCGCGGTCCTCCTCCTGGCCCTGGCAGCGGAGAGCAGACCACGAACTTCCTCCTCGCCAATGCGCGAGTACCAGACCTCGAGCTCCCCCATCTCCGAGAACTTTGCCATCCGCTCCCGGTACGAACCCGTTGCGCTCAGAGCCGCTCTCCGGCAATCGGAGTCGTCGAAACCGTTCACCCGGCTGGCCACGACGATGCTCGCGGCGAGCCGCTTGACGTCCCACTCCCACGGGCCCGGTAGGGTCTCGTCGAAGTCGTTGACGTCGAACAGAAGGGCGCGCTCCGGAGAGGCGTACACACCGAAGTTCGAGAGGTGAGCGTCGCCGCGTATGCCAGGTCGGCCGCCATCGGCCGGTCCGGCAGGCGGTGCTTGGGAACAGCCACGCTCTCGCCTTCGAGGGCGTAGAGCGGATTGACCGACAGGTAATCTCCGTCGTGTTCATCCCCCGCGATTTTCGTGTGTAGCGTCATCGCTTTTGTTCTCCTTTCCTGCGCCTCGACATCAAGCGAGGATGAGTATGATGAATATGATGTAGACGATGATGTTAACCAGCCAGCTGTGGGTGTTCATCCAGTCGCGCACCTTGGGCATTAGACGCTGCGCACGTCTGCGAAAGAGCAAGTAAGACAGCACCGGAAGCGCCGCAATGAAGATGGTTGCCAAGACAAACGGTACGGCGCTCAGAAGCGAGGCGTTTTGCTGCGCGAGGTTCACCCCGACCGTTATCAGAACTACGAAGTCGGAGGGGAAAACCGAAAGCAGCAGCAGTCCGGTCGTGAACGCCGTCCTGGGCTTGGCGTTTTGTAGAGCGCCCAGCCACCCGGGGGGCTCGATAGTCTCGCGGCGCACGTAGTTCTTGATGGACAGAAATACGAGCAGCCCGACGAGCAGGTACTGGATTATATTGCCGAGCGATCCGCTGTTGGAGGGGTCGCCAAGCGAGATGCTGTTGCCTAGCGTGGTTGCGACGGTGTAAGTGATCGTAACGCCTGCGGTGACGGCGATCACCACGCCCGCCAGGAAGTAGGCCGAAAGCTTCAGGGGCTTCGAAGCGGTGATAAAGATGATCGCCGACATGATCTGCGGTCCCGCATTCATCGTGATGGCGAGGGGAAGGACGGTAAGGCTCATAGCTCTGATCCCTTCGGCTCTCGACTTATCGCGGGGCTCGGAGCGACATCTTCTGGCATGGCCTCCACGCTCAAGAGTTGTAGCCCCAACCCGTTTATGCGAGCGAGGATACCGTGGAGGTGTGGCTGGTCGATGATCTTCCCCGTAAGGACCGTATCTCCGTCTTTCGTCTCCATCTCCATCCCTTCGAAGGCTACAGCGTAACTGTTGTTCAGCTCACTCCGCACCACTATGCGATAGACCGTTCCGGTACCCTTGCCCATCATCTGTCTACCGCCGCACTCCATTATGTTCTCTGTCAGCGTCGTTGTTCGCCGTGCCTGAGTGAGCGTAGTGCACGCCAGGATGGTTCGTCTTCACCCATCAGCCCATTTCCCCTAGGGGATTTGCTAGATGAATCCCCTGGCGCGAGCATCCTCTACGGCTGCACTGCGCGAGGAGACCCCGAGCTTGCGGTAGATGGATTTGATCTGTGTTCTTACGGTGCTGGGTGCGACGTAGAGGCTCTGCGCCATCTGCCGAGTAGATAACTCGCCGCCGAGCAAGCGAAGCACATCCATCTCGCGCTCCGTGAGCTCCCCATTGAGCTGCCGCTTGCGCGCGCGAAGCTTCCGTTCCTGGCGCTCGAGCAGATCAGGGAATACACCGGAGTCAGGAAAAGCCTCCAGGATTGCTCGCGCCTCGGCGAGGGCCGCCCTCCCTCCGGCTCGATCGCCCCGCGCGGCCCGTACTGGTGCGAGCGCCAGCAACCCGATTAGGGTCGGCCAAGGGCTCAAGCCGGGAAACCTTTGTCGCAAAGAAAGACCGCTCTCCAACTCCGCCTGGGCTTCCACTAGATTCCCACGTTCTGCGAGTGCGCGACCGAGTGCGATGGGCACCAAGCTAGTCTGGGGAATCGCAAACGGTCGTAATCCTTCCACCAGCGCTTGCGCCGCGCGCGCATGTGACTCGGCTACCTCCAGGTGCCCTTCGTCAGCCGCAACGAACGACAGGAAGGATAGCGTGACCATCCGCACCAGGCGCTGGCCACTCTCTGTCAATGCAAGCGCTTCCTCCAGCGGCCTTCGGGCCAGGGATGAGTCTCCAGAAAGGAATAGGCTGGATCCCAACGCGAAGCGCACCAACGCGGCCCACGGGGAGCTTTCACCGGGCTCCAGCTCTGTGGCGAGACGGACCGCCTCGGCCGTACTCTGCACGCCATCGTAGCCGAATACGGCCCGGAGTATAGCCATGCCCGACTCAACCGAGGCGGTTCCATCGGGAAGGGGGCCTTCATAAGGGAGGTTCTCGGCGAGCGCCAGAAATCTTGCGGTCTCCTCGCGCTGGCCACCGAGGGCGCAGATCCACGCCTTCACCAGGGCTAGCGCCGCGTTGTGGGTGATCATCTCTTCGGGTAACGACTCCAGCCACCGTTGCACCGTCGCCGTCTGGCCGGCGGACACGTATCCATACCAATAACGCGCGATAAGCAGTCCCACACGCTCATAGTCAGCGGCTTCGATGGCCTGCCGGATCGCCCCCTCGAAGTAGCCAGCACCCTCCAACCACACGCTCGCTCGTTTGCGCAGGGTAGGCACCAGCTTGGGCCGGCTACTCTCGAGCTCGAAGAGCAGCAACTCAGAGAATAGATGGTGGTAGCGGTACCACTCACCCTGCTCATCAAGAGAAACCACGAACAGGATGGAGCGGGCGAGCTCGCGCAGGAGCGCGGCGGAACCCTCCCTGCCCGTCACCGCATCGCAAAGAGGACCCGTCATCGTCCTCAAAACCGAGGTCTCGAGCAGAAACTGCCTTACTTCCTCGGGAAGGCCAGCCAGAACCTCCTCTCCCAAGAGGCCGACGATGTAGCGGTTGGAGCCCCTGAACGACTCGATGAAGGCGTGCTTGTCCTCCTTGTTCTGCAAGGAGAGGGAGGCGAGGTAGATCCCCGCGGGCCACCCTTCGGTACGCTCTAGCAACACACAGAGGTCATCAGGACCTATGTCCAGCCCCATCTTCTCGTTCAACAGGCATTCGGCTTCCTCCTCGGAGAAAGCGAGTTGCTCGGTGCGAATCTCGTTCATCTCTCCCCTGGCCCTGAGTCGCCCTAGTGGCAGCGGTGGGTCAGTGCGGCTGGAGATGACGAGGTGAACGTTCTCGGGGAGGTGCTCCACGAAGAAGGCCACCGACTCGTGAGCGTCCTCCTCGGTTACGAACTGGTAGTCGTCGAGCACCACTACAACCTGATAGGGCAACTCGGCGAGCTCGTTTATGAGCGTGGGAAGCGTTGTTCCGACGAAGCCCTGCCCCACAGCGCTCATTCCCACGAGCACATCGGTCCCGAAGTCCTCCTCATCCGGTAGAGTCCGGTGCAACGCCTCCATTATGTGCCTCCACAGCCGGATCGGATCGTTGTCCTGCTCGTCGAGGGAGACCCAGGCGAAGGGTACCTCTGCTTCTTCAACTTGACGCCAGTGGGCCAGGAGCGTCGTCTTCCCGTAGCCGGTCGGGGCGCTAATGATGCTAAGTTTGCGGTCTGTGGCATTCTGGAGGAGATCGAACAACCTGCGACGGACCAGCTGCTCGGAGCGCGGCAACGGCGCCCGCAACTTGGGCTTGAGGACGATCAGCGGAGCGTCACCGCTTGAGTCACCCGAAGCTTGAATAACAATCTCCTCTGTTCGCGCCGCGATCTAGAGTCGCACACTCACCGTAGGGGCGATAAGGCGCCATGACGACGCCCCTAGGACAAAGGCCTCTACTCATCCTACGTGATGGCAGTCGACCACTTCATCAGGCCAAGTGCTTGTTCTTTATTTTACCCATTCTCAGCCGGAACCCTGTGGATCTCGACCATACCGAATTATCTCATAAACGACTACAAGGTAGTATATCCAAAGCTGCAATCGGCATCAGAGACTCGGAATCGCTATATGTCCCTACCACCAAGCGTTGCTATATGGAAAAGTATATTACGCGAGATGATTGCTCCCGACCTGTAGAAGCCGAGAGTACCGCAGAAGGTAGTGGGCGGCGATCCTGTGGCGTGCACGCGAGCTCACCAAGAAATCCCCTAGGGGAAACACTCCATTGGGTGATGAAACCACTTTGCACCGAGACTATGTTGGTCGATCCTGAAAAAGTCTACCCGGCAGCCGCCGCGAGGATTCTACGGGGCGAACGAAGGGCAAAGCGCACCACTAGCCGAGTCAGCAAAAATGACAGCAAAGCTCCGAGGGCCGCCAGGAGCTTGGAGAAGTTCATCCCCGCCGCGCTTAGGACGGCGTTGACCTTGTCCCCCGCTGCCCCTTTGAGCCGACACCGCTCCATCCGCCTGTCCTCCTTGAGATGGCCGATGGAAGGCTCTATCGCTGCCCGCCGCCTCATCCAGCGCCACAGGCTCTTGGCGATCGATCCCCGCCTGCGGCGGCCCACATGAACCTCGCACTCCCCCTCGTAGTCGTGGCCCCGCTAGCCCATGTCACAATAGACGTGCTCGGGTTCCGTTCCATTCGTCGCGACGATCCGATCCATCGTGCTTTGGAGGGTGTGGCCGTCGTAGGGGTTGCCCTCCAAAGCCTGCGCCGCCAAAACCCATCCGCCCTTGGAACTCACGGCGAGGGCGACTTTGCTGCCGAACTCGTAGCGTTTGGGGGCCTTGCCCTTGGAGATGCACTCCACCTCTGGGGCATGAACGCTATAAAGCTTGCCCTTATCGTGGCGCTTTTGACGGTAGAGCCTCCGAGCGAGAGCGAGCAGCCCCCTGAGATCTTCGCCCGGCGCAAGAGCCTTGCGCTCGATGTCCCGAATGACTCTGCCCAGGATCGTGCGTAGCTTGCGGGTGCATCCACGCGCCCGCCCCCACTGCCTGGCGTGCGCGTATCGGCTCTGCTGGGCGAGCAGGCGCTTGCCCACCCGAACGTATGACTGCCTGAGCTTGAGGCCCTCCCTCCGCGCTGCCGCGACAAGCCTCTGGCGCATCCGGTCGTAGAGCCTCGGATCCGTTGGGAAGCGGATGTGCTTCTCCTGCACAGTGGTGTCCACGTTCACCCGCCTAAGCTCGCTCGGCTTTATGACCTTGAGCTTGAGGCCGGTCTCGATCGTCTGCCTCAAAAGCTCCTCGCTGCCGGCCTCTCCGACCCGCCTGCGCCAGCGGCTCATGCTCGACGGGTCTATGGGCGGCTCATGACAGAAGAACTCCATCCCCGAGAGGTACTGCCAGTAAGGGTTCTCCACCCACCCCCTCACCACCGCCTCGTCGGAGAGGTCGTGGGTGTACTTCAGGTAATGCAGCGACACCATCAGCCTCGTGGAAGTCGCGGGACGACCCTTCCCTCCGCTGTAGTACGTCCCGAAATATTCGTCGAAGCCGTGCCAGTCGATCTCTCGAGCCAGTCTCACCATAGGGTGCCGATCGTTGAGCAGGTTCGCAAGTCGCGTCTTGTGCATGCGCGTAGCTCCCCCTGTGCTTGGCAGTCCGGGCTGGGTCGTGGCTCCATCGTTTGATTTTGCAAGAAAACAGCCCCGAAAGCACGGAAAGCTTGCAATACCTGTGCCCCGGAACGTCGCAAAAGCGCCGCTTACACTCACATCTACCTATTTTTCAGGATCGACTAGGTAGCCCTTGCATCCCACGCAAGCCCAGAACAAAGCGATCTGGAGATGTATTTTGGGGGGAAGGTCTCCTCCTTGGGGGAGTCGACGTGCATCGCATTCGTTTTCCCAAGCAGAAAGGAGAGATGCGAATGGCAACGCTATCTGTGCTGAAGTTCGACGACCCTTACGGGGCAGATCGCGTCCTCGTGGCCCTGCAGGGCATGCAGGAGCGGCAGATGATTACTCTCGAGGACGCCGCGGTAGTGAGCTGGCCGCAGGGCAACAAGAAGCCTAGGACCCGCCAGTTGCACAGCACGGCGGGTGCTGGCGCAGGCTGGGGTGCTTTCTGGGGGTTCCTGTTCGGGCTGATCTTCTTCGTGCCCTTCCTAGGCGCTGCGATCGGTGCTGGCATGGGCGGGATGACAGGTGCGTTGGCAGACGTCGGGATCGACGACGACTTCATCAAGGAGGTGCGCGAAAAGGTCACGGAGGGAACCTCGGCGCTCTTCGCGCTCACCAGCGGGGCGACGGCGCCGGATAAGGTGATCGACGAGCTAAAGCACTACGACTTCGAGATCATCTCTACCAACTTGCCCAAGGAGCAGGAGAGCAAGCTACGTGAAGCCTTCGCACAATCGTAATTGGTGCGAGAGCGCCCTGGAGCGGTCAGAGGGTTGGCCGCTCTCCAGGGCGGGTGGGTGAATATCGTCTCGAACGGATAGCCGCCATACTGGTGGGGCGTTTGCCTGTTGCATTGGCAGATCCGAGCAGGAGTGCGCCTTGATAGAAGAAGGGACTTCCTTGCCGAGTTTGAATAGCTTGGTGATGTCCCGCATCAGGGGAGAATACGGTGACTGATCTCCTCGTGCTAGCCGCCGTCGTATTCGTATTCGGCCTCGTGTCGCGGCGACTGGAGGGCACCGTTCTCACGGCGCCGATCGTCTTTGTCGTCGCGGGCGCGCTCCTCGGTCCTGCGGTACTTGGCCTGGTCGAGTTTGGGCTCGACGAGCACACCGTGCTCTTAGTGGGCGAGATCGCACTCGCCATCGTGCTGTTTACCGACGCCGCGAGCATCAACCTTCCCGCCCTGCGGCGAAACCAGGGATTGCCCCTACGCCTTCTGGGTATCGGTATGCCGCTCACCATCGCGCTCGGGACGACAACCGCGGCTCTTCTGCTCACCGACCTCACGTTCTGGGAGGCTGCCATCGTGGGCACCGTCCTAGCGCCCACCGATGCCGCGTTGGGCCA
The DNA here is from genome assembly GCA_963811295.1 of uncultured Rubrobacteraceae bacterium. Taxonomy (GTDB): domain Bacteria; phylum Actinomycetota; class Rubrobacteria; order Rubrobacterales; family Rubrobacteraceae; genus Rubrobacter_D. Next base: position 27,617 of record CAWEQZ010000043.1, on the reverse strand, counting down.
GGCGGTCGTCGCTAACCGGCGCGTCCCGGTTCGAGTACGCCAGGCCCTGAACGTCGAGGCCGGGCTCAACGATGGCCTTTCGGTCCCCTTCCTTACGCTCTTCTTGGCCCTGGCAATTGCTAAAGAGGAGCACCAGCCTGCCAGCTTCTGGATACGCTTCGCCCTCGAGCAGGTGGGTCTTGGGGCTCTCGTCGGCGTCGGCGTTGGGCTGGCCGGGGGTTGGCTCGTAATGTGGGCTTCGCAGCGAGAGTGGATGACCGATTCTTTCCAGCGCCTCGCTCTCCTGGTGCTGGCGATCTTCTCCTGGGCGCTGGCCGACCAGATCGGGGGCAACGGCTTCATCGCCGCATTCGTCGGTGGTCTGGCGGCCGGACCGAGCGTGGAGCGGGTCGGGAGACGATTGATGAACTTCACCGAAGCCGAAGGTCAGCTGCTCAACCTCAGCGTGTTCTTCATCTTCGGCGTCCTGGTGGTAAGGATGATCCAGCCCTTGAGCTGGGAGGTTGTCCTGTATGTCGTGCTCAGTCTCACCGTGATCCGCATGCTGCCGGTGGCGCTTTCCCTGATGGGGACGCACCTTGGCGGCGTCTCGGTGCTGTTCGTGGGCTGGTTCGGACCTCGGGGGCTCGCCTCGATAGTGTTGGGTCTGATCGTGGTGGAGGAGGCTCCCCTGCTCGCCGGGCGAGACGAGATGATGCTGGTGGTGGCACTGACGGTGCTGCTCAGCGTGCTCCTGCATGGGGTCACTGCCGCTCCGCTCTCCGCCGTGTACGCCCGCCGGGTTGAGAGGATGGCCGCGGGCGTGCCGGAGAAACAAGAAGCGGTCGAGTTGCCGACACGCATGGGCTCTGCGTCGACTAGTATTCAGAGGGACCCGTGAGCCTGATGAGATCAGATGGAAGGGGCGCGGCACAGGAAGTCTTGAATCTTTGACCAGCCCGGCGCGGCTTGAGAGCCCCGCCCAAGAGCAGTAAAGGAGCCAGGGACATGAATGAGGAAAGGACCACAAAGGCAAGCACGCAGGCAGAACCTCCGGCAGAACCGAAACCGTCCGAACCCAGCCAGGATGTTGGTTGGGTACGCGCCTCGCCCTCACAAGTGGCGCGCACGGTGGTCATCGCCTTACTGACAGCGGTGGTGGTGCTTGGCGCGCTCTTCCTGCTCTGGCAGGTGCGCACCTTCATCGGCTGGTTCGTCATCGCGCTCTTCCTTGCTGCGGTGCTCAACCCTGCCGTAAACTGGCTCCAGCGCCGACACAGGCTCATGAAGCGCCCCCTCGCCATAGGGCTCACATACCTGGGAGTATTGGTGGCGCTGCTGTTGGTGGTGGGGATCTTCGTGCCCGTGCTCATCGACCAGATAAATGGCTTCATCAAATTTGTCAGCACCGCGGCCAACGCCCCCGAGGGTCCGACGGAATACATCAAGGGGCTCGCCAAGCAAAACGGCCTTGGGGGGCTCTTCCAGAGGTTCAGCGACCAACTCGACGAACTCAGGAAACAACTGGGGGACGTACTTCAGAACCTCTTGTCCGCCAGCGGACAAATAGCAATAAGCGTCGCCGGTTTGGTCGCCGCGCTGGCTACTGTCCTTACGCTCACCTTCTTCCTTATATTGGGCAGCGAGCGGTATGTGAACGCCGGGGTAGGGCTCTTCCCCGAAAGACACCAGCCTCTGGTGCGACGCCTCCTCTCCCAGTCGGCGGGGGCGATCAGCGGCTACATCACAGGCAACCTCGCCATCAGCGTGATCTGCGGAGTGACCACCTTCATCGTGCTGCTGATCCTCGGCATGCCCTACGCCGCCCCGCTGGCACTCCTGGTTGCTGTTCTGGACCTCATACCGCTGGTCGGCGCGACGCTGGGCGGGGCGCTGCTGGTCATTGTGGGGCTATTCGTAGAGCCGTGGAAGGCAGTGGTGCTACTCGTCTATATCGTGGTCTACCAGCAGGTCGAAGGCAGCGTACTGCAGCCTCTGGTCTACAGCAAAGCCGTCCAGCTCAACGGGCTGGTGATCCTCATCGCGCTGCTGGTAGGCGGGCAGCTGCTCGGCATCCCCGGCGCGTTGCTGGCCATCCCTGTGGCCGAGATCATCCGCATAGTAGTCACCGAACTCCTTGCATACCGGCGCACCAGGCAAGAGGCCGACGAGCCCGCCCTTCCGCCGCAGCCTACTGGATCTGGCTTAGGGAGCCGGTCAGAGGGTGAGGAGGTCACTTAGAAAGGAAGATTCGCACACCGGGGCTGGGAGCCAACTTCGTGAAATCCCCTAGGGGAAAGTTTCCCCTGGGTGATGAAAGCCTTATTGCGCCAGGAGTACATTGCTAGTTGCGAGATATAAGGAAGGGAGATTGGCGGTGTGAGCAACGATCGGGTTCTCATCTTCGCGGGCGACTACAAGAGCGTCGAGGACGTGAAGGCCGACCTCCAGAAACTCGAGCAACTGCACCACAAAGGCACTTCGGCGCGGCTTGCTCTGACCAGCTATGCTAGCCCGGTCCTCGGAGCCATCTACCTGCGCAAAACGAACGCGTTCGATACCCCATTGACCGAACCACGGCCAGCAGAATACTCATGAGCGACCCACTCCCCGGGCTCATCGTCCTGGCCATCGGCGGCTCGGTCGCACCCCCTTTACTTCTCCTCACCATCATGTTCCTGGGTTCCCGGAGACCCCTCCCCAACGCCGGCGCCCTCGCGCTCGGGTATTTCGTTACCTGCGCGGTGATAGGTATCTCTGGCCTCACCTTTTTCGGCGGAGCGGAGAGTACTGTTTCCACGGTTGGCCGTGTCATCAGCGCGACGGTCGGGGCTCTGCTCATCGTCCTTGGCCTCAGGAGTCTGCTCGACTCTCCCGAACCCAACGCGTCCCCGCCGAGGTGGATGAAATCGATAAACTCAATGTCGCCGCCGAGGGCGTTCGGGTTCGGGATGGCGCTCTTTCCGCTACAGGTCAAGAACCTCGCCATCTTCGTCGCTTGCTTGAACCTGATCATTGCGTCGGGCCTCGGCCCCAGAGGCAGCATCGTAGCGCTCATGCTGGTGCTCCTGGTCTTCGCCACCCCGGTTCTCGCGCTAATCGGTCTCTATTCGGCTGTGCCGCAGAGAGCTTCGACCATGCTAGGGGCTTTGCAGACATGGATGGGGAACAATAATCGCGCCATCACGGTCGTCATCTGCCTCGTATTCGGAGCTTTTTTCCTCGGGAGAGGACTTCTGGGTGCGTAAGAGCATGGTTGAGCGTGGGAGCACTGCAAGCGGCACTAACCAGAGGCCCAGGGCGCCGGAGGCAGGTGAGAGCCGCTGAGACAGCCATGTAAGAGGGGTGTGGGACCGCGAAAAAGACACGCCATACTCGGCTACGGAGCCAGGCGCAAACAGAAAGGCTAGATCATGGACGAGTCCTCGAACAACCCGGTAGACGCCAGGTCCGGCATCGGTGAAACCATAACAACGGCGCTACGCCAACCCTCCATCTTCCGCGTGATGGTCGGCCTTGCAGCCACGGTAGTCGTGTTCGTCGGAATGCGTCTGGCCGCGCCGATCCTCAACCCCATCCTCTTTGCTGTGGTCTTGGCCCTCCTCTTCAGCCCTATCTACGCCTGGCTGAGACGGCACCGCATCCCAACCCCGCTGGCCCTGGTTTTCATGCTTGTGGGACTGACGGTGCTCTTCGTGGGGATCTTCCTGATCATGGGCGTCTCCATCGCCAGGTTCAGCGGTGACATTGCATCCTACACGGGTAAGTTGAACGTGCAGGTAAGCAACCTACAGGACCTGGCCAAGAGCGCGGGGCTATCGGATGTGAATATCCGCGACGCGGTGAAACCAAGCGCCCTTGCCGGAGCCATAGGCAGCGTGCTGGCCGGCGTCGCCGACTTCCTGAGCAACCTGTTCTTGATCCTGGTAATCGTGCTGTTCTTGCTGGCAGAGGGACCCGCGATAATGAACAGGTTGCGCGCCAGCGCCGGCAGCGACCACCCCCAGGTAGAGCGCCTGACCGTCTTCGGCCGGAACGTAGTGCGCCAGCTCGGTCTGAGGGCCATAGTCAACCTCGTTACCGGAGCGGGCGTTGTCGTCTTGATGTTCGTCTGCGGGGTCGACTTTCCCCTGATGTGGGGCATCTTGACCTTCTTCCTGAGCTTCATACCCTGGATCGGCCTGCCTCTGGCGGTCGCTCCCGCGGTGGTTCTGGCCCTGGCCGAGCACGGTCTAGAGCGGGCGTTGCTGGTCATCGCAGGGGTCATAGTGATCAACATTCTGGCCGAGAACGCGCTCTCGCCGATGCTGATGGGTCGGGGGCTTAGCCTCTCGCCGACGGTTCTTTTTATCGGGTTCATCTTCTGGGCGTGGTTGCTAGGGGGACCCGGGGCGTTTCTGGCGGCACCACTCACGATCTTCCTGGTCCTGATGCTCGAGACCTTCCCCGAGACGCGTTGGCTCGCTGCCGTCATGGGTATGGGCAGTCCTGATTCCAAGGATCCCGAGGGTCCTGCGCCCGATGAGGCGGAGGTCGAGAGCGGTGGATTGACACCGAAGCCCGAATCCTGAGCAAGAAGGCCGATGAAGCCGGCATGCGCGGCGTGACGCAAGAGAAGAGCACTATCATCGACCTTGGCGAACGCTCGGTCCGAAACTTCTTCTTCGAGCACCCCATGGCAACCTACGCCGCCGCGCTGGCCTACCGTGGACTCTTCGGGCTCTTCCCCTTCCTGTTCATCCTGGTGGTGCTAGTGGGCGCTTTAGGCTTCCCCGACTTCTTCGACCGGGCCATGGACCAGGCTCGCGCACAATCATCCCGGTACGTTCCCCAGCAACTCGAACCGGTGGTCGAGCCAGCTCGGAAACAGGTCCAACCGCTGGTTGGGATGATCGAACGCGCCGAGAAGCAAGCAGGAAGGAATTTGGTCATCTTCGGGGTGGCCGTTGCGCTGTGGTCCGTCTCGGCGGTCGCACGTACCCTCACAGAGGCTTTCAACGTCGCTTATCAGGTAGCGGAGACGCGCCGCTGGTGGAAACAGTTGGCGCTCTCGCTAGCCTTCGGGCCCATCCTCGCGCTCGTGGTGATCGTCTCCATCGCGCTGATGCTGATCGGACCGCAGTTGGTAGGGAGCATAGCGGCGTTGGTAAATCTCGACGAATTGTTCGTACGCTTGTGGGGGTGGCTACGCTTTCCCATAGCCCTTCTATTGCTGGCCGTGGTGCTCTCCGTGGTCTACCGTATGGGACCCAATGTCGAACTGCGCTTTCGGTCAGTGGTCCCGGGCGCGGCGCTTGCTGTAGCTTTGTGGGCTATCTCCTCGGTGGTTTTCTCTTTCTACCTGGCAAACTTCGCCAACTACGGCGTAACGTACGGGAGCCTCGGCGCTGCCGTAGGTTTGCTCTTCTACCTCTACCTCTGCGCTTCGGTAGTCTTGTTGGGTGCCGAGCTCAACGCTGCGATCTACCACCTGTTCATGGACACCAAGAGGACGAAAACGGCAGTGAGCGGATCCGATCGCGGGAGCGGAGACGATGAATGCCGGGTGAATATCCCCTAGGGGATATGGGTCCCTGGGTGATGACCGACCACCGTACCGGGCTTTATGCTCGAGAGGCGTTATGCAGAGCGGGAGAAACCAGACCGAAGGGACGTTACGATCGGCGACCTGAAAACGGTAGCCCTGACTTTGTGGACCGTACAAGACCAGACAGGAGGTAAGGAGAATGGGTTGTTTGTTCGCAATGTTTGGGGGACTGTTCCCGCGGCTCGGGCTGCTGATCCTCTGGATCGCCAGGCCGGCCCTCGTCGACGCGGCATTCAACACGTTCATCTTACCGCTGCTAGGCATCATCTTTCTCCCGTTTACGACCCTGATCTACGTGATCGTGTACGTCCCCGGCGTCGGGTTGACGGGCTGGGGGTTCTTCTGGGTCATCCTCGCCCTGTTGCTCGATATAGGCCACTGGGGAGCCAGCTACACCCAGCGAGACCAGATACCGGGGCGGAGCGCTTGAGACCCAGTCAACACAAGCAAGTGGCGGCGAAAAGACTAGGAGGCGATGGATGGATCAGAAGATAGGACCGGTCCAGTTGCTGGCGATAGGCTTCGATGAGGACGCAAGGTTCGAGGGCAGGATCATGGACGAACTCGCTAACCTCGAGCGCCACGAGACGATCCGCATCCTCGACCTTCTCTTCGTAGGAAAGGACGCCGAGACCGGCGATCTCCTCGCCCTCGACTACCAGGGAGAAGAGTTGGGAGCCATCGTCGGCGCTCTCCTGGGCTTCGATTTCGAAGGCGAGGAGCCATCAGAGGTGTCGGCGTTCGAGGGCCACGCTTTCGGGCTCTCCCAAAGTGAGATCCAGGGCATTGCAGCCTCCCTCGAGCCAGGCACCTCTGCAGGGTTCGTGCTGATTGAGCACGTGTGGGCGCGAGATCTAAAGCGCGCGATCCGCGATGCTGGTGGCTTCCCGCTCGGGGAGGGCTTCCTCACGCCCGAGACCCTCGCCGAGGTCGCTACCGACCTCATCGCCATGTCAGAGGCCCTCAAGGAACTGGAGGCCGAGGAGGCGGGCGCCGGGGCGTAGGGAGAATCAAGTGAGTCGAACCAATGGAGAGAAAGGAGAACACAGATGGGACTCCTCGCGGAACGAGGCGCACAGCGGATGCAGGCGCGGCAGACCTACAGGACCATGGCGCGCATGCAGCGGCGTCGCTCGTTCGTGCAGGAAAGGTTGGGAATGTAAGAGGACTTTAGTAGCCGCGAGCAGCCGGCACAGACGACGGCGACCAACCCTGCTGCGTCCGAACCGGAGTACGTGGGCGAACTGGAGCGGCTCGCCCAGTTGCGGGACCAAGGCATCCTCAGCGACGAGGAGTTCGAGGCCAAGAAGAAGCAGATCCTCGGTATCTGAAACCGGTGCGCGCGACGCGTAACTCCCATCGAGCTACGGTACCCTAATAGAGGTAGAGGACGAGTCGCACCCTCTCCGGCCTGCCGCATGAATGGCTGAGGTCACACTTCTGATCCACGACCTCGCCAGCGCCATCACCCCGGTAGGTACGGGCCCGCTCCGGGGCAGAGAGTTCGGAGCGCTGCGCGTCCACTCCCCCGCCTCGGTAGCCGTAGCAGGAGACCGCATCCGCGCGGTCGGTCCGCCAGCAGAGATCCTGCGAGCGATTACATCCGGCACGGACTACGAGAGCGTGGACGGGCGCGGGAAGGTGGCGCTTCCGGGCCTCGTAGACTGCCACACGCACCCGGCGTTTCTTGGAGACCGGGCTACGGAGTTCGAACTGCGCTCTTCAGGAGCCAGCTACGAGGAGATCCACGCTTCCGGTGGCGGCATCCGCTCGACGGTGGCGGCGACGCGGGCCGGTAACGAGGATGCTCTTCGCTCTTCAGTGCAACGCCACCTCGGCTGGATGCTGGAGCACGGGACGACGACCGCAGAGGCTAAATCAGGCTACGGCCTCGACCGCGAGACGGAGCTGAAGTCTTTGCGTGCCATCCACGACGCGGGACACAGCAGTCCGGTGGATGTATATCCAACCTTCCTCGGAGCGCACACGGTACCGCCCGAGTTCGATAGCGCGGCCGAGTACGTGGAGTTCGTGATCCACGAAGTGCTGCCGGAAGCAGCGTCCCTGGCCAGAGCCGCTGACGTCTTCCTGGAGCGCGGTTCTTTCGAGGCGCCCGAGGCGAGACGTTATCTAGAGGCGTGCCGAGGGTACGGGCTCGCGCTCCGCTTGCACGCAGACCAGTTCTCCGAGCGGGGTGCGATCCCGCTGGCCCTCGAGCTCGGCGCCCGTAGCGTAGACCACCTGGAAGCTACGCAGCATGAGGCGGCCATCCTGCTGGCGAAGAGCGACGTTGCGGCCGTACTCCTCCCCGCTTGCGGGCTCTTTCTCGACCTGCCTCTCCCTCCGGCCCGCCTCCTGGCCGACGAGGGAGCGATCCTGGCGCTCGCCACCGACTTCAACCCCGGAAGCTCCTTCTGCGAGTCGCTGCCGCTGGTGATGAACCTGGCGTGCACCCGCCTCGGGCTCTCTCCAGCAGAAGCCCTCTGCGCCTGCACGGCCAACGCGGCGCACGTGCTTGGCGCCGAAGACGTCGGCCGGCTCGCGCCGGGCTACAAAGCAGATGTGCTCCTCCTCGATGCCCCGGACTGGCATCATATCGCCTACCATCTCGGCGGGGACAGGTTCGCAGCGAAGCTAAAGTCGGGGCGGTTCCTTTGACCGTCGGCCCGAGTGTCGCTGTTAAACTGTCTCTATGCCAACTACCGTACGCATAAAGCCGGAGCTAATAACGGCACATAGGCTCAGGATCGAGATGTTCGGCCTCGAGGACGAGGATATAGAGAACACCATCCGCATGAAAGGCTGGGCCTGGGTCCTCGCCCGCCGCGGGTGGGTATACGCTGGTGAACCCGACTTTATCTACCGCCAGATCAGAGAAGTCGTCATCGCCCTGCCAGGTATCGCTTTCGAGCCCGACGCAATCGAGGAATCCGTAAAGACCGTGCTGGAGAAGGCCCGTACAGAGGAGGAACGCGAAGAGGGACGCCTGCTCTTGCGTCAGGCCTTGGAGAATACGGGCCAGCTCAGCAAGGCTGAACGATTGCTTTAGACACCCTGCCAAGAACGCCATTCTCGAGTGGTCGCCTACGAATCTAAGTAGGGCTTGCTTCTTCGGAGATCTTTCCAGAAGATGAGATGGCACCGAGCTGCTGCATCATGCCCATCATATCCCAGTTGGCCCAACTCTCCACTATCTTGCCCCCAGTGATTCGGTCGATGCTTATCCCGGTCCAGACGAGTTCCTTGTTCGTGGGCTCGACGCCCATAAACGTGCCCCGGTGCGTACCCTTAGACGTGAAGCGGGTGACAACCAGGTCATCTTCGGCGACCTGGATGTCGATCGAGTCATGGAAGTCTGGGAAGGCTCTGCGAAACTCCGCCGCGAAGGACTTCATCGCCTCGACACCATGGAGATCCTGGGTATCCCCAGGGTTGTGATGCTGATGGTTGACGTAGTTGGGAGCGTAGATATCATCGGCGGCGTCTAGATCTCCTGTAGTCCAGATGCGAATAGCTTCCCTGGCCAGTCGTTTGTTCTCTGCGGTCGACACGGTGCCTCCTTCTAATCGCGGGTCGTTTGTGCGTTCTCTCGAGACATACGCGAGCGTATCCAGGCCCTGATCATCGCGACGGCCGCGTCGGATTCTGGGATCACACCGCAGTAGATCGGGAAGATATGCTGCATCCCGGCTCCAATGTAAAGCGTATCGTCAACGCCCGCCATTCCAGCCGAGCGGACGAGGCGCACCGAGTCATCGAGCAGCGCTTCTGCACCACCTACGACCACCAGGAAGGCCGGTAAACCAGATAGGTCGGCATATAAGGGTGAGGCAAGCGGGTTGCGCGGGTCCGCACCTTGGAGGTACTGGCCCGCCATGCGCTGCAGGCTGGCCTTGGTCGCGGTGAGGTCCGCCGTGGCGTTCGTCTCGAGCGTCTCTCCGGTGCAGGCCAGGTCCACCCACGGCGAAATGGGGACACCGCCCGCAGGGAGTGGTGAGCCGTCCTCGCGCAGCTTGGCACGCCGCTCTGCGGCTATGGCCTCCAACGACCCGGAGTCGAAGATGACGACGAGGCTCAGCAAGCCGCCCGCCCAGATCGTCGCCGCTGCTACGTGCAGCCAGTCGGCCAGGAAGGGCAAGAAGCGACCTTCGGCAGCAGCGTGGCTCAGTTGGGTCAAGGTCATGAGCAGCAGGGCGGCCGAGCCTGTCGCCGCCCACCAATAAATGGTTCTTCCCGATCTCGCAGCTACGGTAACTAAGGCGGCCGTCAGGAGGGCGAAGCCGAATCGGGCCAACCAGACGTGGCCCACCCGTGTTTCGATCAGCGCCTCCCCCAGGAGGCCGAGGCTGAGAGACTCGCCGGAGGCGAGCGTTACCTAGGCGGACAATTCGCCCACGCCCGCTATCGCGAGCAGGTAGAGCACCACCCACGCGAAAGGAATGAACGAGCCGACGGCGTCCTGGCCGGCGCCGACTTCCTTGCTGGCAGGCAGCCAGACTAGCGCTGCGAACAGTGCCAGCCCGGCAAGCAACACGGTCGCCGCCAGAGCTATCCCGTGCTTGATGCCGCCCATGATATCGAAGGACGACGCTCCCCCCGAGTGCGCCCCGCTGTGCAACGCTTGCGCATAGGCCGCGTCCCCCCAGCTCACGAGAGCTAGCCCCACGACAGCCACCGATACCAGGACGTTCGCTAATAGTTGCACGACCCGAGGGTTCATAGCGTTGATACGGATCGTGAGTACATCGCGGCGGTCATTGTATCCCTCGAGACTTGTGCTGACGCAGCGCCTTTGCCGCAATCAGCGCCAGCACGACGAGGCCGAGCAATCCGAAGGTAAGGACTCCGAATAGCACTGTTCGATCTAACCCGCCCGTGTTCTCCTCCTGCGAGGAGGGTCCCGGCTCTTTTCTGGCCGCCGGTTTTGCTCCTGGCCCCTCAGCATATTCTGCCTGGGCCTGAGCGCCGCCCTGAGTTTCGCTTGCATTGGCGCTAACGTTAAAAGCGTAGGCATCCTCGATGACGTGCCCATCTATAGAGGTGACGCGCCACTCCACTCTATAGGAGCCCTCGGGCAGCTTCTTGAGGTCCACAAGCAAGTCCCTGGCGTCACTGGAGTCGATGCGCGCATTATGCTCGTCCATGCGCTTACCTTGCGCGTCGTAGACCTTCAGCGGATCAAACGCCGCGTCCACCGGCTCGTTGAACCGAAGCCGTACATGCTCGGGGGGCTTGGACACTTCGCCTCCCTGCGGAGGAGAGGCCTCAACGAGAGTCGCGTGGGCGAGCGTCGGTGCGCAAGTCAGTACGAGCCAGACGGCGGCCAGCCCTGCAAGTAGCGCGGCGCGCCTGTTCGTCGCACTTTTGGGCATCCTCTATCCTAGAGCAGGCGCCGCGCTAGCAGAGCCGAAAGTACCAGTCCAACGAAGCCAAGCCCTGCATAGACGGCCAGGTTCGTCCCTCCCGTCTCTGCAAGGACCTTAGCTTGGCCACCAGCCTTTTGAGAGGCGCTCGCTTCCGAAGGCTTCGGGCTGGACTGGGGAGGCTCGGATCCGCCGGAGACGACCTCGATCACAGAGGCGGGCTCCTCGGAATCGGGGGCGCCGCTCCACTCTACGACGCTGCCATCCTCGTAGGTCTGGAACGCCTTCCAGGGGTACTCGCCTGGCTCCTCAGGGGCTTGAGCCTGCAAGAGGAACTGCTGGAACTCCCGTGGGCGTATCTCCCCCCCGGAGAAGGTCACAGCCGTCACAACTCCGCCTTTCTCCTCGAAGCTGTGCTCCCACCCGGGCACGGGCTGCACCCCCGAGAGCAAGAACCCCTCCGGCACCTCTATCCGGATCTTGGTGGTCGGTACTTCCTTCTCTGTAGGAACCGAGACGGTAAGGGTTTCGTAGTCGCCTGCTGTCACCACTTCAGGGGAGACGACCACGTGGGCCCAGGCCGGGGCGGACATGGCGACCATGGCGCCTAAGCCAAGGACGACACTAATGACGAACAACAATCGCTTCATCTGCTCCTCCTCCTGACGCGCCCCCGCTCGGCGTGGCGGACTCCATCACCGCCAGGCTGAAGTCGGGCGCGCTTACTCCTGCACGAAGGCTAGGTGGGGAGGAGCAGGATCGGGGGCCTGTGTGGGACAGAGGGCGAGTGCTGAGATGGGAGCTCCTTCGCCGGAGGACCCTGGTACGGCTGTTGGCCGGGTGAGGGCGTGTCTGCTAGCACGAGCAACATCGCTTGGAATAGGGTCTGGAGAAGGTCTTGAAAAGATCCCGCGTAGGGTACCGCGGAGGCGAACTCCGGCCCGAGTATGGATCGGGAGACGTGGACATCCGTCTTGTCGTCACTGTGCTGGGGCTGGTGCTCGTGGTGCTCTAATGCTCCGTGATGGTGGTAGTGCCCATGCTCGACGGCCGCTTGGTGGAGGGCGGCCTGCTCCAGGGTGGCGTGCATCCCACCGAGCCAAGCCACAGACGCAACGGGCTGAGAGATGACAACGAACAGCGCTAGCACGTGCGCGGCCATGGCACCCGGAGGTCGGGCATTGATGAATACGTGGATATGGAAGGACCAAGCTAACAACCTGCGACCATTCTATGCCTTTCGCCGAACCTCTGAAAATCCACCTTCCACGCACTCGGATGAATAGTGCCCTAGTACCGACTTACGCTAGAGTGCTTCGTTGAGGTTGGCGCACGTCACTGGCGGCGGCTCCCCGGAGCCGGGCTTGTGGACGTTGACGTGCTTGGGATCGCCCGAGAGCAACCCTTCTAGCGTGACGTTGTTAACCACGGTCGTGCTCGTCCCATCACCTTTGGCATCCGGCTCTACCGGCGTGAGGGGGTATTCGATCTCCTCTGAAGCCCCGTGCTCGTGGTGGGAGAGGCCGTGTTCTGCTCTGCCCCCTTCTTCCTCGGCGCAGGTGCCGGGATGGATATGCGCCAGGTACATCTTTGCCGACTTGGGAAGCCCCGAGACTTCCAGCACTACCCTCACGCCACCGCCTTTGGCCTCCTTCGAGAGGGTCGCCGTCCCCGTCGTTTGCGAGCCGCTGGCCGGTTCCAGATCTACCTCTGCGGAGTCGCCCACCATCTTATCCACCATGGCCTTCATGTTCTCTATCTCGGCCCTCTGCGACGCGATGATAGCCGTGGCTAGCTGGCTGACCTCGGGCTCGTCGGTGCGCTTGAGGATGGCTTTAGCCATCGGTATGGCCGCTTGGTGGTGGGAGATCATGAGCCTCAAGAACAAGACGTCCGCCCTCTCGGGGGGGAGCTTGAACAAGCGGTCTAGCTCATCCGGGGTGGCCATACCGGGCATCAGGCCATCGGTGGGGTGGCCCATCCACGCCATGGCGGGCTCCGATCCGGTTATGGGCAAACCCCACGCTCCAAGCCAGCCCTGCATGATGCCCACCTGGGCCTGCTGGGTTAGGGAGATGTCTGAGACCAGGAGCCTCATGGAGTCGCTCTTGGTCTTGTCCCTTATAATTTCGGCCATCTGGACGGCCTGGGCGTGGTGGACGATCATGTCGCGGGCGAAGCCGGCCTCCGCAGAGTCGTTGGACGGAGGCTGGGAGGCGAACAGCAGGGCCAGCGCGACGCCCCCCACCAGGACGGACGCTACGGCGAGCAGCAAGAGCGGCCCGTTCTGCCGGGAGGAGGGGGAGCGATCTTTGCGGGGCGTCGGTTCGATGAGGGTATTCTACTCCCCGAACGTGGCGGAGTTAGGCATCCGGTGGACCTAGCCTGATCTCCGAACTTCTTAGAACTGCGTACACGCGAAGTTCGGAGAATGATCCAAGGGCGAACATCAGGCTTTGTGAAGTTGCACCCTTGGGTCGCCGCCTTCGATCAGTAACACACGGAAGCGGAGCCTAGGCGACTGGGAGCTTTGAGACTCAGGTATCCGTATTGAGTGCTGGCAATAGAACGTAAGGAGATCGAAAGGAATTGCATCCAAGGTCCAGTGATACAGCGTATAATGATGGGAGCCGGCAAGGAAAGGGGAAGGGATCAGACGAGGATTCTAAGCGTTAATAGGTGAGCCGCCCAGAGAGAGCACCAGGAATGCCCCCTCCAGGCTCCACGGTCATGAAGGGAGTGAACCACGCCATGACCGCAAGCAATCAGTGTAACGATAATTCAGCCCTACGCAACGCAATTGCTGAGATTGCCTTACATCTCAGTGACATCTCTGTAGCTTGCCACAGCATTAGTTACGAACTAGAGCAAGTCAGGCATGCACTCGAGGCGTATAGAGCATCTGAGTACTTAGAGGAACCCGCAGTACCCCACTGATAAACCCCCGACTCTTTCGCGCATTAATTGAAAGGGAGGAAAGGGGGCTCTATAGGAATAGGTTAGGGATGCACAGCACGGGGGGCTGGGTAAATCACGCGTAGATTACAGGCCCGAAATTCACTAGCCCAGCCCCCATTACTAGAGAAAGGTTAGTTGGGTTGCTTACATCGGGGCGGATACCATCGCAGCACTCAGTCCGAACGAGGCGTGGTCTCTTTAGTTCCCAACATCCTCGTACCACCGTCCCCGATGCTGTGGCGTTGGGCTTTCCTTCATGGCTTTTGTTATACCCGGCGCCACCCCCCGGTCCTGGCAGCATGTTTCCTCCCCTCGTTGTCAGGACCGGGGATCTAATGAAAGGAGCGGAATGACCCACGTTACCATCGCCCCGCATGTGTTGGTTCGTAATATTCACCAGAGTGCGTGGAAAGGGAAATTCTGCGAACTACTTCGCCTTGCTAGATTTCTACACACTTGGACGAATAGCTGGCTCTAGATGGATATTACTTGGCTACTTAGCTCACGGCAGCAAAGAAGTCACCTTGAACCTCTCCGGGTCTGATGGAGGCTCCGACCTTTGAGAGGATGGAGCTATGACAAGAACACGCAAGTACCCAGAGCAGATCCGGAGGGAGGCCGTCCGGCTGGTGCGGGCACACCGAGACGAGTACGACTCGGAGTGGGCAGCGATCACGTCGGTTGCCAGCAAGTTCGGGGCGGTTCCGCAGACGGTCCACGGTTGGCTCCGTCGTGCCGATGTTGATGAGGGTGTCGTGGGCGGCGTCTCCAGTAATGAACGCCAACGGATCAAGGATCTCCAACGCGAGAACCGTGAGCTGCGACGGGCCAACGAGATCCTCAAAGCCGCCTCGGTTTTCTTCGCGGCGGAGCTCGACCCGCGACCGAAGTCATGAGCGCCTTCATCGACCAGCACCGTAACCGCACAACGGCTGACGGGCTGAAGTGGGGAGTCGAGCCGATCTGTGCCGTGTTACCGATCGCCCCAGCCACCTACTACGCCGCCAAGACCCGGACACCTTCACACCGCGATGTCCGCGACGCTTGGCTGACCGGTGAGATCCACCGGGTTCACGCGGCCAACTATGGTGTCTATGGCGCACCGAAGGTGTGGCGCCAGCTCAACCGAGAGGGCATCAGCGTGGCCCGCTGCAGCGTCGAACGGCTCATGCGCCGGGAAGGACTGCGTGGGGTCGTGCGTGGCGGCTACAAGAGCGTCACCACGCCCGCCAAGAATCCCGACGACCGGCCGGATCTAGTAGATAGGAACTTCAGCGCAACCCGCCCAAACCAGTTGTGGGTAGCCGACCTTACCTACGTGCGAACCATCTCAGGGTTCGTCTATGTGGCGCTTCTCATAGATGTGTTCAGCCGCATGAGATCGTGGGCTGGCAGGTGTCGCGCAGCCTGCATACCGACCTTGCGCTAGATGCCTTTGAGCAGGCCATCTGGCGACGCGACGAGCGGCTTGAGGGCATGGTGCATCACTCTGATCGTGGCAGCCAGGGCGGATTCAATCGGTCGAAGCAACACCCCGGACTCTGGAGGTGTGTGATGGCACGACCGAAGGGTTGGAGTACGACGATGACCGGCCGGGCACCGATGCGTTCGCCGGGACGCCCGGGCGTGAGCCGCGATGTTCAGCGGTTGTTCTGGGCCGAGGTCGCAAAGGGCTTGACCAGCGAGGACGCCGCGGTCGCCTGCGGCGTGGCGCCCGTTGTCGGTACGCGGTGGTTCCGCGAAAATGGCGGAATGCCACAAATCAGTCTCAAAGTGTCTGGACGGTATTTATCGTTTGCAGAACGGGAAGACATCGCCTTGATGCGGGCACAGGAGGTCGGGGTGCGCGAGATCGCCCGCCGGTTGGGTCGATCCGCGTCGACCATCTCCAGAGAGCTGCGGCGCAACGCAGCCACGCGTGGCGGGAAACTGCACTACCGGGCCTCCACCGCCCAGTGGAAGGCCGAACGGCAGGCACGGCGGCCGAACCCGGCGAAGCTTGCGCTTAACGAACAGCTGCGCACCTACGTCCAGGACAGGCTCGACGGACGGATCGAAGGCCCAGACGGGCAGACGGTACCCGGCCCGGACGTCGCTTGGGGCGGCAGGCGCCACGGGCGCCGCAAGGACCGGCGGTGGGCCACCGCCTGGAGTCCCGAGCAGATCGCCGGCCGACTGCCGGTGGACTTTCCCGACGACGAATCCATGCGCATCTCGCACGAGGCCATCTACCAGGGGTTGTACGTGGAAGGCCGCGGCGGACTGCGGCGGGAGCTGAGCGCCTGCCTGCGCACCGGGCGCACCCTACGCAAACCCCGTGCCCGGACCAAGCGCGGCAAGCATTTCGTCAGCCCCGAGGTGAGGATCGACCGGCGGCCCAAGGAGGCCGCGGACCGGACAGTGGCTGGCCACTGGGAAGGGGATCTCATTCTCGGGCTGGGCGGCACTGCGATCGGCACCCTCGTCGAGCGTGCCACCCGGTTCACGATGCTACTGCACCTGCCACCGTTAGACGGCCACAGCACAGGCCCGCGGCTCAAGAACGGTCCAGCGCTGGCTGGCCACGGCGCAGAAGCGGTGCGCGAAGCGATAGCCTCCACGATTACCGACCTGCCCGCCGCGCTGCGACGCTCGCTGACCTGGGACCAGGGAGCCGAGATGTCTCAACATGCGCAACTGAGCGAGACCACGGGGCTGCCAGTCTACTTCTGCGACCCGCACTCCCCATGGCAACGGCCCAGCAACGAGAACACCAACGGACTGCTCCGGCAGTACTTCCCCAAGGGCACCGATCTCAGCCGTCACAGCCGTGAAGACCTCGACGCGGTCGCCGCAGCGCTGAACGACCGGCCGCGCAAAACCCACGACTGGCTTACAGCTACTGAAATGCTTGATGACCAGCTAACATTGCAGAAAGAACCCGGTGTTGCGACCACCGGTTGAATCCGCCCAGTACACCGCGATCCGCTACGCTGAGCGGCTCGGTGAAGTCGGTGCCCTAGCCTCGGTCGGCACTACGGGTGATTCCTACGACAACGCCCTGGCTGAAACGACCATCGGATTGCTCAAAACTGAACTGTTAGACCTCCGCGAGAAGCCCTGGCGTGGACTGGAGGGCGTGGAGTTCGCCCTCATCGGCTACATCGACTGGTTCAACACCCGTCGCATCCACCATCAGATCGGCGGCGTTCCACCAGCAGAGTTCGAAGCAACCTACTACAACGAATACAATGAACGCCGCCAACTACAACTGGACGGAGCCCATTAACCGAGCCTCCGATAAACCCGGGGAGATTCAAACCGCCGTAAGATGGAAGTCCAACTTCGGAGAATTTGCCTTCCACGCACTCCGGTGAATAAGGGTTAGAACACAAGGCGGAGGATCGGGGTCTGTTCTATACTCTGCTCCTCCGCAATCAATAAAGCTCTCTAGTGCTCTGCTGGTTCTCTAGTGAGTCTCTAGTCTATCTCGAAGAACCACTTCTTCTGCTGTAAGCCATCGAGGCTGGGGTTCTGGTCGAGCCGGTTGCCTGCCTCATCCTTCGCTACTGTGGTCACTACCGCCTTGTAGGTTGCTCTCCTCCTTAGGTTGTCGTTCGGGTTGAGCGTAGCCGTATCGGTTGCTGCGTCGTAGCTTACCTGGGCGGCTATCTGGGTTGTAGAGCCCTTCTTGAAGTGCTTGAAGGCGTTCATGACGCTAGCAGACTGCATGTCCTCAGAGAGGGTGGCCCTGACGTTGGCTGTAGGGGCAACTTCGTTAGCGTTTGCTTTGGGGACGGTGCTTATTGCCGTCGGCGGTGTGGTGTCGGGCGTGACGAAGGTCAAGAGGAACACGTCATAATCCGGGGAGGGCACCTGAAATACACCAGGATGAGTCTCATGTGTTTGATATAGCACGCCAGGGCAAGGATTTGAGGTGCTGCCTATCCACATGGGACGAAGTGACACCTCGGTGGAAGTATGCAAGGCGATAGCGTACTGCTGCCTGGCTTCGACTGGTGCACCGGGGCTGAAGTGGCCGGTCACTAATCCGGCCTGCCCAATGGGCGGCATGGGCAGCACATCGGATGCCGGTATTGTGGTGGAAGCTAGCACCACACCGGTAGGTGTACCCGAAGAGTCCAGGGCGCGTATTTCCATGACGATGCCAGTGGGTTCGTTCTCGCCGCGTGCAACCTGTACTGCGTAAAACGGGAGTCCAACTTCGGAGAATTTATCTTCCACGCACTCGAGTGCACAATGAGCCTAGTGTGCTCTGAAGGCTCAGACACACGCTCCCAGATCAGGTGGGCAGTCTGTTTCTTGCCCTGCATCAACATGGGGTGCGTACTCAGCGTCAGTCGGTTTTCCCCAAGTTCCATCAGACGTTCCTGATCAACACTAACCCAGTTGGGAAACGAGCTGAGCTCTATTTGGTGAATTACTCTGTCTTCGCGCAACTCGTAACGACCGCAAAAGGAGAGGAAGGTCTCCTCGGCTTGTGCTTCTTCCTCTGTGGTCCCGCTGAGAAGATCTCCACCGGCGAACTTCAGGCGGTAAGGACTCATGATAGCTACGAACATGTTTCCGTCTTGGTTGTACATGATGTAGCCGGTGGCATCCTCACCAAGCGGGTAACTGATTCGACCATCTTCTTCTACGCTCCTGTTTTCCCAGGATAGGAGTTTCCAGGTGCCAATGAGAGGATAAGAAGCCACCGTTTACGTTCCTTACCCCGTGCATTTGTGGGCGTCATTATGTCACCCGCAGATGCCACACGCGAACATCGGAGACTTCCCACCTGTCCTACAACGACTTTTTCAACTGGCTGCTACCTTCCACACACTCTGATGAACAGGGGCGAGAAGAAGGCCCCTAGAGTTCTTTGCAAGCGCCATCTCAAGGGCTGATGTTTCGAAACGCTCGGTGCTGGTAACAAAAGTACTGTAGTAAGGGGAGGGAAGTGAAAAGCTATACGGTGGTGATCCACATATGCAACAGTCAATCTCCCGAAAAGAACAAAAGGTACAGAACAGCCAACCGACTACTAAGACGGAGCCCACAGCCGGTGACGTCTACGCCGAGGGGATGTCAGAGAGAAGCCATTGCCATCCCGTCGCCGAGGCATCGGGTGGCTTGCTCGATATCATCTACGAGGAATTCCTTGGGTTGCCAGTGCCCATGGTGCTGACGGTGCTGTGGCTCGGGGGCATGGCGCTGTTGGGCTCGTGCGTGCTAGCACTCTACGCACTGGCGATGTTGTTGGCGCAGGTGCTGACAGGAGCGTAAAGCGAGTCCTCCCCATAAGCCGAACTTCCATGAGAAGGCACATTTTGTCAAGGCTGATACGTGGCGGCCCTAGATCGTAGGCGAGCGCAACGACCCTTTGTCCTTCGATATGCTTCCATCCGTACTGTCGGTGAGCCCTCTCTTCGATGACTCGGTGCATTTTGAGATCAATCTTTTCGGACTACTAAGAAGGCGCTGCATTCTTCGGAGCGGTCTCTCCACAGAGGGTGGACCAAGTTCGCATGGCGCAGTCGCCTCATGCTAGATCCGAAGCGATCGGACACAGAAGCCGTACGTCTCGCTCCCAAAGACAACGGGCGTCCTCGGATCTATCCTCTGCGCGAGATACTAAACGCCATCTTCTACGTCCTAAGGAGCGGCTGCGCATGGCGACTCTTGCCCCACGACTTAGAATGCCCTGGAAGACCGTCTAAACAGTCTCTCTAAGAGGTTCAGAATAGGGGGCCGGGAGGTATCATCAAGAGATGCTTCTATGTTCGTCAAGGCACCGAAACCACCGGACCTTCCCGTAGCGGCAAAGAACTCAGGATCTTGTAGACCTCACGGGCGATGTACCTCTTGAGGCAACGGATGATCTCCTTTTTCGACTTGCCCTCCCGGGTACGCCTCGCCACATAGTTCCGGGTGCGCTCATCGTTGCTCATTCTGGTGAAGGCGACCACGTACAAAGCCCGGTTGGCGTCGCGGTTGCCGCGGCGGTTGAGGCGATGGCGCACGACCTTCCCCGAGGAGGCGGGGACCGGGGCCACTCCGCAGAGGTGGGCGAAGGAGGCTTCACTGTCCATGCGGGCGGGGTTGTCGCCGATGGCGACCAGAAGCGAGGCAGCGGTGTCGGTGCCCACGCCTTTGAGGGCGACCAGCTCCGGCGCGGTTTGGCCGACGAGCCATTCCAGTTGTTCGTCGAGTTCGGAAATCTCCTCCGAGAGCGTTTGGCAGCGTCGGGCCACCGAGCGCAGCGCGAGCTTGGTGGCGACCAATACGCTGTGGGGCCGCCTTCCGGGACGTAAGCGCGAGGCCTTGCGGATCAGCGAGCACGCGGAGAGGTCGCACATCTCGTCCCTCAAAGCCTCGGGTGCGGTGTCGAGCAGCGCCCTGAGCTGGTTGAGCGCTTCCGCGCGAGCTTTCACCGCGGAGCGGCGGGCGAGCCGCAGGACGCGGATCATCTCCACCTCCCCGTCGGCGCCCTTGGGGCGTCCCGTGGCGGTTCCGGCGAGCACAGCGCGGGCCGCTGCCTCGGCGTCTATGGGGTCGGACTTTCCGCAGCGGAAGAGATCCCGCCTCTTGGGACGAACTACCTCGCGCACCTCGACGCCCTCGCTCGTCAAATAGCGGGTGAGTCCAGCCCCGAAGGACCCCGTCCCCTCGACTCCGGCACGCTCCAACGCGCCGTGGCCGCGCGCCCAGTCCAAAAGTGCCTTGTAGCCTTTGGCGGTCGCCGGCACGCTCAACTCTCCGAGGCGCCTGCCAAGCCCGTCGAGGGCGACGGCTACGTGGGCGTCCTTGTGAGTGTCAACGCCCAGCGTCACGAACCCCTCGTTGCCCGCGAACTCCGCCGGATCCATTCCGTCCCTCCCTCGTGTAGCCGTCACTCCATGCGCCAGGGCGGAGACAGGGCGGACATAACTGCGATGGGTGTTCCCCTAGGAATTACAGGCTTCTATAAAGTCACGCCGATCCCGCTCCTGCAGCAAGGCGACGAGCTCCGCCGTGGCCGACAAATCATTTGAAAGGCACTCCCTCGGCCCTTGTGGATCTGGGTCAGACCAAGCGGAGATCGCCGCCTTCCACGTTGAGCTCCATTGCCGCAAGCTGCGCCGAGAGCATGTTGGCCATGTTGGTGGCGTTTGCGCTCAGTAGCCAAGTGCGGAACTGAGTGTAGGTGGTCGGGTTGTAGTCGGTGCCGTTAGCGTTGCGCAAGTGCAGGCCGCTCAGCAGCGCCAGCTCCGAAGCCACACTTCCACCGTCGTTCATCGTAGCCTCACCGTTCTTGTTACTCCAGAAGCCGAGCGTCTTGCCACCACCTGCTCCGGTGCAAAGGTTGCCGAACTCGACAGTTTTGTCATCGCCGTTGGCAAGAGAAACCATCACCGGGTTTGGCGTAGTTTGCTGCCAGTTCGCCTCGATGGGCATGAACTCCGTCACCGTGTAGTCGTCAGGGGCGACGGTGATGTCCACGGGGGTGAAGCGGATGTAGTCTATGTGGTCCTGGATCCGCGTCTTCCAGCCGTTGATCAACTGTCCGTCGTCGTTGATGCCGTTGGCGTTGGCGTCGTAGAACTTGAGGACTTTTAGTTTGGCCGTCGGAGGATTAGGATTCTCCGTGGCTACCTTGAAGTTGTCTGTCTTGCTGCTGTTGTTGTCGAAATCGGAGTTGGTGCTCACCCAGACCTTGTACTCACCCCCGGGGTTGGAAGTGGTATCGTAGCCTGCATCCGAAAAACCGCTCGATGCTGTGTTGATGATGCTGGAGAGCTGGTAGCAATGCTCAAACTCTCCGCCGCTCACGGTAACGGCCACTACGCTACTCTTACCCAGCACGGTGCCATTGGGCTCCGTCACCTGGACGTAGTAGCTCCCATCGGGCAATCCGGCCGCACCGGGATGGCTCGGCCCACCGTCGAGGTAGACGGCGGCCTTGTCTCCGTAGATGTTGAGGTTGGTCCCTTGGCAGCCGATGTCGGTGGTGAAGATCGCGCCCGGTAGGGGCGGCGCCGCGAAGGCAGGCACGGCAAAGGCCACCGCCAGCAGTGCCATGAGGGCCACCAATGCTACCCTTAATGTACGTATCATATAGACTTTCTCCTTTATCTTTGTCGCTTCCATCTCATTTCTGTGCTCGCCTCCGTTCTAACGCTCTTGCGCCAAACGAAGAAAACCGGCTCACCTCTTTCCTCAAGAGGTAGACAATTGCGCCACTGCCGGAAGGTGGATCCCTTGAGGAAGGTCCACCCCCTAGTTGTCTGCGTTGTTTGTCCACTACTGTCTCCTTTTTGCCGTAGAACGCCCAGAGCGTTCCCGGTTACGAGAGGCTCCTTGTGAGCAGCCCGTTGAGGTCGGCCAGCGCTTGCTCGCGGTAGCCGGCCTCATCACTGAACAGCCGGTCGAGAAACCCCCTGGCCTCCTCGGTCAACCCATTCGGGAAGGCCGTGGCCACCATCGCCATCCCTATGCCGAGCCTCTGCTTGAACGACGCTGGAGCGCTGAGGTCCTTGATCCTTACTTCCGCCATTGCTTCATCTCCTGCTCGGGGCTTCTTCTTTACGTATACAGGCTAGCGTCGCTTTATGACTTTGTCAAGACTTGATTATGAAAGAATCAACAGAGAAAGTTGATGTTACCAAGACTAGGTTGTAATATGACCAACGTAGAGAGCTGATAGCAAAACTGAAAGGAGAGATCACGTTGGACGGGGGAGCACGTATCGACGGCAGGCGTGTCAAAGAGTTACGCCGGGCCCTCCTCCTCAGCCAGCGCGAACTCGCCCAGCTTGCAGGCGTCGTCACTGAGACCGTCAACCGCATAGAAAGACAACCTGACCGGACCTTCCGCCCTGACACTGTTCGTCACTTAGCGAAGGTGTTGGGCGTAGATCCGCACGAGCTGATGGTGGTGGAGGAGCCGGAGGGCGTAGATCCGCACGAGCTGATGGTGGAGGAGCCGGAAGATGCGGCAAAGAACCTGGCTCAGCTAGCCACCGTTGGGCGGGAGGATGGCTACACCCACTTTAGCCGGCAAGAAGGCATCCCCACCACGGGAAACGAAGGAGAGATATATCGTCTCTCTTACCGGCTTGGAGAGTTGGAGCGACGGCGAGACCAGGGCGAATTCACCGAGGACGAGAAGAACGAGCTGACGAAGCTGTCGCTGCGCCGTCAGTTGCTCCTTGGCCAGGTACTCCTCGGGGAGATGTAGCATGGTGTCCTTAGAGAACGCATGCTCGAAGTCGACCCCGGTGAGCTGTTCGCGCTGTGGCTCTAAAGCGAGGAATCGTGAACCAGACCGCAACCTTGAAGAAGCGGCGTGACCTCGACTTCCGTGCATCCTCTCAAGGCGAACATCTTAGAACTCCGTAATGGCGAAGTTCGCAGAATAAACCTTCCAGGAACTGGTGTGAAAATGGCCTTGGCGGCAGTTCATTTTCATGGCTTCGGGGTGGCCCGCCAAGGGCCATGGGTCACTTCGGTGAATAGAGGCCTCGAAGGGCTAGGGTGCTCCTCATAAGCTCCCCTTATCTACCGGACCAGCCTAGCCGCCAAGGTGTATCGGTGGGTGTCAAACTCATCGCACAGCGCCCGGCACTGGCCAAGAATCACCTGCATCTGGGGCATCTCTCGCCACGCCTCCTGCGCCTGTTGGCTCTCCCACGCTCCCAAAGAGAGGAACTTCCTAGGCTCTTCTGTGCTCCGAACCAAAACGAAGGACTCGGCCCCCGGTGCGTTATCCAACGACCACTCAATGAAGGAAGTCCACGTCTCGATGAACTCCTCCTCGCTTCCTGCCCTAACCAACCATTCACCCGAGCTGTAGGAATGTCCTGTCATCTCCATCTATTGTCTCCTTGGTCCGCTCACGCAACTAGTAACGGCTCCAACATACTCCTGCCTTAGGTGAATGCAAGTGCGCCAGAGCAGTAAGTACACTAGAGCAGCAAGTTAGTGTTCTGAGGAACTTCGGAGAACGTCGTCAATGCGAAGTTCGCAGAATTCCCTTTCTGAGACTGTATGAAAAGTAGTTGAAGAAGCCCCGATAGTGGCTCTTCGGTAGCACCAAACACCAAAATAGTGCCCTCTGAGGCCGTTTTCTGCGCTTGGTGGGGTACCGGTTTGACGCCTATCCGGCGTTTTCATACAGTCTCTTCTACGCACTCGGATGAATAAAGCTCCCTGAGATGCGCCAGGCTTGAGGAGGTGGCATCATCGATACCAGTTGGGACAGCGTCCGAGAGGTCGCAGATGTGCGTTGAAGCGAAGTTGGAAGAACTTGGGCTCACGCTGCCCGAGCCCCAAGGTCCCACCTGGGGTTCAGGTATCGTTCGCTTGGGCAGGTCTGAGGCATGAATCGTCTAGACAGAGAAGGAGATCACCGATGAACAGCGTAAAGCTAAGAAGTCCCTACGAGATACCCCTTTACGTCCTCAGCGTGCTGGTTAACCTGATTATCATTGCCCTCATCCTGGTAGGAGCATTGCTGCTTGGATACCTCAACGCACTGGCAGGTGAGCCTCTATCTGGACCCATGGTCGAGGCAATCCGAGTAGCCTTCGTTGCGCTGTTGCTCCTCGTGCCTGGCCTGGTCTTGTATCGTCAGCTCAACCGCGCGGGCATACGAGGATCGGCGGTGAGGCTCTCTAGCCGGCAATTCCCCGACATCTACGCCCTGAAGGAGGACTTCGCGCGCCAGCTCGGCCTGCGAAGGGAACCAGAGATCTACTTGATGTCCGGCAACGGCGCTCTAAACGCCTTCGCCGCATCTACCTTGGGCTACGACTTCGTGGTGATCCACAGCGAGCTGTTCAGCAACACCTACGAAAGGAACAAGGACGCCTTGGCGTTCATCGTCGGACATGAACTGGGGCACCTGCGCCTCGGGCATACGAGGCTCTGGTATCAGCTTTCGACCGCTTACGTCGATCGGGTTCCTTTGCTGAAGGGTTTTCTCTCGCGAGCCAGGGAGTTCTCCTGCGACCGCCACGGCGCATACCTGGCGCCACAAGGCGAAGAGGGATTGGTACTGCTCGCTGCCGGGCGATACGTCTACAAAGAAGTGGACGTCGGGGAGCTCTTGGATCAAGCGCAGCGGTTCCGAGGGTTCTGGCCGGTGGTTGCCCAGCTTCCCCAGTCACATCCTTTCACCGTGCGCCGCCTAAAGGTCTTGTACGACGCCGGGTTTTTCGAAGCATCTGCTGAGAAGCCGGCGACCGGAGGTGTCCTGACTACAGAAACTTAGCTCGATCCTTGCTCAGCGATCATGTCCAGCCCGAGATCGCTTGTGTTCGTTGGTGGAGTGTTCCCCCGATCGCCCCATGGCCGTGAGAACAGCGCCGAACGTAAAAGCCGCCGCCGAACCACAGATTACTCCTATCAAGATGCCTCGGGCTACATCACCGCTCCACCACAGCACACCCACACTCACGAGCACCGACACTACGAAAAACACTACCGTGGACAACATCACGGTGCCTGCGAGCCTTGTGCGCATCCTTCACCCCATCGTCTGCGTACGCCTCTGTGATGCACCCAACCCGCATCGCTGCAGAGCGGTCACTCAGAGAACCGCTCTGCAGCGATGTCGCTCTACTACTCTTGGGCGAAGGCCTCGCGCAGTTTGTTCTCCTGCTCCTCTGGGAGGTTGGTGGAGATGATCTCGAAGTCATACTGCTTGAGCTCGTCTATCACCCTGTCTGGCGCGGTGGCTCCGCTGGTGAGTGCGAACAGCGCCGATGTCCCCGGCGTCACTTTCTCTCGCACCTGCCTGATGAAATCGTCGTCTATCCCGACGTCGGCCAAGGAGCCGCTCAGCGCACCTGTCCCTGCACCGATTGCCATGCCAAGCAGAGGCACGAAGAAGATCAGCCCGAACAGGAAACCCCAGAATGCACCCCAGCCTGCACCCGCGCCGGCGGTGCTGTGCAGCTGGCGAGTGGTGGGCTTCTTGTTGCCCTGAGGCCAGCTGACCACAGCCGCGTCCTCCAGGGTGATGAGTTGCCGCTCCTGCAGTCCCTCCAGGGCGATAAGTACCCTGTCGGCCCCGTTGGGGTCTTCGAACTTCAGCACCGATAGCGTCGCCAAGTGCGTCTCTCCTTTCCGTTCCGACCCGCTTCCCTACGGCAGGTCATCATTCTCCATCGCACACATGATGCCCCAAGGACGAGCGTCGCGCATCCCCTGTACGAGTTATCGTTCGGTTATCTTGTCAAACTTCTCAGAACTGCGTACAAAGCGTAAGTTCGCAGAACATCCCAGCGTGTTGAAAAACTCCCTCGGTATCCGCTTTCGCTCCGGATCGGGCACCAAACACGCCGATTTTGGGGCGTTTGAACCCAGTTTGTGGTCGCTACCAGCCCGATGCCGACTTATTCAACACGCTGATCCCTTCTACGAGGTTGGGTAAATAGGGCCCACGAGGCTAAGTGCGGGCTGCTAGGCTGTTGAAGACGCAAAGAGACCCAAAGAGTGCGCATGGACGAGCAGGGCTCCATCTCAGGCGTGTGGCGCGAAGCCCTCGCGATCATGCGCCGGTACCCTTCAGCAGTGATAGTGCCCGGGGCTGTGCTCGGCGCTCTTGCGGAAGCTCCCGCTTACCTCATCGCGGATCGTCTCCTGCTGGACCAACTCCTGACCTACTTGACCGCCGCATTCGCTTACTACCTTTACCTAGCCTACGCTGAGGGGCTCACAACCGACTACGAGCTTGGGAGGGATCTCATCGCATCGCGCGGAAGGCTTGTAAGATTTCTCGAAGCGGCTTCCTTCGTCCCGCGCGTCCTCGTGGCCGCGCTGGTCACCGTCTCCCTCGCGAGCGCGGCAGTGGTGCTGCTTGTGGTCCCAGGGGTGTGGCTTTACACGCGCTGGGCGCTGTCTACCCCGGTGATCTGCAAGGAGGATATGAGATCTCTTGCGTCCCTGAAGCGCAGCAGCGCCCTAGTGCGGGGACGCTTTTGGTTCGTGCTCGGGACGGCCACCCTCGCCTTCGTCTCGGAGGAGGCGCTCATCCACGCGGGTGCGCTGGCGACGGGCACGATCACGGGATCGCATACCTGGGGCGAGTGGGTCGGTGGCTCGATCGTCGCGGCGCTGGCAATGCCGCTGGCCGCCCTTACGACCTCGGTGGCATATACGGGTGTTGCGAAGCTCGCGCGGCCACACGAAGGCTCTTAAAGCGAACGGTTCCGCACGAACTTCTTAGAATGCCGTAAAAGCGAGGTTCGTAGAATGTCACCACTGTGAAGGTAAGCGATGTATGCTTGCATGCTTGAAATCGGGCGCGGATTTTTCGAGGTGGTGTACGCTTCAGAGAATCGGCTAGTCTTTTCTCGCGACCCACCCCGCCACCCTGGCCCTGCACTTAGCGAATGGCTCTATGCCAGCACACCGACTCTGAGGATTCTCACCATGGCGGATTCTCATTCACTGCTCCAAGATGTTGTGCCTAGCGGCAGGTGAGGAGACCGGTAGACCTGAGCTGGCTTCCTAATTAGGCTGCCCTGATGCAGGATCGTGGATATGAAGTTCCGAGAACACTCCTTTTCACGCACTCCGGTGAATAAGCGATGCCGCGTGCGCAGGACGGCGTCTTATGCAAGACGCCGTCCCGTTCTGTCGGTTGGACTGGCTACTTCGCGCGTCTATATGCCGCTGGGGCTTCGCTGCTCGGCTCGCCCGGCCGTGGAAGGTAGGACCGCTCCCAGGGGTGGGCTCACTTTCCGGCTCAGCCATATCGCC
>CAWEQZ010000042.1:0-32702 GCA_963811295.1 uncultured Rubrobacteraceae bacterium | reverse complement strand
CTTCTTCTGTCCTCTTACTCGGTTCAGTTCGGTCTTGCTGCGCCTCTGGTACGAGGGCAGGGAGGTCTTGCGTGGCGGCGGTGTCGAGGTCTTCGCTGGCGACCTGAGCATCGGCGTCGGCGACAGGGTGAGGGTTGATGGAGGGCTCTCACGCCCCCAGATTGGTGAGGACGGCTTCGATTACAGCAGGTACCTCGCGACTAAGAGGATTAGCGCACTCGTGGAGGCGACCAGCGTGAGGCCGGTGGGACAGGAGCGGGGTTGGATCGGCCAGATACACCGCCGTACCGACACGGCGCTCGGTTACGGCCTAAGGCCTCGCGAAGCTGCCGTCGTGCGAGGCATGGTACTCGGGGACCGCTCGCTAATGCCCCAGGAACTGGAGAAATCGTTCCAGCGCTCTGGGATAACCCACGTCCTCGCCATCTCCGGCCAGCACGTCGTGATACTGGCGGGTGTAATCTACTTCGCCATCCGCATCTTCCCCGTACCTCCCGCGATTCGCGCAGGCACTACCATCGGCCTGATCTGGCTCTACATCCTAATCGCGGGCGCCCCTCCTCGGCCATCAGGGCCGGGGTGGTGGCGACCTTCGTGCTGGCCGCGCCGCTCCTGGGACGGCAGGTCTCCCCCCTGCACTTCATGAGCACGATGCTGGCCCTGGTGCTGGCCTACAACCCACAACTGATCTACAGCACAGGCTTCCAGCTCTCCGTGGCCGCCGTCTTCGGGATACTCCTCCTCACCAAACCCCTGAAATCTCTCGTAGAGATCACCTTGTTCAGGCCGCTAAAGAGTCCGCCAGCGCAACTGTCGAACCTCATCTCTGGCTCCCTGGCGGCCCAGCTAGCCACATCTCCCATCATCGCCGCTACTTTCGAGCAGGTCTCTATCGTCGGGGTGTTCACAAACCTGATTGCCGTACCGCTATCGGGGCCGATCCTGATCCTCGGCCTCCTGGGCTCTGTGGCAGGCAACGTCTTCCCCTTGCTAGCCTACCCTCTAAACGCCTGCAACGGCTTTCTGGTCACCATCCTGATCCAGAGCGCTCGGCTCGCTTCCTCGCTCCCTTTCGCCTCGGTAACGACGCCGGGCGTGCCTCTTCTCCTGGTCGGACTGTTCTACGCGGGATGCGTCCCCCCGATAGTCGCAGGAGGCGCCTTCTCCAGCGAACACAGATCCCTTTGGGCCGCACTCCTCCTGATCTGGGCGGTGCTGTGGTTGGTACTCGTCGGCGCTGGCCAGATCTGAGAGTCCACAAATGAAGGATATGTCGAGGGCGTCCTCGTGAGCATTCAGACAACCTCGAAGTTCGCCCGAGCGAGGGAGATTGCTACCACCAATCGCGTGGAATCCGTCACTTTCTAGGCTCCTCCTTGTCAAGCGATGCTGCACGAAGGTTCTTGCAGATCTGTGATGAGGCTCCTGAAGACAGCATCGGAGATACCTCTTTGGAGGCACCCAAGCGCCTCCTTGCGAGACTTGCCCTCCGCTATCTTCTTGCGGTAGTAGGCTCCGCCCCAAGCGTCCGACCTGGCCTGGCACACTGCGACCATCTGCAGGACGCTCTGTTGAGGTGGCGGTTGCCGGCCAGCGAGGAGAACCTGTTGCGCACCACTTCGCCGCTTGAGACCTCCACCAGCGCCGTACCCCGGAGTAGGAGGCAAAGTAGTGGGCCTAGAGGTCGGGAAACGCGCCACACTGCCTACCCCGTCCATACGAACTTCGCGGCCAGTATGGGACCTATGCCGTAGATCTCGGTCAGGGTGGTTCCGGAGGACATTCCGACTTCGGGTGATGCTGCCACACCTCTTTTGAGTCACTCCGCGCCGTTCTCTACGGAGGGACGCAAGCCGAGAACAGTCAAACCCATCTCCCTCATGCCCACCGTAGCCCGCCGACCGGTTGAAGTAGCCCACCTCTTGTAGCGTTATTTTGAGGACCGGGGTCCAACAGCCCCTTAGGCCCTCATTCACCCAAGTGCGCAGAATGTGACAGCTAGTTGAAAAAGTCAGCACCAGAGCTCATTGCGACTACAAATCGGGCTCCAAGAGGGCCGAAATCGGCGTATCTGATGCCCAATCTGGGGTGAAAGCGGATACGAAGGAAGCTTTTCAGCACGCTCAGGCCTTCTGCAAACTTCGTCTTACCTCCATTCAGCGAACTTCGCCCTAACGAACTTCTCAGAAGTCTGCATAGCCCTGGTCCAATACGGAGCATCACTGAGCAGTAGGACCTTGACGAAGCCGAGTTCTCCTAAGTTCGCAAAAGTTCGTCGGTGGTTCATCGCTGCTGACTACCCTATCATTCAGTCTTAGAGCTTCGGTCATAGTGAGACCGCAGGAGGAAACGGGTCAGGATGGAGGGTCCATGGGAGCCACCGATGTCGTAAAGGGATACTTCGATGCGTGGAACCGGCACGATCCGGAGGCGATCGCCGCCACCTTCGTCCAGGGAGGCACCTACACCGATCCCAACGCCCCCGAAGGACTTAGCGGGCGAGCCATAGCCGAGTACTCGAGCGATCTCTTCGCGGCCTTCCCCGATCTACTATTCGATCTGGTCAGCCACAGCTCCACTGACGATGAAGTGGTAGCCGCTCGGTGGGTGATGCGTGGGACCAATACCGGCCCCTTGAGGGGAAACCCTCCGAGCGGAGGCACCGTCGTCCTGCCTGGAGCCGACTTCATCGCAGTGGAGGGAGACAAAATCCGCTCTGTGGAAATTTACCCATGATACCTTTGAGTGTCGTACTGTGGGCGCGGCAGGCTCGTGCGTTACTCAAGCCACGCAAGAGCCCCGGGGTACCTGAGGAACCCCGGGGGCACGTGTTTTCTGTTCGCGGTCGGCCCGAGAGTCTCTAGGAGCAGGTGTAGAAGTATATGTCGTCTACGAACCAGCCGTAGTCCCCTTGTGCACGGTCGCTGCCGATACGGAACCGGATTTTCACATTCTCACCCGCGAGCGAGCTGAGGTTGACCCGGCTCGAGATGTAACCGTTGCTCTCGCCTACGAAGGCTTGGCGTCCCTTAAGCGGGTTGTCGAAGAAGTTGCTTATCGCGCCCTTGTACCCGTTGTTGACGAAAAGCGGCCTCGCGTCGACCCACTTGGTGCCGTTGTTGGTGCTGTATTCCAGCACGCCGCCGTCGTGGAAGACGAAGGGGAAGCCGGCGGGGCCGTCCTCAAACCCGTACGCGTGCTTGAAGCGCAGGTAAGTGGTCTTGCCGGCGGGCACTTTCACGCCGCTAACCTTGGTGATGGAGTGGTCGCTCCTAGAGGCTGGGTCGTCTCCCCACATGTTGTACTTACCGCTCGTCGCGTAGGTCGCATCAAAATCGAAGGGATGGGAGTTCTGCGGATAGTACCAATTGGCCTGCTTGGTCCAATTGCCGCTCGCCGGGTTCTCCAGATTGTCGAAGAACAGGTTCGTCTTGGCCTGGCCGGCGGCGCACTTCGGCGCCTCGGGGTTCGGCGCCAAGATCGGTCTAAGGTTCATCTGCGTGGCGAGCGTGGCATCCTTCACCTCCCGGCAGTTCGCGGCCGTGATGCCCGCCGTGCCGATCAGGTTTCTACAGCCTTGCCCCAGGTTCGCGTGCAGATCCTGGTAGTCACTCGCCGAGGTCAGCAGGTTCGTCTGCACCTCGTAGTAGATTTCGGCCACCTTCGTAATCGACGCCTCGCTCGTGGAGCCGAGCTTCGTGACGGTGCGACCGTTAAAGGTGCCGCCATCGGTCATCAGGGAGGCGGCCTTGTTGTTCACGCCGCTGTTAGCGTGGACCCCGCCACCGTCCCTCTCCCTGAGGTCGGCGGTGTAGTTCAGGCTGCGCATCCTGTCTGGGGCGCCGAAGGCCGGCGGGTTCTTCATGTTGCGGACCTCGCCGCCCGGGCTAAATAGTCCGTCGGGCAGGTCCTCACCCACCTTCCAGCGCGCGGCGGCGGTGTCGGTGCCCGAGCCGTTGGTCAGGTCGATGAACTCGCCCCAGACGTCGGAGAACGACTCGTTGATCGCCCCGCTCTGATAGTAGTAGAAGAGTTTGGACTCGTGGTCGGTGACGCCGTGGGTCAGCTCGTGGCCCACCACGTCGTCGGCCATGATACGGTCGCCGTAGATCATCTGCTGGCGCTCGCTGTTCCAGAAGGCGTTCCGCATCGGGCACTCCGCCGGTTTGGGGCGTTTGGGGCAGTAGTCGACAGTCGAGATCAGTGGCATGCCCGCGTTGTCGAGGCTATCGCGGTCATGCTTACTCTTGTAGAAATCGTAGGTGTCGCCAGCGTACGTGTGCGCCTGCTTCGCGTCTATATTACTTGGCGCACACGGGTTGGTCGTCTCTGTGCATAGCAGCCTGCCCGGCAGCGCCGAGGTGCCGTGGGCGGTGTATGTCTTGCGGTTGAGGGCGTTTTCGACTTGGTCGAAGTTCAGCGCCACGTTGCCTAGCTCCGCGTCCACGAGCACCAGCTCGCGGAACTCGTCGGACCGCCCCACGGGGGTGACGTTCGTGCGCCAGACCAACTTCGGCACGCGCAAACCGGGACCGCCCAGCAGCGTGGGGTCGAAGATCCAAAGCTTTGGCTTCGTTGCCTGCAAGCCGTTGGGCTCTTCTTCGTACGGCTTGGCGATGTACTCGAGGGCCGTCCGCTGGGCCTGCTGCGCACCTACGCCCGGTTGGGTGTCAAGGGAGATATCCGGCAGCACCTCACCCGTGGCCACCAACAGGCTGTTCGCACCGTCCACTTGCACATTCAGCTCGCCGCCGAGGACGGGTACGTTCTCGTGAACCTGCTGGAAGCGTACGACCGAGCGGTCCTTACCGGCCTCTTCAGCACCCTCAGCGCGTAGTTGCCGCGCCTGATCCGCGATGCCGAAGAGCTTGCCATACTCGGCCATGTACGCCCGCGCCGCGGCCTTCGGCGAAGCGCTCGCCGCCAGGGCGGGCGGCCGGGAGATAGCGTGCTCCTGGGTGGTGCCGATAAATCGTACCTTGCCCGTCTGTGCGTGGCGGTAGACCTGCACGCCGCGATCATCGAGCTGACGGAGCAACTGCTCCACCGACTCTCGGCTCTGAGCTTCCGTACGAGACGTCGATGTTACGAGCACCAACACCACAGCCGCCAGAATTACGGCGAGTAGGATATCCATATTCGCAGTGAATGCCCGAAGAATTACTCTCATTGCTCCTCCATACCTGTTGAACGGTTTGGGCTGCAGAAGCCCTCCCTTTCTCCACCGGTTGACCAGAAATAGCGCCTCTAGCGCCCGGTATCATTTTCTTGTTGCCGACTCTCCTTTTGTGGCTACCCCAGATCTAGGAGGAGGGCGGGTAGCTTTCCTGCGACTTCACTCGGCCTCAGCTGGCCACGTAACGAACGCAGGATACTCCTGTGTGGAAAGTATATGTGCGCTATGACACAAAACGCGACAGAAGGCCAAGAAACTTCCTTAGCTCCTTAGCGCAACTATATTCGTACTCCCTTCTTGTTTTTCCGCTAGCGCTAGAGCAGATTCCTTAATACCTGCTGTTCACCACCTCCCTTGATATCCTAGCTACAACGAATCCTCACAAACGTGGAGGAGTCGACACATCCCCCAATTGAGTGATTTTTGTTGCATACTACAGTTACAAGGGGCTGCTAGTGGCATCATTGGCTTATTCACCAGAGTACGTGGAATCGGTTTCACTGAAGTCCACATTCAGAAGCCTGCATACACGCATAGTTAGCTCTCACAGTAAGTGGTGAAGATTCGGTCGTTAGGCATCAAGGAGGTGATCACAAGATGTCTGGGAGCCGTAAATCTATGCGGCTCCCTGGATAGCATTAGGTGCGGAGCGCCCGCTCGAAGCGCACGTCCCGGGCACTCACGTCTGCCAATGCTGGATCCATCGGCTCGATGAGACAAGCTGAGGCTGCCTTCGAGGGCTCAGATATCCTCCTCCTAGCTTGAACCCAACGGGGTGAACCCATTTCCGCTAGTAGGCACAAAGAGCTTGTAGGGTGCTTCCTCCTTTAAGCGTTCCGCCTGGCGAGAGTGTTCGGCCGAAATCTTCCAGAACCTTTCAAGTGATAGTCAACTCGACCACGCTTTCAGGTCCTCCAGCTAAGCGGCGCCTTCTATAGTGCATATCAGAACTACGTTTGTAGGAGTTTCTCAGAAGCAGTTCGCCACAAAGTCAAAACTAGCGTGTATGGGGTTGCACCCTTTCCGCACCAGGGTGTAGGTTCCCTACGCGCAATAGGGGCGGAGTCTTCACCTTTCTTGCTCCACCCCGTCAGAGAATGGGGTTTGCGGATGAAGAAGACGGTTTTGCTGCTGGTTTCAATGGCTTTGGTGCTGCCCGCGGGTGGAGTAGCACTCGCTGCCAACATAAAGGGCGATAGGTCAGACAACATGCTCACGGGCACCGAGTTGCGCGACACACTCAATCCCTTTGGAGGCAATGACACGGTGTAAGCGCTTGGCGGGAACGACGACGTTCGCCACAGCTTCGGCGACGACACCATCTACGCCGGCGCGGGCACCGACACCCTCAGAGGCGGACGAGGCACCGACATGATCTACGGCGGGCCCGGCAAAGACTTGATCGATTGCGCTTACCTGGAAACGCGCGCGGACGATGTCGCAGACACCGCCTATGCTGACAGCGAGGATACAGTTGTCGATTGCAAAGATGTTTATGAGGACCCAACGACCCCACAGAATTAGGAGGTCTGATTAGTTGGGAAGTAGATATCCCCGAAGTTCGCTACCAGCAGGCAACATTCGTGCAGCGGCACCGAACTGTTCACGGCCGAGGTGCTACGCTCCTTCTGGGGAAGCGACCCGGGAGGCTGAAGTTGGGCGAACCAATCAACGCTAGCGGCACCGAGATCTGGACCGAGCGCCGAGGGCAGGGGACCGACGTCTTGCTCATCGCTGGGCTCGGCGACCCCGCCGAAGCGTGGCAGCCACAGCTCGACGGGCTCTCGGAGCGTTACCGACTCACCGCCTTCGACAACCCTGGAGCGGGCCGCACGCCGCTGCCCGAGGAGCCGCTCTCTGCGACCACGATGGCCGACTCCGCCGTCGCTCTGCTGCGCACTGTGGGGGTACGCAGCGCCCACGTCGTTGGCTTCTCGATGGGAAGCGCCATCGCCCAGGAGTTGGCCCTTGGCCACCCCGAGATCGTCCGCAGCCTCGTTCTTGTGAGCACCTACGCTCGCCCGGATGCCCTCTGGCGCTCCCAGCTCTACTTCTGGCGCTGGCTGGCAGAGGTCGCGCCCAGCGAGCGCGCCTTCTTGGAGGGCTTCTTCACGTGGGTCTACACACCGCGCGCCCACGCGGACGGCACGGTGGGTCAAATCCTCGAGGAGGCGCTGGGCTTCCCCCACAAGCAGTCCGTGGAGGCCTTTCAAGCCCAAGTCGACGTCTGCCTGGCGCACGACACGGTCGATCGCCTCCCGGAGATCGGTGCGCCGACGCTCGTGCTGTCCGGCGAGCTCGACATCATCCTGCCGCCGCGCTTCGGTCGATCGGTCGCCGCGAGCATCCCGAAAGCGCGCTTCGAGGTCATGCCTGGGGAGGCACATCAGCCGTTCCAGGAGGTACCGGAGGAGTTCAACACCCGCGTCGAGGCCTTCTGGCGTGAGGTCGAGGCGCGGGGCTGAGGGTCACTCGGGCAACTAGAAGATGCTGTATGAAAAAGCTGTATGAGCAACGTCTCGACCGCCAACAATGTGGCCAGTATACGGAGTCGAGATGGGAGAAGAGGCGCGTTTTAGCCATCTCGGGACCCCGCCACCCTGGCCTCCAAGATTTTTCATACAGTCTCGGAAGAGGGATTCTCCGAAGTTTGTCTTGCTGGGTTCTCAGAAGAGCGTAACCGCTGGCAATGGCAGAGGTAGCCTATATGAGGGAGGCGCCAGCCTTCGCCAGGTGGCATCATAACGATGGTGGAAAGGGCTGGCCCACTTCGGCACTAGGGCCGGGAAAGGAGAACGATCGTGGGGAAAGTCCGCACGGGGCACTCGACGTCGCTGGATGGCTTTATCGCTGGGCCGAACGACGGCCCTGATGCACCCATGGGTGAGGGCGGTGAGCGGCTCTTGGGATGGTACGCCGCCGGCAACACCGAATACAGGCTGCCCGGTACCGAGATGGTGTTCAAGGTCTCGGCGCAGACCGCCGAGCTACTTCGCCAGACGCGCAGAACGACAGGGGCGTTGGTGACGGGACGCAGGACTTTCGACCTCACCCATGGGTGGGGTGGTAGACACCCCTTAGACGTACCGGTCTTTGTTGTTAGCCATACGGTCCCACAAGAAGAGTGGGTTTACGAAGGATCGCCGTTCACATTCGTTACGGACGGCCTCGAAAGCGCCCTAGAGCAAGCGAAAGCGATTGCAGGCGACAAGGACGTCGGCGTGGTCGGCGCGAGCCTCGTGCAGCAGTGCATCAGATCGGGACTCCTCGACGAGATACACCTCGACCTGGTGCCCGTCCTGCTCGGGGACGGCGTCCGATTGTTCGACCACCTAGGCACCGATCCGATCGAACTGGAGAGCACCCGGGTGATCGAGGGAGCTGGGGTCACGCATCTTACCTTCCGCGTCGTAAAGTGAGGTACCAACCGGAGCAGGTCTTTCGGACTTCCGAACGGTCGTGATCTGTTGCTGGCCTCCTATGAGGGATGCGCCGCTCATCGGGGTGAAGTTGCATTGCGTGCAGATGTTCCGGTGGGGAGCGTGGGGGACAGGGGAGAAATCGATGAAAGCAATAGTCCGAGAAACCTACGGCTCGCCCGATGTCCTGGAACTCAGGGACATCGACTGTCCCGAGATCGAAGACGACGAGGTGCTAATACGCGTTCAGGCGGCTGGCGTGGATCGGGGCGTCTGGCACCTATTGACTGGCTTGCCGTATCCCATACGCCTCGCGGGCTACGGCCTCCGCTCGCCCAAGAACCCCGTCATCGGCTCGGACCTGGCGGGGGTCGTGGAGGCGGTCGGCATGGACGTGAGCAGGTTCCGGCCTGGCGATGAGGTGTTCGGTATCGGCAAGGGTACCTTCGCCAACTACGCACGCGCGCCCCAGGACAAGCTTGCGCACAAGCCGGCGAACCTCACCTTCGAGCAGGCGGCGGTCCTCGCCATCTCCGGCGAGACTGCCCTGCAAGCCCTACGCAACCACGGACGGGTCGAGCCGGGGCAGGAAGTGCTGGTCGTAGGCGCCTCTGGCGGCGTGGGGACCTACGCAGTGCAAATAGCCAAGGCGTTCGGTGCACGCGTTAGCGGCGTGTGCAGCACCGCGAAGGTGGGGATGGTCCGATCCATCGGTGCGGATCACGTCATCGACTACACACGCGAGGACTTCGCCGAGGGCGATCAGCGCTACGATCTGATCCTCGACATCGGCGGGAACTCGTCGTTGGCGCGTCTCCGGCGCGCTCTAACCCCCGAGGGAACCCTCGTCATCACTGGAGGCGAAGGGGAAGGACGGTGGCTCGGAGGCACAGATCGCCAGCTTCGGGCGATGCTGCTATCGCCGTTCGTGGGCCAGAAGCTGGTCACGTTCATCGCCAAGGAGAACCACGAGGATATGATTATCCTCAAGGATCTCATCGAATCCGGGAAGATCACCCCGGTCATCGACAGGACCTACCCGCTCGCCGAGGTGCCCGAGGCTATGCGCTATCTGGAAGAAGGACACGCCCGAGGAAAAGTCGTCATCACCGTGTGAGGCGAACCCGATAAGTCTAATTACCTAACGTCGTAGAAACGGGTATTCTCGGTAGTCCATTTTCAGAAGCCTGCATACACCTACTCTAGGTCTCGCGGGTGGAGAGCTTTCTGCCCTTAGGCCTCAAGGAGGTGATCACAAGATGTTTGGGTGTCGTACAGAAATACGGCTCCCTGGATAGCATCAAGTGTAGAGTGTTCGCTCGAAGCGCACGTTCCGAGTACCATCATCGCCCAACAGAGCGCTGGAGATCAGCTGGGGTGATTTAGTGTTCTGAAGATCATGCCTCGCGAGGAAGAGGATCGGCGCGCTCGTGGAGGCGAGCAGCGTGAGGCCGGTGGGGGAGAAGTGGGGTTGGATCGGCCAGCTACACCGCCGTACCGACGCGGCGCTCGGTTACGGCCTCAGGCCCCGCGAGGCGACCTCGGGTAAGGAAGGAGCTCCAATTTTGGATTTCCATCGTGGAGTTCTCAACAGATCAGGTTCGGGCCGCCGAACGTCGTAGGGTAAGGAGGCTGATATCGTCCTCCTGCTCCCAACCCTCACCAACGAAGGAGTAAAGCACTTCTAGGAGCAAGTCTATTAGTGATCGTTCCTTGCCATGCTCCGCGATGAGCGCTCCCAACCGCGGGAAGCCGAACATCTCGTAGTGTGGATTATGGGCCTCAACCAACCCATCGCTATAGAAGAGGACATTGTCCTCCTCTCTCAGAACCGCTTCTTTCTCCTCATAACTCATCTCGGGCATCAGACCCAAGGGCATCCCCGTGGCTCGTAGTTCGTGAGTGCCTTCGCCGTGATGGTGCACGTAGGGCAGGTCATGTCCGGCGTTGGCGTATCGCAGCCGACCTGCGGCCGGATCGAGGATGGCATAGAAGCAGGTCACGAACATCCCTGAGGGTATGTCCGGGTATAGTGCGTTGTTGACCAGCGCCAGCACCTCGCCCGGCGAGTCCATACTTTGAGCTACGGCCCTAAGCATGCCACGGGTCGTTGCCATCACCAAAGCCGCCGGCATGCCCTTGCCTGTAGCGTCCCCCACAACCAGCCCCAGGCATCCATCCTCGAGCTCTAGGAAGTCATAGAAGTCTCCACCTACCTCCCGAGCCGGCTTGTAGTAAGCCGCCAGCTGCCAGCCGTGGAGCTCGGGGGTCGCCTCGGGCAGGAGCGCTTGTTGGATCTGGCGGGCGACGCGGAGTTCCTGCTCGATGCGTTCCCGCTCCCGGGCCTCCTCAACTCGCAGGCGCCAGGTAAGGTTGCGGGTTAAGTCGTCCCAGATCGCGGGGGAGATGTCGCGCTCGGCCAAGGAAACGTCACCGCTCCTTGCTCCTCCGCCGCCTTCGGTCAACCACTGCAGCTCTTCCTCTGCGGGACTCAGATCGATGCTGGTCCAACTCTCCATAACCCTCCCGCCAGCGATCCGGAAGATGGTGATCCCGGTTGCCCTGACGTGATTAGCGGTCGGAGAGATACCTAACCATTCACCCAGGTGGGTACCGCTAACGCTCCAGCGGAACGCCACCATCTCACCTTCGGCGAAGATATCGTCGAGGGTCATTTTCAGGTCGGGGAAGGCCGTGTGGTAGGCGGCGATTAGCTGCTTCAAGCCCTCGGTGCCAGGTGGCAGCGTGGAAGGGCGAGGGTGCTCGACGTAGTCAGCAGCCATGAATTCGTCCACGGCGGCCACGTTGCCCTTGACCCACGCCTCCTCAAAGAATCTGCGTACGAGAGCTTTGTTCTTCTCTTCAGCCGACACAGGACTTCCATCTCCTTTGCAGATTGCCAACACGCGTTTTGTCCAACGTATCGACACACTGCATGATGCCATCTGCCGGGCTCCGACACATCGGCTGAAGGCCCTTTCACCCAACGTCAGGGAGGTAGATTCTACGACGTTCTCCTAACATACCCTACAGCAGCACTTTTGCGAAACGCCCCGCAATACGCCGTCTGGCGGACGAATCGGGGGCGAAAGGCGCCTGGGATCGAGGCCGCTGGACGGACGGGGCCAACCGATGCTGTAGGACTCGTATAGGGGAACGGATGGCGCCGAGCGAGCCCAAGCGCGGCCGCTCGTCACGGCGGTCGGGGCGCGGGAAGCTCCGCTCCTTGGGATTCAGCGATGGTGGTCGGCGGAACCCCGGCCGGGGGCGACAAGAGCCAGCGCTCGAGTTTGTCGCGGTCGATCGCATCCTGCGCGGCGACCACGTCGTCGATGAAGTCGGCGGACGTGAACGGCCTAAACTCGCGGCGCGAGTGGAGGTCGGCGAGGAACGACATCATCTTCCGATCGCCCCCCATCTCCCGGCGATCGCCTCCACCACCCTGGCGCCGTCGCCGTACGCCGACTAGCAGGCTCGAGGAGCTCGCCTAAGGCTTCGTCGACCACCGCTGAGGCGACCGACGCCTTATGGGGATCGACCCAGATCAAAACCTTCATGTACACGCACCTCCGTTTCGGTCGAACCTCCGCCACCATTGGCGTGCGTGAAGGACATTCCGAGTTTGGGTGGTGCTCCCATACCTCTTTTGAGTCACTGAGCACGCCGTACTCTACGGGGGGACGCAAGCCGAGAACAAGCCAACCCATCTCTCATGGGCGACAGGAAGTTCGCGAGCGATCCCTGTGTAACCGGCGCCCTAGAAGCATAGCGGCTCTAGAGACCACCGAGCTCCTGACCAGAGTCAAACAAGTCGTAACTTGGCGAGACGAAATTCTACGAAGTACGCATAGCCCCGGTCCAACACTTGGGAGCGTGTAACGGGCTCAGGTGTATGATCCAATTCGCTTGCAAATACTAGGCGAGGGAGCACGCTAGAGTTTGCCGAACCCGTATCCTTGCGCCCGCAGCCTTTTGATAATGCAGGGTAAGGCCTCCACGGTGTTGGTTCCCGAGCCGTCATGTAAGAGCACGATGCTTCCCGGTCTCACCTTACTGGCCACCCTCCTGCATATCACCGAAGCTGGCGGGTTTGCCCAGTCGTGAGGATCCACACTCCAGAGGGTCTGGATCAAACCGAGGGAGGCTCCTATGTCACGGACCCTGGCGTTGGTGTGTCCGTATGGCGGGCGAAAGCGGTACGGCTTGGGAACGCCTGCAGCTTTGATAGCCCGGTTTGTGGCGCGAAGCTCTCGTCTTGTTTCAACAGGGCCAAGGGTGGTCAAGTCTGGATGGGTATAGGTGTGGTTCTGTACAGAGTGTCCCTCGCGGTATTCTCTTTCGACCAAACGTGGATAGAGTTGCGCCCGTCGTCCGATGACAAAGAACGTGGCCTTGACCCTGTAGTTGCTCAGAACGTCCAAGACCCTGGGCGTGTTGGCGCGAACTGGCCCGTCGTCGAAGGTGAGCCTGACGACGCCGGCTGCGGATTGTGGGGTAGACCTGAGCTGCTGCGCTTGAGCTGCCCCCCCTGGCACGAGCACCACCGCCACAACCCCGAGTACGAGTGCTAAGCTGAGTGTGGCAAGCGATGCCAGCGGCCAACGGCTCTGCCTCCTCACCCTACTTCTCGAGGGTATTGGTAGTACGCCGGTTGGGACGTTCATGATAACCATCTCCTTGCGCCCTAGAGAAGGTGTATGTATCCACTACCCCCACGAACCCCCGAACCTTCGTAACTTCTGGCATCGTCCTCTCTTTGTAGGAGAGAAAGACCCTAGATCTTCTCGTCGTACGATGATTGTCGGGAATCTCTCCTTTGATCGGTAGT
This sequence comes from uncultured Rubrobacteraceae bacterium, assembly GCA_963811295.1. Classification (GTDB taxonomy): domain Bacteria; phylum Actinomycetota; class Rubrobacteria; order Rubrobacterales; family Rubrobacteraceae; genus Rubrobacter_D. Next base: position 19,279 of record CAWEQZ010000042.1, on the reverse strand, counting down.
CCTTAGAAAGAATACTCTCAGAAGTGGGGGGTTGGCGCACCCGCAAGATGGGTGTCTTGTTGCTATTTTTCGCTCTTACAAGTGGGCCGCAAATACATGAAAGGCCAATTCACCGAAGTGCCTGGAGAGGCTGTGTGAAAAGGCCTCAAAGGCGGGTCAATCGCCTCGTCATGAGGCGAATCATGGCAGCAGACCCAACCCTTCGCCGCTCGCACCTCGACGGCAGTAATTTGACCAACGTAACCGACAGCCGCTACGTCGGCGAGGAGGACTGCGTCTGGTCCCCTAGCGGCACCAAGATAGCCTACCGTAAGGACCTCCCCGAGAACACCGAGATCTTCACGAATAATGCCGACGGCTCGGGCAGGTCGAAGAACGTCAGCAACGACCCCGAGTACAACTCCTCACCCGACTGGGGGCCGAAGCCCACTATAGCCACAGGGTAGCCTTAAGGAGAGAGCAAGAGGGCTGACTCGATACTAGGGGTGGCTTGGCCCAGGCCACCCTCCACCCGTCCTCTATTGCCGCTATTCACCCGAGCGCGTGGAATGGACTCTACAGCATCAGTTAGGTGCCTTCGTCACCGGTCCTGGCAGATCTTCTTCTCCTAACGCCCGAAGAGTACGCTGCCACAAGCCCTGCTTCACCCACAGCTCGTAGCGTCGGTAGGCTCTCTTCCACTTGCTGAACTCTTCTGGCATCTCCCGCCAGGAGGAGCGAGTACCCCTGAGTCTGACTAGGCTGTAGATCCTAACCCCCAAACCAGCGTCCCAAGCTCCTCATCCACCCGACGCCTGGATCAAGAAAATAGGTGAAACTACCTACGCCCCATGCCCTCCAGCTAACGGCCAGTTAACGCCCTGAGGATACGCTGGGTGCATGAGATACACAACGGCCCGCCGACAAAAGCAGACAGAGCGGACCGGCCCAATGACGAGGAGGTGTCGGGCGATGAAGGAGGACCAAACACGAGAAGGCTTGCTGGTGAGGGCCGAACCCCTCCAATGGGCCAGGGAGATCTCCCGGAGGATGGTCGATGTGGTGCGAGTCGAGTACGGAGCTCTTCTGCTTGACGCCGACCCCGAGTTGGCCGGGGCTATCAACACCGTACTGGTTAAGAGGGGCGTAAGGGTCAAAGAGATTCGCAAGCAGACCATGGCGGAGCGGCGAATAGTCTGAAGCCAAGCACAGCCCACATGATCGAAGACGAAGAAAGGACTGATCTCAGATGGTGAAGGTATCGATCGAGGTACGTAGCGGAGCCGCCCGCTTCTATGTAGCGCTTCGGGCTCACAGCTTTCAGCGGGCGATCAGCTTCGTGCAGGAACGCTATTCGAAGGGTACCCTCAAGGTGAAGTCCCCGATAGAGCCCGAGGGCTTCTTCGTGGAAGATCCCACGGCTGCGGGAAGGATGGGTGGCCTCGAGGATGGGGTAAGGGTGGCAGCGTGAGGGAGTGTCCGCTTGTGAAAGAGGATGAGAAACAGAGGTGATCCCAAGGATGGAGAGGCAATCCCGCTGACGCCGGTGATTGGCTAGACGAGCACACGGTGTGGTACTCTTGGAGGGCCCCAACTCAGGATCCACCACCATAGACACCTGCCAGGCCAACATAGACTCCATCCTGGCCGTCTACACAGGCACCGAGCTGAACAACCTGAGCAGGGTTGCGGACAACAACAACGACTACTGCGGGGGTGGCTGGGGAAGCAAGGTGACCTTCAACGCCAGTGCAGGCACACCTACCGTATCGTGGTGTGCGACGCTGGGGGTCTTAGGAAGAGCACCTTCACCCTCAAGCTCTACAATGCGGCTAGCTCAGCCTACACTATAAATGACCTCGGCACGCTGCCCGGTGCCTCTGCGAGCTGGGGCTCCGGCGTCAACGACTCAGGCCAGGTCGTGGGCGGCGCGAACACCTCCGTCGGGATTTTCCACGCCTCTTCGTACTCGGGCGGTCTGATGAAGGACCACAACGACTTTATACCCGCCGATTCCGGCTGGGAACTAACCCATGCTTGGGCGATCATCACCTCCGGACAGATCGTAGGAGAGGGTAAAACAAACGGGCAAGACGTTAGGTCTCGCGGGTAGAGAGCTTTCGGCCCATAGGCGTTAAGTAGATGATCGAAAGGTGCGAAGCGCCGTGCTGACAAGCGAAGCCCGAAGGGCGGAGCGTGCTGAAATGCTATCCTCCAAGAGCCACACGGAAGGGAGAGGACGGCATGAGAAGCAAACTTGCGATGGGCGGCCTGATCCTGGGCGCAGCCTGGGGAGTCTACAGGCGACTACGCAGACCCTTCTCGCTCCGGGGCAGCTACGCGCACGCCCCGACCAGGATACTCATCATAGGCGGTGGATTCGGAGGCCTGTCTGTGGCGAGAGAGTTGGCCCGAGCGCTCCGCGGGACCGAAGATGTCGGCGTCGCCCTGGTAGATCGCATGAATTACACCACGTTCTGGCCGATGGTACCTTCGGTCATCCCGAGCAACACGGAGTTGCGTCATGTGGCCCACTCCCTCAGACGCATCCTCAGGCCACTGGGGATCGAGTACTTTCAGGGTGAGGTAACTGGGGTGGACTTCGGGGCCCGCCGGGTGAAGACGGCTGAGCGCGATCTTCCTTACGACTACCTCGTCCTGGCCCCGGGCAGCCGCACGACTTACTTCGGCACCCCAGGCGCAGAGGAGAACTCCATGGATGTGAAAGGTCTGCGAGACGCTCTGCGGGTACGCAACCACGTGATCGACCGCTTCGAGGTAGCCGAACACCTCGACGGGGAGACTCCCGACGACCTGCTCACCTTCGTCATCGTCGGCGGAGGTCCCACCGGAGTCGAGGCAGCGGCCGACATGCACGACTTGATCTTCGACGTGCTCGAGGATGACTATCCCAACGTCGACTTCGGCCGCGTGCGTGTCGTGCTGGTGAACGCCGCCGACCAGATCCTCAAAGGCCTCGATTCCTCGCTGGTAAACGCCGCAACGCGCAGGCTCGCATCTCAGCGAGTAGAGGTCATCAACGATGCCAAAGTCGAAGAGGTCAGGCCTGATACCGTGGAGTTCTCAGACGGTCGCACCATACCGACCCAAACGACCGTCTGGGCAGCCGGGATCGAACCTCCTCCTCTGGTAGGCGACCTGGACGTGCAAAAAGACCAACGCGGAAGGATCCACGTCGACCAGTACCTGCGGGTGAAAGACAGGCCAGGGGTATATGCCGTCGGCGATTGCACGAGCATACAGTACGATGGACCATCGGTTCCAGCCCTCGCCCAGGCCGCAGAACAGGAGGGCAAGAGGGCAGCGGCGAACCTTGTAGCAGAGATCAAGAACCAGGAACCCGTCGCCTTCCGTTACCGCTCCGTAGGCCAGCTGGTGGATCTCGGGGAGGGTAGCGCCCTCGTCGACATCCTGGGAGTCAAGCTCGGTGGGCTGATCGGGGCGTTTATCTGGAAGGGGGTTTACCTGTACGAGCTGGGCTACGACCTCAATCGGGCGCACGTACTCGCCGACTGGACTATCGACCTGTTCAGCCGCCCGGACACCTCCAAGCTCTTCGAAGGCAGTGAGCGGCCGGATACTGACACCTGATGCCTCTGGCCTGAAACTAGCCCATTTGAGGGATGCGCCGCCCTACTGCTGGCGTGTATGCTGCCATCGGGCGCCCCCAATCGAGATAGCGATGCGCAGCTAGACGTTTAGACCCCAGGCCACAAGGAGACCGTGTTGACGCCACTGCTCTACCGTCTGGGTCGTTTTTGTGCCCGTCACCCCGTGTGGGTCCTCGCAGTCTGGCTTGTGGTCGCACTCGCTATCGTGGGTGTGGCCAGAAGCGTCGGCCAGGAGACGAACGACGACCTCTGAAGGCAACGAATGGTTCGCCAAACACGAAATCTCGGCGAAGCAGAAAAGCGCGCCACCAGAAAAACCCGAAGAGCACCACGAGCCCGCTCACACCAAATGACCGACGCCCGCCTCAAATCGGTCGAACCATCAAAGGGGAATGTATTGCCTGCTCATCCCCACGTCCGTTTGCAGAGAAGGCCTGAAACCTGATTCTGCTACTCGCGGGTATCTCTAGCGATTAGAATACGTCTATGACAGTCTATCTGTTACTCGGAGACGACGAGGAACGGAAGTCTCGCGGCGTCGAGAAGCTACGTGCCGGAAGGACGGTCGAGGCATACGACGCCTCGGAGACCAGTCCGGAAACGCTCGTCTCGGCCTGCAATTCCTTCTCCCTATTCGGGGAAGGGCCATTCGTGGTCTTGAAGAACCTCGACGCCTGGAACGCGGCCCAGAAGGCGGTGATCGTCGACTATCTCAGGGACCCTTCGCCAGGATCAGACCTGATCCTGCTCGGCAAGAAGCTCGGCGCCCGTGAGAGGCTGCTCTCGGCCGTCAAGAACTCGGGTGAGGTCCATACCTTCGATCAGCCCACAGGCAAGGCCCTCGTCAGATGGCTCGTCGGGCACGCGACGAAGATGGACCTGGATCTCCCCGAGGACGTCGCCGAAGACCTTACCAAACGCTGCTCGGGCGACAAGCTGCGTCTGCTGCAGGAGACGGAGAAGCTGGCGCTCTACGTCGGTGATCGCACGACTACCCACGACGATGTGGTCGCTCTATGCCCACCCGACGTCCAGTCCAACATCTTCGCCTTCGTCGACTCCTTGGCCGCCGGGCAACGAGACAGAGCACTCGCGTTGCTCGAAGATCTGATCTCCACGGGCGAGCCCCCGCTACGCCTCACGTTCATGATCCGTCGCCAGTTCCAGCTCGTCGCCCGCGCCCGCGCCTTAATCGAACGCGGAGCTACCCAAAAGGAGATTGCGAGCCAACTCAAAGTACCGCCGTTCGTGGCGCGCAAGCTCGAGGAGCAGGGCCGCGAGCTCGACGAGAAAGACCTGGAACGCGCCCTGGCCCTGATCCAGGACCTCGAAGGCGGCCTCAAAGGGGGGAGCAATCTCTCCGACGAACTGCAGGTGGAGATGACCGCGCTCGCCCTCTCCGAGAATTCCGCATGACCCCGAAGGATACGAACCACGTCAGGTTCGTCGAACTCGAGGACGGACCATACCGTGAGTACAGAAAGGATCAAGTGCGCCATTACGCGGCGGATAAAGTCCGGGCCGGCGCCTGGTCACAAGCCGAGGCCGAGGGCCGCGCAGCCAGGGACGTAGACGGACTGCTGCCAGAAGGTCCCGCTACGCAGGGCCATTTCCTCTATTCTGTCAGGGACGATTCTATAGACGCTGAAGTGGGGACCGTATGGTTTGCGCTCAGGGACTCGGGCGTCGGCCGGTCGGTCTGGATCTACGACATCATCATCCACGAGAACTTCAGGCGCAAAGGCTACGCATCCCGCACGCTGGATCTCGTCGAGGAAAGGGCCAGAGACCTCGGCGCCAAGAGCGTAGAGCTACACGTGTTCGGCCACAACCACGGGGCGCGGACTCTCTACGAAAAGCTGGGCTACAATATAACGAGCATCACCATGGCCAAGCCTGTACATGCCGAGCAAGGCTGAATTCCTCGTAGCTCTCGGTATCGAATAGTGCGTATTCCGCACGATTACTTACCCTGGGTGTACGAACCAGACGAGCCCAGCGGCCTTGCTCCCAGAACAATCGTCCTCCCGCCTACTCTCTCGTCATTCCCGCGTAGGCGGAAATCCACTGTTCCAGGATTAGGCTACTGCAACCCCATGCGCAGGACACCCATGGCTTCGTCATAGTGCTCGGCCCAGATATCCTCCTGGCTACCCTTCGGTGCCCTTCGCCAGTCTTCGAGCTGTGCGGGACCTGCCTCGTGTGAGAAGTGCACCCGGTGAAGAGCCTCCCAAAGGTGCTGGTGGTGCACCTTCATGCGCTCCAGAACGGAGTGCAGCTCGTGATCGCCCTCGGGTTCTGAGAGCCTCCGCACCACCTCCTCTTTGACTGGGTGGCCACCTTCGCTCATGGTCATCTCCCTTCGTTGACCATCGCCCGTAAGTGTTCGTTAGGCTCCGGGGCAGCTCCAGCGCCTAGTCTGCGAGGAACATACCAATCAGGATCGCCATGGCAGCGACCAGGAGCGCTATGGCCAGGTAAGCCAAACCCCTGGATCGTTCCGTGCTACCGCTTGCGGTCAGGGCTCCGAACGCGGTGAAGCCGAACCAGGCCACGGCGTTCAGCGTATCGCGATCGATGACCGCAGCGATAGCCCCGACGAGCCACAGCGCCGTGGCTATCCACATAAAGAGCCGGAAGCGTTGGCTGCCTGTTCCTCTACTTCTGCCCATCTTATAACCCTCCGGGTGTCTGGCTGGAACACAGTAAGTATTTCACCTTCTGCGCTCTCCCGCTATCTGCCGAAGCACTCGGAAGGCGGTGTTGCAAACGCTTGCCAACGGGCAGAGGTCGATAGCATCATGCTGATCAGTGGGTGAGATCGACCCATTGGGGTGCACCTCGAGAGGAGGAAATGAGAATGTCGGCAGAGAACGAAGCCTTAGTCCGCCGCTACGTCGAGGAGGTCTATGACCAGCGCAGGATCACCCGCTGGACCGCCCGTGGCACACCAGGGCGAGCTTATGGGCATAGCGCCAACCGGCAACCACATAAACGTGACAACCCTGGGTATCTGGCGCGTACGAGACGGTAAGATCTCCGAAGCGTGGCTCGTCTTCGACGCCCTGGGCATGATGCAACAGCTTGGCGTCGCTTCCTCGCCGTGAAGAAGGCAGGTTACGTAGGAGAGTTGGCAAGTGCTTACCGCTCCACTGCTTCCTCAGCCGGCTGCCGTTGGTTTGTTCACGGCGAGCATTTTGTTTCCTCCGCGCTGGAACTCGTACGGGACTTCTCTGATAGTCGCTGTGTAACCGCGATCTCGTAGTCTGTACATCACCGGCTCCAGGTACGGCGATATCCCACCGTAACCCTTGAGCAACGGGAAGATCCGCGCCGCCCGTGCGACCCTGCACATCTCTTCGATAGCAGCAACATGGAAATAGAGGGAGAGCCGCTCTGTGTAGGTGAACAGAAAGCTAGAGCACAGCGCCAGATCGAACGCATCGTGACGAAAATCCAGATGCGGGAGCGCTTGGGCCAGATAGCGGCCCTCCTCGAGTCCTTCTGGATAGTCTGAGAGAAACCTTTGCATCGCCGCCATCCGTACCTCACCCAGATGCTCGGGTGATTCGATGTCGCGCCAGATGAACTCGTCGTACGCTACCCGCGCGTTGTCCACGAAGGCGTCGAAGGTAGCGTCGATGCGTGCTCGAATCTCGGTGAAGTTATAGAGCGGATCGCAGGAGGTCACCTCGTGGCCTCTGCGTGTTGAAGCTCGACGGACCCGCGGCGCAGTCGAGGATCTTGCCCTTGAGGTCGCCTGTCGTCAGGGCGAACATCCTGACGTATTCGTCCTTCGATCGCCCCCAGGGAACGATCTTATCCAGCTTCGGGATGGAGCTTTACTCGCCCCGGTCGGTCGCGAGTGCCTTGTCGAGGCGGCTGACCTTACGGGCGGCCCTGTTCGGATGGATTATGCCTTTGCCCGCGGCCTTGTTGTACTCCCTCTGGGACAAGTCCCTGATGCGGCGGGCCTCCTCTTCGTCCCCCGACTCGACGGCCCTGTAGAAACTCTTCGAGAGGTTGCGAAGGCGGGTCCTGACGCCCTTGTTGTGGGCGCCACGCTTGACGCTCTGCTTGTCGCGTTTAGATGGTGCGGGCACGCTGGCTCCTCGGATCTGACACTTACCTGACCGGAAGAATGTAACACAAGTAGAGCAAAGGGACAATCATGGTAGAATCTCCCGGTGAAAAACATCGAGCGAACCCGCAATTTCTGCATAATAGCGCACATAGACCACGGTAAGAGTACCCTCGCTGACAGGCTACTCGACATAACGGAGGCCGTCCCCGAGCGCGAGAGGATGGACCAGATCCTCGACACTATGGACCTGGAGCGCGAACGCGGCATCACGATCAAGGCCCAGGCCGTACGTGTCCTCTACAACAGGGAAGATGGCGAGTACAACCTAAACTTGATCGACACCCCTGGCCACGTCGACTTTGCCTACGAGGTCTCGCGGGCCATAGCGGCCTGTGAAGGCGCGCTCCTCATCGTGGACGCGAGCCAGGGTATACAGGCCCAGACGCTTGCGAACCTCTACCTGGCGATGGAGCATGACCTCGAGATCATCCCCGTGCTCAACAAGATAGACCTCCCCATAGCCGATGTTCCGGCCGTCACGGAGGAACTCGTGGAACTGCTCGGCGTGGAAGAGGAGGAGATCATCAAGATCTCCGCCAAGACTGGCGAGAACGTAACAGAGGTGCTCGACGCGATCGTGGACCGCGTCCCCACCCCGCACACTGACCACGACGAGACGCGGGCCCTCATCTTCGACTCCCTCTACGATCCTTACCGGGGCGTCATCTCACTGGCGCGTCTGTTCGACGGAGAACTGAAGAAGGGCGATAGGGTCAAGGCGATGGGGAGCGAGGAGCACTTCGAGCTTCTGGAGGTCGGTTGCTACTCACCGAAACCCACAGCCCTCCCCGTACTCGGAACGGGCGAGGTGGGGTATGTGATCGCCGGTCTCAAAGACATCGAAGCCCTACGCGTCGGCGATACGGTCACACGGACGCAAGAGCCCGCTTCTGAACCGCTGCCGGGCTACGCGAAGGCGTTGCCGACGGTCTTCTCTGGTCTCTATCCCGCGGAGGGCGACGACTTCGAAAGGCTAAGGGAGGCCCTCTCCAAGCTGCAATTAAACGACGCCTCTCTCTTCTTCGAGCCCGAAAACTCGAGGATGGGCTTCGGGTTCAGATGCGGTTTTCTGGGCCTCTTGCACATGGAGATCATCCAGGAGCGGCTCGAGCGTGAGTTCGACCTCGACCTTATAGCGTCCTCCCCGAGCGTGAAGTACGAGGTCGTTACCGGAGGCGATGTCGTCGAGGTCACCAATCCGAGCGAGCTTCCGGAGATCTTCGATGAGATCAGGGAGCCCATAGTGCGGGCGACCGTGATCTGCCCCAAGGAGTATGTGGGGGCCGTGATGGGGCTCTGCCACGAAAGGCGCGGGATCTCCGTCGGGATGGAGTACATTTCAACGCGCAGGGTGCAGCTCACCTACGACCTGCCGCTGGCCGAGATCATCACGGACTTCTTCGACGCCATGAAGAGTCGCACAAAGGGCTACGCCTCCTACGACTATGAGCCCTTGGGCTACGAGCCCTCCGACCTCGCGAAGGTCGAGGTTCTCGTCTCTGGTGAGACCGTGGATGCGCTCTCTATCATCGTCCACCGCGACAAGGCCTACCAGCGTGGCCGCGCCCTCGTCGAGAAGCTCAAGGAGCTGATCCCACGCCAGCAGTTCGAGGTGCCAGTGCAAGCTACCATGGGCAAGCGTGTGATCGCCCGCGAGACCGTTCGCGCTTACCGCAAGGATGTCACCGCCAAATGCTACGGTGGTGACATAACCCGCAAACGCAAGCTTCTCGAGCAACAGAAAAAAGGCAAGCGCCGTATGAAGCAGGTAGGCAGCGTAGAGATACCTCAGGAAGCGTTCCTGGCCGCGCTACGCATCTGAGACCTTGGGACAGCCCGTGCCCATGTTAGAATCACCAGCGATATGAAGCACCTCGAGCTCTCAGAGAGGCAACGCGAGCTACTGCTAAAGACGCTGGAGATCTATATCTCCACGGGCGCCCCTGTCGGTAGCCATGCCCTGTCCGACGAATTGGGCGCGAGCAGCTCCACGATCCGTGCGGAGCTGGCCCACCTGGAGTCGCTGGGCTTGCTCGACCATCCGCACACCTCGGCCGGAAGGGTCCCTACTGACAGCGGCTACCGCTACTACGTCGACGCCCTGATGGAGGCGAACCCGAAGGATGACACGGCGTTCGCAGCCCTCGAAGGCTACGGCAACGTGGACGAGCTGCTGCGTGGCGTCTCGGAGGGTATGAGCGAGGTTACCCGCCTTCTGGCCGTGGTCGCGGGGCCAACGGTGCTAGGCGAGTCGCTCGCCCGTGTCGACTATCTGCCACTGGACGAAGGCAGGCTCCTGCTCGTCGTATCGATGGAGAGCGGCGCCTCTTCGAGCGCCGCGATCACGCTCCCCATCCCCGTCGAGGACGGCGAATTGCGCCACATCTTCGCAGCCCTCAACTCCTGGCTGGGAGGGCGCCCGCTCGGCACCGACCTGGAGCTCGGGCTCGCTGCGCGCACGGCGCTCTCGGATCACGACCCGATGACGGTGGGGGCCGTCCTCGAGGCAGTAGGCGCGCTGGGAAGGGCCACTGAGCGCGGGGTCTTCATCCAGGGCGCCTCGGCCCTCCTCAGCCGCCTGGACGACCTCGACCCAGGCAGCCTCTCGGCCGTGATCGAGGTCTTCGAACGCCGGCGCTGGCTGCTGCGCCTGATGGGCGACGCCCTCCGTCGCTCTGTTTCGAGCAGCGGGGTCGTCGTCTCCATCGGCACGGAGAGCGGTTTCCTGAACCTGACGGGCACGAGCCTCGTGGCCTCGGCCTACAGCCGCCGCGAGCAGCCTTACGGTGTTGTCAGCCTGATCGGCCCCAAGCGCATGGACTACGACGCCGCGATCACGACCGTCCGCTCCGCCGCGGAGGCCCTGACCAACTGTCTGGACGCCAGGTTCTAGTTGGCAACCAAGCGCGATTACTACGAGATTCTGGGCGTGTCCAGGGAAGCCTCGGATGCGGAGATCAAGAGGTCTTACCGTCGCCTCGCCCGCTCCCACCACCCGGACGCCAACCCAGGCGACCACACAGCCGAAGAACGCTTCAAGGAGCTCACCGAGGCCTACGAAGTCCTCTCGAACCCGGAGGCCAGACGCGCCTACGATACATACGGCCACCAGGTGCCGCGCGGCGCAGGAGCTGCAGGCTACCCCGGTGGAGGGGACCCGTTCGGAGGCTTCCAGGATATCTTCGAGGCTTTCTTCGGCGACCGCGCTTTCGGCGGCTCCTTCTTCGGTAGCTCCACCGCGCAGGGTCCAAGTCGTGGTAGTGACGCCGAGGTCGAAGTCGAAGTCTCCCTGTACGAAGCCGCGTTCGGGGCTGACCGTGAAGTCAACGTTCAGGTTGTCAGGAACTGTGGCGTCTGCGACGGCGTAGGAGGGACGGAGACACACGTCTGTCCCACTTGCGCCGGCGCAGGGTCCGTAAGGACGGTGCGGGAGAGCATCCTCGGGCAGATGGTTACGACGCAGTCGTGCTCGACTTGTGGCGGTCGTGGCCGTGTCATCGACGTCGTGTGCGACAATTGTCGTGGCAGTGGCAGGATCTCCGAGGTGGAGGCCAGGCGGCTGCGGGTGCCTGAGGGTATCGAGAGCGGCATGAGGCTCAGGGTTTCGGGTGGGGGGCACGCAGGAGATCCAGGCGCGCCACCGGGAGATCTCTACGTGAGGATCAACGTTAAAGAAGACCAGGAGCTCATGCGGGACGGGGAGGACCTGATCCACCGCATGAGGATCAGCTTCGTCGATGCGGCGCTCGGGGCGGAAGTGGATGTGCCTACCCTCGAAGGACCGAGACAGGTGAGGGTGGACCCCGGAACACAGCCGGGTGCGACGCTCACGCTCAGGGGCGATGGGATGCCGCGGTTGCGGCGGCGTGGGCGTGGAGACCTCAAGGTGGTCGTCGACGTCATGGTACCGACACGTCTGACATCTGAACAGCGGGATTTGCTCGAGAGGTTCGAGGCTACCAGCGGAGAAGAGACTTACAACGGTGGTGGGGGATCCTTCTTCGACCGTCTCAGGGGTGTTTTCCGGTAGGAGGCTTCGTTACGCGCACACCTATAACCCGTATCTTCGTCGACTCCGAACTGGAGCCGGGCGTGGTGTTGGAGCTACCGCCGGACGAGACCAACCACATCCATAACGTCCTTCGTGGCACAAACGGGGATTGTATAGAGGTCGTGGATGGCGAGGGTAGGCTCTTCGCTGCCAGGTTGCTTGGTGGGGGAGAGGTGACCGTCGTAGAGGAGGTGGAGGCCTCAGGTGGGACCGGCGTGGAAATTTCGCTCTACCAGGCGGTGCCCAAGGGTGGAAGGATGGACCTCGTTGTCGAGAAGGCTACGGAGGTAGGTGCCACGCGTATCGTGCCGCTATTGGCCGAGCGTGGGGTCGTGAACCCGCGCGAGGGGAAGGTCGGGCGCTGGCGGCGGGTGGCGGAGGCTGCGGCGCGCCAGGCGCTGAGGCTCGGCGTGCCCGATGTGGCCGAACCCGTACGATTTGCGGACGCAGCCTCAGAGGTGGGAGAGACCGGTGTCCTCCTCCACAATGCCCCCGGCCTCCAGCCCGTCGAGGCCGTCGTCGGGTCTCCCGTGAGCCTCTTTGTGGGCCCTGAGGGTGGGTGGAGCGAGGACGAGTTGCTGCTTGCTGAGGCGGCTGGCATCACTTTCGGCGCGTTGGGACCATACAGGCTTCGCAGCGAGACCGCAGGTATCATCGCGGTGGCGCGTACGCTGGCCGCGTTGGAAAGCAGGGTCGAACGTTAGAGGAGGTTGCCGTGAGCGAGGCCGATTGCATATTCTGTAGAATAGTGCGAGGGGAGATAGATGCCGAGGTGGTTCACGACGAGGACGATGTGCTGGCTTTCGAAGACATTAATAGCCAGGCCCCTGTCCACGTCCTCGTCATCCCCAGGCAGCACGTCGCGAACCTGGAGGAGATCGGCGGGTTGCCCGACACCGTGGTAAAGCGGCTCTTCGAGGTGGCCAGCGCCATCGCCGAGAAACTCGGTGTAACAGATGGTGGGTACGCCGTCAGGATCAACAACGGTCGCGACGCCGGGCAGGAGGTCTTCCACCTCCACCTGCACGTCATGGGCGGCCGGAGACTGGGAATGCCTTGACCATTAGCGACCGCATACAGGGCGACACCAAGGCCGCCATGAAGCAACGCGACAGGACCCGCGTTGGCGCCCTGCGTATGCTCGGAGCCGCGCTCAAAAACGCCGAGATAGAGGCGGGGAGGCCGCTAACCGAACAGGAAGAGCAGACCATCCTCAGGCGCCAACTCAAGCAGCGCGACGAGTCAGCAGAAGCGTTCCGCAAAGCCGGGCGAGAGGATAGGGCGGCATCCGAGTCGGCCGAGGCCGAGATCGTCCGCACCTACCTCCCCGAGCCGCCCTCGCAGAACGAACTCGAAGAAATAATCGACCGGGCGGTGAGCGAGACAGGAGCAAGCGGTATTAAAGACATGGGTGCCGTCATAGCGCGTGCCATGGACCTTTCGGAAGGCCGCGCCGATGGCCGCGCCCTCTCCGCACTGGCCCGCACCAGACTACAATGAAGGTATCAGGCCACAGGCATCAGGAGGTGCAGATCTCACCCATGCAGGAGTAAAGACCAGCTGCCTAGAGTCAGGGTTGGATCGCGTGATGACGGTGACGCTGTCCGCGGAAACCTGATACCTAATACAAAGGAGAAACGACGGAGACAACAACCAACAGCCAAGTCGAAGTCAAGCTCGTCATACCGCCCAGCAGGACGCTCGACGTCTTCGGGAACCGCGACTCCGTGCTGAGGCGGGTCGAGGAACTCGTCGAGTGCGAGGTCGTAGTGCGGGGGAATGAGATCGTCCTGCGCGGTACCGAGGGGGCTGTGGAGAGGGCCGAGGCCGTCTTCGACGGACTGGTCGGCCTCGCCGAGGAGGGGCATCACCCGACCCCGGAGACCGCCGAGCGACTCTACAAGATGGCCGATGATGGCGGCGGGCGGGAGGTGCTGGGGGATGTGATCCTCACACACCGCGGGCGCCGGGTCGCGCCGAAGACCCGCAACCAGAAGGCTTATACCGATGCCATTCGCCAGCATCAGGTCGTCTTCGGCATCGGGCCGGCTGGCACGGGCAAGACATACCTGGCCGTGGCCCTGGCCGTCGAGGCCTTGAACAGGGGAGAGGTGTCCAGGATCATACTTACCAGGCCCGCCGTCGAGGCCGGCGAGTCTCTCGGGTACCTGCCGGGCGACGTGATGGCCAAGGTGGATCCCTACTTCAGGCCGCTCTACGACGCGCTCTACGAGATGGTGGACCCGGCAAGATTCCAGGCGCACCTGGAGCGCGGCATAATCGAGATAGCACCCCTCGCATTTATGCGGGGCCGCACACTTAATGACGCGTTTATCATCCTGGACGAGGCGCAAAATACCACCCCCCCGCAGATGAAGATGTTCCTAACGCGCCTCGGCTTCGGCTCCAAGATGGTCATCACGGGCGACATAACCCAGGTGGACCTCCCGAAGGCCCGCATTAGCGGGCTGCAAGACGCCAGGAACACACTTACTGGCGTAGAAGGCGTATCATTCGTAGGACTGAGGCGCGATGACATCGTGCGTAGCGACCTCGTCATGCGTATAGTCGATGCCTACGAAGGCGCGGGAGAGGGCGACAGAGCCTAGGCCCAAGGGCCGGGAGCGACCATGAAACTCGGGAAGAGAAGCCTCAAGAAACAACCCGGAAGGCGTGTCGATGAACTCCACCGCTCGCCGACGCGCTTCGAACTCTTCAGGGCCTGGATCGAGAGGATCCCGAAGGTCAGGCTCTACATCGGGCTGACTGTCTCGACGTGGCTATCATTGACGGCGCTCATAGGTATAGGACCACGGCCCCTGATCGAACGCGTCATCTCCCAGGGGATCATAGACCCGAGCGACCGCACCCGGCTCGAGTCGCTGGACCTGCTGCAGCAGTCGGACCCTTGGATGGCTCTGGTCGGGGTCGGCATCGTCGTCGCCGCCGAGATGTGGATCGCCTGGTACTTCCTGGAACGTTTCGGGGAGCGCATACTCAAGACGAACTCGGCGATAAGGCTCGTTCTCGCCGCCTCGCTCACCGTCCTTTTCACCGCGCTCGCCAGGTTCTTTATCGAGCTCGACTTCGATCCCTATCTCACGCCCCTCGCGGGCCTCTCCATCATCGGAACCATGCTTCTCGGGCCGAGGCTCATGTTCTTGATGGTGGTGATCACCAGCGTCAACGTAGGTATCCTTAGCGGCAATAACTTCCTCCTGACCGCGGCCCTGCTGCTGGGATCTGGTTTCGCCATCTACACCACCGTGCGCGTGGACTCCCGCCAGCGGTTGCTGAAGGCCGGGCTGGTCATCGCTGCCGTTATGAGCGTCGTTACGTTCGCCGTAGGCCTGATCGGAGGCGGTGACCCGCGGGACGCACTTTGGCTGGGCGTCCTCGGACTCGGGAACGGCCTCCTCTCGCTGATGTTGGCGATGGTGTTGATGCCTTTCCTGGAAGACGCTTTCAACATCCTCACGCCGATGAAGCTGCTCGAGCTCTCCGACCCCCGACATCCTCTGCTCGACAAGCTGCTCAGAAACGCACCCGGCACTTTCTCCCATTCCATGCAGGTCGGCCTGCTCGCCGAAAGGGCCGCAGAGAGAGTAGGTGCCGACGCGCTACTCGCCCAGGTCGGCGCCTACTACCACGACATCGGAAAGATGGAACATCCTGCCTACTTCGTCGAGAACCAGATCGCCCAGATCAATCCGCACGCGGCCCTCTCCCCGACGCTCTCAGCCAAGGTGGTCAAACGCCACGTGAAGGACGGCCTGGAGATAGGTGAGGCGTGGGGTCTGCCCCATGAGATCCTGGACATAATCGCCCAGCACCACGGATCGACTCGCATCGAGTACTTCTACCGCAAGGCCCTCGAAGACGCCCCCGACGAGGAAGCGGTCCGCGAGTCGGACTTTCGCTACTCCAGCGGCCTGCCCCGCAGCAAGGAGGCCGGCATCATGATGCTCGCCGACTCGATAGAGGCGACCGTGAAGTCTTTGCCGAAGCCGACCCCGAAGCGTATCGACGACGTCGTCGCCGACACAGTGCGAAGAAAGCTTCAGGACGGACAGTTCGACGAGTGCCAGCTCACCATGCACGATATCCACGAAGCAGGGGAGGCCATCCGCGAGGCGCTCATAGGTTTCCTCGGGCCGCGCATAGCGTATCCCGAAGACTCGGGTGATGCCCGCAACGCAAAGGCGGCGACGTAGGCCGTGTACAGAGTCGCCACCTGAGGAACTCCCCTCCCATGTCCGTCGCCGTTCTCGATGAGGTTGGCCATGCCGGACTCGACACGAAACGAGCCGGCCGCCTCTTCGCCGCCGCTCTGTTCACCCTCGGTCTCGACCTGGAGCGAATCGGCGAGGTCTCCGTGGCACTGGTCGATCCCGAGACGATCCGTGACCTCAACTTAGAGTTCAGAGATAGAGACGAACCTACCGACGTGCTCAGCTTCGAAGTGGACGGGCCATACGGGGAGATGGTAGGGGAGGTGGTGATCTGCCCCGCGTGTGCCGATCATGGGATGAGCGTCGACGAACTCGTGGTGCACGGCGCGCTACACTTGGGCGGCATGGACCACGGAGAGGACTTCGGGGCCAGTGAGATGGCAAGGGTCCAGCGGGCCGTAATGGAGGAGTTGCGTGGCAAGGAAGGGTGACCGACCGGACAAAGGTCAGCAAGGCGTAGCCCGCAGCTTCGAGCACGCCTACCGGGGTATGATCTACGCGGTCCGCACCCAGCGCAACATGCGCTTCCACGTCATCGTGGCCGTCTTGGTCCTCGTGGCTAGTCTGCTGGTCGGTGTCAGGAAGCTGGAGCTTGCGGTCCTCGTTCTGACCATACTCCTGGTCTTCGTGACCGAGCTATTCAACACAGCTCTGGAATTCGTCGTCGACCTTGCCACAAGGGAATACCATCCGCTTGCCAAGCTCGCCAAGGACGTCTCGGCAGGGGCCGTCCTGGTCTCCAGCGTCGGGGCTGTGCTCGTCGGTTATCTCGTCCTGGCGGACGATCTGGGGTCGCTCTCTCTCGCGACCCTGGAGACCATAAGGCGCCAGCCGGCCCACCTCACGCTCGTCACGCTCGGCGTGATCGTACTCATCGTCCTCCTCGGCAAGGCGTTGACCCACTCCCCGAACTCCTTCGCCGGCGGGATGCCCTCAGGGCACGCGGCGGTCGCCTTTGCAGGATGGGTCGCCGCGAGCTTCATAGCCGTCCAGGGTGGCGCGGGATCCTACGCCGGGCTCATCTCCGTGATCTCGCTCCTCATGGCACTGCTCGTCTGCCAGAGCCGCGTCGAAAGCGGGCTTCACAGCGTCTACCAGATCGTAATGGGGGCCGTGATCGGGGTCCTCGTTACGACGGCAGCCTTTCAACTCTTGTGAAAGGAGGAGCCTTGGACCCTGAGGCCGTGATGGAGGCCGCACGTGCCGCTGCAAAGCGGGCATACGCACCATACAGCAACTTCCACGTCGGCGCGGCCATCCTCACAGGAGGCGGTACCATATACTCAGGCGCGAACGTCGAGAACGCTTCTTACGGGCTCTCGATCTGCGCGGAGCGCAACGCGGTTGCAATGATGGCCACTACAGATCCTGATGACAGGGAGATCGAACTCGTCGCCGTCTTCAGCCCGAACACCTCGCCGTGTTTCCCTTGCGGAGCCTGCCGGCAGGTCTTGCGGGAGTTCGGTTGCAAAGAGGTCCTCGTGGAGACCGGTCGTGGGCTACAGCGCTACCCCTTCGACCAGATTCTTCCCAACTCCTTCGGTCCGGAGGAGTTGGGATGAAGAACAACGGGTTCCGCAGCGGCTTTATCGCCGTGGTAGGCAGGCCCAACGTCGGCAAGAGCACCCTGGTCAACAGGCTCGTCGGCCGGAAGGTCTCCATCACCTCATCCCGGCCCCAGACCACGCGTAGCCCGATAAGGGGCGTCCGCAACGGCCCTGGATACCAGGCGATCTTCGTGGATACCCCAGGTTCCCAGAAACCCCGTGACACTTTGCGAGCGAGGATGCAGGAACAGGTCGTGGACAGCCTCTCTGAGTCGGATGTCATCCTCTTGCTCTTCGACGCGCCGCAGGCCTCGGAAGGACTCGGGAGCGGCGACCGCTACGTCGCCCGCCTGGTCGCCGGCTCGGGCACACCGGCCATCGTCTCCATCAACAAGACCGACCTACTTCGCACCCGTGAAAGCGCCTTGCCGATAGTAGAAGCGGTCTCGCGGCTCGGGGATTGGAACGAAGTGTTCCAGATCAGCGCTGCCAACGGGACCAACGTCGAACCTCTGATGAATTCCATTATCGGCCTCCTACCGCATGGTCCCCGCTATTTCCCCGAAGGTACAGTGACGGACTACCCCGAGTCTCTGGTCCTCGCAGAGTACGTTCGGGAGAAGGCGCTGAACGTGCTAAGGGAAGAGGTGCCGCATGCCGTTGCAGTCGAGATCGAAGACGTAGAGCGCAAGGAGAACGTGACGGTCGTCTACGCCGTCATCCACGTCGAACGCGCCACCCAACGTATGATCGTGCTGGGCAAAGGCGGCAAGACGATAAAGAGGATCGGCACCGAAGCCCGCCGCGACGTCGAGCGCCTCCTCGGCACCCGTATATACCTCGACCTGAAAGTAAAGGTTAGTCAGGGATGGAGAAGCGACAGGCAGTTTCTGGAGCGGTTGGGTTTATAATCACCCTGATCTGTTGTGTCGAGAGGAGCGTAGCGCTTTGGCGATGAGGGTGCGTGAGTTCGCGAAAACGGTGGACCATACTCTCTTGAAGCCCGGGGCCACCGAGCAGGAGATCGTACGCCTCTGCAAGGAGGCTGCCCACTATCACTTCGCCGCGGTGTGCATCCCGCCCTCCTACGTCCCACTCGCCGCCAGGGAGTTGCGTGGTGCTGACGTAAAGGTGGCGACGGTGGTCTCCTTCCCTTTCGGGTATGAGCCCACCGCGGTGAAGATTGCGGCCGTCCGCGAGGCGGTCACCAGGGGCGCTTCGGAGCTCGACATGGTCATGAACATCTCGAAGTTCCTCTCCGGAGAGTTCGGCTACGTCGCCGACGAGCTCGCAAGCCTCACCCAGGAGGTAAGCGCGGTAGCCATGAACAATGGCTTGAACGACGTGGTCGTCAAGGTCATTGTGGAGACCGCGTACCTTTCGGACAAGATGAAGCGGCTTGCGACCCAGATAGTGGCCGCGAGCGGCGCGGATTTCGTGAAGACCTCGACGGGCTTCGCCCCCGCGGGCGCAACGCCCGAGGACGTGGCCCTGCTCAGGGAAGAAGCCCCCGAGGGCCTTGCGGTAAAGGCGTCGGGCGGCATCAGCTCCCTCAGGGACGCCCTCGACATACTCAACGCAGGGGCTTCGCGGCTCGGCATGAGCGCGAGCGTCGCCGTTATGAAGGAGGCCGAAGGTGGCGGTCTACAAGAGTAAGGGGATCGTGCTACGTTCGATCCGCTACTCTGAGGCCT
>CAWEQZ010000041.1:0-35277 GCA_963811295.1 uncultured Rubrobacteraceae bacterium | reverse complement strand
GTATGGCCTGGCTACTCTTGCTACCCGTAGCGCTCGCCCAGGACGTCGCCGGCCCGCATCTCGCTGGTCTCCCTGGCGGGCGTTGTAGATCTCGCCTCCGCTGTTGGCGTAGTCCCTAAGCACGCGGGCAGCATCCTCGCGCAGCACGTCCCTCTTGACCGAGATGCCGCGCTCCTCCAGAGCCGCGGCCCAGTCGGGCAGCTTTGCCCCCGCATCGAAGCCGACGGCCCTTGCATCTTCATCACGCGCCCCGCACAACAGGCTCCTCACGCCGGACCAGGGTGTTGCGCCAAAGCACATCGCGCACGGCTCGGTGCTGGCATAGAGTTCGTAAGTTGGCTTTCCCTCGCTACCGAGATCGAAGTCCCCCACCACCTGCTGGCCGATCATGATAGCGACCATCTCCGCGTGTGCGACCGAGCAACTCGAGGAACCACGAGGTTCATCCCGGGGGCGAGGAGCCTGCCCGTCTCCCGCTCGAAGATCGCCGCCCCAAAGGGTCCACCCGTCCCGCGCTCGACGTTGAGCCGGGACAGCTCGACCACGAGGCGCATGCGGTCTTCTTCCGTCGGGTAACTGTGTTCGGGGTCGGGGACAAGCTCCTCTACCCAACCCGGAAGCTTAAGTGTTACTTGCGGAAAACGCATGAGGCTCCTCCCGGTTCGCTGTGATCAGTCTTCTTCGACCAGATCCTCCAGACGCAGACGGGCTATCTTGGAGATCTCGGCCAGGGCGGTCTCGATCTCTTCGGGACGGGAGTGCTCCAGCCGTCTCTCGGCGCCGGCGAGGATCGTCTCCTTGGTGTGCTCCCTGACGGCGAAGATCAGGGGGAAGCCAAACTTATGCTTGTAGGCCTCGTTCAAGCGATGAAACTCCCGGTACTCCTCCGGACTTAGCGCGTCCAGGCCCGCCGATGCCTGCTCCTGTTTCGACTCGGGGGTAAGCTCGCCGGCCATGGCCGCCCTCCCCGCCAGGTCGGGATGCGCCAGGATGAGGGCCATCTTGCGCCCTTCGGAAGCCGGATTACTGCCCTCACCATCGCGCCATGCAGCCCGTCGAGCCCGCCGAACGGCCGCGCACCGTAAGCTTGCTCAGCGACCCAGGGTGAGTGCTCGTAGAGCGGGCCGAAACGCACTATGAACCCTTCCCGACTCAAGCGATTGACTTCATCGACCGTGATCCTCTCCTTCATCCTCCTCAAGCCCTGTCGGCCGGGACCAGATCTTCGATGGGCTCCTCGACGAGATCCATCAGTCTGAGGTTCGCGATCTTGGAGATCTCGACCAGGGCGGTCGCCCGCTCCTGGGCCGGAGGGTTCTCCAGGCGCGCCTTGCCGTTGTGGAGGATGGTCTCCTTGGTGTGTTCCCTGACGGTGATGACCAGTGGGAAGCCAAACTTCTCCTTGTAGGCCTCGTTCAGGCGCTGAAAATCCTCGTACTCGTGGGGCGAAAGGCGGTCGAGGCCCGCCGAGGCCTGGTCCTGCAACGACTGCAACCCGAGCACCCTGGCCACCGACGCCTCCATAAAGGTGTCGTACTCTTCGGGCGAGATACCGAACTCCGCCTCGGCCGTATCCCGCTCGACCATCCTGCCCAGATCGGGGTAGGCCCGAATGAGTTCGAGCTGTTGCTCCGGCGAGGCTTCGAAGAGCGCATCCTGGAACGCGCGGCGCAGATCGTACAATGTGGCGAACGGTCGCTTCTCCCAGGCCGCTTCGGCGAAGGGAACCGGCCCCTGGAACAACGAACCGAACCTCTCTACGAACTCGTCCTTGTTCAGGTGGTTCACCTGGTCCAGGGAGATCCTCTCGACGTGACGGGCCGTGGGCTCGAACTCATCGACGAGGTTGCTGTTCCCGCCGAGGACGTTAAAGACCAGGTTCAGAAGGATGGCGGAGAGGCTACCCATCGTGATGCCGCTGCCGACGATGATCTGGAGCTCGGGGGGGAAGTTCTGGTAGAAAGTCGGGAAGGCGACGGGGATGAGGGCCAGACCGGCGCTGACGGCCACGATGATGACGTTGCGCTCGTCGTGGAAGTCGACCCGCGAGAGGGTCTGGATGCCTATCACCCCGACGGTCGCGAACAGCACGATCGCGGCCCCCCCGAGCACGGGGCGGGGTACGGCGGCCACGATGGCGCCCATCTTCGGAAGCAGCCCGAAGACGATCATGATGCCGCCCGCCGTCGCGACGACCCAGCGACTCTTGACACGGGTGAGGCGCACGAGACCGACGTTCTCGGCGAAGCATGTGTAGGGGAAGGAGTTCAACAGGCCGCCGAGCGTCGTGGCCAACCCGTCGGCCCTGATCGCCCTGGCGATATCCTCGCGGCGGATGGGCTTCTCCACGATCTCGCCGGTGGCGAACACGTCGCCGGTCGTCTCGACCATCGTGATCAGCATCACGACTATCATGGATACGATCGCCGCGACGCCGAAGGTCGGCAGCCCGAAGTAGAAGGGTGTGGTCACGCCGAGCCATCCTGCTTGACCGACCGCGCCGAAGTCGACGAGACCGAACGCCCAGGCAACCGAGCTTCCAATTACCAGGCCCAGCAGGACGGCGATGGTGCTGAGAAAACCACGGAAGAAACGGTAGATCAGTAGTATAAACAGCAGGGTGCCGCCCGCGAACGCGAGGTTCTCGAGGCTGCCGAAACTCGATGCCGTCGGGTCGCCGCCGCCGGCGTCCATCGCCGCCACCGGCACCAGGGTAAACCCGATCACCGTGATGACCGTACCCGTGACCACGGGGGGGAACAGGCGGAGCAGACGGGAGAAGAACGGGGCTATGAGGAAGGTAAAGATCCCCGCGACTATCACGGCGCCGTAGATGGCCCGCAAGCCGTCCGTCCCGCCGCCGTTGGCGTTGCCGATGGCGATCATCGGGGCCACCGCCGTGAAAGTAACACCCTGCAGCAGCGGCAGGCGCACGCCGATGTTCCAGAACCCGACGGCCTGGATGATGGACGCGATCCCGCAGGTGAACAGATCCGCGTTTATGAGGTAGGCCAGTTGTTCGTCCGAGAGCCCGATGGCCCCCGCGAGCAGTATCGGTACTATCACCGCGCCCGCATAGAACGCCAGGACGTGCTGGAACCCGTAGACTGCCAGGCGTCCGGGAGGCAGTACCCGATCCACCGGGTGGGTGAAGCTCGAGCGCCTCCCTTCTTCGACCACTGTTGCTTGAGCCATGCTCTATCCTTTCCCTGGGGCGAACCTTGTCCGGATCGGAACCTCAACTTCGTCTTCCGCCTGCGTCGCCGAACTTCCCAGACTCGCCCTGTGTCTCCACCTTCACCTGCACCTCCCCGGCACCCGCGTCGAGCGCGGCGTCGATCACCTTGCGCACAGCGTCGAGCACCTCTCCCCTCCTGCCGGCGAGCGCCGTAAGGCCGGGGCCGGCCTCGTGCGCAGACAGGCCGGAGGCGTTTGCGGCCCGGGCCCCCGCCGCTATCTGCTCGCGCGGGGATTTCACGCCCTGCGCGGACGGAAGGATCTTCATCTCGACGCTAAGCTCCGCCCTGTTGTATCCTGGCATCGGTACTACCTCCTCTCTCTCAAGGTGCCGAGGGCCGAGTACCCCGAACTCCCCGGCTGCGGGCGACGACGGGGCGGCCCTTCGGCCATGCCGACGATCTGTTCTGGACGGACGGGCATCCGGCGAAGCTCCCTTCCCGTGGCGTCGCGCAGGGCGGCGACGACCGCGGGGGGCGTGGAGATGTTGGGCGGCTCGCCTATCCCCCTAAGACCGTATGGCGCGCCAGGGTCGGCGAGTTCGAGGACGTCGACCTTTACCGGCGGCATGTCCAGGATCGTGGGTAGCAAATAGTCCGTAAAGGAGGCGTTGAGGACCTTGCCGTCGCGCACCTGTATCTCCTCCAGGAGCGCGAGCCCCAGACCCTGGGCCGTGCCGCCCTCGATCTGGCCCTCGACTGCCTGTGGGTTCATGGCCCTGCCCACGTCCTGGGCCGTCGCAAGCTCGACCACCCGGACCAACCCGAGCTCGGTGTCGGCGTCCACCACCGCCCGGTGGGCGGAGAAAGCGAACTGCACGTCCGCGTCCCCCTGGCCGTTCTCGTCGAGCGGGAACGTCTCCACGTGGCGGTGCACCACCGTCTCATCGATCCCCTCCTCGTCGAGCAGATCTTCCAGACTCGCGACCACCCGGTCTTCCGAGACGAGGTTTCCCCCTTCGAGGGAGAGTGCACCCGGATCCTCGTCATATTCCGCTCCCGCCCGATCGAAGAGCTTCGCCCGAACAGCCTCGCAGGCCAGCTTTACCGCGCCGCCGGTCATGTACGTCTGGCGCGACGCGGAGGTGGATCCGGCCGAGCCGACACGGGTATCCGCCGGCAAGACGGATACCTTCTCGACGCCCAGCTCGGTGCTGGCGATCTGGGCCTGTATGGTTACCAACCCCTGCCCCACCTCCGCCGCCGCGGTATGCACTTCAGCCAGAGGACCCTCCTCGGTCATCGAGAGCCTGACCCTCGCGGTGGCGTAATCGTCGAAGCCCTCCGCGAATCCCACGTTCTTGAACCCCACGGCATACCCGATGCCCCGCCGCACGCCCTCACCGTGGGTCGTGTTCGAGACGCCGCCGGGCAGCTCGCGCAAGTCGTGCAGTCCGCCCTCCGGCTCCTCCGGCATGGGCATGGCCTTTATGCGCTCCAGCAACTCGGCCACGGGGGTGGGACCTTCGACCTTCTGTCCGGTGGGCATCAGGCTGCCCTCTGTCATGGCGTTCTTTATCCGGAAGTCGACCGGGTCCATACGCAGAGCCTCGGCCAGCTTGTCCATCTGCGACTCGTGGGCGAAGCAGGTCTGCACGGCGCCGAAGCCGCGCATCGCGCCGCAGGGCGGGTTATCCGTGTAGACGACGTAGCTGTCTATGAGAGCGTTGGGACACTCGTAGGGTCCGACGGCGAAGCGGGCCCCGTTTCCGCAGACCGCGGTGGAGCTGGAGGCGTAAGCACCCCCGTCGAAGACGATTCGGGCCTTGACGTAGACGAGTTCACCGTCACTGGTTGCACCGTGCTCGTAGCGCATCTTGCACGGGTGGCGGTGGACGTGCCCGAAGAAAGACTCCTCCCGGTTGTACATCATCTTGACGGGACGCCCGGTGTCCAGGGCCAGCATGCAGGCGTGGATCTGCATAGACAAATCTTCGCGGCCGCCGAACGCTCCACCCACCCCGGAGAGTGTCAGCCTTACCATCTCGGACGGCAGGTCGAGGCTCTCGGCGAGCTGGTTCTGATCCACGTGCAGCCACTGCGTCGAGATGTACAGTTCCACTCCGCCCTCGCCATCAGGGACGGCGAGCCCGGATTCGGGACCCAGAAAGGCCTGGTCTTGCATGCCGATCTCGTACTCCCCGGTTACGACCACGTCCGCTTGCACGTTCTCGGCGTCGCCGTGCACGACGTGAACGTGGCGCAGGACGTTGCCGGAGGGATGTAGCTTCGGGGCTTCCTCCCCCATGGCCTCCTCGGCGTCCGCGAGGGGGTCGAGTACCTCGTACTCCACGGCGATCTTCTCTACGGCCCGCCTGGCGGTCTCGGGGTGGTCGGCGGCGACGATGGCGACGGGCTCGCCCTGGTAGCGAACGTGCTCCCACGCCAGCACCGGCTGGTCGGGGATCTCCATGCCGTAAACCTTGCGCCCCGGCACGTCCTCGTGAGTGAGTACGGCGTGCACGCCCGGCATCTCTTCGGCCTCCGCGATGTCCATGGACCAGATGTTGGCCCGCGGGTAGGGGCTCCTCAGCGTCGCGCCCCACAACATGCCCTCCATCCACAGGTCCGAGGAGTAGTCGAACTCACCCTTGACCTTCGGGGTACCATCGGGGCGCGTGACGCTCTCCCCAATGCCTCCCGGCGCGAAGACCGCCGGGTCGGGTGCCACGCGGGTGGGGGTGGTCGGTGTCGTCTGTGCTCTCAAGGTGACTCCTCCCTGTGGTCAGCATGCTTCGGGTCTTCGGCCCTCGCTCCCGGCATTTCAGCCTTTCAGCTTCTGGGTCTCGCTGGCCAGAGCCTTGGTCGCATTCGCTAGCTCTCTTGTGATCTCTTGTTCGTCCGCCGTTTGCAGTTCTCCGTTCTCCACCACGGGCTCGCCGCCCACCAGCAGAAGCTCTACGGGTCTCGGCGGGCAAAGGACGAGGGCGGCTACGAGATCCTCGACCCCGGCATGTCCGAGCCCGTCGACCCGCCAGAGGGCGACATCGGCGAGCTTTCCAGCCTCCAGAGAGCCGATCTCCGCCTCCCGACCCAGGCACCGGGCACCGTGGATCGTGCCGAGCTCTAGCGCCTGTCGGGCGGTGAGCGCTTTCGGCCCGCCGGCAAGGCGGGCGAAGAGCAAAGCCTCCCTCACCTCCTGAGCGAGCTCCCCGGCCTCGTTGGAAGCAGCGCCGTCCACACCGAGGCCGACGGGAGCCCCAGCCCCCACCAGAGCGGCTACCGGAGCGATGCCGGCCCCGAGCCTGGCATTGGAAGAAGGGCAATGCGCAACGCCGGTACCGGTATCGCCGAAGCGACGCACTTCCTGGTCGTCGAGGTGTACGCAGTGCGCAAGCCAGACATCCTCGCCAAGCCAGCCGAGCTCTTCGAGGAACTCCACAGGACGAACCCCGAACTTCTGCAGGCAGAATTCTTCTTCATCTTCCGTTTCGGCGAGGTGCGTGTGAAGGCGAACGTTCCGTCTGCGGGCCAGCTCGGCCGCCTCGGACATAAGCCTGGGCGTCACGGAGAACGGCGAGCAGGGGGCGAGGGCTATCCTGAGCATCGAATCGAACGAAGGATCGTGAAAGCGGTCTATCGCATCCTCGCTGGCGGCCAGTATCTCGTCCAGGTCCTCGACTACGCTGTCAGGGGGCAACCCGCCCTCTGACTCGCCCAGGTCCATGGAGCCCCGGGTGGGATGGAACCGGAGCCCGATCTCTCTCGCAGCCTCGATCTCCACCCCCAATAGGTCTCCCACATCCCTCGGGAATACATAGTGGTGGTCCATGGACGTCGAGCAGCCGGAGCGGACCAGGGCCGCGAGCCCGGCGCGGGCGGCGGCGTGCTCGATCTCCTCGTCCACGAGCGCCCAGATAGGATACAGCTCGACCAGCCACTCGAAGAGGGTGGCCTGCTGCGCGAGCCCGCGCGTAGCCCACTGGTAGAGGTGGTGGTGGCAGTTGACGAGCCCCGGCGTGGCGAGGCAACCACCGCCGTCTATGCGCCTGGCGTCTGTCGCTGTTTCTTCCGGCGCGCGACCCTCGCCGACGGCCAGGATCCTGTTCCCCTCCGTCACGATGTGGCCCGAGGCGTACTCCGTACCCGAGCCGTCGACGGTGGCGATGGCGCATTTCTCGAGGACGAGGCGCTCCTCGCTCATGCGTCCGACCATTGGGCCGCGAGGCGCACGGCGTCCAGGATCTTCTCGTATCCGGTGCAGCGGCACAGGTTGCCGGCGAGCGCCTCCCGCACCTCCGCGTCGCTCGGATCAGGGTTCCTTTGCAGCAGGTCATGGGTCGCCACGATGAAGCCGGGGGTGCAGAAACCGCACTGCACGCCCCCCGCGTCAACGAAAGCCTGCTGCACCGGGTGCAGCCCGTTCTCCCCGGCCAACCCCTCGACCGTGACGATCTCGCGCTCCTCGGCCTGTCCGGCTAATACCAGGCAGGAACAGACGAGCGTGCCATCCATGTACACCGAGCATGACCCGCACTCGCCCTGCTCGCAGGCGTTCTTGGTCCCCGGAAGTCCCAGGCGCTCGCGCAGCACGTAGAGCAGGCTCTCGCCCTCCCAGACGTCCTCGGCCTCACGCCTCTCCCCGTTTACCGTGACCTCCAACCGCATCAGCCACCTCCTTCCCGATACTCTTCCCAGGCCCACTTGAGTGTGCGCCGGGCCAACACGCCGACGGCGTGGACCCTATAGGCGGCGGTACCACGCACGTCCGTTATAGGGCGGGCGGCCATCTCCACCGCCTCGCCGAAGCGCCTCAGCGCCGCGTCGTCGATCTTTGCCCGTGACTCCCAGAGCCCCCCTTCCTGCAGTACTCCCTCGATAAACCCTTCGGCGTACCTGGCGCGCACGGGCGTCGGCGCGGCGGAGCCCACGCAGGCCCCGACCCGCTTCTCCTCAGGATCTAGGGCCAGTCCGAAGGCGCAGACCGCGATCACCATTGCGTTTCTGGTGCCGATCTTTGCGTACTGCTGCGGCCCCGTCGCTTGGGGCATGTAGAAGGCCGAGATCAACTCGTCGGAGCGGAGCAGGTTCCGCTTGGGCCCGGTGATGAACTCAGTCACCGGGATGCGGCGCGTACCGCCGGTAGAGGCGACTTCGACCTCGGCGTCCGAGGCGTATAGGGGTGGCAGACCGTCGCCGGCCGGCGAGGCGGTACCCAGGTTCCCTCCGACGGTGCCCCGGTTGCGGATCTGGGGCGATCCCACGGTCCTCGAGGCCATCGCGAGGCCGGGCAGCCTGTCCCCCAGCTCCTCGATTATTCGCGTATACGTCACTCCGGCTCCCACGCGCAGGCGGCCGTTTTCAGGCCCCCACTCTCGTAGGTCCGGCACCCTTGTCAGGTCGATGACGGCTTCTGGCCGGTCGTGGTCGAAGTTGAGCTCTACCATCATGTCGGTCCCGCCGGCGATGGGCCTGGCCCCTGGATGCGCCGCTTTGATCTCCAGCGCTTCTTGCCAATCACCGGGGCTAAAGAACTCCATCCGCTCTTACCTCCTCCCTCGAAATACTTTCATCTCAGCTCCCCCGGTAGGTACTGTAGGACCACGGGGACGTCAGGAGTGGAACGTGGTAGTGCGCCGCCGGGTCGGAGATGCCGAACCGCAGCGGTACGCGGTCGAGGAACGGGGGAGCGTCTCCCACTTCCGGTCGACCCGCAAAGTATTCGCCCACCTCGAAGACGATCTCGTAGACGCCCCGCACGGACTCCTCCCTGGAGAGTAGCGGCTCGTCGGTCCGGCCGTCGGCGTTCGTTCGGACTCTCTTGAGTATCCGGCGCTCATCGTCTTCGCCTAGATGCGCAAGTTCCAGCGCCATGCCGGCGGCGGGGCGGCCACTGGCGGTATCCAGTACGTGTGTCGTCAGGCCCGCCACTTATCGCCTCTCCACGAAGCCCTCGATCTGGCCGTAAGGATCCTGGGTGGCGTGGAAGATCTCGTTGTTGTTCTCCATACCGAAACGGTTCAGGTCGTAAGGGATGTGATGCACGTTGGGGAAGGAGTACCAGATCCTCTCTACCTCCGGAAAGCTCGCCAGAACCGCCTTACCCATCAGCCACAAAGTATTCTGCACCGAAGGACTGTAGTGATCCGTGAAGGTCGCAAGGGTCTGGTCGTATATGCCCCGCCACAGCCTATCGAAGTTCGCGTCGGTCGTGTCGTACCACCATCTTGCGGTCACGATGGTAGCGAGAATGCGGTCGTTCGTATCTGGGAGCGTCGTGTACTGGTCTCTGAGGAAACCTTCCCAGCCGGAGTTGGTGGTCTTGAGCACGTAGACGTCGCCTATACCGGCTTCCACCTGCCTGGCGCCGCTCTCGTCACCCGAGACCTTCGCCCGGCGTTCGCCGCGGCCACGAACAAAAGAATGCTTGTGCGGCTCGCCGTCGACCACGATGCGATCCCAGAGGAACTGCGTGATCTCGACCCAGCAACTCGTCACGGTGGGACCGGCCCTGAGAAAGTGGTCCACCAGCGTCAGCCCGAAGTCCTCGATGCTCCCGGTGAGGTGGTCCTTCGCCAGGGCGTAACAGGTATTCCTCATCGTATCGGTGGCGAGCGCGTCGGTGTTGTCGCCCTCCACGTGGACGGCCTCGAAGTCGCCTTCGAGCGCGACACGTATGTCGAGGTCCCAGATCTCGTGCCGCGGGGTGTCGCGCTTGACCTTGAAGACGCGGACCTCGGACTTGCCGTAGTTGTTCTGGCCGAGGACAATCTCTTTGCTCCTCGTTCCGGCCGTTTCGGTCATCGCCTACCTCCTCTGCTCACGGTTCTGAGGATCTCCCTCGTCGACCAACCGGCCGCCGGCACACAGGACCGATCTCCTGTAGACCGACTCGTTTTCACACGACCTCGCACGCCGCTAGGATCGAGGCATGAGAGAGGCATCATCGAACCTCCCACGCTCATGCGCACTCGAAGACGATGTCCTGGGCACCCTCCCACAGCGTTAGCTCGCCCAGGGCACGCAGGTTTTCCCGGCCTTCGACCACGGTGAGGAAGTGGTTGCCGGCCAGCTGGCCCAGCTTGCTCGCGAAGATAGTGCCCGAGTACGGGAAGAGGATCTCCGTCTCCGAGTACCCGCCGGGGTAGAACAGGATCTCCCCAGCCTGGGGTACGCTAGTCGCGTCCTCGAAGCCGACGCCGAGATCGTAGTCCCCGAGCGGGATCCAGCAACTCTCGCCGCTCCAGCGGACGTGGATGATCTTCTGGCGGTAGGGAAGCAGCGCTTCGAATGCCGCGCACGTCTGCGGTGACTTCTCCCGCTCCCAGCGCGCCAGGAACTCGTACGGCCCTGCCGTGATCCTTAGGTCGCTCACTCGTTCACGCTCCTTTCCACCAACGCTCCTCCGTCCGATGACTCGGTTTGATCAACTTTCCAATCGGTCGCGACGCGATCCTGCCGGCCCGGAAAATAGTGGTCCCGCGCAGCACCGTGCGGACGACTCCGCCCCGAAAGTTCTTTCCCACATAGGGACTCATCTTGTGACGGTAGTGGAGATCTTCCGCCTGCAGCGTAAAGCGCGCGTTCAGGTCCACCAGCGCGAGGTCGGCGTCCGCCCCGACCTCCAGGCTGCCCTTGCCATGCAGATCGAAGCGTCCGGCCACGTTGCCGGACACGAGATCCACAATCCGTTGCAGTGGCAGCCCGCGCCCGTGATGACCCTCGTCGAGCATGACGTTCAACATCGACTGGCAACCCATTATCCCACCCCACACCCTGAAGAAATCATGCCCGGCTTTCATATCCGGGGGGCACGGCGAGTGGTCCGACGTTACAAACTCTACGTCGCCGGAGAGTACCCGATCCCACAACTCCTCCAGATGCTCTCTGGACCTCAAGGGCGGTGCACATTTGAGGACGGCTCCCAACGCCTCCACGTCTTCGTCGGTGAAGACGAGGTAGTGGGCGCACGTTTCGCACGTTATGTCCACTCCGCGGGCACGGGCCTCCGCCACGAGGGCGACTCCTCTGCCGGTGCTGACGTGGACGATGTGCAGGGAGCTCCCGGTTTCCTGCGCGAGGAGGATGGCGCGTGAGATCGCTTCGAGCTCGGCGATCACGGGACGAGACGCGAGATAATCACGTGCCTTCGTCCTGAGGGAGCCCTGGAAACGCCGCGCGAGGCCGTCCGTGATCCTCCTGTTCTCGGCGTGGACGAGCACCGGCAACCCCAACTCCGCGGCCTTCCTCATCCCCTCGAAGAGCGTAAGGTCATCCGCCGCCTGAAAGTCGAGCGTGCCGGTGGTGGACATGAAAGCCTTGAAGCCCACCACGCCGCGATCGGCCAGCCCCTCCATGTGCTCCAGGTTGCCGGGCACGAGGCCACCCCAGAAGGCGAAGTCCACCAGCGATGATTTTGTGGCGCGGGCGAGCTTCTCGTCGAAGCTCGCAACGTCGCAGGTTGGAGGGTAGGCGTTCAGCGGCATCTCCACATAAGAGGTCACACCACCTGTGGTGAGGGCTCGCGTCCCCGTCTCGAAACCTTCCCAGTGCGTCCTTCCCGGCTCGTTGAAGTGGACGTGGGCGTCTACGGCCCCCGGCAACACGTGCAACCCACGGGCGTCTATCTCTTCGACGGCGATCTCTTCGAGGTCGGGGCCGACGGCGGAGACTTTGCCATCCTCGACCGCGAGATCGGCCGCGACGGGACCGTCGGGCGTTACCAGAAGACCGCCACGCACAACGAGGTCTACAGCCAATGCAACGGCCTCACCTGGACAGCACCCGATGTCCGATCACGAACAACCCAGCCGCGAACGTGTAGTTCCCCAGATTGTGCACGTCGCTCATCCACAACGCGAAGATGCTGTACGAGCCCCACCTGCGCTCCTTGGCCGGCGCGAGATCCTCGTTGTACAGGCGGTCGCTGTACCCTGCCGGCACCGCTTCCTGCTCAGTCATCGCTCTTCTCCCACCCCGGAACGCAAGTTCGCCCCAGACCCCTCAGCCTGGGCGGCAGGGCTCGCACTCCTTCCCAACGCCCAGTACAGGGCCCCGGCGATACCGGCCCCGATGAACCAGGAGAACGGTGCGATCGTTCCCAACGCAGGAACAAGAGCGACGACAACGGACACGACAGCTGCTACCGCAAACACGCCAACGGCCAGGCGATTCACACCACCCGTGTACCAGTAAGGCGTCCTCGTGCCTTCACGATAGAGTCCATCGTCATCCACACGCCCCCGCTTTACCAGGTAGTAGTCGACGACGATGATCCCGAAGAGCGGACCGAGCAAAGCCCCCAAACCGCCCAGGAAGTAATTGATGGCGACGGGGCTGCTGTAGATGTTCCAGGGCGTGACCACCACGGCGAGAACAGCCGTGATGAGGCCACCGCGCCTGAAGTCTATGTGCTTCGGGAAGGCGTTCGACAGATCGTAGCAAGGCGAGACGAAGTTTGCGACGATGTTTATACCTATGGTGGCGACCGCGAACGTGACCGCCCCAAGTAGGAGGACGACGATGCTGGGTATCTTCGCCACGAGCTCGACGGGATCCGAGATCGCCTGTCCGTAGACCGCCAGCGAGCCCGCCGTGGTTACCACGACGACCGCGGAGAACAGGACGAAGTTGACGGGCAACCCCCAGAAGTTCCCGACCCTCACCATCCGCTCAGTCGGCGCGAACCGCGAAAAGTCCGTGAAGTTGAGCATGAGAGTGGAGAAGTAGTTGACGACGAGGGCGATTGCGGTGAGGAACGTCAGGATCGTTCCTCCTGTGGAAAGCTCCTTAGCGCTGAAATTGAAGTCCATGTCCGAGCCGGCCTGGTACCAGATCCAGGCGGCGAGCGCGAACATGGCGACGTAGATGGCCGGTCCTGACCAGTCCACCAGAAAGCGAATGGATTCCATGCCGTTTCTGAGCACGAGCAACTGGACCAGCCAGAGGGCCAGGAAGCAGATCCAACCCAGGGTCGAGAGGCCCAGGATCGAGTTCTCCGCGTAGGGTTGCAACCCCGGGAAGATCTTCAGCACGAGGATGACGATCGCCACGGACGCCAACCAGGTCTGGATGCCGTACCAGAAGATCGCGATCAGCGCCCTAATCAGGGCCGGAATGTTGGCCCCGAAGACCCCGAAGCTGATCCTGGACAACACGGGATAGGGGATCCCGTGCCTCTGCCCGGCCACGCTCGTGAGGTTGATGAGAAAATACACCAACGTTATCCCTGCGATCAGGGCGACAAACACCTGCCAACCGGTAAGCCCCAGGAAAAACAGACCGGCGGCGAACGTGTAGCCGCCGATGCTGTGCACGTCGGCCATCCAGGTGCAGAACAGACTGTAGGTGGTCCAGCTACGCTCGTCCTCCCTCAGCGGACGGAGATCCTCGTTGTAGAGGCGATCGCTGTAACCCTCTGGAACGACTC
Source organism: uncultured Rubrobacteraceae bacterium (assembly GCA_963811295.1). Lineage (GTDB taxonomy): Bacteria > Actinomycetota > Rubrobacteria > Rubrobacterales > Rubrobacteraceae > Rubrobacter_D. The sequence goes on along the minus strand of CAWEQZ010000041.1, from coordinate 21,672 downwards.
TGTCTGCCACCGCGCTATCGCTCATCGCCTACCCCTTTCCCCTAAGGCGTTGCCGTCTACCCCACGGCCACATTTCCAGTCGAATTGTCCCCTCTCAGGAGACGAAGGAAGTTCTGCATCACCCGTATCGCGAAATCAACGTCATCCCTGACTACCGTCTCTGCCGGATTGTGGCTTATGCCCTCCTTGCAGCGTACAAAGAGCATGGCGACGGGAGCCAGGGCGGCCACCTGCGCCGCGTCGTGGCCGGCTCCACTCGGCAGTCGGTATGCCATCAATCCCGACTCTTCCACGGCCTGCGATAGCAGAGAGCTGAGCCCCGGGTCTGCCGGAACGGCGTCCGTCTCCTGTCGTACCTCCCAGAGGCTTTCGCAGCCACGTAAGGCGGCGATCTCCCTGGCCCTATCCTCCAGACTATCGCGCACCCTTTCCCGCTCGTCGTCGTTAGGGTGCCTCAAATCCAGCGAGTGCATTGCCTCGCCGGGGATCACGTTAACCGCACCAGGGAGCGCCTGGATCTCCCCTACCGTTCCAACTGTATCCGCCTCCGCCTTCGCCAAGGTCTCCACCTCGAGCACGAACTCGGCGGCGGCGCAGAGGGCGTCCCGCCGTCCTTCCATCGGTACCGTGCCGGCGTGTCCCGCCTTGCCGATAAAGCCTACCCGAATGCGACTCTGGCCGTTGATGGCCGTGACCACGCCAACTGGTAGGTCCTTCTTCTCCAGCACCGGACCCTGCTCTATATGCACCTCGCAATAGCCGAGTAGATCCTCGCCGCTGCGGCCATCACCTTCGAGGGCGTCCGGGTCCCCACCGAAGGAACGCACCGCCTCCCGAAGGGTCACACCATTGCGGTCTTCGAGCTGCAAGCGTGTCCTGTGGAAGCAACCGGCATAGACGGAACTACCCAAAAACGTCGTGTCGAATCGCAGGCCCTCCTCGTCGGCGAAGCCAACCACTTCTATGGCGTACGGGAGCCTCTCTCCGCGGTCGTGTAGTTGCTGGACGCACGCGATCGCCACCATCACGCCGAGGATACCGTCGTACTTGCCTGCATCCCGCACGGTGTCGAGGTGGGAACCGAGGATTAAGGTACTGTCGCCAAGACCTTCGTAGCGGCCGATGAGGTTGCCGATCTGGTCGCGCCTCGTACTCATCCCGGCTGTGCGCATCCAGCCGGCAACGATGTCGTTTACCCCGTGCATGGCCTGCGAACCGTACGGCCGGTGAATGAGGCCGGGCTCCTCGCTTATGTTGGCGAGGAGCTCACACCGCTCCATCACGGTCGTCGCCGCATCCTTCATGACGCTTCTTTCCTCATCGTCTCGGACTCCAATGATGGGGTGGTCGCGAGATGAGTGCCGGCTCCAGCTTCGAGGCCGGCGTGTAGGATCTCTTTAGGGTCTGCTTTTACGTTTCGCCGCACTCTAGTCTCTCTCCGGGACACCCCCGACGATCTGGCCGGCCATCTCTCTGGACCCATCGAGGATGGGCTCGTACTCGTTGATCTTGTCTATCGAGAGGCCCATCGCGGCGTTGACTTCCCGCTCGCACATGATCTCCACCAGCGCGGGGACCCGTCGCTCGTTGCTGGCCTGGACCGCCCATGACAGGGCGTCCCTAATCTCCTCCGGACGCCAGATCCTCCGGCCCAGAGCCCCCATCGCCTCCATGACCATGACGTTGTCTATGCCGTAATCGTTGTCGGGTCCTTCGTAGGCGATGTCCACCGCGTAGTTCATGTCGTAGTGGAGCTCGCTCTGCCGGATCAGGCCCATATAGCCGTTGTTGAGCATGATGAGGACGTACGGGATCTTGTACTGTACGGCGACCGCAACCTCTTCCATCAGGAACTGGAACGAGTAGTCGCCAACCACGCCGACAACGAGGTGATCTGGCTTACCCACCTTCACCCCGATACACGCCGGGACCTCCCATCCGAGAGGACCTGCCTGCCCGCAGCAGAGGTAGTGGCGCGGCTTGTAGGTTTTCTGAAACTGGCCCGAGAAGATCTGGTACAGGCCTATCGCCGTGACGATGATCTCGTCGCCGTCGAAGAACTCGTTCATCTCCATGAAGGCCCGCTGAGGCTTTACCGGCGAGTCGTCGAAGTCCATCTTTCTGAGCAGCGTGGAGCGGAGCTCATCCACCCGCTCGACCCACTCGTCCGGCTCGCATTCGTCCGTCGCGTCGCGGGCCGCTTGGAGCAGGGCTTCAAGCGCCAGCTTCGCGTCGGAGATGACGGCCAGGTCGGGGGGGAAGACACGTCCCTCCTGGCGGGGGTCTATGTCCACGTGGATGAACTTGCGGTCGCCGCGATAGGTCTCGAGGTCGCCGGTGTGCCGGTCGGCCCAGCGGTTGCCGATCCCGACCACGAGGTCGCTCTCCAGAAACAGCGCGTTGGCGTAGCGCTGCTGGGTCTGCAGGCCCACGATGCCCATGTACAACGGGTGGTCTTCGGGGATCACGCCCTTGCCCATGTACGTCGGGCTCACCGGGATCTGCAGGTACTCTGCCAGCTCGACCAGCTCCTCGGCGGCGTCGGCGATAATGACCCCGCCCCCGGGCATCAGGATCGGGCGCTCGGCCTCGAGTATCATCTCGATAGCGCGCCGGATCGCCCCCGGCCTCGGCTCCGGCTTGGCGATGTGCCGCAGGGGACCTCCGCGCTCCGGGTCGAAGTCCACCTGCAGTCCCGACTTCTGTACGTCGAGCGGCAGGTCTATCAGGACGGGCCCGCGGCGGCCCTCCTGGGCGACACGGAAAGCTTCCCTAAAGGTCCAGACGAGCTGCCCGGGCTCTTTGACCTGAACCGCCCACTTGGTGACGGGTTTGGCTATCTCGACGATGTCCACGGCCTGGAACGCCTCCTTGTGCAGGACGCTCGTCGGGGCCTGACCGGTGATGCAGATCTGTGGTATCGAATCGGCCATGCAGGTGTAGAGGCCCGTGATCATGTTGGTCCCGGCGGGACCACTGGTCCCTATGTTGATCCCGACCTTGCCGGTGACGCGGGTGTAGCCGTCGGCGGCGTGCGTTCCGCCCTCTTCGTGGCGCACCGAATAGTGACGTATCTTTCCGGACTTACCCAGCGCCTGGTAGAGCGGCAGGATCGCAGCGCCAGGGACCCCGAAAGCGACCTCGACGCCCTCGTCCTCCATCACCTTCACCACCGCGTCCATAACGTCCATCCTGGGCATTCCTACTCTCCCTTTCTATCCTCGCCACGCGCGGCTCAACGACCAACGCCCTGCGCGGCAGCCCTCTGCGCCGCGAACCCCGCTGCCCTCGTTTGGGCGAACCGCTCCAGTAGGGCGACCTCCTCGACGAGTATCGAAACATTCGCGCACGGCTTCATTCCTGCACTCTCCTGTCTCCGACCTTCGGCGACCGGTTGTTGGAGTCGCGTCCCGAACTCGAGTCTCCACCAGCGTTACCCCACTGCACACATCATAGTGCATGCGAAAGACACAAAGAAGACAATATTTCGCACAATGGAAAAACGGGGCGAGTTCGCGTCGAATCTCAATCTACGCCGAGATCGACCTTGGACTAGATCGCGCCTGAGGACTCGAGTCGATGCCCTGGGGACGGGTCTTTCGATGCTTCTGCTGAGCGCGGAGGAAGACATCAGTAGCTTCACCCGCGAAGTCGTAGACTCCTGTTAGGCGCTTCCTGCGTCTCTCTCGGCAGGGTAACCCGGGCTCATGTCGGGCAGGGGTTCGAAACTCTACGATGAGAAGTCGGGGACGGCGCCACGGGCGTCCGCCGCGCGACCCTTGGGTTCCTCCCAGTCCTCCTGCCGTCCGAGCGCCGTCTCGTCTAGGAAGTAGTAAGAACCACCTACCGTCTCCAGGCCACGGGCGTAGACGGAGTAGGTGTGGAAGATGCTATCTCCCTCGCGTAGGAAAGAACTCCTGCCTGGTACCTCGGCCGACTGCTCGTCCTGGTCGTCTATGGTTTGGAAGTTGTACTCGACGGGTGCAACGGACTCGTCCAGTGTTGCGTGGAAGTCGTAGTTGAAGTCGCTGCCGTAGGAAGAGTACCAGGGGAAGGTCCAGCCCTTGCTCGCCTTGTAGGCCTCGATCTTCTCCAGTGGCGCGCGTGAGACGTAGACGAACGTGGTGTCACGGGAGTGCAGATGATCGAGAAGCCCGTCTGAGATCTCATCGGCCCCTGCCGAACAACTCGGACATCCCTCCTCCCAACCCGGGTCGAACATGAAATGGCCGACTATCAGCTGGCGGCGCCCCTCGAATAAGTCGAGGAGGCTCGCTTTGCCGTCGGGTCCTTCGAACTCATACTCTTTTTCGACTCTGACCATCGGCAGCCTACGACGATCGGCGCTCAGTGCGTCGCGCTTCCTGGTAAGTTCCTTCTCCCTAACGAGCAGTTCCTTGCGGGCGGCAGTCCACTCGTCTCGTGACACTACTCGCGGTAGATTCGCGTAATTCTCCGTCACGTCGGTCTCTCCTTCGGATCGGGTTGTTCGCTAAAGCAGGATCAGGGGCCCGCCTACACCGTGGATCTCCAAGTAGAGCTCGAGGCCGTTCACTGCTGCGTGGTTGCCTCTGAGTGCTCATTCATGATTCGCTCTCCTCTCCAAACCCTCGATATCATGGGCGACCTCTGACAGATCGTCGTCGAACTGATGTCCGCGTCCATCGAACTCGCGGACTATTGCCTGCGGAATCTTTTCCCCATAGTGCGCGAGGTGCGCGAACGGCACCCACTCGTCGTCGCTGCTGTGGTAGAAGAACAACGGCAGGCCTTCGGGGAGCTTCGACGCGAAGTCTTCATGCAGAACGTACTCGTCAACCTCCCAGTCCTCGACGCCCCAGTAGGGTGGCGCGACCAGGAACATCCCGGCTATGGGCGTCGCCGTCCTCTCCTCGGAGATGTACTTCAGCAGGATCGAAGCTCCCAGAGAATGTCCGACGAGAAAGACCTCTGCATCGAGCTCAGCGAGTTCATTCGCTATCCTCTCTCCACGCCAGATACTGCGGGCTATCCTCATCCGGCATCTTCGGGCAATGCACCTCGTAGCCGCTACCCAGCGCCTCTCGCAGGCTCACCGCCATCTTTCTGTCTTCCTCGTATGCTCCTTCTCCGCCGCCGTGAACGAACAGCAGTTGTCTTTTCATTCACGTGTCCCCAAGCGGTCTGCTCTCTTCCCAGCGGCGAATGATAGACCGTTCGCAACCAGGGCATGCCGGAGTTGCGCGAGCGCCTTTGGGCCCACACCATGTAATTCCCCTACCTCCGCCTGGCTGACCCCGGCGAGCTGCTCGAGCCGCCGGTAGCCGGCATTGGTGAGCGCCCGCTGCGCGGGCCTGGACAACCCGCGTGGAAGGTTGCTCTCTTGCTGAGGGTTCATGCTAACCCTCTACCTGATGACCCGGAATGTCATGTGGGTCACGTCTGGATCTGCCATCAGCCCGGTCCTCTCCAGCTCGATGGGTTCGCTCCCCAGGTTATCGAACAACCTCACCCCGTCCCCCAGCAGCACGGGGACCACGTCTACGTGTACTTCGTCCAACAGACCCGCCTTGAGGCACTGCTGGACGAGGCTCGCAGCGCCCACCGCGACGTTCTTCTCGCCAGCCGCCGCTCTGGCCTGTTCGACCGCGCTCTCTACGCCGTCGGTGACGAAGGTGAACGGCGACCCCTCGTAGTCCCATCCGTCGGGGGCGGAATGGGTTACGACGAAGATCGGGATTTCTTCGCCTATCGGGTGTCTGCCGCCCCAACCGTTCGTGATGTCGAACGTCCTTCGTCCAGTCACGAGAGCCCCTATCGAGGAGAACACCTCGTGCAGCATCTCTGCCGCCTGGGACGAGACCTCGAAGGTCATATCGCCACTCGGCACGACGTAATCGGTGTCGCCGCTGGAGTACCAGTCGAAGAGCCGCATCCCTCCTTCACCCAGCGGGTGCTCGGGTCCATCGTTCGGCCCGGCGATAAACCCGTCCAACGACATCGTGAGTCCGCTCGTTACTTTGCCCATGTCTACTCCTTACACTTCTAGGTACGGGCTGGTATCTGCTGCACACACCAGCGGTTACCGTCGGGATCACTGAAGAAGACGCACCCCACGAGGTCGAGATTCTCGCCTTCCCGGGCCGGGCGGTAAGCACCCTCGTCGAAGACCTGAACATCACCGACATCCACGCCCCGCTCCATCAACTCGGCTCGTGCGGCGCGCACGTCCCCGACGACCAGGAACACGCCATCTATGGAGCCAGGCTCCATAGCGATGGTGCTCGTTCCCAGATGGATCGAACACGCGGATCCAGGCGGAGTCAACTGGACGAGACGGACGTCGTCGCTGACTTTGAAGTCGATGTCCACTACGAACCCGACCTTCTCTGAGTAGAAGTCCCTGGCCCGTTCGATGTCCGAGACCGGGATAGTCACGACCTCTATCTTCCAATCCATATTGCTCTCCTTCCTTTCGCCAGATCCCTGCGTCGACGTCCTCTCGTTCTCTCCGGTATAGGGCTCGAGTTCGCCCTAGCCTTCTTCGACTGCCTTGGAAACAATCTCGGAGATCTGCTCTGCGGCCTCGAAACCGGCGGTGAGCCTGTTCTTCGTCAGGGCCCAGGTGACGCCTGTTTCGGTGTCAGCGCACGCGAAGCTCCCGCCGACGCCCCCGACCCCGAGCACGCTCCTGGTCTCTTGCGGGTCTGCTCCCAGGCGGCCGACGGAGTAGCCGAGTGCCCAGGTGGTCGGGAAACCCATGATCTCGTCTACACCACTGAACGCTCCGGCGGATATCTCGCTTAGCCGCTCTGGCGAGACGAGGCGGACGCCATCCACCTCGTCCACCAACGCTGCGTACATTCGCGCCACGGCCCGCGCCGACATCTTGCCGCCGGCCGGGATGTCGGCCATCAGGATGTCGGGACGGTTGCCGAACTCGGCGGTAGGAGTCACCTGCCGCGGCCCCAGCTTGAAGAAAGGAGAATCATCAGGCATCGAGGCAAGCATCTGCGCGCTGCCTTCCATGTCCTCCAGCCTGGCCAACCTGCCGAGCTCGGACTCCGGGACGCCGAAGTAGATCTCATCGGCGATGCCTAACGGTTCGGCCACCTCCTCGCGAAGCACCCGCGAGATGGGCTTTCCTGTGGCACGGCGCACGATCTCCCCAACAATGTACCCGAACGGGTATGCATGATAGGCGATCTTCGTGCCAGGCTCCCACCAGGGCTCGGCATCGGCGATGGCAGCGCACATCTTGTCCCAGTCACACAGGTCTTCGGGCGTGGTGTCATCCGGTATCCCTGGCACGCCGACCGTATGCGTCAGCACGTGCCTTACGGTCGCAGCCTCCTTACCGTGGGCCCCGAATTCGGGCCACAGGTCCACTACCGGGGTGTCGTAGTCGAATAACCCACGCTCGACAAGCACATGCGCCACGGTCGACGTCGCACCCTTGCCCACCGAGTAGCAATAGATTGGCGTGTCAGAAGCGACGGGCCGCCCGGTCCCCGGGTCAGCAATGCCGGCGACGGCGTCGGCCACCTGCTCGCCATTGCGGTACACGGCGACCTGCAGACCGCGCTCCGCTCCCGATTCGACCAGCCCGTCGGCGGCTTCCTGTATCCAGGCCTGTATGTCGTCCATGATCCTCCCTATTCTCGTTGCCGGTCAGGTGGAAGGCGAAACCTTACGCCGCCTCACAGTCGAAAGGGTCCGCTTCAGTCTGGATCTCTTCCTCTGTCTGGCGTTCGGGCTGCAGCACAGTGAGGGCTACAGCAATCGCCACGACGACCAGTCCGGCTCCGATCCCGAACGCCAAATGGTAGCCGCTCGTCAGCGCCGCAGCGGTAGACTCGCCGCTCCCTATCAGCCGGTCGCTCCGCGACGCCGACAGGGTTGCGAGCACGGCCAGGCCAAGGGAACCGCCGACCTGCGCCGTGGTGTTGATCAGGCCCGAGGCCAGCCCCGCGTCGCTAGGTGTGGCGCCAGACATCGCCAGCGTCATGAGCGCAGGGAAGCAGAGACCGGCCCCGATGCCGAGAAGGACCATCACAGGCAAGATGTGGAGCACGTAATCTCCGTCCACAGGTGCCCGCGCGAACAGAGCGAGCCCAGACATGAACAGTGCGAGGCCGCCGAGAACCAACTTCCTGGCCCCGAAGCGCATGACCAGCCGGTCGGTGTAGCGGACCGACAGTGTTCCCATGAGAATCGTTACGGGCAGGAAGGCGAGACCGGTCTGCAGGGCATCGTAGGCGAGGATTCGCTGCAGATAGAGCGCGCCGAGGAAGAACATGCCGAACATCCCGGCGACGCTCAGAACCTGGATCAGGTTCGCCCCCGTGATGTTGCGCGAGCGGAAGATCCGGAGCGGCACCAGCGGATTGCGCGCGGTCGCTTCACGGACGACGAAGGCCGCCAACAATGCCAGCGAGATGGCGCCTATTGTCAGGGTGCGCCCGGAGCCCCAACCGTACTCCGCCGCAGGATTGACGATCGTGTAGACGCCGAGCATCAGCGAGCCGGTTACCAGGACAGCACCGGCGACGTCCGCGCCGTCACCGAACCCGATGCCCTTGTCGCCCTCGATCAACCGCCCCGCGAGCACCGCCGTCACTATACCGATCGGGACGTTCACGAAGAAGATCCAATGCCAACTGATGGACTGGGTCAGGATGCCGCCGACGAGCAGGCCCACCGCGCCACCGGCGGAGGCGACGAAAGCGAAGACGCCGATGGCCTTCGCCTGCTCCCGCGGCTCGGGGAACATGGTGACGATCATGCCCAGAATCACCGCTGAAGTCATGGCGCCGCCAGCTCCCTGAACGAAGCGGGCCGCGACCAATAACTCCTGGCTCTGCGCGAGACCACATAACAGGGAGGCCGCCGTGAAAACCCCGATGCCGGCCAAAAACATCCCCCTTCGGGAGATCAGGTCTCCGAGCCGCCCAGCGAGAAGCAGCAGGCCACCGAAGGAGATCAAGTAGGCGTTGACGACCCACGCGAGGCTCGACTGCGAGAAACCGAGGTCGTTCTGAATAGCCGGCAACGCCACGTTGACCACCGTGGCGTCGAGCACGATCATCAGCATCCCCACGCAAAGGACGTACAAAGCGATCCAACGCCGCCTACCAACCATCGTCTCCGTATGCAACTCCTCGCTTTTTCCAACCTCATACTGCGTCAACTGGATCGTCTCCGTTCCCCGAGATCGCAACATTGTCTGGTATGAGAATACGGCAGTAGTCCTAAAAAACAACCATCGATCGTCGAAACCTGACTAGATGTATAGACTTCAGTACTCACGGTGGTAAACTCACCATATGGTGGCAAGACGCACATACGATGACGGGTGTGCTGCGGCGCATGCGCTCGACCTTGTGGGCGAGCGCTGGGCGCTTTTGGTAGTACGCGAGTTGTTGTTGGGACCGAAGCGGTTCACGGACTTGCGGGCTGGCCTGCCGCACGCCAGTCCCAACGTTCTCGCCCAGCGCCTGCGCGAGTTGGAGGAGGCTGGGATCGTGCGTCGCAGGAGGCTTCCTCCGCCGGCGGCGTCGAAGATCTACGAGTTGACCGCTTGGGGCGAGGAGTTGGAGCCGGTCATTATTCGACTTGGCAGGTGGGGTTCCCGCTCCCCGTCAAAGCCTGGCGACGCTCCATTAGGTGTTGACTCCCTGATCCTCTCCTTCAGGACGATGTTCGACCCTGGCGCTGCCGAGGGATTGGAGGCGAGCTACGAACTCAGGATGGGGGAGGACCGCTTCAGGGCCGAGGTGTCTGGGGACAGCTTCGAGGTCGAACGTGGCGGCGTGGAGCGTCCCGACGCGATCATCGAGGCCGACTCGGCTACGCTGGCCGGGCTCGTCTACCAGGGTCGGGACCTGGAAGAAGCGTTGCGATCCGGGGAGGTAAGGTTCGAAGGCGACGAGGCGGCCGTGGAACGCTTCCTCACGCTCTTCCCACTTCCTGAGCCTGCCGCAAGGTACAGCCTGTTCTGACGATGGCCCATGTCGGGCCCCGCCTAAACGCTCACCAGTAATGCCGTGGCGTACATGATGGCAACCCCGGCGGTGAACCCGCCCAGGTTTGGGGCGGAGAGGGCAGGGGTCTTCGATCGGGCCGAATCCTTCAGGAGAAGACGCGTGACCTCGTAGATCACCTGTAGGATGGCGCCGGCCCCGACGGCGAGCAACACGGCCGAAGCGAGGTTGGAGTATACGAACCCGCCGATCCAGGTCCCCAGGACAGCAGGTCCACCGCCGAGGAGCGCCAGGCCCGCGAAATGCGCGAGTCGTGGCCTCTCTTCGAGGATGGGCGCCGCGATGCCTACGCCCTCAGTGATGTTGTGCAGTGTGAACCCGACCACGAGGAACGTCCCTAGTGCCGCCTCCCCCAGGGCGAACGCCGCACCGATAGCCAGCCCCTCACCCAGGTTGTGCAGGCCAATCCCCAGGGCGATCCGGTATGAGGTCGAGAGCCGGCTCGTCTGTCCGCCTCTCCTGAACAACCGCTCGGCACCCAACAGCCCGAGCAGGGCGAGAAGTGCCACCACCAGCACCAGCGGGACGCCGGAGAAGACGCCGGGCAACCGTCCGGCTACCTCCACGGCCTCCAGCAATGTATCCACGACCAGCCACACCAGCAGCCCCAGCGTGAGGGCCAGCACGGCCCCTATCCCCGCGGAGCCGAGGCGTCTCAGAAACGGGTACCAGAGCAGCCCGAGGGCCACCGGTATCACGCCGACGTAGGTCCCGATCAGCGCGTAGCGCCAGAACGTCTGTGCCGAGAACGTCGGTGTGATAACCGCCGCAGGCACCTCGGCTGAAAAAGTCGTCCCTGTGTCCGTGATGAGGGTTATCCCGTATGCTTCGCCCTCGATCCAGGAGTAAGGCAAGGTGATCTCCGCCGAACCAAGCGGCGAGATGGTGGCGTCCGGCTCCACCCTGAAGTCCCAGAGCGCCTCGTTGACCGTCACCTGGCTCACGGTAACCTGCTCGGGACCGCCGTTGGTCACGCGCACGACTATCTCGTTCGACGTGGGCAGCGACACCCTATCGATGGTGAGGTCCTCTACGGGCGGACGGTCCTCACGGTCTATGCCCGCCCCGTTCAGCACTATGGCGGCCAGCAGTACACCCAACCCCAGCAGCGGCGCGAGCCCCAGAAGCACCCAGACCGGTCCACGCTTTCGTCCCATCTCCTACTCCTTCACGTCGAAGAGGCCCATCCAACCAAGTTCGGCGAACTCGCTGACGTGGGCGTGGAACATGAAGCGTCCGGGGAAGTCGTAGCTGAACTCCATGATCCCGCGCTCCCCCTGGGCGAACATCTTGGTGTCCGTGAACTCGGAGGGCTCGAGCTTGGTCCCGGTCGGGTAGTAGTCGAAGAAGTTGGCGTGCGTGTGGAAGCTGTTGACAAAATCGAACTCCAGCACGTTGACCACGTAGATCCTCACCAGCTCACCGAGCTTTAGCTCCACGGGATGGCGCTGGTGGTGGAAGGCCACGCTGTTCACCGCGTAGACCTCGTTCGCGCCGTCGAAGTTGGTGTCGAAGCCGTTCATGACCATCACCAGCTCATCGGCCTCCTCGCGGCCCTCCTTCGGGTCTATGACGAAAGCACCGTAGAGCCCCTTCTCGATGTGCTTCTTGAGGGGCATGACGTGGCAATGGTAGAGGTGACACCCGAAAGGCTCGGCTTCGAACTCGTAGACAAACTCCTGCCCCGGCGCGACAAGCTCGAATACCCCGTCCATGCCCGCCGGGTGGAAGCCGTGGAAGTGGATCGTATGCGGGTGAGCATCCCTGTTTCTGAACACCACCCGCAACAGGTCACCCTCCCTGGCGCGCAACGTGGGCCCGGGCACCTGCCCGTTGTAGGCCCACGCGGGGTACATAACCCCAGGCGCCACCTCTACTTCCACCGCCTCCGCACTCAGCTCGTACTCTCGAACCGTCCTGCCACCCTCGGTCCGCTCCTCACCCCAGTAAAATTGCCTCAAAAACTGCGAGGGGTCGAACCTGGAGAGGTCCACATCCCCAACCGTCCCGTTCCCCCCGTGCGCAGCCATGCCGCCTGAGCCCGCTGCCCCGTGGCTCGTCTTATGGCTCGCCCCATGCTCCTTTCCGTTGTGCCCGAAGGCCGCGCGGGCCCCCAACAAGCTACCGGAAACCCCAAGAGCCCCGGCAACGCCAGCAGCCCTAAGGAAATCCCTGCGTGAAACCCCCAATTCCGATCCATCCATGCGCGCCATCCTGTTCCGTCTGCTGCGCCCTCGCGGGACTACGAACCCCGAGATAATTTTAGCCCTGTCTAATACTACGACAAACCGAGGTTACATGTCAAAGTACTTTCGCTTGAAAAAATTGTTCGAGTAACCTATATTGTAATCGGAAATGGGAAACGTAGTGGTCACTCAGCCTTCCGCCTCGGTCGGGGACTACCTCAAGGCCGTGTGGGAGATTGCGGGTTCGGGAGCTGCTTCGACCAAGGGTGTCGCGGACAGGCTCTCCGTCTCATCTGCCTCGGTAACGAACATGTTCGCGAGGTTACAGGGGATGGGACTCGCCCTTTATGAGCCTTACCGTGGGGCTTCCCTCACGAGGCGGGGGCGCGTGGAGGCATTGCGGCTGGTGCGGCGGCACCGTCTGATCGAGACGTTTTTGCTCGAGCATCTGGGGTACTCGTGGGAGGACGTACACGAGGAGGCCGAGCGGCTGGAGCACGCCGTCTCCGACGAGTTCACGGAGCGCCTGGCCGAGCTTCTGGGCCATCCGGAGCGTGATCCCCACGGCGCGCCCATCCCCACGTCCGACGGCGCGCTGCCGCCGGAGGATTCGCGGCCCCTCAGCGGGACGGAGGCCGGCGGACGTTTCGTTGTCTCGCGGGTAGAGAACAGGGACCCCGCCGTGCTTACTTACCTGCGGAGCCTTGGGCTCGTGCCGGGGCGAGTGCTCCGGGTGAGAGAGGTCCGCGCGCTGGACGGCGTCGTCACCGCAGAGGATGAGGACGGGGTCTCCCACGCCCTCGGCGCACCCCTTGCGCGTTCCATACTGGTCAGACACCTGGAGTAATTGACCTCGAGGGGGGTCCGCCCTCTGCCCTTGGGCTGGCCAAGAAACCTTTGCTCAAGTAACCGTCAGTTGATGGCCCTGTTCTTTGTAGCGGACTGCCATGTCCGGGAGTGAGATGGGATCGTAGTCCTTCGCGTGGCCTGCCTGGCCGAAGGCCTCCATGCGCGCCATTACGACCTTCTGCATCGCGGCCCTGGCGGGCTTCAGGTAGTAGCGGGGATCGAACTCCGAGGGGTCCTCGGCGAAGGCCTTGCGGATCGCACCCGTCGCGGCCAGACGCAGGTCGGTGTCCACGTTGATCTTCCTCACGCCGTGCTTGATGCCCTCCTGGATCTCCCGCACGGGGACGCCCCACGTGGGCTGTATGTCGCCGCCGTACGTGTTGATAATGTCGACGAGTTCCTTGGGTACGCTGGAGGAGCCGTGCATAACGAGGTGCGTGATCGGAAGGCGCTCGTTGATCTCTTCGATGATGTGCATGGCGAGGACCTCGCGGTCCGGCTCTTTGGTGAACTTGTAAGCTCCGTGACTCGTCCCGATGGCGACCGCCAGAGCGTCTACCCCAGTCCGCTCGACGAACTCCACGGCCTGATCGGGGTCCGTCAGGGTCACCTCGCCCGAGCCAACGTCGTCTTCTATACCGCCGAGCGTCCCTAGCTCGCCCTCCACGGTGACGCCTGAGGCGTGCGCCATCTCGACCACCTCGCGCGTGACATTCACGTTGTACTCGAAGTCCGCAGGTGTCTTGCCGTCGTCCATCAGCGAGCCGTCCATCATGACGCTTGTAAAGCCTAGATCTATGGCGCTCTTGCAGGTCTCGGGGGAGTTGCCGTGGTCCTGGTGCAGGGCGACGGAGATCTCGGGGTATACCTCCGTTGCGGCCTCCATGAGATGGTACAGGAAGCGGTCGTTGGCGTACTTGCGCGCTCCTCGCGAAGCCTGGATGATGACGGGAGATTCGGTCTCCCGCGCGGCCTCCATGATGGCCTGTACCTGCTCCAGGTTGTTGACGTTGAACGCCCCTACACCGTAGCCCCCGTTCGCTGCCTCGTCCAGTAGCTGGCGCATCGTAACAAGTGCCATGTGAGTTACCCTCCTATATCGAAGTATCAGGACCCGTCACCGTGACAGGAGCGGCAAGTATAGTCGCTTTTGCGCTTCGTACCAAAGAGAATGTATCTGTCAGGAGCGCTTCAGAAGTGTGCCTGGCAACACTCCCAAAACGACAAGCAGAGGCATCGACCTACTCCGAATCGCGCCTTCGGCTACGCGCGAGACGCTATGAGCGAACAAGCTGACTAGCTGAGAAGTCGCCTGTTCCAGGCGACGTGCTGAAGTGCTGGCAAGCGCCCGAAAGGGCGCTTGCCGAAATGCTTACTCCGCGACGTCCACGGAGACCCTGTCGGCCTGCACGATGTAGCGCACGTACCAGTTCGGGCCCATCGTCCAGTAGTCACCGAAGGTCTCGATGCACGTCTGCAACGAGACCATATCCCTTCCCGGCTTGGGAGTCGTTACCCACGTCTCATCCGGCGTTATCTCCTTGAACTCCGTAACCTCGTAAGTGTAGGTAGTCCCGTTGACGTCGCCGAGATAGATCACATCCCCCTTAGCCAGAAGCGGCAGATTGTAGAACTGATGGTCGCTCGCCGTGCCAGGCCACCCGAGCCTGTGCGCCGCAATGTATGTGTTCGCGTTGTCCTGCCAGGGGAAGTCCGTATGGGGCAACTTTATGGCCCCATAATCCATCGCGGACTCGGCCGCAGAGTTGGTCACGTAGTTGTCGTAGAGCCCGAGCGCCGGGATGGACATCCACAGGTCGTTCGTGGGCGGCGTCGGTATAGCAGACCGCTTCGTCGGGTCGGGCTCTTGCGCCGCCCGATGACTGGCATCCTCTTGCTCGTCTGCCTTCTGAGCAGCCTTGTTGTCGACCTCGTTCTTCTCGGCCGCTGTCTTCTTGTCCTCTTCTTCTGAGGCCAGGACCTGCGCGTTCTCCCTCTTCTGCCCACTTGCAGCCTCAGGGGCCTCGGCCAGGTGCACATATGCCGCCCTCTCTATGGCGGCCTTCTCTATCCCACCAGAGGAAACCGGTTGCTTATCAGGGAAGCCCATCCCCGTCAGCGACATCACACCAAAGACCATAAGGGCAAGCGATATCAGCAAGAAGAACGCGGCCCACCTGCGTCGCCTCCTGAACTTGCGTCGATCAGACCTTTTGCCCATGTGCCCTCTCCGTTCTTCTCACCTGCGCAAAAGCTGAACATGGTCCGCGTCGCTGCCGCTTCGCCGAACGGAACATGCGCGGGATTTTAGCAGCACTTTTCGCAAAGCGGTAGAGTAGTTAGTAAACATTTCTTAATGGTTGGCAAAGTATCTCCGCTGATGGCAGTGAGCCTGGCGGGCCGTATACTCCGTGGGACGCTGATGCTCTGGCCCTGGTCCGAGAGCCGAGATACGGTAGTATATGTGCCGTTCCCGAAATCTTCCCCGGCTCTGGCGTGGTCCGAAACGCTGGTCGGGTGAGCGGCGGTTCAGGGGTCGGGACTGGTGAACGTTTCCAAGAACAATAGAGAGGTTGGCGGTTGAACACGGAGACGGAGAGAACCAAGAGGGCCCTGGCAGGGTACTCGACCCTCGAGGCGCGAGGTCTGAAGAAGAGTTACTCGGGCTTCGAGGCGGTCAAGGGTGTCGACTTCGAGGTCTTCGGGGGAGAGTGTTTCGGTTTTCTGGGCCCGAACGGGGCTGGGAAGACGACGACCATGAAGATGATCTACGGGGCCGTGATACCGACGGGCGGAGAGCTCGCCGTCGCCGGTCTCGACATCTACCACCACGAGCGGGAGATCAAACGCCGCATCGGGGTCGTCCCCCAGGAGAACAACCTCGACGACGAGCTCAAGGTAGAGGAGAACCTGCTCATCTACGGCAGGTACTACGACCTTCCCAGCAAGCTGGTACTCAGGAGGGCTCAGGAGCTTCTCGACTTCATGCAGCTCTCCGACAAGGCCGAAGCGACGGTCGAGCAGCTCTCTGGCGGGATGAAGCGGCGCCTGCTCATCGCCCGGGCTCTGTTAAACGACCCCGAGATCGTCGTCCTCGACGAGCCGACGACGGGGCTCGACCCGCAGGCCCGCCACCTCGTCTGGGACAGATTACGCTTGCTCACCGAAGAGGGCAAAACCCTCATCCTCACCACCCATTACATGGAGGAGGCCGCGCGGCTGTGTGACAGGCTCGTCATAATGGAAGGGGGTTTGATCATCGCCGAAGGGACGCCGGCGGCGCTGGTCGAGGAGCACGTCAGCCCGCAGGTTCTCGAGTTCAGGACGAACCACAGGTCTCTACAGGAACTCGTTCCCATTCTCGAGGCCGCCTCCGACGCCGTCGAGCGGACCGGCGATGAGTCGATCCTCGCCTACACCGACGACGCTGATGCCCTCCTGGAGCGGGTGCGGGGCTCGGGGGCCGAGATCGAGAACACCGTCTACCGCCAGGCAGGGCTTGAGGATGTCTACCTGCGGCTGACGGGGAGGAGGCTGGTCGAATAGTGGGTACGATTAGGATACCCTCGGCGCGCGGGTCGTTCAGGGTGTGGCAGCGCAACATCACCATCTTCCGAAAGTACTGGAAGACCATCCTGTTCCCCAATTTCGTCGAACCGCTCCTCTATCTGGCGGCCCTCGGGCTCGGGCTCGGGGCGTTCATCCAGCAGGGAGGCATCGATGGCCAGCCCTACGTCCAGTTCGTGGCGCCAGGGCTCCTGGCGAGCAACGCCATGTTCGCCGCCTCCTTCGAGAGCACGTTCAACACCTTCGTCAAGCTCAAGATAGACAAGATTTATGACGCCATAATAACCACGCCCGTCAACGCAGAGGACGTGGTTGGTGGTGAATATCTGTGGGCGGGGACGCGCGCGGCGCTCTACGGCACCGCGTTTCTCGCGATGATAGTGGTGCTGGGGATCGTGTTCGGGCAACCGCTCGTCACGTCGTGGTGGGCCCTGCTGTTGCCCGTGATGCTGCTCGTGATCGGCATCATGTTCAGCGTGATGGGCACGCTATTTACCAGCCTTATAGAACGCATAGACCTCTATGCCTACTACTTTACCCTGGTCGTGACCCCGCTATTTCTGCTCTCCGGCGTCTTCTTCCCCATAGACGACTTCCCCCCGCCGGTCCCGCAGGTCGCCTGGTTCACCCCGCTCTACCACGCGGTCAACGTGTGCAGGGAGCTCGCCACGGGACCTTCCGTGGGGGTCCTTGTCGACGTGGCCTGGATGCTCGTGTTTACCGGAGCGCTCGCCCTGATCCCGGTCCAGATCATGCGCAGGCGACTCATCGGCTGAGGGTCAAGACTCTGGTAGGATGGGCGTATGGAGGCCGAGCAGTTCACCGTACGCCTCGCCCGGCCTGATGATGATCCGGCTATCGCCGCCCTCGTCGTGGAAGGATTCCTGGACCAGTTCAGGCACGTCTTCGGCGGTAAGATGGACCGCTCGCTCAAGGTCATGGAGCGCTGGATCCGCCTGGAGCACATCTCAGGCGGGGTGACCTCCCTGGTGGTCGAAGGGTACGCGGATGGAGAGATCGCCGGCAGCATCGGAGTCAGGACCGCAATCTCGAGCGAAGATATCCTCGCCCGAGGCCTGTGGAGGGCCCTAACCCGCAACCTCGGCTTTCCGCGGGCGGTCTGGGCAACCACCCTGCTCTCCTATCCGACCTACTCCTCCAAAGCCTCAGAGGCTTACATCGAGCGGTTGGTGATCTCCCCCTCCTTCCGGCGCCAGGGGATGGCGCGGCGCCTGCTCTCGGCGGCGGAAGACCTCGCCAGAGACGCGGGCAAGAAGTCCGTGGGCCTGCACGTCACGGGTAATAACCTTGGCGCCTTGCGACTTTACGAGGCGGAGGGTTACCTGGAAGTCGCGCGCCAGAGATCCCTGATCGCCGCCTGGTTTATGGACATCCGGGAGTGGCTGTATCTGAAGAAGCAGCTCTAGAGCTGCTTCTTCGGCACTTCAGCACGTCGCCTGTTCCAGGCGACTTGTCAGCACTTCAGCAAGTCGTTTCGTAGTACCGAAGAGAGCGTAGAATCCGACTGCCGCTGGTAGCGGTTCGTCGTACGCAACAGGGCAAGGTTCTAAATGGGAGAAGCTGACCTGCTGACAAGCGAGGGCGAAGCCTGAGCATGCTGACTAGCTGGTATCGTCATCCTGGCGCCGCTCGCGGGACCCGAAGTCGCGCCGCGTCTCGGGCCAGTCGAAGAGGTCGTCCGGCAGTTCGGGTAGAAAATCTTCATCAGAGGGCTCACGTCTGGCTCGATGGCCCGAGGCAGGTTGCTCCTCGACTGCGTCAGGGTACGCCTCCGGTGGCTGCTGGGGCCGGTCCCTGGCAGGATACCTTCCTCCGTGTTTGCGCACCACCCTCGGCACGTTGTCGCGTTCAGGCTCGAGCTCCGTGGGGTGCGGACTGAGATCCACCGTATCTTCCGATCGGTCCGTAGTAGCGTCGTCCTCACCTTCGGCGTGGTCGGTTTCGATCCCTTCTTTCGTCTCCGCGACCGGGTGGACGTAATCCAGGTAGCGGGCGTCGCCCGTCAAGAAGGCGAGGATCTGGGCGTTGAACTCGGCTATTCGCTCCACCATGGGCATGTGGCCGCACTCGTCTATAAGGCAGATCTCGGCCCTCTCCACGCCCTCGGCCCATACCCCGACCGATTGAGGATCTACTATCTGATCCTCTTCCCCGGCGACGACGAGAAGGGGAACCCTTATGATCCTAGCCTGCCTGGCGAGCCTACCGCGGGAGATCTCGCGTCTCGAGATGCTCAAGGTCTTGGAGACGGCGGCGGGCGTGGACCGGCCGGCGTCATCCACTATCTCTTCTGTGAGGTCGTCGGAGTCGGCGACGAAGGGCCGCATCCAGAGGCGTCGGACGGGACGCACCGCACGCCCCAGGGAATAGAAGATGGGACCGATGACCGGCACGGTGACGAACCACAGTAGGGTCGGGAGGTCGAGCTGGTCTTCGTCGGCAGGAGCAGAGATGACGACGAGGCGCCCCACGACGTCGGGATGATCGGCCGCGAGCTTTACGGCCATGGCTCCGCCGAGGTCGTGGCCGATGACGTTGGCGCGGGTAAGGCCGAAGTGGGCGCAGAAAGCGTACAGAAGCCTGCTCCCGTTTCGTATCCCGTATCCGGAGAGTGGTTTGTCCGACTCCCCGAAACCGCTCAGATCGAGGGTATATACGGTGAAGCGCTGCGCCAGCCGCCCTGCGAGTTGCTCCCAGATGCGGGACGAGGATAACCAGCCGTGTACGAGTACGACCGGGGGGCCCCCGCCGATGACGTCGTAGCGAATCCAGACCCCCTCGAGCTCCAGGTACTCCGTGTCACGGGCGCTCTCTACCTCCCTGGCGTCACGCCCTAGCACGATGGAGGCGGCGAGGATCGAAGCAACCACAACGAACAAGACTATCAAGGTGGTTCCCATGGAAGCCATGATAACGCAAAAACGCGCCAACAGGATAGCAGCGGGACGCGCCAGACTCATCCTGCCCAGTTGCGGTCGGCCCTCTCCCTACATCGACCTCACGAACCACGAATCGGTGCCGCAGAGCCGGACCTCAGGTGGCCCGGGACGCCGCTATCCCAGGTCAGCCGATGCTTTCGCGCCTGTCGTGACTGTAGAGGCATTCCAGTTGCGAGCGAAGGAGAGTACGGTCGTAGACACCCGCTTGACAGTCGATGCAGAAGAGTACCTCCTCGGGACGACCAGGATGCAGGTCGTTGTCCATCATGAAATCGAGAAGCTCCCTGTACTCTTCGCCGACCTGATCCACGAACTCCGAGAACGAGATGCGGCCAGAGATCAAACGCTCGCACGCTTCGTAGGAATCCAGCTTGCCCAGACGACGGTTGGTGTGCCTTACGATGAGCCCGGGGGCGATGTTCCCCAGTCCCATTCCCTCCTTCATCACCAAGACGGTCCCTTTCTAGCCCCCGGAGGGGTCGTTCCCCGTTTTCCTGATACCCCTTAGACCGCCGGCACCCCATCAGCAGGCGATCCGTGCAGTCTACGTTCGGTGGCGCGTTTTGTAAAGCGTCTCGCCGAGAGTGGGCGCCCCGAACGATATACTCCCGAAAGATGACGGATGTGGCGAAGGAAACAGTGACGTGCCGGAACGAAGCGTGAGCATCCGACGTAGTGCGCGAGTGGTCGTCCTCGGCGCCGGGTTCGCGGGAGCCTCCCTGCTCAGACACCTCCCTCCGGCCCTGCGAAGTCCCGGCGAGACTCTGCTGATCGACCGCAGGGAAGAGTACACTTTCGCGCCCCTGATCCACGAGGTCGCAGTCGGCCGGGTGCATCCGAGGACCGTAAGCTCACCTATCGCCCCCCTCTGTGCAGAGACATGCAGGTTCCTGCACGCGGAAGTCTCGGGCATAGACCTCACCCGGAAGACCCTCGAAACCTCGGAAGGCCCCGTCGGCTACGAGTATCTGGTCCTCAACCCCGGCAGCGTCGCCGCCGAGCCCGGACCACGGCTGGCGGATTACTTCCACTCCTTCTGGAGCCTGGACGACGCGCTGCGCCTGCGCACCGCCTTAGGTGACGCCTGGCGCCGGGCCACGAGCCCGGGGCCCCGGCCGCCACAGGGCATCCTGACCGTGGCCATCATCGGCGGTGGGGCTACCGGGGTTGAGGTCGCTGCCGAGGTGGCCGCCCTCTTCGACTATCTCGGGAAACGCTCCCATCGCAGCCCGTCCGAAGAACCGCGGGTCGTGCTGCTGGAGGCTACGCACCGGCTGATGGATTGGCTAGACCCCTACTTCGACAGCGTCGCGAGGAAGACGCTCTCGACCCTTGGAGTCGAAGTGCGCCTGAACTCCCCCGTAGAGACGGCGAGCGCCGAGGGCGTCTTCGCCGGCGAAGACTGGCTTAAGGCGTCCACCAGGGTTTGGACGGCCGGCGTGGAGGCCTCGCCACTGGTGAGAGGATTGCCGGGGGAGCATGATGCGGCGGGCCGCTCGCACGTGGGCGTGCACCTCACGTTGCCGAATCACCCCGAAGTCTACGTGCTCGGTGACGCCGGGGTCTACACCGATCCGCGCCTCGGTCCCCTGCCCCCCACCGCCTCCGTCGCCGTGCAGCAGGGGCCCTGGGTGGCACGCGACCTCAAACGCCGGCTTCGCGGCGCAGAGAGCAAGCGGGGCAGGCCGCCTTTCCGCTTCTTCGACCGGGGCTACGTGGTGAGCCTCGGCCCGGAGAGCGCCGTGGCCGACGCCCTCGGCCTCAGGCTGAGGGGCCCTGCGGCACAGGCGCTCTACAGGAGCGTTCTTCTCTACTACATGAAGAGCCGGCGCGACAGGATACTCACAGGCGCAGACTGGGCGATGGAGCGAACCTTAGGTCGTTTGGGTTTCGGGAGCGGTCAGCCTTCAGCCATCAGCGAACAGCCCAAAGATGACGCGTGAAAGCCGGGCGCGAGAGGGTCGACTCTTCCACACTCCGTGCTGGTAAGCATGTCCGCTAATCAGCGAACAATAAGTTGATGGCCAACCGCTGACTGCTGATAGCTTGTAAAGAGGCAAAACCTCATTGCAAATAGCTCTACGTATC
>CAWEQZ010000040.1:0-32144 GCA_963811295.1 uncultured Rubrobacteraceae bacterium | reverse complement strand
GGAGCTTCCCGGAGGTGTTACCCAGTCGACTACGTGACATCCTCAAACCTGTCCGAGCCCACGGAACTTGGTCCGCTTCTCCAAAGGTACGCTCGTGTGCACCTTGGTGGGACTGCAAAGCACCGAACCGGTCAGGGTGACGCCGGTATTTGGGTCTAAACCTGAACAGCCTCAGGAATCGTGGGCAAATGTTGATAGGGCGGGTTTTCGGAGGGAATGACCTGAACAAGTACCAACTCTCGAAGATGGAGTTTCGCTCCACATTTGAGCATTCCATAGACCCTCGGAGCGGGGCAATCGCCGCCAGACGCTGGTGGACCGTCTCATGTGGTACGTCTCAATACGGTTCAGGGAAGCCCTAGCCGAGTAATATGCGACGGAGGGTTCCGGTGGTGCGGTTCTAGCTGCGCGCCACCAGGACCGGGCAGCGTGCGTGGCGGACGACGTTCTCGGAGACGCTCCCCATGAGCCTGCGCTTTATGGGGCCTAGTCCCCGGCTCCCCATGACGAGCAGGCCGATATCACCATGCTCCTCGCAGTGACGGAGTATCTCGTCGTCCGGGTCGCCCATCCTAAGGTGCGTCTCCGCGACGGCACCCCCGGCTTCCTCTACTTGCTTCACAGCCTCCTCTAGCGTCTTCTCGGCCTTCTCCCTGACCTCACCCAAGGAAGGGCTGCGGGGGGAGAAACTCTGCTCCGCACTCGGGGCGACATGGAAGTCCTTCGTGCTTCCGACGTGGAGGACATGAAGCTCCGAGCCGCTGACGCTCGATATTGCGGTCGCTATCTGGGCGGCCTTGACCGCGTCCTTCGAAGCGTCGGTCGCTAGCAGAACCTTCGTCGGGAAGTAGTTCATCTTTGCTGTCCTTTCCTCCGCCTTCCTCGGAATCATTCTACCAGTGGTACTACCAGTGGCGCCATGGGTTGGCCCTTGATCCACACTATGTAGATGGTTGGGTAGAGGGATGCCTGGAACGAATTGGAGAGGACCATCCCGAGGAGGAGCTTCTCTTCCGTGACCTCTGGGATGAGGAGACTCAGCGGGAGGTGGTGATAGATTGCCTGAAGGCCGACTGTGAGGTGAGGACGGGGAGGCCTCAGAATCTTTGAGGAAGTCTCACGAAGATAAGAGGCGTCTCCCGCCTACCTTCACAATACGTAGACCGAGAGGCGGACATGTGTTGTAGTCAGACCTCCGTGAGCAAGCCTGGCTGCTCCTGCTTCGGTACTGGATTAGGACGCAACCACAATGAGACGTGGGCTGGCTGCATCGTCTCCCTCACCACTCCCACCAGGTCGTCGCTCAGCTCGTCGAGGTCGGTATCATTACGCAGCTTGGCAGAGTAGGCTTCAAGGGTCATTCTCGCATCGTACTTGTTGCGGTAGAAGCGCCTATCTATGAAGGACTGGATGCGCCGTCTCAAAGGGTTGAACAGCGCGGCGATCAGCAGCGTGGATGCCACCACCGCGAGGGTTGACTTCTCGCCGGTGAGAAAGACGAAGACCCTCTGGAACAGGACGATGGCACCGAAGTAGACTGCAACCAGCATGGCCGTCAGAGAGCCGTATACCAGGGTACGGTTTATGATCCTGTCTATGTTGTAGAGGCGGTAACTCATGACTGCGATGCCTATGGCTATCGGCAAACCCGCAAGGCCAACCATGGTGAGTACGAAGCCGATCTCCCCCAGCCATTGCAGGCCAGTCGCCTCTGAGATAGTGAAGTCGAGTACGACACCGCTGACCAATACTACCGTGGCGTAGGTGAACCACTTGATCTGCTGGCGTTCCACGCCCTCGGCACGGCGCATCCGCCCAAACAGGGAAGCCGCCGCCACAATCCCTAGGACGTAGAGCACCGTCTCGACCGGCCCGACAGCGCTGTTGGTTCCCACGCCCCGAAGTGCCTCCATCCCCAGCGGGTTATCGACTGCACCTCCAATCGCGTCGATGGGTCCAGGAGAGAAGGCAGCCAAGACTGTTCCATAAGCGATCACAAACAAGACCAGGCTGGCGAACCACCGCAGAGCAGAGGTCGGCGGCCAGCCGTGGGGAAATACCAAGAAAAGCAGCACGAAGAGTCCCACGTAAGGCACCCACACCCAAGCACGGATCCAGACCATCGCCAACCCGCCTGGTAAGGAGTCAGGCTGCGCCAGCAGCGCGTAGACGGCATACTCGCTGCTGAGCAAGACAATGGCGGCGAGCAAGCCTATGGCACAGAACAACCAGCCCATAGGGTTCTCAGGACGTAAGGAGCCCACCACGGCTCCGACCGAGGAGAAGGCTACGGCACTTACCGTGTGCGCAAGCCACGGTTCTGGAATGCGAATGTTGGGGTGAGAGGAGTTCAGGGCTACGAGAACCAGATCAATCGTCGCGAGGGCCAACGAGATAGCACAGATTATCCAGGCGACCCGCGCAGCGGTGTGAGTACTACCGACTTCTCTTCGCCCCTGATCTGTTGTACCTTCTGTCACGACACCACTCTGGAGCACTATCGTTTCCCAGAAGCTACCACAAACGTTACGAGGAGGAGTTCCTAGAACAATATTTGCCCGCACCACCAACCACGAGGATATGGTAGTCCCGGGGATGTGGAGGTGCGGGACACAAGTCCTCTCACCAGCTTCAGCTATAATGATGAATATACCTCTGAAAGCCACGAGAATGGCTTCTAAGAGCCTTCGCTACCCCTTCCAATGGAGAAGAGGTACTGCAGAACCCTCACAAGGGATTCTCACGCCTCGTCTTTGACCTTTTTCCAAACTCGGTTTCCCCAGGCTGCGTGCACTCGTCGGCGAGCATGGTGAGGAGCAAGCGCTAGGGGACTATCTCATACAGGAACTCTACTCCTTCGTAGGGGAGGGCTGGGAGCAGGATGACGACATCACCCTCCTTACGCTGGAGCGCTCCCCGACATGACGGTTAATAACGCGGAGGTGAGGGAGGGGACGTAGAGGATCGAGCTTGTGCTCGTCGCTGAGGATGAAGCCTTGGACGTTCCCTTGTAGGTTCTTCTACGAACTGCACGAGTTGCCTTCGGAAGTAGCGCCATCTTCCAAGTCTTGTTACATTGGGTGCGAACGCTCCGGTGGGGAGCGTAGGGAAAGGAAGAGAGATAACTATGGCAGACATTACGGAATTATCCCCTATGGGAGCACTGGACATTGCGGGGTTGCAGGACGGTTTCAGGGGCGAGCTAATCCGCCCTGAAGACCCCGGCTACGAGGATGCTCGCAAGGTGTGGAACGGGTCGATCGATCGTTTCCCGGCCCTCATCGCGCGGTGCGCTGGCGTGGCCGACGTCATCGCGGCCGTGAAGTTCGCGAAGGACAATGGCCTTCTGGTCGCCGTGCGTGGCGGGGGGCACAGCTACCCCGGCCATTCGGTTTGTGACGGCGGCCTCGTCATCGACCTTTCGCTGATGAAGGGGATCAGGGTCGATCCGGAAGCGCGCACGGTGAGGGCTCAGGCTGGAGCGCTCCTCGGAGAGCTCGACCGAGAAACACAAGCGTTCGGGTTGGCCGTCCCGTCCGGCATCGTAACGCACACCGGGCTCTCGGGGCTCACTTTAGGTGGTGGCATCAACTGGCTACAGCGCAAGTACGGACTTGCCATCGACCAGCTCCTCTCGGTGGATCTGATCACTGCCGAGGGCGAATTCGTCAAGGCGAGTGCGTCGGAGAACCCCGAACTCTTCTGGGGGTTGCGGGGGGGAGGAGGCAACTTCGGCATCGTCACCGAGTTCGAGTTCCGCCTCAACCCGGTGGGGCCTATCGTGCTCGCCGGGCCAATCTTCTGGCCCATTGAAGACGCACCGAACGTCCTACGCTTCTACCACGAGTGGATCAAAGAGGCACCGGACGAACTCATGACGATCGTATCCTGCCGGAAGGCGCCATCGCTTGCCTTCGTGCCCCAGGAGCTGCACGGCAAGCTGGTGGTGGGCGTGGTGTGCTGCTACGCAGGCCCGGTCGAGGAGGGGGAGAAGGTCGTGAAACAGCTCAAGGAGTTTGGCTCGCCGGTGCTCGACCTGTGCGTGTCCAAACCCTACCTCGCCCACCAGGCTATGTTCGATCCGTCTTTCCCCCACGGGCGGTGGTACTACATTCGGGCCTGCGACATAGCGCAGCTCACTGACGAGATCATCGACATCACCGTCGATCACGCGTTGCGGATCAACTCCCCGTTTAGTGCTTTGACGCTCTGGCAGCGTGGAGGGGCGGTCGCGCGCGTGGGCGAGGAGGAGACGGCCTTCGGCGGACGCAGCGCCGGGCATACGTTCAACATCGCAGGCATCACCGAGAGCGAAGCGGGCTTTGAAGAAGAGCGGCAGTGGTCCAGGAACTTCTGGTCGGCGTTGGAGCCCTACCACACGAGCGTATATGTGAACTTCCTGATGGAGGATGGTGAGGAGCAGATCCGCCAAGCCTATGGGGCCAAGAAGTACGACCGGCTCAAGGCGCTCAAGCGCCGCTATGACCCCGACAACCTCTTCCGACTCAACCACAACATAAGGCCAACTGCCACTGCGTGACGACCCCTTATGAGGCATCCTAGCAGTAGAGGGAAGGGCCAGGACGAAACCGATCTCGGTCTTCCCCTTCGCCTGTTCATTGATCCTCGTAGAGAGCCCAACGCGATCTACTGCTCCCGAGGCGGGTGTATCATAAGCATCAAGCTACCCACAGGTAACCGGGAGAGCAGTGACGCCTATGCAAGAGAACCGAGAGCCTGGTGGCAGCGCCACCCGTTGGGCCCACTCCTCGGCGGACGCGCCCGCGACTGGGCCGAGACCTGGGAAGGCCCTAGGGGATGGGGAACACCGGTCTACGAGCATGTGCTCGACTGCGGGTGTGGTGCCGGCCGCTTCGCACGGATGCCGGCGGATCGTGGCGCGAGCGTCGCTGGCATCGACGCTGCCTAGGAGCTCATCGAGTTCGCCGCCGAGCGCACGCCGGAAGGCGACTTCCGGGTTGGCGACCTAGAGGCGTTGTCGTGGCCGGACGACTCCTTCGATGCGGTGACAGGGTTCTTCAGTGCCTTCCAGTTCGCAGACGACAAGGTACGGGCTCTCACCGATGCCCGGCGCGTCTCACGCGGGCCGGTGGCGGTGGTGATCCCCAGCCGCGTCTCAGAGTCGGGGATAGCCTTGGTGTTCAAGCCGCTGTTCCCCCTCTTCCCGCCGGAAGCGTTAGAGCGCATGAAGCTCGGCGGCATGTTCGCCTTATCGGAGCCGGGGAAGCTGGAGGAGGTACTAGCAGCCGCAGGCTTGACGGTGGATGAGGACGACGAGATAGAGACTCTGATTGTCTTCGACGATGCTGGTGGTGCGGTGCATGCCTTCGTTGGAGCAGGACCGACGGCGCTCGCGATCGGACACTCAGGCGAGTTGGCCGTCACACAAGCGGCACGGGAGGCACTCGGTCCGTTCACCGGAACTGACGGTCGGGTGACGCTCCCTGCCTGGTATCGGGTGGTGATCGCTAGAGGCTGACTGAGCATGCTGCGGGCGCTGGCCATCACAAGCGCTGCGGGTACACTCTTGCCCGTGGCGTCCCCCACGACGAGGCCCAAACGTCCGTCCCTCAGCTCGAAGAAGTCGTAGAAGTCTCCTCCGACCTCCCTAGCTGGCTGGTAGTAGGGGGAGATCTGCCAGCCCTCTAGTTCGGGCACTTCCTTGGGGAAGGAGGCTTGCTGGCCGAGACCATGAGCACAATGCCAGCTAGTGGACTTGGGCACATCGGCTGTGGTCTGTTCACCCGAGTGCCTAGCAGCAAAGTTCTCCGAATACCGGATAGCCAACTAGATCCAGCGGCGCACCTTCCCCTTGTAGTCTAGGTAATCCTCTCCGAAGGTGCGTTCCAAATAGCGCTCCTCACGCCCGATCACCTCGCGTTGGATCACGGTCAGGACCAACGGCAACAGTATCATTGCCCACAGCGAGCTGCGCAGAAAGGCGATCCCAGAGTAGATCGCCGCCAGAGCGAGATAGCCGGGGTTGCGGGTGTAGCGGAACGGGCCTGTTGTAGTAAGCCTCGGCACCGGCTTGTCGGTACGTATCGGCACTTCGGCGTCGCGCATCGTCTTTAGGAACCACCCATTGAGCACCACCCCGGCGCCTAAGAGCGGCCACCCGAGGCCCCGTGCCGCAGCGTGCGGCAAGAAGGGGAGGGGTGCCCTTCTGTCGAGAAGCAACCCCAAAACGAGAGGCACTGCGTAGATCAGGGGTGGGGGTAGGTTAATGCCCGGGTTGTCTTGGTTGTCGGTCATGCATACTCCTCTCCCTTAGCACCCTTCGCTCATCAAATCTATTCACCCGAATGTGGAAGGGATACAGTGGCTCCTTGATGTTCGCAGCAGTGCCGGTGCCCTAGTGGTCCGCCAGCGGGCCCAGGATCTCGTTATCGTACTTCGCAGCAAGGGCCATCAATCTCTCCATATCAGGCGGTCCAGTCGGTGGTGCCGATTCGCTCATTTCTATGACGAAGTGCTCGAACCCTCCTGGAGTACACTGCAGTAGCATCCTGGCCGGCTCTGTTCCCTCCACCCGAAAGCCATGCGGGATCTCACGTGGCCCGTAGACGAAGGTTCCCGGTCCGGCCTGCACTCTCTGCTCACCGCACAGGAAGGTCATGTGCCCTTCAACCACATAGAAGGACTCATCTTCAGCGTGATGCACATGCCAAGGTGACTCATCACCAGCAGGAATTACGTGTTCGATGAGCCCAAAGGCACCACCGGTCTGCTCAGCTGTGGCTAGCACGCGGGTGGGTACTCCCATAAACCACAGCGCCTCTGCTCCTTCTCTAGCGAGCGCGTACGGTTGTGTAACCATGGCCATAGCGTTCCTCCTTCTCCCTCATTCCCTGATCTCCAACAATCACTTTACATTAGTGTAAAATGATATGGAACACTATCCTACATCGACCGCTGGCTGTCAAGAGGTAGAGGAGTGAGTCGTTGGAAAGTTCTAGAATTCGCTCATGAAACGTAGGAAATACGAGCTCAAGAAGCGAGCCGAGCGCGAGCAGGAGACCCGGCTGCGCATCGTCAGGGCTACTGTGGAGTTGCACGAGACCGTCGGGCCCGCGCTGACGACCAGGAGCGCCATAGCCGAGAGGGCTGGGGTGAGCAGGCCCACCGTCTACAGTCACTTCCCTGACGAACTATCCTTGGGTAAGGCATGCTCGTCACTCGATCTATCTGAGAACCCACTTCCGAATCCGGGGCCGTGGGAAGAGATCGCCGACCCTGAGAGTCGCCTGAGGGTAGCCCTTTCCGAGCTCTACTACTACTTTCGCCGCAGAGAAGGGCTGTTGGCCAACATGCTGCGAGATCAGGAGATGCCGCACCTCAGAGACAACCCGGACGTTCGCGAGATAATGAGACCCATCGTCGAGCACTGGGAGCGGATGCAGAGAGCCCTGATCGTGGGGTGGAAGACTCACAACAGCCGGCTGCTGCTTGGCGCCATAGGGCTCGCTCTGGACTTTCAGAGCTGGCGGACGATGGTGCGCAAACAAGATATGACCGACGAGCAGGCAGTCGAGCTGATGGTGAGGATGGTGCTCTGTTTAACGCGGGGCTAGCTGCCTCGCCCCTTGCCCTTATTCACCTAAGCTCGTGGAAGGTGAATTCTCCTAGGGCGGGCTTCCGTTTTAGGGAATACTTCGAAGTTCACCTATGGGCAGCAGAACGCTGGAGCGTCATAAGGGTGATGTCGTCTTCCTGCTCCCAACTCTGCCCAGTGAAGGAGGACAGCTCTTCCATCAGAGAGTTTACCAGCGACCTCTCCTCGCCGTGGTCGGCTAGGAGTGCACGTAGGCGCGGGAAGCCGAACATCTCGTAGTGGGGGTCATGTGCCTCTACCAACCCGTCGCTGTAGAACAGGACGCCTTCGCCCCTCTTCAGGGTGATCTCCTTCTCCTCATAGCCCATCCCCGGCATAAGTCCCAGGGGCATTCCCCTAGCCTTCAGTTCCTCGGCAGCGCCACCATGCCACAGGTAGGGCAGATCGTGCCCAGCGTTGGCGTAGACAAGATGGCCGCTCTTGGGGTCAAGGATGCCATAGAAGCAGGTGACAAACGTGCTCGGGGGTACATCCGCGACCAACGCTTCGTTGACTCGAGCCAAAACCTCCCCCGGGGACTCCAAAGTCTGAACGACGGCCCGCAGCATGCCACGAGTCGTTGCCATCACCAGCGCCGCGGGCATACCATGACCGGTGGCGTCTCCTACCACCAGTCCTAATCTTCCGTCCGGAAACTCCAAAAAGTCGTAGAAGTCGCCACCGACCTCCCTGGCTGGTCCGTAGTATGCAGCTATCTGCCAGCCATCGAGTTCGGGTGTTGCCTCGGGCAGGAGCTCCTGTTGGATGCGCCGGGCGACTTGCAGTTCGTGCTCGATGCGCTCTCGCTCTTGGGCTTCCGCTGCCCGAAAGCGCCAGGTGAGGTTCCGGATTAGGGCGTCGAAGGCCGGGGAGCGCTCCAGACCCAGCCCAGGTAGAGGGATGTCGCCACTCTCGGGGTGAGCGTCGTCGGTTGTTCCGCCTTCGGAGAGCCACCGCTGTTCTTCCTCTGAGCGGCTGATGGCTACGCTAGACCAGCCCTCCACCGCCTTGCCCCCCACGATGTGATAGATGGTGATGCCCGTAGCCCTCATGTGGTTGCCAGTGGGAGAGATGCCTAACCAGTCGCCTAGGTGGGTGGCGTTGACGCTCCAGCGGTACATCACCCTGTCGCCTTGGGCGAAGATGTCATGGAGGACGCTCTTCATATCGGGGAAGGCTTTATAGTACATGGCGAGCAGCTGCTTTAGGCTGTGGCGGCTGGTCAATCGCCCATCAGGGATTTGGTGCTCGACGTAGTTGGGGACCATGAGTTCGTCCACAGCGGCCAGGTTGCGCTTGACCCACGCCTCCTCGAAGTAGCGGCGGACGAGTGATTCGTTCTCCTCGGCTGACACTGAAGCTTCCTCCTCCCCCTTGCTAACTCGCACCTCTGTACCGGATCTACACCATGCACATGATGCCATCGGGCGGCCTCCGGAACATCGGTTGGAAGCGTATTCACCGAGTTGCCTAGACTTGAGTTCTACCTAAACTACCTAAGTCACGACGGTGAGGTCGTTCTCCACGTCTCTCAATGAGGGCTCGAGCGATCCTGGAGCCGCTTCTTTCGGCGGGAGTAGCGTCATCCACGGCTCTGTCATACCCACCAAGCCACTATTCAGTGGGCGATTGAGCCTTTTAGGCACCTCGGCCGACCGAAACGGTGTTAGCCAAGGTTGCGAAAAGGTGCCGACCCGCTCAGATCTTTGCCGGACGTGGCGCGAAGAGACCGGCCACGAGATCGACCAGGCGGCGCGCGTACCTTCCGTCCGGGTCTTTGTCGGGGACGAAGTCGGCTACCGAGAGGCCAACGAGCCTCCGAGACCCTACTAGCGGGCGCAGCAGCGCCTCCGCGTGCTCCCAATTGAGCCCGTCGAGTAACGGGTAGGTGACGGCCGGCATCTCCGCTTGGTCGAAGACATCCACGTCGAAGTGCAACCAGAAGTGTCCAGCTTGCGCCTGGAGCCTCTCGGCGACATAGCGCCCCAGCCTTTCGGGATCCCCGCGTTTGATCGCAGGCGCCTCGACCAACTGGATCCTCTCGTCTACCAGGTCTGTTTCGCGAGGGCCTCCTTCCTCGGGATCGGCGCGGTGCCCCATGACCACGATGTCTCCCGGCTCGGCCATCGGTGGCGGGCCAGCGAGGTCCACCAGGCCCTCCGGGCCGTGCCCGGTCACGAATGCCAGATCCATGTCGGCCGCCTCGCCCGAAGGGGACGTCTCGCCGCCAAAGTAGTCGAGATGGCCATCCACGAAGGCCAGCCCGACGCGCCCGAGCTGTTCCTTGGCGGCAGCGAGCGCCCCCACGAGGACCGTGCAGTCGCCGCCGACCACCAGTGGTTTCCCTCCCTCGTCCAGGACGGCCGCGACTGCGGAGTCGATCTCCGAAGAAGCCCTGCGAATCTGCTCGAAACTGACTACGCCAGTGCGCGCGTCGCGGTTCGGGTCATCGACCGTGGCGTCGATGTCGCCGGCGTCACGCGCGCCGGTCCTCTCTGCGAGCCCTGCGTCCCTTAGCGCCTCGGGGGCGCGTGCTTCGCCCCTTTCGGTGCCTGAGCAGTCTAGCGGCGCGCCCACCATCACCCATCTCGTCGCAGCGTCGCCCTTGGTCTGTAGCGCTACGGTGACCTCCCAACGCTCCTTCTTCGCCGACGTCGCGGCCGAACGGAAGATCTTGCCTCTCGAGGCACTATCATATTATGAGTTGCGGCTCGACAATCGACCACTGCGACCCTGCGATAATTAAGACGCAAGTAGAAGAGGCCGCGAAAGTGGAGAGTGATGTTCTCAACAAGCGTCGCAAAGTATCGACCGCATCGCCTGCACCGTCTTCAATGTGGCGGTTTGCAGAGCTTTCTCGCGGGCGACGCTACGAGAGGTTATCGACCGCTCTCGTAAATACTGTCCGCCTAGAGGCCACGTGGAAAACCGCTGTTTAGCAGCTCTTTCGTTCTCTATCTGACTCCCGCGGTCGATGCTGTCGGTCTTTCCCATGAACTTTACCTGATGGCTTATCGTCGCTCTCCGTGTATCCTCCTTCTGCCGGGGCAATACCGCGATGCACGTGACCAGCGATTACATTCACCCTTACAGAAGCGAGCGCGTAAGCTGGTGCTTGTCCGCTGGCGAACAGGGCGACACGGATGGACGCCAAACAACGAGAAGATGCTCTTGGCGTCGCGGTCCCGGCACCTTTCGCAAAAACCCGAATCGATTCCCTTCTGACAGTGGGGTTCTCAAACTCTTAGTGCAGATGTACGGAGTCCGCCATCGTAACGCTCACAAAACGCAACCTGACGCAAGGAGACGAGATGAAGGATCTGGTGAGGAGGACGCTATGAGGGACGCCGGTACTGTGGGCTAAACCTCGTCTACGAGGACGACCCGAAGACGCGTCCCGACCATGGCCCTGTGGGCGCTCCAGACTCTCCTGGCAATCATGTTCGCGATGGCCGGGTTGGCCAAGGTGTTCGGTGATACTAGGACCGGGACCACGTTCGCGCTGACCAAGAACCGGCTCGCCCCCAACTTCGACTCCGCCGAGCACGTCACCGAGATCGTTACGAAGGCTGTAGCCGATAGCTAACATGCCGCACAGAGAATATCGATCCATAGAGGAGAGCTGACGCAGATGGCACTAGCAGGGACGCACATCGAGGTCAACGGACTTCGGATCTATTACGAAGTCCATGGCGAGGGCCAACCGTTGGTGCTCGTTCACGGCGGAACCGCTACCTCCCAGGCTTGGGCATCGCACCTGCCAGCCTTCACCGAGCACTTCCGGGTTTATACCCCCGACAGCCGCGGTCATGGCAGGACCGACAACCCGACGGGCGAACTCGGCTACCGCGTAATGGCGGATGACGTCGCCGCCTTGGTCGGCGCGCTGGATTTGCAAAGGCCGCTGATACTAGGCTACAGCGACGGGGGGCAGATCGCCCTAGAGCTCGGCATGCGCTACTCCGGGTTGGCTAGAGCCCTGGTATTGGGCGGCACGCAGTTCAGGTTCTCAGTAGCATACCTCGAGGACGCCCGGGCACTCTTGGGCATCGCCGAGGGCGAAGAGGTGGACCCCGAGAGGTTGGAGCGGGAGCAGCCCGACTTTGTTGGTTACCTGCGCGAGGCGCACGGCCACGTCTACGGCCCGGAATACTGGAAGACGTACGTAAGGCAGACCGCATCGCTGTGGCTTACGCCCCTTCATTACACCTACGAGGACCTTGCTACGGTAACCGATCCGGTCCTCATCCTCGTTGGCGACCGCGACGGTGCATGCGCCGCAGAGTCCCCAGAGCTGTTCCGGTTGCTCTACGACGCGGAGTTGGCCGTCGCCCCAGGCTCCGATCACAGCTTCATCGAAGCGAAAGCGGGTCTCTTCGACGCGCTCGCCCTGGATTTCCTTCTGCGGCATCAGAGCGATTGATCATCTAGAGGAGAAGACCGTGACTCTTCCGAAAACCGCCTCTCGAGAGGAGCCTTCTGTGCTTGCATCGAACTCCAGTACCGGTCGCTTCGTGTGCTGTCTTGGAGGGCGGCGTGATGACGTGTAGCGGGTTCGAGGAACGACGGCTAGTTCGCGAAGAACGTCGGCGACGCGCGGTGGAAGCCGTGGTGGCCTATGCCCGCGAGAACGGGCTCCGCGTCGAGGAGCCAACTGTGCTCAACGACCTGTTCTCGCTCATGGTACACCTGAAGCCAGCGCCGGTGGTGGCGCGGGTGGCGACCTGCATGCCCAAGCTGCGAACGCCGATCGAGGGCTGGCTGGAGCGCGAGATCGCCGTGACGACGTATCTCGCGGAGCAGGGTGCGCCGGTCGTCGGGCCTAGCCGGGAGCTGCCGCCCGGCCCCCACGAGCGCGGTGGTTTCCCTATCAGCTTCTGGACGTACGTCGAGCCCGACCCGGACCGAACCCCGACTACCGACGACTGCTCGGCTATGCTCGTAGACCTTCACACCACCTTAGCTGTATACCCGGGCGAGCTGCCGATGCTCTGCGCCGACGACGTCCCGCGCGGCCTGGAAGTGAGCGATCGGTCCGCCAACTTTCTGGACGAGTCGGATGCGGACCTTCTGCGCGCCTCGGCCGAACGGTTGCGACCCATCTGGGAGGCTCCAGGTGGCGAGGTACAGCCGCTGCACGGCGACGTCCACACTGGGAACCTGATCGCTGCACGCGGGGACGAAATGATGTGGCTAGATTTTGAGGACGTGTGCCTGGGACCGCCCGAGTGGGATCTCGCCACGATGATGGACGAAGGGGCCGTCACGAAATACCACGATCCCGACCCCGAGATGCTGGCCCGATGCACCGAGCTGCGGACGCTGCAGGTTGCGTTGGCCTTGATCGTGTTCCGCGAGGACTTCGGTGACATGAAGGGCTGGGACGAAGGCATCAGGAGCATGCTGAGTATGCTCACCTCTGCCTATTGATATGGAGACCTGAACGGCTAAGAGAGGGGTACCGAGATGTTGCTTGAGCACAAGAACGCCATAGTCTACGGAGGGGAGGGTCGGCGGCGGGATGGCCCGCACATTCGCCCGCGAGGGGGCTAGAGTGTTTCTCGCCGGTCGAACTCGTGAGTCGCTAGACGAGCTGGGCAAGGCAGCCACATTTATGGCCTCGGATGGGGTTGGCCCCATGACCGCCACCTTCGCCAACATCACCTGCGGCGCAAATCTCGACTAGCGAGAGCATCGATCACGACCACACTGGAGAAGCTAGCACCATGAATGTTCCGCGAAAGGAGCCGGTGGCCGAGGCAGAACGAAGCCTGCGGCGAGGAGGTTGGTTCGGCGCTACAGCGATCCTGGCCTACCTGGCTTCCCTCAAGCTCGTGGGGCATCTGCTCACCAACGGCAACTACGGATACTTCAGGGACGAGCTCTACTACATGGCCGCCGGTGAGCGCCTGGCCTTGGGCTACGTGGATTTCCCGCCCTTCGTGGCCCTGGTGACCGCCTTCACCCGCCTCTTGCTGGGCGATTCTACGGTGGCTCTACGTTTCTTCCCTGCCGTGGCTGGCGCGCTGGTCGTGGTCCTCGCGGGTTTGATGGCCAGGGAGCTTGGCGGAGGACGCTTCGCCCAAGGCTTGGCGGCGCTGGCCGCGCTCGTTGCGCCGAACTTCCTCGTGATGGGCACCTTCATCTCCATGGATGCGTTCGACCAGCTTTTCTGGGTCTCGGCTGCTTTCGTTTTGCTCCTGATTCTGAAGCAGGACCGACCCAGGCTCTGGCTCCTATTCGGGCTCATCGCGGGCCTCGGGGTGCTGACCAAGATCACCATGCTCTACTTCGGCTTCGCCGTCTTCGGCGCCTTGCTGCTCACGTCAAGCCGCAAACACCTGCTAACTCCGTGGCCGTGGTTGGGTGGCGCGATCGCGTTAGGCTTCCTCCTGCCTTACGTCGTCTGGCAGATCACGCACGGCTGGCCCACGCTGGAGTTCTGGACGAACTACGGGGCGAAGGTGGACCCGGCCTCTCCGATAGAGTTCCTCGTCGAGCAGGTGCTGACTATGCAACCGCTCACCCTGCCGCTCTGGCTCGCGGGGCTTTACTACTACCTGTTCTCGCGGGACGGGCGGACGCTCCGTCCGCTGGGCTTGATCTACGTCCTCCTCTTCGCCCTCTTCGCGATCCAGAACGCGAAGTTCTACTTCCTCGCACCCGCCTACCCGATGCTGTTCGCCGCGGGCGCGCTGTCCCTCGAGCGTCTCGTCCCGAGGCGCAGCTGGAACTGGCTCAAGCCCGCCTACGCAGCCGTTCTCTTGGTCGGAGGTATAGCGCTTGCACCCATGGTGGTGCCCATCCTCCCCGTCGAGACGCTCGCGAGCATCACGGGCGCCGGGGGAGGCGCCGGGGTCAAGCAGGAGCGCCGCGAAGAAGGGCAACTCCCGCAGCACTTCGCCGACAGGTTCGGCTGGAAGAACATGGCGGCGACCGTGGCAGGGGTTTACGACTGCTACCGGCGGAAGACCGCTCCAGGGCGTGCGTCTTCACCGCCAACTATGGTGAAGCGGGGGCCATAGACTTCTTCGGCCCGGACTACGGGCTCCCCGAAGCCATAAGCGGTCACAACAGCTACTACATCTGGGGACCCGGAGACTGCGCCGGCGAGGTTGTCATCTCCGTCGGCGTTCCCCGCGGGGATCTCGAGGCGGTCTTCGGTGAAGTCGAGAAGGAGGCCATGATCCGCTGCGAGTACTGCATGCCGGACGAGGATGATCTGCCGGTGTACGTCTGCCGGGATCCCAGGGCGTCAATCCAGGAATTGTGGCCGCAGGTCAAACACTACGACTAGGACAAGATCATGCCTGTTGATAGTGCGCCGAAGGCCAGCCGCAGGAGTGGATCGGGCTGGCTGTGATAGCCCTTACTTGCCTGCTCTACTCCATAGACGTAACTGTAGTTGAGTTGGCGATCCAGAAGCTCACCTTGCACCTCGGGCCCTCGAGCTCCCAGCACTTGTGGATCATGGACATCTTCGGCTTCCTGCTGGCCGGATTCCTTATCACGATGGGCAATTCGGGAGACCGGATCGGGCCTCCGCCATCGGAGCCCCCTTGGTACTCGCTGCTTACTCCGGCACCGCGGAGATGTTGAGCATCACACGCGCCGTGCTCGACGTCGCCGGGGCCACGCTGGCGCCCTCCACCCTCTCGCTGATCCGCAACATGTTCCGAAACCCGGATCAGCGCGCCTTCGCCATCGGGGTGCGGGCCACGAGCTTCGCGGCCGGCGCCGCCATCGGGCCATTGGCGGGTGGGATTGCTGCTCGCGTCTTTCTGGTGGGGGTTCTGTGTTCCTGCTAGCCGTGCCTGTGATGGCGCTTCTGCTCGTGCTGGGATCGGTGCTACTGCCCGAGTTCCGCGATCCCGGGGTGGGCAGGCTGGACCTCATCAGCGCATCGATGTTATCAAGAGTCTGATCGGGGTGATCGGCGGTTTCGGGACATGAGACCATGTTGGAAGACAAGCGTTCTCGAGAGTTCGCCGTTGTGGAGGAGCGTGTTACGGAGATACTTGGCTTGACGGATGTCGGTTTGGTCCTGGAGCCGTGGGAGGTGTGAGTAATGCTGGATCACTTAGGTGTTCCCGTATCGGATTTCGAGCGGAGCAAGCGCTTCTACGCGGCAGCCCTCTCCCCACTGGGCTACGAGCTGATCATGGAACCCAGCGTATCTGCGGCGGGGTTCGGGCGGTGGGGTAAGCCTGATTTCTGGATCAGCCAGGGCGAGCCAGGCCAGGCCCTCCACATCGCGTTTGCTGCCGATGACCGCGCCACTGTTGATGCCTTCCATGAGGCGGCCATCGCGGCGGGTGCGCCCGACAACGGTGGTCCCGGGATTCGCCCCGAGTACCATGCGAGCTACTACGGGGCCTTCGTCTTCGATCCTGACGGCAACAACATTGAAGCGGTCTGCCATGGGCCAGAACAGGAAACCTAAGATGCCGGGTCTCTTATTCTCCAGGGTTCGTAGAAGTGGAGTTCTCGGATATTCGCGACCTGTGTCCTATGATGGGGCGTAGTGACAAGAAGGAATATAGCAGTGCACAGCGTGCATCATACCGAGCACGAACAACTGGCCCTCTATGGAAACGTCGCCGTAATGTCTGGGATGCATAGCGGGACATAAGCTGGCCGGCAGAGTCAGTGTGTGGCATCCTTCGTCCCCGTACCTAAGTCGGGCGCGGGGCGAGGGGGGAAGATGGAGATGTACCTGCGATATGGGAGTGGCTCTGGCGCCGCTCAGCCGGGATTTCCTCAACCTGTCGCCGGCAATTGGCCGGGCATCATGGAGGCTGGCGGAGAGTACTTCGAGAACGGCTTTGACACAGTAGTCAATTGGGGCAACGGAAAGGCCTACTTCTTTCTTGAGGCTAAGTACCTACGCTACGACATCGGAGCCAATCGGGCCGATCCCGGTTACCCTTTGCCCATCGCCGGGAACTGGCCGGGGCTAGGCGAGGCTGGGTTCGGCGGACGGGTTGATGCGGTCATTAACTGGGGTAACGGGAAGGCTTACGTCTTCTCGTACGACAAGTACCTCCGCTATGACATTCTTGCGGACAGGACCGACCCAGGTTACCCACTTTCCATTGCCGGCAAATGGCCAGGCTTAGCGGAAGCTGGCTT
This sequence comes from uncultured Rubrobacteraceae bacterium, assembly GCA_963811295.1. Classification (GTDB taxonomy): domain Bacteria; phylum Actinomycetota; class Rubrobacteria; order Rubrobacterales; family Rubrobacteraceae; genus Rubrobacter_D. The sequence continues at coordinate 15,397 of CAWEQZ010000040.1, read as the reverse complement.
TGCCCCACGAATCGGTGCTGGCCTTAATTGGGGCAACGGCAAGGTGTACCTTTTCAGGTACGACATAGTCACCGACAGAGCGAATCTTCGCTATCCCAGACCCATAGCGGGGAATTGGCCGGGGGTTCACGAAGCTGGCTTCACGTCAGGATACGGAATTTATGCAGCTGTCAAGTGGGGTCAAAACCGGGAGTGTCTGTTCCGGCGGAACAAGTACCTACCCTTCGATGTTGGGGTCGACAAGGTCGATGATGGTTATCCGCTTCCCATTGCCGGATGCTGGCCTGGAATGGCCGAAGCAGGGTTCGGCAACCGGATTCAGCTACCTCGCCCGCGAAATCTACAAGATCCTCATCCCTCCATCACTGCGGGAGAGTCCGGCGTTCGCGGCGCCTTGACGAACATAGAAGCATCTTTTAGTTATATCTCCCTACTTCCTTAAAAGGACATTGTACTTAATGTTCCCGGTGCTACGAGCACTAAAACGGGAGTGTTCTGAGAACTTCGCGTTGACGGCGTTCCATGAAGATCGGCACCCACGAGAGAAGGACCGGAGGCTAACCCCGGCCCTTCGGCTCGGCTTTCCTTCCTGCGAGTGGCTACGCCCTGCTCCAAGAGCATCGTCCGCCGCTTCCTCCTAGTCTAATTTGTCCTCTCGCAGCTGCCGGTCAATTCCGAGTTGGCGTCCGTGATGCACCAGTCGTGCCCTCCCTTGCCCCCGCCGGCCGTGTCGTTGGGGTCGCCGTCGCGGACATTGATCTTGTCCCAGCCCTTGCCGCCTTTGACCACGTCGGTGTCGTTGCCGTACTTGTTGGCGAGGATGAGGTCGTGGCTGCCCCTGGCGATTATCTTGTCGGGCTTGCCGTTGCCGATCCGCTCGAGGATCTTGTCGTCGTTACCGGAGCCGTTGCAGGGTATGCTCCTGCACTGGATCAGCTGGTCTGCGGCGAACGCCGCGACCCCCAATAATGGTACCAGTACCACCACCAAGGCAAACACCATCGCCAGCTTGCGCATGCACCTCTCCTCTCCCCTAGTGTCAACGATGCATAGAACGTTAGCGCGGCCCGCACCCACGCGCAACCCCCTAGAGGTCGTTTTTTCGGCTCGTAGGGATTCTATTCACTAGGGTGCGTGGAGAAACTGTTTGGAAAATAGCTGAAGGTGTCACGAGCAGATATCGTGGGCACACCGCAGCAAATTGAGTCCTATTGACCCGTTTCTTACGCTTCTACGGCCTTCATTTTTGGACTATCCGGACTTTTGGACGGTTTCGGAAGATGAATTCTCGGACGTTGAGTGGCTGAGGCGTGTCGGCACACTCTCTTGGTAAAGGACCCAGATTGATGGTGGATCTTGAGGCTATTGGCGTATGCTCCAACTGGACGATGCTTCAACCATTAAGGAAAGACCAGTCTTGACGAATAGCGACAACGGCCAGGCTCCAGAGCAGCCCCCCACCCTAGGTCCCGAGATTCGGCCTGTGGAGCAAGGCGAGAGGATCATCCGGGCAAACGGGGTCGACCTCTGCATCCAGACATTCGGCGATAGGATCGACCCCCCCATCCTCCTCATCATGGGAGGGGCATCCTCGATGGACTGGTGGGAGGACGGCTTCTGCGAGCGTTTGATGGCCGGCTGCCGGTTCGTCATCCGCTACGATCACCGCGACACCGGCCGATCGGTCAGCTACCAGCCGGGTGCTGCGCCCTACTCCCTGCGCGACCTAGCACAGGACGCCTTAGGTCTCCTCGACGCCCTGGGCTTGGAGAGCGCCCATCTGGTGGGTATGTCGATGGGGGGGTGGATCGGCCAGCTCGTGGCGCTAGAGAATCCCGATCGGCTCGCATCGCTAACCCTGATCTCGACGAGCCCCACCGCTGGGACAAGCGATCCCGACCTTCCCGAAATGTCTCAGGAACTACAAGCCTTTTTCACGGAAGAGGACACTGAGCCCGACTGGTCAGATCGGGCCGCCGTGATCGACTCTATAGTCGAAGGCGAGCGTCCGTTTGCGGGCTCTGGACCCTTCAACGAGTCAGCCATACGTGCGATCGCAGCCCGCGTCTTCGATCGCACGACCAACCTCGCTTCGAGCATTACCAACCATGCCGGCATCGACTCTGGAGATCGTTGGAGGGAGCGACTCGGGGAGCTGAGGGTCCCGACGCTCGTCATACACGGCAGGGAGGACCCCATGTATCCCTACGGCAACGCGGTTGTGCTGGCGAAGGAGATACCTGACGCCCAGCTGCTCGCTCTGGAGCGGGTGGGCCACGAGGTGCCCCCTCGGGCTGTGTGGGACGTTGTTGTGCCCGCCATATTGCGGCACACTGCCTCTGCGCCCTGAGCAGACCACGACGAGCACTTAGGACGCTTAGCCCTAAGGCACCTTCGCTTCCAGCTCTGGCCGCAACACCACACTCTCCTGCTCATTCGGGTCAGTCCGCGCCAAGACGAAGTTGGCTGGCCTCTCGCTGCGATTGACCGCCACATGGGGCACTCCCGCCGGGATGTACAAGTTCGCCGTGGGCGACCTCCCTGTGCTCTAGCTGCTCGCCCGTCCACAGTTCTACCTCATCGCCACTTAGCAAGTAGATTGCACTCTCGTGGTTCTCGTGCAGATGGGCTTTGGTCCGCCCGCCATGTGCAGCAAGCGTCCCCGAGCCGAGCCAGATTGCCTGAGAGCCCGCGCTCTGTGCGCTGATTCCAGGCGTGTAGTTTGGTCCCTGCTTGCCCTGGTAGCTCTCCCCCGCACGCACCACACACCCTAGATTTGCCCTTGCCGAGCTGGCTCATAGCCGTTCCTCCGATCGTCGGCCACCAGTCCTTTCTATTGTAACCGCTCGGTTCTCCTCGAGCACGTTACTTACATCCTTCGTCAGTGCTTCGAACTGCCTCATCCTTTCCTCACCCATCCGTCTTCTCATGTCAGTACTCCTTGCTCTCCACCGTCACCATGATCCACGTCTGTGAGTCGCCTATCAGGCCTGGCGCTGCGTCTCGCGATGACCACACGTCGCGCTGCAGAAAGGTGAGAAAGGACTCCACCTCGCTTGCTCTATCGAACTCAAGGTCGATCATGACGTAATTCCGATCGTCGGTAGGTTGGAGAATTCGGTAGCCGCGCACGCCCAACTGCTGCCTCCGTCCGTCTACAGGGTCGAAGGCCATCTTCCAGGTGTCGAAGTCGCGGATAGGATGTTCGATCTGCAGGATGTGCATGTTGGCTCCTCTACTTATTTGTTCGGTATGATTCTCTACTACGCCACTCGCTTGTCTCGCAGATGTCCGCTTCCGCTCCTCTCCCACAATAAAGAGAAGAAGCAGTAGGCCAGAATGAGAGCGGCGACCATCGAGGGCAGGTGGAAGAGGTAGTCGATAAAGGCGTCACAGGGGCTTTTTAGACAGTTTCGGGAGACTGTCCGAAAAGCCTCATGAGCGAGGCAGTTCGCGGACGTCCCCGACCGGGCGTCCGGGGAGATGTCCGCGGCTGCGCCTTGCGGATGGACGCAGGCTGTTGTGTCGGGGTTCTGGGGGTCGAAGTAGAGAATACCTTCGCCTGGCACCCGCACGAAGTAGCAGAGGTTTCCCACCACGTCTCCTTCGGCGGTGAAGATCGCCCCCTCTCCCGCCAGCTTCTACTCCGGCTCGGTGAAGATGCCTAAAGGGCGCCAGCCCCCGGGAATCCTGGTGACGTACGACGCCGAAGCGAGCGATGCTGGCATGATCAGGGCCCCAATCAACAGGAACGCGGTGTACTCCAGCGCCCGCTTCATGCCTACATCCTACCCCATCGGCTGGACGACGAAGAGGGGTCGCGATCGGCGCCTCGGTCCTGGAAGCAGCCGGGGCGAGTCCCATGTCCTCTTGCTCCTGACGCCTACCGTAGGCAGGGCGTATGATGTCTATATGATCGTGGACAACGCCATCTACGTGGACGGTCGCAGGGCAGCAGAACCGGCGTCTCTACAAGAGACTTACGAAGCCTGCCGCGAACAGCAGGGGCTGGCTTGGATAGGGCTCTACGAGCCCACCGAGGAGGAGTTCTCCTCCGTGGCTGAGGAGTTTGGGCTTCACCCTCTGGCCGTGGAGGACGCCATCAAGGCCCACCAGCGACCCAAGATAGAGCGATATGACGGCACAACGTTCGTCGTCTTGAGACCGGCCCGCTACATCGACGAGACCGAGACGGTCGAGTTCGGAGAGATTCACGTGTTTGTGGGAGAGGATTTCGTGGTGACGGTCCGCCACGGCGAAGCTTCGACGTTGGAGAGGGTGCGCAGGGAGCTTGAGGCATTGCCCGAGCTGCTTCGTCGTGGCCCGGTGGCGATCCTCTACGCGATCATGGACCATGTGGTAGACGACTACGCCCCGGTGGTAGCGGGTCTGGAGAACGACATAGACGAGATAGAGACCGAGGTCTTCGGCGGCAATATTGGGCGTCTCTAGGCGCATTTACGAACTTTCTCGCGAAGCGATCCAGTGCCGACGGGCCACCTTGCCACTGGTGGAAGTCTTGTCGAACCTGGTCGAGGACGACGCCTACCAAGTCGATCCCGAGGTGAGACGTTACCTCCGCGACGTTAGGGACCACACCCTGCGGCTTACCGACAAGGTGGTAGCGTTGGGTGAGCTGTTGCAGAACATCCTCAGCGTCAACCTCACCCTGGTGAACCTCTCCCAGAGTGAGCAGGTCACCAAGCTTACGGAGGTGAACATCAAGCAGACCGAAGAGGTCAATAACCTCACGCAGGCTAGCATAGCCCAGAACGATCAGGTGAAGAAGATCTCGGCTTGGGCCGCCATCCTGGTCGTTCCGACGATCGTCACCGGAGTCTATGGGATGAACTTCGAGTACATGCCGGAGCTACACTGGCTGTTGGGCTACCCCTTAGCTTTGGCGCTGATCGTATTAGTCTCCGTCGGGCTCTACCTCATCTTCAAGCGCGCTGGCTGGCTCTAGCAGCATCCAGAGGGACGTATTCACCGAGTTGCCTAGAAAAGGTGAAACCTCGGAAGTCAGCATGCAGCATCCTGTATAAAACGCCTGCTCGAGACTATAAGGATACCTCCGCAAGCGCACCTACGCTTGGTGACCTGCGGCTACATGTTGTGGTGCCGAATCGAGGTTCATGATCGTCGAGCGCGAGGCGCTTTTCAGGTTTTCGTGTACGCAACCTCAGCCCGAGATATATTAACAGCCGTAGCTGTTTAGTAGTTCTCAATGTAGTAGGAAGTTAACTTGGCTATGCGGCTAGGGCATGGAGTAAGATCCTGGTGATGGGAGCCGACGATTCTACTTGGGGCATCGCTGCCCAGCGTTGGGAGGAGCTACGAAAGTTCCGGGCCACACACCAATCAAAGCACATCACCGTCAGAGGGGTGAACTGGAACTACATCGTAAGCGGCGAAGGTGGCGAGGCGCTCCTGCTCTTGCCGGGCGGGGCGATGGTCGGCGAGTCCCTCTTCACGCGCATCCCGGCCTTCGAGGATCGCTACCGGGTCATCGCGCCGGACTATCCTTACGTGTCTACCGCGGCGCTCCTCCTCGACGGACTGGCGGGCGTCCTGGATGCCGAGGGGGTACGGGTCGCGCACGTGCTCGGGCCTTCTTACGGCGGGCTCGTGGCGCAGTGCTTCGTGCGACGCCATCCCGAGCGGGTGCGATCGCTGATTCTGACGAACACCGCCGTGCCGCCGAAATGGTTCCTGTGGCCGGCGAGTATATTTCTGACTCTATTGCCTTTCGTCCCGCTCGGATGGCTCGCAGGCGCATAGGGAGCGCACGCTCGCGCGGGCCTTCTCTGGAGTGCCCAGCGTGCCACCGGAGGACCAGAAATTCTGGCGCGACTTACCAGCACGAGCTCGTGTCGCGCCTCTCGAAAGAGGACCTTCGCGGCATGGGCCGACTCGGGATCGACCTCGTGGAGAGCTTCCGGTTCGCGCCGGACGAACTCGCCTCTTGGGCAGGACGGGTCCTGATCCTGGAGTCAGACGAGGACATCGTGACGCCGGAGCAGCGCGCCGAGCTCAGGCGGCGCTACCCGCAGGCCCGGGTGCATACGTTCCATGGGGCCGGACACACTCCCTGGATGAGCCACAAGGAAGAGTACCTCTCCGTCATCAACGAATTCCTGGACCAAGAGTAAAGGATGCGGGACATGACCTACACAGCCTGGTTCGATGAGATACGCAAAGACGACATCGCGCTAGCAGGTGGCAAGGGTGCCAACCTGGGCGAATTGAGCCACGCGGGGCTTCCCGTACCAGCTGGCTTCGTCCTAACCACCAAAGCCTACGACGCCTTCGTCGAGGCAAACAGTATCGAAGAGGCGATCCTCGGGCGCGCCTCGGTGACCCGGGCGGACGACCCGGCCGTCTTCGAGGAGATCGCGGAGGGGATCCGGGCGCTCTTCTCCGGCGGCAAGGTTCCCGAGGAGATGGCCGAAGAGATAAGTGCCGCCTACCAAAAGTTGAGCGGAGACGCAGTAGGGACGCCCGTCGCCGCCCGTTCATCAGCCACCGCAGAAGATCTGCCGGGGATGAGCTTTGCTGGTCAGCAGGAGACCTACCTGAACATTCGCGGAGCGGAGGCGCTGCTTGATGGGGTCAAGAACTGCTGGGCTTCTCTGTGGACGGCGCGAGCGATGGCTTACCGGACGCGCCAGGGCGTAGATCCGGCAACCGTGAGCCTCGCTGTGGTGGTCCAGAGGATGGTAGAGTCGGAGGCCGCGGGCGTGATGTTCACCGCCAACCCCTCGAATGGTCGCCGGGATCAGGTGACCATAAGCGCGGCGTGGGGCCTTGGGGAATCGGTGGTAAGCGGCTCGGTGACCCCGGATTCTATCGTCGTGGAGAAGCAGAGCGGACGTGTGCTCTCGCGCGAGACTTCCGACAAACAAGTCATGACCGTCTACTCCGAAAGCGGGACCGAGGAGAGACCCGTGCCCGAAGCGCGGCGCCGCCAGCCGGTCCTGGATGATGGGGCAGCGGCGGAGCTGGCGCGTTATGGTAAGCGGATCGAGGACCATTACGGATCCCCGCAGGACATCGAGTGGGCGCTGGCGGGCGGTGAGTTCTTTATCGTGCAGTCCCGTCCGATAACCGCCCTTCTCGAACCGATGGCCGATCCGCCGACTGACTGGAGCGTACCGGACCCGAAAGGCTTCTACGTTCGCGCCAGCATCGTGGAGCAGATGCCCGACCCGCTCTCGCCGTTGTTCGCCGACCTGGCGAACCGATCGGTACCCCGCTCTCTCGACAAGCTCATGAACGAGCTCCTCGGTTCCGGCACTCTCAGAGAGGGCGAGCTCGCATTCCCCACGGTCAACGGGTACGCCTACTATTACTATAAGATGGCGGCCATCCTGAGGATCAGCGCCAAGGCTCTTGCGGTTCTTCCGACTCTGTACGGAAGGGGAAAGGCAAGCGGTGTAAAACGCTGGCGCGAGTTCTCTCACCCCCGCTACGCGACGATTGTGAAAGAGTGGGAAGCCAAGCCGCCAGAAGACCTGCCGGCAGTCGGACTCCTCGCGGGCGCGCGGGAGCTACTGGACGCAGGGACGGAGTACTACACTTCGGTACAGACCATCATCCCGATCGCGGCAACCAGCGAGATGTTGTTCACCGGTTTTTACGATCCGTTCATCAGGCGAGAGGGGGATCCTCCGGGACAGATCTTCCTTCTGGGCTTCGATAGCATGCCCATCCGGGCCGAGAAATCACTATACGACCTGGCGATGTGGTGCGGCGAGCATCCCGAGCTCGCCGCCACGCTCCTGGATACACCGTCGCAGAGAGCGCTGCAACTGCTGCGCATGGAAGTACCACCCGCCGGTATGGACGAAAGGGTGTGGACTGGTTGGCGGTCGCGATTCCAGACTCACCTGGACCGCTACGGGCACGCCGTCTACAACCTGGACTTCGTGAACCCCGTGCCGGCCGACGACCCTGCGCCCCTCTTCGACACGCTCAAATTCTACTTACGGGGCCAGGGACAGAACCCCCACCAGCGCCAGCGAACGATGGTCAGGCGCCGCGAGGAAGCCACGAGGGCTTTACTGGAGCGTCTGGACCCTGCGCGAGGAAGGCTCATCGGTTGGCTACTCAGGTGGGCGCAGGCCGCGGCTCCAGTGCGCGAGGACGCCCTGGCCGATACGGGTCTGGCTTGGCCCCTGATGCGCGGGATGCTCCTCGAGCTGGGCCGCCGCCTGGTAGAGGCCGGAGCCTTGGAAATACCTGCAGATGTGTTCTGGCTGCGCTGGGACGAGCTAGAGGACAGGGCCGGGTCATTGGACGCGGGCGAGACGCAACTCGCAACCTTGGCTGACCCCGTGGAGCAGCGCAAGATGCTCTGGCGGGGACAGAGGCGGGTCACGCCTCCGCAGTTACTCCCCAAGAGAACCTGGTTCAAGGTCTTTGAAGGTCTTATGCCGGCAGCATCCGAGGACCAGACGGGTGACACCATCAAGGGCATAGCCGCTAGCGGAGGTCAGGTTACGGCCGCCGCCCGCGTGCTCGGCGGCCCAGGGGACTTCGGTCAGATGCGACCAGGGGAGGTGCTGGTGGCGGCCATCACCACCCCGGCATGGACCTCGCTCTTCGCCATGGCCTCCGCGGTCGTCACGGACGTGGGCGGACCCTTGAGCCACAGCTCCATCGTGGCGCGAGAGTACGGTATCCCGGCCGTGCTCGGGACCGGGGTTGCGACCCGCCGCATCCGTAGCGAACAGAATATCCGCGTTGACGGGGATGCGGGGACCGTCATGCTCCTGGACAGGATGGGGCGCGACGACGGGGGACGTCCGGCTGAAGTCGCGTCCGAGCTGGCCGCTTCCTCAAAGGCGGGAAAGTTGGCGCTCGCGGCCCTCGTCGTGGTGGTACTCATAGCGGCTTTCTCGCGTTGGAGAAGGCGCAAACGAGCCTAGACGACGTAGCTCCAAGAACTGGCAGTAGTGGGCACAGGAAGCTGGAAGAGTGCTAGGTGTGCTTCCAAACCTCCGAGGATAGAAACGTTGGCTGCCAACCTATTAAAGGCCCCGTGAAACAGCGTCGTTGCTGAGAGGAGGTGGTCGGTCCTCATCTGGATCCCCAGAGTCGCCCCCAACGTGTTGTTCTGGGCGGCAGGGCTGATAGGTTTGGCTGCGCTGGCATCGGATCAAGAGTACAAATACCGGCAACTCCACTTCCGTGCCTCGTTGGCACGGGATAGGACTCAGTTGTTGGAACTGATCCGTGCCTACTGAAACACAGGGTGCTCAGTGCACCTTTACCACAGCGCTGCACTCGTAACGAGCAGATCAGCAGTTCGAGTCCGCCCGAAGGGCCTCTACGTCTACTTCAGCCCACAGTTCACCGAGCAGCTCGGCGAGCGGGGTTTGGACCTGCTGGCGCCCTACAAGTCCAAAAAGCGGGAGAAGGAGCCCTGGCCCCGCTTTTTAGTGCGAAAGCGTCGCAGGATCAAGACGGTGATCGGGCAACTGGTGGAGCGCTACCGGGCCGAGAAGTTCAGAGCGTTGCGACCTTCGACGATCAGAGCAAGGCACGCACCTCGCTCACCTCATTTTGAGCGGATGGGTAAGGAGCGTATCTATCCCTTTCTCTGTCAAATGGCCAAAGTCGAGCTTACACGAACTCAGGTGAAAAGGTCGGTAGTCTGGCTCGTTGACAAGCAGGCGCTAGGGGCGTATACAGCGTGGTGACAACAGAAGTGCCATGCCGCCGAGCCTCCGGGTGGCGCCGGAGGGCGGGGGACCCACACGGACCAGATGTATGGTCCGCGGGGTGAATCGCTAGCTGGCTTCGCCCAGCTCTAGCGTAGGGCTTAACTCTTTCGGCCCGAACCCGACAGCTAACCCCGTAGGCGCAGAAGAAGGAGGTCTGGTGTCCAAGCGATGGTCCCTGCGGGCGCGTTTCTCCCGTTGCCCTCACCCGTTGGCGAGGGGATCATAGTGGCAGATACGACGCCAGCATCGAAGCGTCCTGTAGATCGTTTGACGCGCTGGCTGCTCGAAGACGTCGTCGAGGACGTGCCTGGTCCTGAGGCAAAAGAGGGCAGATCCGAGCAACACCCATGGTGGCAGGTCGTCTGCCTCACAGGGCGTGGACTACTTCTCCACTCTAGGCTACATTCCAGGCATCGCGGCGCTGGCGGCGGGGGCGCTCTCTCCCATAGCTACCCTCTTTATCGTTCTGCTGACTCTCTTCGGGGCCCTGCCGATGTACAGGCGTGTCGCCGAAGAGAGCCCGCACGGCCAGGGCTCGATCGTCATGCTCGAACGCCTGCTCTCGTTCTGGAAGGGCAAACTCTTCGTGCTGGTACTCTTGGGATTCGTGGCGACGGGATGGCTGGTCACGATCACGCTCTCTGCCGCGGACGCCGCAGTCCACGTCGCCGAGAACCCGCTGGTGCCCTCCTTCTTGCACGGCCAAGAGGTAGTCATCACCCTAGCTCTTTTAGCGGTGTTGGGAGCGATCTTCCTCAAGGGCTTCAGGGAGGCCATCGGCATAGCGGTCTTGATCGTCGGTGTCTACCTGCTGCTGAACCTCGTCGTCGTGGCCGCCGGTTTCTACGAGATCACAATGCATCCTCAGGACGTCACCGATTGGAGCGATGCGCTGTTCTCCAACTACGGCAACCCCCTGCTGATGATCGGTGCCTCGCTGCTGGTGTTCCCGCGCCTGGCTCTGGGGCTCTCGGGCTTCGAGACCGGCGTGGGCATGATGCCGCTGGTGCGCGGCGATCCCGACGACGATCCTGAGCGCCCCGCAGGTCGTATCCGCAACACGCGCAAGATGCTCACCGTAGCAGCCCTGATCATGAGCTTCTACCTGGTCACCACCAGCTTCGTGACTACCTTACTGATCCCCCACGAGGAGTTCGAAGAAGGTGGCAGCGCCAACGGGAGGGCACTGGCCTACCTCGCGCACCGACAGCTGGGGGATGTGTTCGGCACAGCCTACGATATCTCAACGATCCTGATCCTCGCGTTCGCTGGAGCTTCTGCTATGGCCGGGCTGCTCAACATCGTTCCCCGCTACCTGCCCCGCTACGGCATGGCTCCACAATGGGCGCGAGCGATCCGTCCGCTCGTGATCGTCTACACCGCCATATCCGTGGTGGTCACCATCATCTTTGCAGCCGAGGTGGATGCCCAGGCAGGAGCCTACGCCACAGGCGTCCTGGCGATGATGACCTCGGCTGCCTTCGCTGTTACGCTTTCCTCCCGGCGCAGGGGCTCCAGGGTATGGACACTCGGGTTCGGGCTGGTCACGGTCGTGTTCATCTATGCCCTCGTCGCGAACGAGATACAAAGACCCGACGGCATCATAATCGCCTTGTTCTTCATCGCAGCGATGATCTTCACCTCGCTGGTCTCGCGGGTGTACCGCTCGCTCGAGCTGCGCCAGGCGAGGATAGAGGTGGATGAAACGGCTCAGAAGTTCATAGATGAGGCGAGCCACAAGGGTGAGATCCACCTCGTCGCCAACCGGCGCCAGGCGGGTGACGAGCGAGAGTACAGCCTGAAGGAGAGGGAGCAGCGCGAAGACAACCACATCCCGGCGGATGTCCCCATCCTCTTCCTCGAGATCGACGTGGAGGACGCCTCGGAGTTCGAGGACGTACTGGAGGTAAGAGGCGTAGAGGTCGATAGCTACAAGGTGCTGCGCGCCAAGAGCTCGGTGGTGCCCAACGCCATCGCCGCCCTGATGCTCCACCTCCGCGACACGACCGGCAAGACGCCGCACTGCTACTTCGGGTGGACGGAGGGCAACCCCATCGTCTATCTGTTCCGCTTCCTCCTCTTCGGGGAGGGGGACACAGCCCCGGTCACCCATGAGGTCCTGCGGGAAGCCGAGCCGGACGCCAGGCGGCGCCCCGCCGTACACGTCGGCGGCAGATAACGCGAACTTCGAAGAAGGACTCTTCCACTCACTGTGGTGAATAGAAGGGTAGTTGGGAGGCTTGACAACCGCCTGTTACGGGCGAAGAGGACCTTGACCGCATCATCAGGCTGCAAGAACCGCAAGCGTTACCAGGACGTGGAGGAGATCCTGGCCGCCGGCATAAACGTTATCTCCACGCTCAACATCCAGCACCTGGAGTCCATCAACGAGTTCGTAGAGAAGGCAACCGAGGTGAAGGTCAGGGAGACGCTGCCGGACCGCGTCGTTCGCGAAGCAGAGCTCATCAACGTGGACCTGCCCGTGGACGCTCTGCGTGAACGGCCGCGAAGCGGCCTGATCTATCCTCCAGAGCGCATAGAGCGGGCGCTACAGAACTTCTTCACTGAGGAGAATCCTTCGGTCCTGCGTGAGCTCTCCCTGCACGAGACAGCCCGCGACCTTGAGGCTCGTTACACTGCCAGGCGCCGCGCGGACGGCAAGACCGCAGAGCACGAGCAGGTGATGGTCGCCATAAGCTCCAAGCCCGACGTCAAGCGCGTGATCCGGCGCGGTAGCCGGGTGGCCGGCCGCAAAGCTGTACTTTGCGGCGCGTTGTGCCCGCCCCACTGGGGGTCGAATGGTCGCACCACGCATTATCGCGCGCAACGTGGAGAGAGCGCAATAACAAGAAGCTCAAGTCCCGGGTGGGAGCTAAGCAGGTATCAAGATGTGCTATCGCCCGGGGCTATGAACAGAAGACGCGAGCGCGTCTGGGAGGACTGGAGCCACCGCGCTCGCATCAGAGCAGCCTAGCACTTTGGATCGGGGCTGCTGGTTACAGGAGCGAAAACTCTTGGTTAACATTCTGTGTCATCCCCGCGACCAACACTCGATACCCGCTGGAAAATGCCTACTCCGCCAGCGCTCGTGGGGCAGCTTCGTTAGGAGCGGGCCCTGAGTGCTATTCACCCAATCGCCACGTCGCGCACCTTCGCATAAGGATAGCGATTCTCTTTGATGCGATACACATCCTGCTCGCACTCACCCTTATGGCCGTGGCTTCGATCAGAGTACTCTAGCGTCTTTCCTGAGGCGGAGCTAAGCCTCCACCTGTAGTCGTCCTTCAAGTCGCGGAATTTGACGAACTTCACGTCACTGGCACACATACTACTCCTTCCCAGGGAGCGTTCAGTTATATCATTCACCCTACCCGCTCTCCCGAACCTTCGTAACATCAACAAACCTCAAATCTGCTCTTCGAGGCCTACCGCTGCCCTTAGGTCCTCGATGTCGCCCGAAAGGTCCTCCTTAGCCGCCTGCCGGCCGGGGTCGTCGGTGGCGAAGTGCTCCATCAGGTCGGCCAGGCCGTCGGCTAAGGCGTCGAGCTTTCGCTGGAGGGCCTGCTCGTTGCGCTTCTGCGTGTTCTGCAAGAGCGCCACCAGCAAGAAGGTGATGATCGTGGTCGGAGTGTTGATGATGAGCTGGTAAGTATCGAAGTTGCCAACCAGGAAGTAAGTAGGAGCCCACAGCACCACTAACAGCACGCAGAAGGTGAAGAAAGGGGCCCTGCTGACGAAGTTGGCGCACCGACCGGCGAACCGATCGAAGAACGTCTGAGTGCTCTGTTCTCGGGTCTGCGCTACGCCGCTAGATTCGCTCACGATCAGCCACTCCTTTGTCGTTGAGGTCTCTCTAGAAGGGTATGTGCCCATGTTATCTAGCATACGAACGGCGCGGCCTGCGAGCCCAGAAACTAAAGGTTCTATTCACTCGAGCGCAGGGAAGGGGGATTCTAAAGACTCGCCTAAGCGCAGCTCCCAAAGGTGTATGAGGGCGGGGTTTCTCCAAGAGAGGAGCCCGCCCTCATACAGATCGCTCTCTAGACGTCTTTGGTTGGGCGTTGAGCCACAGAACGCTCTAGGGTAGCAGCCGGCTTACCCCCAAGGCGAGTGAGTGCCGACCTCGGTAGCCACGCGCATCGGCTGAGAGCCGGAGAAACGTCGCTGGAGGGCCTTGGGGTTGGTAGGGATCCTACCCTCCTCGATCACATCGCCGCTTTCGGCGTCGATCAGGCACAGTTGGCCGTAGCGATCCCCGAGGTCCAGGCCGGCCGTGATAGTGCTAGACTGATCCATGGCCAATTCTCCTTTCCATTGGGCCTTAGAGCGTGTTATGAACTTGGGCGAAAATCGCATAGAAATGCGGTTTCCACGGTCGGGTCGGTTCCTTCACGATCTGCGTTTCCCGCATTCCTAAGCCGTTTCTAATCGAGTTCATAACAGACTCTAGAGTTCGCCGGGCGGGGTGCCATAAGGTCGGCAACATGATCGAGTAAGCTCTAGTTCGAGTTTGAACTAGCAGCAAAGGAGGCTACGGTGGAGAAGTCCACGGGCGATCTGGTGGAGGTAGTTCCTGAGGATTACAGTTACGTCTTCAATCCCTACCGAGAGCCAGTGGCTCGCGTCAAGCCTGGGCAAAGGGTTGTCATTCATACCGAGGACGCCTTTGAGAGCCGGATCAAAACCACCGAGGACTTGCCCAGCCAGGCGCTCGCTACCGCCAAGTTCCTCAACCCTCAGACCGGTCCCATATTTGTGGAGGGGGCAGAGCCAGGGGACACCTTGGCTGTGCAGATGGAGGACATCGAGCCGAACCGGGACTACGCCGTGAGTTGCTATGTCCCGTACTTCGGCGGCTTGACTTCTACTCCCCTCACGCGCACCCTGCAGGAGGCGCTCCCCGAGAAGGTCTACGTGTGGAACCTTCACGAAGATGATGGAGGCCGATACCTGCTGAATGAAGACATTGGGGTCCGGCTACCGTGGGAACCCTTCGTTGGGACGATCGCGGTAGCTCCCGACCTGGAGGCTATCTCGGCTCTCTCGCCTGGTCCTTTCGGGGGCAACATGGACGTACCTGACGTGCGACCGGGAAACACAGTCTACCTGCCCGTGTGGAACGAGGGGGCACTTTTCTACACTGGGGACTGCCACGCGCGGCAGGGCCAGGGTGAGCTTTGCGGCGTAGCGTTGGAGATTACGAGCAGGGTGACAGTCTCGTTTGAGATTATCAAGAGCGGGGGTATAGAGTGGCCCCGCATCGAATCCGAAGATAGGCTAATGATAGTCGGTAGTGCGCGGCCGATGGAGGATGCAGCCCGTATAGCCTACACAGAGCTCATCGGCTGGCTCGAAGACGAGTACGGGTTCTCGCGGTTGGATGCCTATCAGCTGTTGACGCAGGCGGGAGGGTTATACGTGGGCAACATGGTCGACACCACTTACTCTCTTGTTGCGTCCATCGACAAACAGTACCTCGTACGCGGGTAGGCCTATTGCTGTGCTAAAGGCACAGGGAATGGAAGCCGTGAAAGACACCGCTCGACGCGTCGTTGGTTTCGCTTCTACAACGAATCGGCTCGCAACCGGTCTCGTCTGCCACGAGGGCGGGTGAGCGCGATAGACTTTGGCCTGAGATATGGAGTACGACGAGGAAAAAGTCGATGACA
>CAWEQZ010000039.1:0-99812 GCA_963811295.1 uncultured Rubrobacteraceae bacterium | reverse complement strand
AGGTCAGATCTTCTGCTTCGGTGCATTATATGTCACCGTTGGGTCATGCCACCATTTTCTCACAGAGAGAATATTGCGCCCATAGATTCGATAAGGACGTAGAGCGCCCAGTGGTGCGGATCGTGCTTCCTCGCCGGGAGCTCTTGGCCCGACAACGATGACGGGTCAAGCCCCACAAGTGCGCCCGGACCCACCCCGAAGAACACTGGGCATCCGAGGGCGGCTGTTGGTCTGCGCATGCTCAACCCTAGCTGTCCCGTACGTGGGTAGGAGGAATCCGGGTCAGGCCAGAGATGCTCCCGCGCCTCGACGACGTTCAGGTAAGTGTCCTGCAGGACGCCGCCGACGGGTTCGCGTCATTCTACAACGTGAACGAGGAGGGATCGGATCCGGTGATAGCGGCCGCGATGTTCTTCGACGAGTTCGCGAGGATGCAAGGCGATCCGACCATGGAGCAGTTCGCAAGCGATCATCCCATCACCCAACAGCGGGTCTACAACTTCCTCTGCCTGCTGGAGGGGAGCGACCCGCAGAAGTGGCAGGGTCCCCTGGTCGATGAAGGGTACTTGCCGGAGAGCCGCGCCCCCCTGTGTCCGATGGAGTGGGCGCAGCTGAACTACGGCTGGTGGACGGTCCTCGAACCGCACTTCAACGAGGCATACAGGGAGCAGGGCATCGAAGCCCAAGAGCAGGCGCGCGACCAGCTCATCGCGGAAAACGAGGCCTTCGCAAAAGTGCTCAAGAAGATACGCACCGGACACTGAGCGCGGGCGAGGAGCTATGCCCCTCCGCCTCTATCCTATCCGTAGGAGTCCATCCACCCGATCTCGGAGGCGGCCTGTGCGCTAGGCATCTCCATCGAGTGGCTGAGGATGGGAGACGGTTTCCACGTCACCTTGATGCTGTGCGCCATCGTCTTGGCCAACTGCTGCCTGTCTCTGGTAAAGCGAGGAAGCCTGAGGGCGTCGTAGAGATACTGCTCAACCCTTCCTAAGCTAAGATATCCGTAACAAGCAGGAGGTGCGTCCATGGTTACCAGAGTCGGCATCACAATCCGAGCATCACAGGTCGTGAGGCCGCCAGGCAGACACTTTTCGGTACCGGACTCGACCACATGGATCCTTAGAAGGACGTCCTCAATGGCGCGTTGGGCGATGACTGTGCTGCTCCTTAGGCGCGTGTGATCGGGCATGTTAGCGTGGGCGGAGCTGTGCGAGCACTGACCCGGCCCAGGGTGGAGCTTACCTTGATGCTCGCGGTCTTTTGGCTGGCAGTGTGGTGCTCGCCCGCGCTGGCCCACGCCAGGCTACTGCGGGAAAGCCCCGCCTCCGGGGCGAGCCTGGTGGAACCCCCCGAACAAGTGCGGCTTCGGTTCAGCGAGCCGGTGGACGCAGAGTTCGATCCGGTCCGGGTTTTCGACGCCGAGGGCGAGCGCGTTGACGAGGACGATGCGCGTGTGGATCCCGAGGACGCCAGGGTCTTGCTCGCGGGCCTGGAAGATTTGCCCCAAGGCTCCTACCGGGTGGAGTGGCGCGTCACCTCCGTGGACGGCCACGTCGTCGAGGACGCGTACGCCTTCAACGTAACCCCCGAAGCCAGCGCGGCCGATGGAGGCTCGAGGAGTGGGGCGAAGAACACTGGACAGCCGGAGGCACAACCTGCGGCCGGGGGGGAGCCAGAACGGGTGGGACCACAGAAGGCAGGCGGGTTGGATCAAACGTTGGTTTACGGTGCTCTGACCTTCGGGGTTCTCGGCCTCCTCGCGCTGGCGCTGATGGTGGCCAGGTGGCTGCGACACCGCCAGTCTCGAGGGATACAATGACCGCGGCGACGAAGCCGAGGGGGCTTCAACACCGTGAACGCTAGCCTCATGAGACACCTGGGTAACGTCCTAGCACTAACGGCCGTCACGGGACTTGCGCTGGCTTGCTTCGTAGACTTCGCGTACGCGCAGGGCGCTCACAGCGGAGCACACTCAGGGGGAGCATCGTCCGGAGTCTTGGGTGGCATCGAGCATGGGATGGCTCTGGCGGCGACTGTGCTGCTCGCCGGGCTGGCGCCGTTCGTGGCCCTGGTCTGGCTCCCGACCAGCAAAGACGCCGAAGTCGGCCGGGCCGCCGTCAGATCTTTCGGTCTGTTGGCGTGGGTGCTGCTTTACGTGCTCGCCATCGCTGGCCTCGCCGAATTGTCCGCGTACGCCACCCTCGCTTCCGGCGAGTCCTTCAGCCCCATGATACTGCGAGAAACGTTGTTGGAAACGAGGGTGGGGAACGTCTGGCTGGGACGCTTCGGCTTCGCCCTGCTGACCGCCGCCCTCGTCACCGCGGCCGCCAGGTCGGGACGGAGAATTTACTGGTGGTCGGCGATGGCCACTGCCGCCCTGCTGCTCATGACCTTGACCCTGTTGAGCCACGCCGCCGCCGAGGGACGCTTCCTGCCCTTCCTGACCGACTGGCTGCATGTCGCGGCGGCAACGGTCTGGACGGGCGGCTTGCTTTGTCTCTTGTTGGTGTTCTTCTCCGGGCCGCTGGACGCCCTGCCCGCTGACCGGCGCGCCAAGCTGCGCGAGCGTACGGTGCGCCGCTTCTCGAGCGCGGCCACAACCGCCGTCCTGATCCTTGCCGCCACGGGCCTCTACGCCATACTGCTCCACGTGCCCGACCCCGCGGCGTTGGTCGGCACCCCCTACGGGCGCGCTCTCCTCACGAAGTTGGGGCTGCTGGTGCTGTTACTCGGGATCGGCGGGACAAACTACTTCCTGCGGGGCCGCGGACCGTTCGGCCGCCTGGTTGGGGCCGAGCTCGTTCTGGCGCTCGCCATCTTCGTGGCCACGGGATTCTTGACGAGCTTGCCCCCCGCCACAGCCGTTTGGCAGGAGGCGCCCGCCAAGGATGTCGAGGTTTTCGAGGTCGCGCTAGATCCTGTGGGCGATTCCGTTACGAGCGGCATCGCAACCTTCAGGGAAAGGGATGCGGGACTCGAGCTCACACTCGAAGTCTCGGGCCTGCCGAAACCGGGAGCGGAGTACTTCGGGGAGATCCGCGAGGGCGTCTGCGAGAACGGCCGGCAGGGTGGCGAGCCTGGCTCCAAGTTCGCCGATGCCAGCCGGCCTGCTTCGGTTACAGTACACTTCAAATTACTGTCGGCGGGGAGCCCCGAGTATGCCCACGGCGGAGAGACCCACCAAGATGCCGACGTGTCACTGGTAGGTTCAGCCGACGGCACCGGGCAGGTCGTCACCTTGCTGCAAGGCTACAGAACGGTAGACGAGTTGCTCTCCGGAGGACCCAAGTACCTCGACCTCCACGCCCCGGCCCCCGGAGATCCAAGCATTGCTTGTGGTGAGATTAAGGTGGTAGCCGACGCGACCTTCAAGTAACCTGACCACTTCATAGGCTTCTCCTATATCGACTATCAACACCACGGCTACCAGAGATATCGCGGCGCTGATCAGGTCCAGCCTGCCAGCTCCGGGATCGCGGTATTCCGGCAGCAGCACCGGCCCCAGCACGAGCAACAGCAGCATCACCGGCACGGCCAGCAGGAAGACCGATCCCCACCAGAAGAACTCCGACAGAAACCCGCCGGCAAGCGGTCCGATGGCGGTTCCGACCGCGAAGCTGGTCGCCCATACGCCGATGGCGAAGGCGCGCTGCTCGGTGTTCACGAACATGTTTCGGATCAGGGAGAGGGTGGAGGGCGCAAGCGTGGCCCCTGCGACACCGAGGAGGGCTCGGGTTGCGATGAGCATCTCGGCGCTGGTCGAGAAAGCGGCGAGCACCGAGGCCACACCGAAGGCGGCAGCGCCGATCAGCAGCAGCCGCCGGCGGCCGATGCGGTCGCCCAAAGTGCCCATCGTAAGCAGGAACCCGGCGAGAAGGAAGCCGTAGACGTCCATGATCCACAGCAGCTGGGAGCTCGAGGGCTTCAGGTCGGCGCTGAGCTTCGGCACCGCCAGCTCCAGCACGGTCAGGTCCATCGAGTAGAGCAGGCATGGGAGGGCGATCACCGCGAGCCCCATCCACTCTCTCCTCCCGGCCATGGGCGCCTCGCCGATCATAGCCCTACTTTCGTTCTTCGTGGCGGACGCATTACCACCATCGTCAGCTCACCCCGGTACGAGCGCAGGGCGGCGTGCAAGTCCTTGAGCATCGCGGGTTTCTCGGGTCCACGAGCGCTTCACCTGCTTCCTTTCGCCTCTCTTGGTCTTCCACGCCAAGCGCCGAGGATGACGGCCATGAGCAGTAGCTTTACGAGCCAATCCCCGGCATGGATGGTGGCAAGCATCCATGGCACATGCTCGTGAACGACGGAGCCCAGAAGGATCATGGTGGGGAAGATCCAGACCAAGGCGCCTAGTCGCACGGCGTCCTTCAGGCCGGCGATACCGAGACGCGCGACGAAGTACGAGAGCATGAAGGCAACGACGAGGCTCTGGGCAACCACGAACAGCGCCGTCCACGCTGGGTTGGCCATAGTGGCCGCCGCGGCCGGGCCTACGCCACTCAGCTCCATCGTTGCCTTGCCGAACACGGCGTACCATGCCGAACTCGCCACGAACGCCGCCACCGCTGCCGCAACGACCGCCAGGTAATTTATTCCTCTCATGAGTCAAGCCTTTCATGTTTCTTCGTTCTTCTGCTTTGTCGTGGTCAGCGTGTTCTCAGGGTCGGTTTCTAGTCCGCGAAGAACCCGGCCACCACCGGCACGAGCACCTCGGGGGGTACGACATGTTCCTGGCCCTCCAGGACACGGTGCCGCCCGTTGGGTAGGGCGTCCGCGACCCGCCTGCCCACGGCGATCATCCATTCCGGGCTCGCCCCGCCGACCAGGACGAGGGACTCCGTCGTCACGCGGCCGAGGAGGTCGGCTGGCACGGTGCCGCCGGTGCCGATGTCGCCCATGATCTCCGAGTCGTATACGATCGTGGGCGCCATCGCCTCCAGCTCCGCCCATCTGGGGGTCTGGCGCATCACTTCGACCATCTCCCGCGGCATCCCCACCGTCGTCATGACCAGCTCGACCGCGTCGCCCCGGCGATTCTCCGCCAGAAGGGCTCTGTGTCTCTCTCCGATCTCCCGCGCGATCTGCCGCTCCTCCTCGGCGCCATCGGGCGTGTAGGGCGGCTCGTGCAGTACGAGCCTCAAGATGGGCAGGCCGGCCGCCGCCGCGTGCAGGGCGAGGCCGGCTCCGGATGAATGGGCGTACACCGATGCCGTTCCCCCGGCTTCGGCAATAAGAGCCTCCAAATCCTCGATCTCGCGTTCGATGGCGTACGGCGCGGTGTCGCCGCTGTCGCCCCTTCCCCGGCGGTCGTAGTTGAATACGGTGAATTGCTTAGCCAGTTCCTTGGAGGTCGGGCGGATAAGCCCCCGGTCGCAGAGTTGCCCGCCCACCACGACGACCGGCGGCCCGTCTCCGTATCGGTCGAAGGCGATGGTGGTGCCGTCTCTCGAGGTTGCTTTGTTCATGGACCGTTCTCCTTCCGTCTGTTCACATCACCGGTAACAGGATCGGGTGCCACTCTGCGTGCCGGCGCGACAGAGTGCGGTTGTTGTGCGCTCAACCGGATAGCCTGCCGGGATACCACCATCACCCACAGGCTATAGACCACAATCTCGATCCGGTTGGGCCATCCCACCAGCACGTCGGGTCCGAACGTGCCGCTGCTTTGCGAGACCATGACGCCTACAGACGCGAAAGACACGAGGAAGGCGACCACGGCCAGGCCGGTAGCCCACAAGAGCGGCCGCTTTGCCGAAACCCATGCAGGGCTACGGACCAGTTTCCAGCCAACGAGCGCGGCGGCGAGGGGCATGGCGAGACCGACCGTCCCGCCCAGGTTGTGTAGAGTGCCTTCGGTCGTGACCGCGTCCCCGGTCGCCGTTATGGGATCGGTGGTAAATACGGCCCCAATGATCAGACCGAGGGCGCTCACCAGCAGCAAGGCCAGACCGGTGCGGCCGGTGATGGTCTGTAGTTGTGAGCGGAGCGCCAAGAACAAGCTAACATAGCTAAGCGCCAGTGAAAGAAAGGCGAGCACCATGATCCAACCGTATCGCCCGATCGCATACTCGCTGATGAAATGCCACGAAGGATCGAGTTCCGGTTTGATGAGGTGTAGCATGGCAAGTAGAAGCACGAACGTGGCGGCACCGGCGAATGACAGGCGCGCCGCCGTTGATGAAACCACCGTAACCGGTTTAGCCGTAACTCTATCTTCGCCCATAAGGCATTCTCCTTATCATTTCATTGTCCGTGCTGGTCCTGGGTGGGACCTACTTGAACCTGTTCATGGTCCATTCGTAGCACGTTCGCCCAACAGCGGAGCATAGTGTCGGACGTACGGCATCTACGTTCACCAGCGCGCCTCGATCTCGTGCATCTTCGGTTCCTCGACCGTATGGGCCGGCTCCAGTGGCGGCGGGATACCAAACTCAGTTACATCGCCGTCCATCCACTCGACGCCGTGATAGTGGGCTACAGAGACGCGGTGGTGGCCGTCCAAGACGAAGTAGAAGCCGCCGACTTTGTAGAGGCTCACGGGAGGTAGCTGCTCACCCCGGTGGAAGGCCCGGTCTATGCGCTTCCACCTTTCTTTCACGCTCGCCTTGGCAGGCAAGAAGTCTCGGTCGAACTCAGAACACCGGCCAACGCTGCCTCCTATCTGCACTACCGGAACCGTCCTCATGCCCCGGTGGATTCGCCCCACTGCTCCGGGGATCTTTCCGACATCATCGAAGCAGAGCAGCCCATCAGAAGCATTGCCTCTTCGCAGACGAGTACCGATTCGTCCGAGCAATGCCTTACGGCGCGCCAAACTGTAGTCCTTATTCACCTGCTCTTCGAGGCTCATGTAGCCGACCATCGGCGACCCTTTCATCTTGTGCCTATCGCCTGAGCTCCGATGGACAAGACCCCTGACTCTTACTTTGCGTTTCGTTGGCTTCGCGCGCTTGCCGCTCTGGTATCTCATGTCATCAAGGTTAGCTTCGCGCCGTCGCTTCCGAATCTGCCGCGAGATAGATTCGGGGCACGTTTACGAGCACTCCTGAGGTAACGTTGCGCCACCGGGCAGTGTTACTTGCGCCATACGATGATGTTACTATCGGCACATGACTTAACGAGTATGAAGTATGACGCTCGGGAGATGACCGGCGCCGGAAATGGCGCTAGAGTTGGTGTATGGCCACTTACACCTCGGACGGCAGGTTGGGCAAGCTGCTCCAGCGGGGGCGGGAGTTGCTCGCTCTAGCGTTCGCCGGGGATCCGTACCGCCCGGCGATCCTCAACTTCCTCTTCTGGGGTTCGTTGTTCGTCACATACGTCTTCCACGTTTCCGGCTACTTCATCGACGATGTGAAACTGCGGTTCGGGCCGGTGGCGTTCACGCTGGCTATGGGTGTTTTGGCGGCCTTGTGGCTGGCGCTACCCTGGGACCCGCGGACGAGTCGCTGGAGGAAGCTGCTGGCGCCCGCCTTCATGCTGGTTTTGTTCGCCCTGATCTTCCTCTTCACGGACGGTGGCTGGTTCGTCCTCATCTTCCCGTTCGTGTTCGCCAACGCGACGTACTTGTTCGGGATCAGGGGAAGCATCGCTTACGCCGCGGCGCCCCTCGCGATCTCGTTCGTCAGCATCTGGACCTTCCCGTATCCCGGGAGTGACGTGGGGGACGCCTTCAGGGACACCGCCGGGCTGGCGGTACTGGCGGCGTTTGCGATCGGCATCTGCGCGGCCATGGTGGAGGCGAGGCGGCGCCGGGAGGAGACCGAGGACTTGCTCGGTGAGCTCGAGGCGGCCCACGCCGAACTGGAGCGCTACGCCGAAAGGGTCAAGGAGTTGACCGTTAGCGAGGAGCGAGCCCGGATGTCTCGGGAGATGCACGACTCCCTGGGCCACTACCTGACCGTGATCAACGTGGGTTTGCAGAACGCCCAGAGGTTCAGGGAGAAGAGGCCCGAGGCAGCCTGGGCAGAGGTCGAGGAAGCCAGGAGCCTGACCCGGGAGGCGCTATCGGAGGTCAGACGCTGGGTGCGTGCGCTCAAGCCGCTCGCACTCGAAGATAGGGCCTCTCCTGAGGCCATGGCCGCGCTGGCCCGTTCCTTCGAGGGCACGGGCCTCGATGTGCGATTCGCGGTCGAAGGCTCCGAAAGGGAGCTCTCGGGCGCAGCCGAGTTGGTCCTCTACCGCGCCCTGCAAGAAGGTCTGACCAACGTCCTCAAGCACTCCAGCGCCCGCCGGGTGGCGGCGTTGCTGACCTTCGGGGCGGAGAGCGTGAGCCTCACGGTGGCAGACGACGGAGAAGGCGTGCCGGAGGAAGCTGCGGAGGAGGGCTTCGGGCTCGCCACGCTCGGTGAAAGGGCGGCGGCCCTGGGAGGCGTCCTGAGCGCGGGCAACACTCCTGAAGGAGGCTTCGCGCTGCGGCTGGAGCTGCCTGTGGAGGCGCGATGAGAGAAAAGTCCATCCGTGTCTTTCTGGTGGACGACCAGGTTCTCATGCGCCGGGGCTTGAGGAAGCTCTTGGAGGTCGAGGAAGGCATCGATGTCGTAGGCGAGGCCGCCGACGGTGCGGAGGCGCTGCGTCTCATCCCCCAGACGAAGCCCGAGGTGGCCCTGGTGGACGCCCGGATGCCAAAGATGGACGGCATCGAGCTCATAAGACGCCTCTCAGAGGAGCATCCGCGGGTGGCAGCCATCGTGCTCACCACCTTCGACGACGACGAGTACGTCTTTGGGGGTTTGAAGGCCGGCGCAAAAGGCTACCTCCTGAAGGACACCCCGCCCGAGGAGTTGGTCTCGGCCATAGAGAAGGCGAGTAGGGACGAGACCGTCCTGGGCGGACAGATCGCGGCCCGTGTTATCTCCGAACTGCGCCGGATGACAGACCCCCTCGAGCGCACCCCGCGCCCCGAAGACGACGTTCTCTCTGGGCGGGAGGTGGAGGTCGCGAAGCTCGTGGGCGCGGGCGCTACCAACCGGGAGATATCCCTTCGCCTCTACATCACCGAAGGAACCGTCAAGAACCACATCTCGAAGATCCTCAGGAAGCTGGCTCTCAGGGATCGCACCCAACTAGCGCTCTACGCCGTCGAACGGGGATGGACGAAGCGCGCCCGATCGCCGGAGCCTCCATCAGCCGGTCAGGCCTGATGCTCCCAGACGGTTTGCGTACCGGACCTCACTACGAGATTGCCGGCGTGTAGTTAGTATGGTTGGCGACTGTTTCGGTCGAGTATGTCACGGTCGATCTCGACTCCGATACCTGGCGCCTGCGGGATTGCCACCTTCCCTTCCACCATGCGGATCGCACCTCCTATAAGGTCTTCTCGGAAGGGATGTGACGACCGGTCGTACTCGAGCATCGGCTCCTCCGGATTCAGGGATAGCGGCGTGGGAGGAAGCGTGGCCATGAATTGTAAAGAGGCCGCGAGCCCGATGCCCGTGCCCCAGACGTGCGGGACCACCGTCGTGTTCCACGCCTGGGCTATGGCCGCTATCTTCTTGCACTCGGTGAAGCCCACCGGCAGCAACGCGACGGGCGGAGAACTCGCTTTGGAGTGCCCGCCCGTCTAATAAGGCAATGGCCCTACCGCGCAGCTTACCGCTCGGCTGCTTTCAAGAACGCCAGGGCTGGCGTCGTATACGCATTATTTCCCCCTTCCTGGTGGCCGCCCTAGACATCCTCCTCAACGACAAAGTTGCCCTCCAAGACATCCAAATTCGGAGTCTCACCGTTGCATGAGGTAAACGTCTGCTCGCCCGGTGAGAAGTTGGCCTTGTCATTGGTGGCATTGTCCAAGATGCCTATGCGCACGTACTCACCCTTCTCGAAGGTGCCGTTGCTCGGCCCTCGGTCCGCTCGCCGACCCGATCCGACCGACCAGCCGAGCCTCGTTGCCGCTGACGGCCAGGCAAAGGATAGGCCCCCGGATGTAGGTGTTGTCGCGGGCGACGTCCGGATCGCCGGGATAGGTGATGGAGAACGTTCCCTGCGCGTTGTCGGGGTTTGCCCCCGCCGACTCGGCGTTTACCCGCAAGCGCGGAGAGCCGTAGGCGCTCCCCAGCTCCCCCTTGCCGGAGACCTTGTCCATGCCTGGGCCGGGCTCTTGGCCTCCTGCGCCGAAGACGTTCTCGCAGTCTTCGTTGACGAGGTCGCGCTTGTCGACGTAGGCCGTGTCGGTGCCCAGGCCGCAGTTGACGTTGTCTTTGTAACCATCCTGGGCGTTCATCGTGTCGTTTCCGCTGCCGCCGTAGAGCTGGTCTTCTCCCCGGCCGCCGAACACGCGGTCCCTGCCGTTGCCGGCGCGCACCTCATCCTGGCCCCGGTTGCCGTAGAGCTCGTCGGCCCTTGGCTTGCCGGCGATGTAGTCCGCGCCCCGGAGACCGTAGATCTCATTCTTGGTGGCGTTACCTATGAGCTTGTCGGCCCCGTTGGTGCCCACGCAAGGGTTGGCGGAGCAGGTCTTGGTCGCGGCAATCGCCGCCCCGCTCAGCGCCATCACCCCCAGTAACGTCATCGCCAAGATCAGTAGTGCACGTATCCTCATGAAGATACCCCTCCTTCTTCTTGGAAGTGTGGTGGGGCAGGAAAGAGGTAAGTCACTCTAGCCTTTCCCGTCAAGTCATCCTGTCGGATCGACGAAGTGCAACCCCAAGAGTGACTCTACATGCTCGCCAGGGGAGGTCCCCGGTTGTAGTGGGTATCCAAGCCAAGGGGATGTTGGCGCATCGAACCTCCAGGGGCCGCGATCGTCCTGACTCCGATTCTCTCGTGGCATGCTTTGGCCGCTTCGACGTACCTGTAAGGATCATCCGGCATGCCCTCGGTTGCGGTCACTTTAGGTCCCAGCCCTTCCAACAGCAAGGCCCTTCCTAAGCGCGGGTCTGCTCATCACTCTCTTTGCCGGTTCGTGACATGCTATCCGATATTACGCAGGGGAGCCCCCGAACGTTCACCATGGCGGGCGCCACCAGACGACCGACCCGGAGGAGCTGGTGCGGCTGCTTACGGTTGACATCCGTACTGGTCGCATACCGGCGGTTGCTCGGGAGGGGGTGACTTATAAGGGCGTTGCTCATAAGAGGGTTGCCCTTGGGGACTACGAGGGGGTTCGGTTTCTTCCGGCGCTGCCCCAGGCGACGCTGTCCCAGGTGACGCTGTCCCAGGTGACGCTGTCCCAGGTGACGCTGTCCCAGGTGACGCTGTCCCAGGCGACGCTGCTCCAGGTTTGTCGCCGCGCGGGGAAGACCCATTGTTGCCGCTCGCGGGCGGGCTTACCATGTAGGGCGGAACGCCCCCGGAACCGTCGGGCTGTGTTTTCTCCGGCGTAGCAGGCGCAGGCGAAGCTTCGCCCGGTTTGTCCGCACACTTGGGACCGTTCTCTCCCGTGGCCCACGGCAGGATATCCCGCGGCCAGTCGCGGACCGCGATCCTGGGCCTTTCGGGAAGTTTGGCGAAGAATACCAGCTCGCCGCCTGGCGTCGTGCGGACCTCCAGCCTGGTCGCGTCCTCGCGCGACAGCTTGGTCTTGAACGTGCGTTTCAACGGCTTATCCCCTATGCCGACGAAGGTGCCCAAGTCAACCCGTTCTCCGTTCTTGCTTACGAGCGTGACCCTGTGAGTCTGGCCTTCCTGCGACCTGGAGACGAGGAGCCTGATCTCGGTGACGCAGGCATGCGCGATCAGGTGACCCTCGACCTCCACGCCTGGCGCTACCCTGGAGAACGAGAGCGGCTCCAGAGGGACTGCGGGCTCCAGAAGCCTGGTGAACCCGGCGAGGCCTATTACGAGGACGAAGATCGCCGCCGCGGCCAGCGTCGACCACTGGACCCGCCGTCTACGTCGCCGTGCGCGGTGCATCTCCCCCAAGATCGGCGCGAGGGTCGACTCCTCGAGGTCCCCGGGAGGCCGCGGGTCATCTTTGATCCGGTCGGGAGCGGCGTACGAGAGGGCAGCGACCACGGGTTCCAGTTCTCTCTCCTCCGCCTGGCAGACGGGACAGCTATTTAGGTGTTCCTGCAGGGCCGTCCGCTCACCCTCATCGAGCTTGCCGAGCAGGAACGCGCCGATCTGTTCCCGGTAGCGGTTATGTTCTTCGGGTGGAGTCATCCGGTCCACTCCCTCTTCTCCAGCACCAGGCGCAGCGCCTTCAGGCCGTAGTAGAGGCGGCTACGCATGGTGCCAACCGGGACACCGGCCTCGGCGGCGACCTCCGCGCAGGGCCTGTCGCGATAGTAGGTCTCCACTATCGCATGACGGTGGTGTGGGCCTAAGTGCCGCAGCGCCTCCTCTATCTCCCAAGAGCGAAGGGACTCCTCGGTGGTGTCTTTCGCCTCTTGCGTATGCTCCACCTCCGGCCCCGTCCGCTGTGGGCGCGCCGAACGTGCCCGGGCCAGATCTATCGTGACGTTGCGGGCGATAGCGAACATCCAGGTCCGCAGAGAGCTTCTCTGCGGGTCGTAGCGGTCGGCGGCGCGCCACGCCCGCAAGAAAGTCTCCTGCACCACCTCCTCTGCCAGACCATCATCGTTCAATGCTCTGTGGGCCATCCTGTAGAGTTCGCCGCCGAGAGCGTCGTAGGCGGCCCGCAGTCCCGCTTCGCTGTCGAGCGAAGGCGCGTCCGCCCGCCTTCTTATGCCGCCTGAGTTGCTCAGTTGGTCGGAACGCCCCCCGTGTCAAGTGCCGCTTCATTTTACGCCGCGTTACCGTCTACCACCGCCGCAGCCACCGCCATCACCGCCGCCGCGGTAGCTATAGCCACTGCTCTCAAAGCAGAGGTTACCGTCGCCACACCGGACGCGGAAGTCGGCGCTCGCTCCGCCGTCCTGTCGCGGTAGGCCGGCGGCTCCACGGGCCGGTTTCGCTTCCTCAGCGTACACCTTTCTTCCGGTAAGCGTGGGTCTGCTCATCACTCTCTTCGCCGGCGGATCGCATGCTAACTGTTCTTACGTACGGGAGCAACTCGAATGTTCACCAGGGCGGCACCACGCGACGATCTTAACGATTCTTCATAGCAGCAGCGGCTTTCAGCGTGGTTGACCCACGCGGCATGAAAGGTGGATAACCTCGTTATCCACGAGCTGCTCACATCTCCGATCACTGGGCCGACATCCTCGACGTCCCTGTCAGCAATGCAAGCTCTCGAAGGAGGCCAACCCCACGCTCTTGAGCCTGGGGTTCGGATCGGCCCTGACGTCGAAGAACCGAATGGGCGAGGTCGTGAGGTTAGGAGCTCAGGCGCTCCTGAATCTTCTGAGTAGGCGTGTTGGCGTGAGCCTGGACGAGCGCCCAATAATCCTCCCTGGCGGCTTCGACGATGCCCTCCTTGGTGGCACCACTTGCGCTGAAGGCCGCCACGAACGAGCCGTCCTGGCGGCGCAGGATCACTATGTCGGGGTCCGACTCGTCGAGGTAGTAGTCGAACTTGGGAAACATGAGCTCTTCCATCTCTTGCCCCTGCTTTGGCCACCCACCAGTGAGCGCCACCAAGGCCTGGGAGGGGAGATCTCCTCCAGGTCCTCCGGCCAGAACAGCCGATACCGCCGGTCCGGAAAGCACACATCGACGGCTACATACTCTTCTCCCCCGTAGCGGCCCACAATCCTACCGACCATGCCCCGCCGCTCCGAGATCCGATGGTGCTCACACACCTTTACTTTCGTTCCGACGCGCGCTTCTTCCGGTCTCATGGTGCGTACATCCCCACAACGCTCTAGAAGGGCTCAGGGGCAAGCTCTTTGTCGGCGGGCACGTTTATGTTTCTCACTCCTGCTCGGGCAGGATCGGCATAGAGGGAGGGCCCACGACCTGCACTTCCGCCATCCACCTGTTTTTCTCCCTATCTTCTCATAGACACCTTAAGGGGGAAGGATCCCGCTGTCATGGGACCAGGGTCCTAACTTGGTCGGGCAGAGCACTACCGAACACGACCGACGAGGGTCATGCTAGCGGCTGCGCAGATCTCCCGGCTACTTTTCGAGGGACGAGCAAGAGCAGGGGAGACGCCCAAGCAACGGCGACATATCGGATTGTAGGGGGGATGCGTCGGCCTGCTGAACGGGGCATTATGCTTGCGATGGAACAGGCTACCAATGAGGACGCACCATGAGCGATCGAATCGGAGAGATCCGCAGTACGAGGGCTCCGACGCTGAGGGAAGACCAGATCGAGATCCTCAAGCTCTACGGGCAGACGAGGAAGACGGAGGTAGGGGATGTCCTGTTCAGGGCAGGAGACACTTCCAACGACTTGCTTCCTGCCGACGGATATTCGCACCCTCGGGTGATGCGCCGGCGGTGCCGACCACGCTAAGAGCGACACCCCGGGCGCCTGCGCTCATAGTACGGGGCAGACCTTGTCAAAACGGCGGGCGCCCACGTCTGTCCTCATGCCACAGACCTGGCTGTCGAACAAAGTCCCGGACGGACCCTTGGTTCGTCGTCGCCGGTTGGCGGGGGCGCAGAGTATACTGAAGGCCACCGCCCTCAGCTGGATGCAGTTGGCCTCGAATCACTGTGCCAGCCGATCGTCTTCTTTCATCTATGTCACATTTCCTCCTCGCGGTTCGTCTTTGTAGTAGTTACGAACTAAACACCGGCCGAAATGACGAGAGGTCGACTTCCTGTATGGTTACGAGGAGTCATGAGCTTAGGAGGAAACATGACATCACCCATCCTGGTTACCGGCGGCACTGGTACACTCGGACGACTCGTCGTCCGGCGCCTACGGGACGCCGGTTGCAATGTACGGGTACTCAGCCGCCGCAGCCATGAGGCAGAGGACGGCATCCAGTTCGTGACCGGTGACCTGGCCAGGGGCGAAGGGATCGAAGCCGCAGTGGAGGGGACCGAGATCATCGTGCACTGCGCGGGCGGCCCCAAGGGCGACGAGGACAAGGCCCGAAACCTGGTCCGGGCGGCATCGCGGGCCGGGGAGCCCCACCTGGTTTACATCTCGGTCGTCGGGGCCGACCGGATCCCGGTCTCGAGCGGCGTCGACCGCGCCATGTTCGGCTACTTCGCATCCAAGCTGGCCGCCGAGCGCGTGGTGGCAGATTCCGGCCTGCCGTGGACCACGTTGCGCGCCGCCCAGTTCCACGACCTGATCCTGATGGTGGCGGAGCAGATGTCCAGGCTGCCTGTGATACCACTCCCGGCCGGTTTCCGGTTCCAGCCGGTCGATACCGGCGAGGTGGCGGACCGGCTCACCGAACTAGCGCTCGGTACGCCGACAGGACTGGTGCCCGACATGGCCGGGCCGCAGATTTACAGCGCGGACGGGCTGCTCCGCGGATACCTGCGGGCTACTCACCGGCACCGACCGATCATTCCTGTCTGGCTGCCAGGTAAGGCCGCACGCGCGTTCCGGGCGGGCGCCAACCTGGCCCCCGGGCGAGCCGTGGGCCATCGGAGCTGGGAGGAGTTCCTCACGGAGCGTGTGAGCACCAACGGAGACACGGTGCATCTGAAGGAGTAGATCGGGCCTCGAGTATGCGGATACGGACGGCAGCGGTGGGCAGTGCGCTGTTCTTCCTGGTGGCACCTGGTGTCGTATCGGGTCTGATCCCGTGGCTACTGACGGGTTGGCGGGTGCGTGAACCCGTGCCGTACCTGGCGCCCGTGCGGGTACTCGGGACGGTGCTGCTCCTCGCTGGCCTTATCGTGCTGATCCAGGCGTTCGTGCGCTTCGTTGTCGAGGGCCTCGGGACACCGGCACCGGTCGCCGCTCCTGACCGTCTGGTCGTCGGCGGTCCATACCGCTACGTCCGCAATCCCATGTACGTGGCCGTATTGGCTGTCATCGTCGGCCAGGCGTTGCTCCTGGGCCAGCCCGTCCTGCTGCTGTACGCCGCGACCATTTGGTTGATGGTCGCCTCGTTCGTACGTTTCTACGAGGAGCCGACCCTCGCGCGCCGGTTCGGAGCCCAGTACGAAGCCTACCGGCGCGCCGTCCCAGCCTGGTTGCCTCGGCTGCGCCCGTGGAGACCCACCCAGCGCAAAGAACCTGGGGCACGATGAGGCGTCCGCCGCGACGATAGACGCCGGGAACTGGATAGCCTAAGCGACCCACGCGGCATCCGGGTGTGCTCCCCGGTGACGGGTGATGTACCGACTGAGGCAAGAACACGTTTTGTCTCACCGATGGCACCGCACAATCCTAGGTACGTGGGGAAAGGGATTCACCCTCAGCGAGCGATGTCACGAATGCGGACGATAGCGCGTCCTAATAGGGCAGGAGACGGATATAGTGTGCCCGCGAGTCGGCGACATCACCAGGGCGAGAGGAGAGCAGGGTGATCGACCACCCACAGGATACGAACCGGTCGGAAGCGGCCCGTGTTTTTGGTGAGCACCGGGACCTGCTGGTCTCGGTGGCCTACCGCGTCCTCGGCAGCGTTACCGACGCCGAGGACGCCGTGCAGGAGGCGTGGATTCGTTGGTCGGGAGTGGACTACACGGAGGTTGCCGACCCCAGGGCCTTCCTCGTGCGTGTCACCACCAGGCTGGCCATAGACAGGTTGCGTCGGGCAAAGGCCCGCCGCGAATCCTACGTCGGGCCCTGGCTACCCGAGCCCATCCTCACCAGGCAAGACCCCGCCGAGGACGCGGCCATGGCCGAGTCCGTCTCTATGGCCATGCTGGTGGTGCTGGAGACGCTATCGCCGCTGGAGAGGGCCGTGTTCGTCCTTAGGGAAGCGTTCGGGATGCCCCACGCCGAGATCGCCGACGTCCTAGGGCGCAAGGAGGAGGCGGTCCGCCAGCTCGCCCGACGAGCCCGCGAGCACGTCCGCGAGCGCCGAACCCGCTTCGACGCCGATCGGGCCGAACAGCGCCGGGTGACCGAGCGATTCCTAGAGGCGGCTGCGGGCGGAGATTTCGAAGCGCTCATGGATGTCCTCTCTCCGGGCGTGACGCTCGTGGCCGACGGCGGCGGACGGGCGCTGGCTCCGCGCCGGCCCGTGCACGGGTCGGAGAGGGTAGCCCGGTTCCTAGCCGCTATCGTGGGCGAGGGGCCAACGGCCAGGTTTCTGAATTCCGTCGGGCTGGAACCGTCCGGCGAGATGCGTGTTCACCTGGCGCAGGTCAACGGCGAGACCGGCGTCGTCATAACCGCCGGGGGCGAGCCGATCTCGGCGCTTGTCGTGGACGTATCGGACGGTCTGGTGCAGACTATCCGCCTGGTGGCGAACCCCGAGAAGCTGGCCGGCATCCGGGGAGCCTAGCCGGCGCGGTGATGAGATCACGTGTCCCCGAGGCCCGGCGCACGAGGCCATCGACGCCGGGCTGGGCGAGGTGATCGTTGGCCGGTGCCTTTCACCGTCGGGGTTTGCTGATGGTCATCTCTCGTCGATCGGGTGGACGACCTTGGTGTAGGGCTCTTCTTTGCCCTCTACGTACCACTTCGCCCAGACGCGACTCTCCTTGTCCAGCTCCAGACTGAGCCAATTACGTTTCGCGATGAAGTGCTGAGCAATGGAGGGAAACCTCATCATCCGGGCGGTGATGCCCCGGTCGACCTCCTCCACGTTGTCGGCCATCACCTTCTCCATCGCGTAGACGATGAGTCCTGGCGGCGGTGGGTGCACGATCGCTGACGAGATGAGCTGGTTGATGACGTTGGGCTCCTCGTTGGCAAAGCCGTCCCTTG
Organism: uncultured Rubrobacteraceae bacterium; assembly: GCA_963811295.1. Classification (GTDB taxonomy): domain Bacteria; phylum Actinomycetota; class Rubrobacteria; order Rubrobacterales; family Rubrobacteraceae; genus Rubrobacter_D. The sequence continues at coordinate 82,166 of CAWEQZ010000039.1, read as the reverse complement.
CCGACTGTACGTAACCTAGCGCAGCGACGTGCACGTCTCCCGAGACAATCGTCACGCGGCAGCCCGACTTCTCCGAAAACCTCAGCAGACGGTGGATGAGGCGCAGCCTTTCCTCCTTGTGCGTGCGGCTGAGCCACTGGTCCTTGAAGTCGTCCTCTAGATCCTGCTGCCCTGGCAAGAACCCGAATGCCGCCTCGACCAGGTTGGAGTTGACGTAAACGACCGGGATGCTGGAGACGACGAACAGGTGCCTGCAGCCCTCGAGCTTCTCATCCATCCACTCCTGCAAGGCGTTCCACGTCTTTAGGCTCATCACCCGCTTCTGGGTACGCTCGGAGCGCATGTCGAGCACAGCGAGGGCGAGATCCCCGATACGGTAAGCGTAGGTGAAGTTCGGCTGTTCGTTGTGCTCGTCGGGCCCGCACAGCATCCCGGAAGGAAGGCCACGATCGTCCGCCGCCTGCAGCTGGAACAGGCGGAAGTGTTCGCGCGCCTGCTCCCAGATACCCTGGAAGACCGGGCTACCCTGTTGCTCTTCCGGGTAGGAGCCCCACCCGTCGAAGATGTCGTGGTCATCCCACATCATCAAGGATGGCACCTGCGCCAGCAGCGCTGAGGGCTCGGCCTGAGACCACCTCTGGAGGTACAGGTCGAAGTAAAACTCCGCGACCGCCGTCCTGAGGTCGTCGGTGAATTCAGCGTGGTGCCAATCCCGTGCGCCGCCCAACCCAACTAGCCGATCCCTGAGCGGCGCTACCGTGTCCCAAACCAGGTCCGCGTATACCTGATCTCCACCCAGCAGCATCAGGTGGTAAGGCTCTTCCCGGTTTTGCTCCCCAAGCACGTCCCACATGGCGTTCTTGTCTCCCACCTTCTTCATCTCTCCAAGGCTGGAGAAGCCGGCGCAGGATCCGTAGGCGACGCGAAGCGGCTGATCCGTAGCAGGCACGCTGAAACGAAACTCCGCGCCGTCGCCCAGTGTGTAGACGATGGTCTGCTCCTCATCACTCTGCCGGACGCTCCAATCGAAGCGCCAGACCTCGAAACCCCTAAATGACTTCAGGTGAGTTCGCTCGGATGCGCTCTCACCTTCGTTCCGACCGCATTCGTTGTCGACATACCAAGCCAGCTCCGGAGGAGAGGCGTTCCCCTCGGTTAACGCGAGGGCGCAGGTGCGCCACTCGCCATCCTGCAAACCCCTAAAGCCCAAAACTGGTCCGAAAATCACACTCACTACCCTCATTCCTCCTCCGTAACTTGCGGGGGTAAGCAGGCAGACCCGTGCGTCTTACCCTCGTCCCCTCCAACCAGAAAGGTCTCCGTCTTGACGCGGGCTTTCTCAGGACCCGCCTTCCGAAGTCCATGATGCCGTACGTTCCCGGCCGTCGCAATGCATCATCTCTGCAACGACGCGCCCGCTAGACAGGACGAGGATGCCGTAGACTATAATTCTTGCGAGAACGATTAGCGGTCTATGGTCGTACGTACAAATGTAGGGGGACGGTGGAGGGCAAAGTGGGTATCACAGGCACCGGATACGGTATCAGGACCGAAAGGTCGCGTGAGATCTTTGGGCGGCTCGAGCGTTCGATTCCCGGCGGCAATACCCGTTCTCTCGCCTTTTACCCTCCTTATCCGTTGGTGATCTCCTCCGGCTCCGGATGCCGCATCAGGGACGCGGACGGCAACGAGTTCATCGACCTCCTGAACAACTACACCGCCTCGGTCCACGGCCATGCCCTGCCTGCCGTAAACGAGGCCATGAGCGAACAGGCGGCCCTGGGGACCGTTTTCCCTGCCCCTAGCGGGCTGCAGGCCGAGCTCGCGGAACGGATCGTCGGCCGGGTGGCGTCGGTAGAGCAGGTGCGCTTCGCGAACTCGGGCACCGAGGCCGTCATGATGGCCGTGCGCGGTGCCAGGGCCTTTACCGGAAGGGAGAAGATAGTCAAGGCGGAAGGCGGCTACAACGGCATGTGGGAACAGGTGCCGATCTCCTGGCCGCAGGACCCGTACCGGGCTGCGATGCCTGAGGGGGTTCGCGAGCTCGTGCGCATGGTCGGCTACAACGACGTTGGCCAGCTCGAGGCTGCAATGCAAGAGGAAGGCGACGAGGTGGCCGCGATAATCCTGGAGCCGGTGACGGGGACAGGGGTTTTTGCCGGGACCCCCGAATACTTCGCCGCGGCGCGACGTCTGGCCGACGAGCACGGGGCGCTTCTTATCTGCGACGAGGTCATAACCCTCAGGCTCGGCGTCGGCGGCTTCCAGGAGGTCTTGGGCGTTCGTCCCGACCTGACGACGATGGGTAAGATAATCGGCGGCGGCCTCCCCGTCGGTGCTTTCGGCGGGCGGGCGGATGTGATGGAGATCTTCGACCCCCGCTCTCCACGCCACCTCCACCACTCCGGAACCTTCAACGGCAACCTCATGACCATGGCCGCAGGCTGCGTCTCGCTTGACCTCCTTACGCGCTCGGAGATAGAACGCATCAACGCCCTGGGGGAGCGGCTCGCCGAGGGGCTGCGCCGCTCTCTGGCCGAGAGGCCAGATCTCCACGGCGTCGTGAACAACTGCGGGTCTCTTTTGCACGTGAACCTCGGAACCGAAGGCGAGGTTCGCAAGTTCTCCGACTTGAGACCAGACAGCCCCGTGGCGGCAGCCTTCCATCTCGCGGCGCTCGAGGAAGGGGTCTACTTCGCGCCGCGCGGCTTCATGAACACGTCAACTGCTATGGACGAGCAGGTAGTAGACGAAGCACTCGAAGCCTGCTCCCGGGCATTAGACCGCAGTTACCCCAGGCCCGATGTCTGAAGTCGCTCGCATCAGCCCGGTTCGGTCTCGCGTGCCCCTTCTACATCTGTCTCCTCCTGGACGTCGGCCGCGCCTTCCATGACGTCGAGGGTGAGCAGGCCTTCCTCCGCCCCGGCGACTACTTTATCGCCGGGGTTCAGGGAGCCACCGAGGACCATTCCGGCCAGTTCGTTGTCCACGCGGCGCTGGATAACACGGCGCAGCGGCCTTGCGCCGAATTCGGGATCGTAGCCCTCCTCGGCGATCAGGTCGACAGCGGCGTCGGTGAACTCCACCTCGATGCCCTGGGCGTGCAGGCGGCGCTGCGTGCGCTCCAGGAGCATCCGCGCCACGTCGGCTATCTGCTCGCGGGTGAGCGCCCTGAACACGATGATCTCGTCTATGCGGTTGACGAACTCGGGCCTGAGCTGGCTGCGCACGATCTTCATCACGTCCTCCCTGAGATCCTCGAAGGACTCTTCCTCCTCGAGTGGGCCTGTATCCTCTCCGCGCCCATGTTCGAGGTCATGATGATGACGGTCTGTTTGAAGTCCACCGTACGGCCCTGGGAGTCGGTGAGCCTGCCGTCGTCCAGGATCTGCAGCAGTATGTTGAACACGTCGGGATGGGCCTTCTCGATCTCGTCCAGGAGCAGCACGCTGTACGGTCGGCGCCTTACGCTCTCGGTGAGCTGGCCGGCCTCCTCGTAGCCGACGTAGCCGGGAGGCGCCCCGACCAGGCGCGAGACCGTGTGCCGTTCCTGGAACTCGCTCATGTCTATGCGTACCATCGCGGCCTCGTCACCGAACAGGGCCTCGGCCAGCGTGCGTGCGAGCTCGGTCTTGCCGACTCCGGTAGGACCGAGGAAGAGGAAGCTGCCTATCGGGCGGTTGGGATCACCGAGGCCGGCCCTGGCCCGCCTTATAGCCTCGGCGATGGCCGTGACGGCCTCGTCCTGGCCGATCACCCGCTCGTGCAGCTGCTCCTCGAGGCGCATGAGCCTTTCGCGCTCCTCCTGGGTGAGCTGGCTTACAGGGATGCCGGTGGCGCGGCTTACCACCTCGGCGATGTCCTCGGCGGTTACCTCGGCCGTGGGACGCCGGCCCTGGCTGGCCTCCTCGAGTTCGCTCCTTAGCTCGTCCTCCTTTGTGCGGAGCTCGTGGGCCTTCTCGAAGTCCTCCGCGGCCACCGCCTGATCCCGCTCTCGCCGCATGCGCCTGGCCTGCTCTTCCAGCGCCCTGGTGTCCTTCGGCTTGGTCTTGGAGCGGAGCCTGACCCGGGCGGCCGCCTGGTCGACGAGGTCTATGGCCTTGTCCGGCAGGAAGCGCCCGGTGATGTAGCGGTCGGAGAGCTCGGCCGCCGCTACTATGGCCTCCTCCGTTATCTTGACCCTGTGGTGGGCCTCGTAACGGTCTTTGAGGCCGCGCAGGATCTCCACCGTGTCGTCGACGGTGGGCTCGCCGACCAGCACGGGCTGGAAGCGGCGCTCGAGGGCGGCGTCCTTCTCGATGTTCTTGCGATACTCGTCTATGGTGGTGGCCCCGACCACACGAAGCTCGCCGCGGGCAAGCGCGGGTTTGAGCATGTTCGAGGCGTCCATCGAGCCCTCGGCCGCCCCGGCCCCGACGACCGTGTGCAGCTCGTCGATAAACACGATAGCGTCCTCGGAGTGCTCCCTGATCTCGTCTATAACCTTCTTGAGGCGCTCCTCGAACTGCCCGCGGTACTGGGTCCCTGCGACCAGACCGGCGAGGTCGAGCTGCAGGACCCGCTTATCTGCCAGCGTCTCTGGTACCTCGTCGTTCACGATCGCGCTGGGCGATGCCCTCGACGATCGCGGTCTTGCCGACGCCGGGGTCTCCGATGAGGACGGGGTTGTTCTTGGTACGGCGGCTCAGGATCTCGATGGTGGTCTCGACCTCATCTGCCCTGCCGATCACCGGGTCGAGCTTGCCCTCCCTGGCTTCCTCCGTAAGGTCGCGACTGTACTCGTCTAGCGTCGGCGTCGAGCTCGCTGGTTCCCGAACCTCGCCGCCGGCCTCGACGCCGCGCACCACGGCCCCGCGCAGCCTGGTGTGCGAGAGCCCGAAACGCGAGAGGAGCCGGCCGGCATCCGACTCGTCGTCGGCCGCGAGGGCGAGCAGAACGTGTTCGGGCCCGATGTACGAGGCGCCCAGTGCCCTGGACTCGTCGTAGGCCGCGAGCAGCGCCCTCTTGGCATCGGGGGCCAGAGTGGGGGAGACGTCCGTGCGCCCACCCTTCTGGGCTTCTTCCTTCAGCTGCGCCCGCAGGGCGTCGGGATCCGCGCCGGCCCCTTCGAGGACCCGCCGCACCACCGGGTCCTCGAGGGCGGCGTAGAGCAGGTGCTCGCCCGTCAGATCGAGGCTGCCCCACTCGACCGCCTGCTGGGCCGCGCGCTGCAACAGCTCCGTCGTGGCGGCGGAGAAGAACTGGGTCACGTCCACCTGCTCCGCCCGCCTCCGGAGGGCCGTTCCCCCGCCTGGAAGGGCGGTACGTCCCTCGTCGAAGAACCTGTCGAAGAAGTCGTCGAAGAGGCTACCGCCGCCCAGGGAAGATGCCCCTAGCGGCGGGCGTCCACCCCGGGCCTCCGCCGCGTGCAGCTCGCAGAGGTACTGCACCGTCTGGCCCTCGCCCGGTATTCTCCGCCTGACCGCGACGACGGCCGGCCTCACCCCGCAAACGTCGCACATCCTCGTGGCCATGGTTCTCTCCCTCCTTCTCTATCTCCGACCGCCCCATTATCGCGGATGCGGCGGGCCTCCGTGGTTTTGGGAGGCGGCGGCCGGCCACGCTGGCTACAATGGAAAATCCGCAACCCGGTTTCTAGAAGAGGCGTAGAGGGGAACCGTTCATGACAGAATCGTCTATCAGTGAGCCGAATCCCGCACCGTGGATTCGGGCCTGGGACCAGATCGACGACGACTTCGACGACCATCTGGAGGAGATCCGTAACTTCCTGCGGCTGTCCCACCGTCTCCGCTTCGGACGACGACATGCTCGCCGGCGCCGAGTACGTGGCGGCCCTGATCGAGGGCGCCGGCGGGAGCGCCGAGATAATACCCACGGCCGGACACCCCGCGGTCCTTGGCCGCATCGAAGGCGACGGCCCCAGGCTCCTGCGCTACGGGATGTACGACGTGCAGCCGGCCGATGAGCCGGGATGGTCCTCGCCTCCTTTTGCCGCGGTTACGGCCGATGTGCCAGGAGCGGGACCCAGCATCGTGGCGCGGGGCGCCGCCAATTCCAAGGGTTCGCTCGCCTCCTTCTTGCTGGCGCTGGCCTCGGCCCGCCGGGTCTCGGACCTGCCCGCGGAGATCGTCTTTCTCGTGGACGGCGAGGAGGAGCTGGGAAGCCCGAACCTGCCAGGGGTGATGTCCGCCAGGCGCACCGACCTCGCGGCCGAGGCCGCCTTCGACATGGACCTGACCGCCGACAGGCGGGACGTCGCGGAGGTCTACCTGGGGTGCAAGGGCATCGTGTCCTTCGTCCTGAGCTGCTCGGGCGGCGAGTGGGGCGGTCCCACAGAGCAGGGCGCTCCACTCCAGCGAGGGGGTGGTGATCTCATCCCCCGCCTGGTCCCTGGTGCGTGCCCTGACCGCGCTGACAGGACGCCGCCGAGCACGAAACGCTCTCGACGGCCTCCGGCCCGCGTCGGTTCCTCCTGAGGACGAGGAGCTGCTCGACGCCCTGGCGCGAGACTTCGACCCGGCCGCGCATCTGGAAGAATCGGGCGCGCTGGCGTACCGGGGACCGAACGACGCCCGTTCGGTCCTGAAGGCGCTCATGTACGAGCCGGTCCTCAACCTGAACGGGTTCTCCTCAGGCAGCGTCACGGGGAAGACGATCGTGCCTCACGAGGCCAGGGCCGCGCTCGACTTGCGGATTCCCTACGGAACGGACGTCGAGTCGGTGGTGGCCGGGATCGAGCGTATCGTCGCGCAGGCGGCCCCCGAGGTGGCGGTGGAGGGGGTGCAACTCTGTCCGCCGTCCAGAACGACCGCGGACTCGCCGGTCGCGCGCGCCATGGTCGAGTCCCAGCGCGACGTGGGGCCGCCGCCGCAGGTGTGGCCTTCGGCCCCCTGGTGGGCGCCTTTCTACCTCTTCGAGCAGGTTCTGGAGCTTCCCTTCGCGTCCGGCGGCGCGGGGCATGCTGGCCGCGCGCACGCCGCCGACGAGTACGCGACCATCGCCGGCCTGAGGACGCACATGCGCCAGTCTATAGCCTTCCTGCACCGCTTCGCCCGGGCCGAGGGTGCAGACCGGTGAGTCCGCGGGAGGAGCCTGGGCCAGGCAGGACCGAGGAGGCATACGGTGTGGACTGAACCCCTGGAGTTTGGGAAGCTGACGTGGCCCGAGGTGGCGCGGGCGGCCGGCGAAGGACGCGTCCCGATAGTGCCCATAGGGACGCTGGAGGACCACGGGTATCATCTGCCCATCGACACGGACGTCACGCTGGTCGAGGCGGTGTGCCGGGGCGCCGCAGAGCGTCTGCCCGCACAGACGGTGCTCCTGCCGCCGATAGTGCACGGTTATTCGCCGCACCACATGGACTTTCCGGGTACGATCTCGATCCGCTGGGATACCTTCTGCCGCTATTGCACGGACGTCGCCCTGTCGCTGGTGCGCCATGGTTTCCGAGCGGGTACTGATGGTCAACGGCCACGGGTCCAACCAGAACCTGGTCGAGACCGCGGCCCGGCTGGCGATGGTCGAGGAGCCGGAATCGCTCGTCGCGGCCAGCTTCTACCTGGTCTCGGAGCGGAGCGCGCGGGTGATAGATGAGGTCCGCGACTCGGGCCGGGGCGGTATGGCCCACGCCTGCGAGCTGGAGACCTCCCTGTACCTGCACCTGCATCCCGAAGCCGTGGACATGGCTCAGGCGGTCGACGAGCGTGGCTATGCCGAGACCGAGCACGCCTGGATGGACTGGTCGGATGGGCCGTTGAAGATCATGCCGTGGTGGTCATCGTTCTCCGAATCCGGCGTCCAGGGCGACGCCAGCAAGGCGACCGCCGCCAAGGGCAGAGCCCTGTTCGAGGCCGCAACGCAAGAGATAGCCGCCTTCGTGACCGAGCTACAGGAGCCTGCCGATCCCCAAGAGAAAGGACCACCATTGACCATCAAGGGCCGAGTCCTCCGTCCCGGCGGCACGATCGGGGTCCCCGCCCCGGCGAGCGCCTACCACAACCGCAGCGAGGTCCTGCGCGGGGTGGAGTGGTGGGAGGGCCACGGGTACAAGGTCAAGCTCGGCCGCAACATCTTCGCGCGCGACGCCTACGTGGCCGGCTCCCCCGAGGGCCGGGCGCAGGACCTGATGGACATGTTCACCGACGACGAGGTGGACGTGGTGCACTGCTTCCAGGGCGGCTACGGCTCCGCCCAGACCATCGAGCACCTGGACTTCGACGCCATCAGGGCCAACCCCAAGGCCCTCATCGGGTACTCGGACATAACCGCGCTGCACACCGCGCTCAGGCACTATACCGGGCTCGTTACCTTCTACGGGCCTGGCCTGGCCGGCGTCAACGACAGGGAGACCAAGAAGTTCACCCAGGAGCGGCTGCTCGAGGCGCTCACCACGGAGGGGCCCCTGGGCGAAGTGCCGCGCGACCCGAAGAACGATTACATAAGGTCCCTCGGAGGCGGGTCGGTGACCGCGCCCCTGGTGGGGGGCTGCCTGTGGCTGCTGTGCCAGGCCATCGGGACGCCGTGGCAGCCTGACTTCGCGGGCAAGGTTCTTTTCTTCGAGGACGTGGAAGCGCCCCCGTGGTACATAGACGGCTTTCTCAACCAGATGCGCCAGGCCGGCATGCTCGACGAGGTGGCAGGGGTGGTCGTCGGGGAGCTGGAGAAGTGCGACTGGCGTGAGGAGCGGCCCGAGTTCCCGCAGACCCTCTCCATCGAAGACGTGCTGGAGCGCTACATCGAACCCCTGGGCGTTCCCGCCCTCTACGGCTACCCGCTGGGCCACGGCGAGCGGCTGTGTACCATACCCCTGGGCGTGTCCGTCGTCTTGAACGGGGATAACAGAAGCCTTACAATCGAGGAACCAGCGTTACTGGAATAGGCCAGCGTTGCTGGAATCAAGGGGAAAAGGGAATATGCGAAGGATCTCTGCGGCTGCGGTGTTGTTGGCCATGATCTCGCTGCTCACCGGCGCCACGGGCGCGGGTGCGCAGGGCTCCTCTGGCGAGGACGAGAAGCTCGTGTTCCGCATCGGGAGCACCAACGACATCGACGGGTTCAACCCCTTCAAGATCGTGGAGATCCCCTCCTACGAGATCATGGGCCTCACCTATGATCTGCTGGTAGACTTCTCCCCCAAGGACTCGAGCCCGGTGCCTGGCCTGGCCGACTCCTGGGAGACCTCCGAAGACGGCCTCACCTGGACCTTCCACCTCAACAAGGACGCCAAATGGCACGACGGCAAACCCGTGACCTCCGAGGACGTCGCCTACACGTATCGGCGCATTTTGGACGAGGAGCAGGGCCTGTACATCGACTCCGTCAGGCAGATAGAGAGCATCGAGACGCCCGACAAGCACACGGTCGTGTTCAAGACTAGGGACCCCTCGGTCCAGATGCTGAACATGTACGTCTACATCCTGCCCAAGCACATCTGGGAGGACATGCCCGCGGACGAGACCAAGAGCTTCAAGAACGAGCCGGTGATCGGCTCCGGGCCCTTCCAGGCTGTGGAGTGGAAGGAAGGCCAGTTCGCGCGCCTAAAGGCCAACCCCGACTACTTCCGGGGCGCCCCCAAGATCGACGAGATCATCTTCCAGTTCTACGACAACGACGACACCATGGTGCAGGCGCTCAAGAACGGCGAGGTCGATTACATCTCAGGGATCCCCATCAACCTCTTCAAGTCGCTCGAGAACCAGGAGGGAATCGAGACCAACTCGGCCCCTGACCCCGGGTTCACCGAGCTCGGCTTCAACCTCTACGAGCCCACGCCGGAGGCGATAGAGGAGTTCGATGCGCCCAAGACCACCACCGGGAACCCCGCCCTGCTCGATCCCCTGGTGCGGGAGGCGATCAACTGGTCCATCGACGAGAAGGAGCTGACCGAGAAGATCCTGCAGGGCGAGGGCATCCCCGGCTCCACGCTTGTTCCCCCGGCCCTGGCCAAGTACCACCTGAAGCTGGACGAGTCCGAGATCCAGGGCTTCGACATCAGGACGCTCTAAAGAGCTTCTGGAGCAGGCGGGATGGGAGGACACCAACGGCGACGGGACCGTGGACAAGGGCGGCGAGGAGCTGGAGCTGCGCCTGTTCGTGCGCTCGGAGGACAAGGACTCCGTGACGGCCGGGCCAGTTCATCGAGGACTGGTTCAAGGAGGCCGGGATCGGGCTGGAGACCAAGGCGATCAGCGACACGGCCCTCACCGACGCCATCTACGCCGCAGACTACGACATGTTCATCTGGGGCTGGGGCTCCGAAGCGGATCCCGACTTCATCCTCTCGGTCCTCACCTGCGACCAGATCATGGGCTGGTCGGACACGTTCTGGTGCAACGACGACTACTCGCGGATGTACCAGGAGCAGAAGAAGCAGCTCGACATCGACGAGCGGGCCGCCACCATAAAGGAGATGCAGCGGATCGCCTACGAGGATAATCCGTACGTAATCTTCTACTACGACAACCAGTTCGAAGCCTGGCGGACCGACAGGTTCGAGGGCTGGACCAAGACCCCGACGACCGCCGATCCCGGGCCAGGTTGCCTTCACGTTCTCGACCAAGACCTACATGAACCTGCGGCCGCTCAGTTCCAGCGACGAGACGGGCGGCGGTGGCGGCACGTCCCCGCTGCTGTACGTCGGGATCGGGGTCGTCGTGATCGCCGTCATCGCCGGGATCGTCTACTTTCTCAGGCGGGGGAGCGCGGAGGACAGGGCCTGAGCCGGGCGCGCTACGTAGGGGGCAAGCTGATCGGGGCCGTCGGCACCCTGCTCTTCGTGCTGGTCCTGAACTTCTTCCTGTTCCGCATCCTGCCGGGAGACCCGGAGCGCACGCTCACCAGATTGCAGCGCGTGTCGCCCTCCACCATCGACGAGGTCAAGAAGGAGTTCGGGCTGGACCGTCCTCTGACGGTCCAGTTCTTCGACTATCTCGGGGATACCGCCCGGGGCGAGCTCGGCATCTCCTACGTCTTCTCGCGTCCGGTATCCGAGGTGATCGGAACCGCGCTGTGGCCGACGATACTGCTCGTGGGCGTGGCCACGGTGGCGGCCACGGTGATCGGGACGCTCATGGGCATCTGGGGCGCGTGGCGCAGGGGTAGCGCCGTGGACACCTCCCTGCTCGGCTTCGGGCTCGTCACCTACGCAATGCCGGAGTTCTGGCTCGGGATGCTCCTGATCCTTGGCTTCGCCGTCGCCCTGGACTGGTTCCCGACCTCGTTCATGACCACCCCAGGGCTGACGGACGCCTCCGCAGGCGTGCAGCTCGTGGACACGCTGGAGCACCTGTTCCTGCCGGCGCTCACGCTGGTCCTGGCGCTGCTCGGGGAGTACGCCCTGATCATGCGCTCCAGCGTCATCGAGGCGATGAACGAAGACTACGTCACCACCGCCCGGGCCAAAGGAATGCGTGAGGCGCTCGTCCTGCGCAAGCATGTAGTCCCCAATGCCCTGCTGCCGGTCGTGACGCTCGCCGCGTTGAACCTCGGTTTCATCGTGTCCGGGGCCATCACGGTGGAGACCGTGTTCTCGTGGCCGGGGCTGGGCCAGCTCACCTTCCGGGCCATCAACGGGGGCCCGGATTATCCGCTGTTGCAGGGACTGTTCCTGCTGTTCTCGGTGGCGGTGATCTTCGCCAACCTGGCGGCGGACCTGCTGCTGGGCGTGCTTGACCCCAGGATCGGACGCGTGTGAGCGCCCAGGCCACCCGCAGCGGCCGGGCCGTGCGCCGCACGCGGCGCATCCAGGCGTTCAAGTCATCGGCAAGACTCTTCGCCCGGAACAAGATGGGCGTTGCGGGGCTGGTGATCCTGACCGTATTCACCTTGATGGCCCTGTTCGCCGACGTGCTGGTTCCGGAAGCACGGCTCTCGGTGACCAACGCGCCCGGCGCTCCGCTCGAGCCGCCCTCGTCGCAGTTCTGGCTGGGTACGGACGAGCTGGGACGCTCGGTGCTTGACCTGGTGATCCAGGGGTCCCAGATCTCCCTGCTCGTCGGGTTCCTGGCCACCGCGATCTCGATGCTGATCGGGGCCCTGGTCGGGATCGTGGCCGGCTACTTCGGGGGCTGGATCGAGGTGGTCCTCATGCGCCTCACCGACTGGTTCCTCGTCATCCCTTTCCTGCCCCTGGCCATAGTGCTCGCCGCGGTCCTGGGTCGGAGCCTGTTCGTGATCGCGTTCGTCATCGGGATCACTACCTGGCCGGGGACCGCCCGCGTGGTGCGCGCCCAGGTCCTGACCCTCAAGGAACGTCCCTACGTCGAGCGCGCCAGGGCCCTCGGCGCCAGCAACCGCCAGATCATCGCCCGCCACATCCTCCCCAACGTTTTCCCCCTGATCTTCGCCAACACCATCCTGGTCGTGGCGTCGCGATCCTCACCGAGGCCACGCTCTCATTCCTTGGGCTGGGCGACCCCTTCAGTGTGTCCTGGGGCAGCATCCTGGAGTCCGCCTTCGCCGAGGGCGCCATCTCCCTCGGCGCCTGGTGGTACCTGGTCCCGCCCGGCCTCTGCATAGTCCTGGTGGTGCTCGCCTTCACGATGTGCGGCTACGCCTTCGACGAGATCCTGGACCCTAGACTGCGAGACAGATGAGCGAGACCGTCGCGCCCACCGGAACCCTGCTGGAGATGAAGAACCTGCGCGTCCTGTACGAGGTGCGGGGCGCAAAGGCCCCGGCGGTGGACGGCGTGGACCTCTGCTCTGCGGCCGGGGGACGCTCTGGGGCTCGCGGGCGAGTCGGGCTGCGGCAAGAGCACGCTCGCGCTGGCCTGCCTGGGCCTGCTGCCCCGCAACGCGACGGTCGAGGGTTCGATCCGCTTCCGAGACACCGAGGTCGTCGGCGCGAAGCCGGGACGGCTGCGGGCGCTCAGGTGGGCCGGGATCTCGATGGTCTTCCAGGGGGCCATGAACGCGTTCAACCCGGTCAAGCGGGTCGGGGACCAGGTCGTCGAGGCGATCCTGCTGCACGAGGACGTCTCTAGAGAGCGAGGCTCGCAGCCGCATGCGGGAGCTCTTCGAGCACGTGGGCATCGCGCCGCGCAGGGCTGGTGACTACCCGCACGAGTTCTCCGGCGGCATGCGCCAGCGGGTCATGATCGCCATGGCCCTCGCGTGCGACCCGCCGCTGGTGATCGCCGACGAGCCAACGACGGCGCTCGACGTCATGATACAGGCCCAGATCCTGAACCTCCTGGCACAGCTCCGCGAGGAGAGAAACCTCGCCCTGATCGTCATCACCCACGACCTCTCGGTCCTCGCCCAGGTCACCGACCGGGTAGCCGTTATGTACGCAGGCCGCATCGTCGAGGAAGGCTCAGCCGCAGAACTCCTCACCACGCCCCGCCACCCCTACACCAAATCCCTGGTCGGCGCCTTCCCCGTAGTAGGTGCCCCCGCCTCTCGCGGAGTTCCTGCGGGGTTGCCTGGCGACCCGCCCCATCCTGAGGCCAGGCCAAGCGGCTGCGCTTTCCACCCCCGCTGTCCCGCCGCCTTCGAGCCCTGCGACAGGATAGACCCGGTTCTAGAACGACACGGCTCGTGCCTGGCCGCCTGCCACCTTGTCGCCGAGGAGGAGGCGCGATGACGGAAGGGACGCGGGTCCACGCGGCGGGGCTGGAGGTGCAAGACCTGGAGGTCCGCTTCGCCTCACGGCGTCTGTTCGGCGGTTCCGGAGGTGAGGTGCGGGCTGTGGACGGCGTCTCCTTCGACGTGGATCCCGGCGAGGTCTTCTGCATCGCCGGGGAATCGGGCTGCGGAAAGACTACCCTCGGCCGCGCGCTGCTCGGCCTGGTCAAGCCCCACTCGGGAAACATCTCGATCTTCGGTCTTGACCCATCACGTCTGAGGGGCGAAGAGCTGAGGAAATTCCGGCGCCAAGTCCAGGTGATATTCCAGGACCCGATAGGCTCTCTCAACCCCCGCCAGAGCGTCTACGAAGCGGTCGCCGAGGGCGTGCGCATCCACGGGTTGCAGGGGGACGAGAAGGAGATCGTGGCCCAAGCCCTGACGCGGGCTGGTCTGAGACCGCCCGAGCGCTACTTCCTCAGCTACCCGCACGAGCTATCCGGTGGACAGCGCCAGCGGGTGGTCATCGCATCCGCCATAGCGCTCGAGCCCCGCGTCCTTGTCGCCGACGAGCCCGTTTCCATGCTCGACGCTTCGGTACGGGGTGAGGTCCTCGAGCTACTCGTCAGGCTCAAGGACGAGGTCGGGATGACCCTGGTCCTCATCACCCACGACCTCGCGTTTGCCTGGGCGCTCGCCGACCGGGTCGCGATCATGTACCTGGGCAAGATCGTCGAGCTTGGACCTGCGCAGACGGTGCTCACCAGGCCCCTGCATCCCTACACGAAATCCCTGCTCGCCGTAACCCCTGAGGTAGGTCGCCGCCAGACCCATGAAGTCCTGACAGGCGAGCCACCGGATCCCGCCCACATCCCCCCTGGCTGCCGCTTCCATCCCCGCTGTCCGGTGCTGCGCTCGGGAGAGGCGGGCCTCCAAGAACCTCGCTGCCTGGGAGAGGTCCCGGCCCTCGAGGAGACTGTACCCGGCCATAGAGCAGCCTGCCACGTGGCTGGAGGGTAGATAATCCTGACGACGCGGAGGCCGTGATCGATGTACCAGCGAAACTCCCTGTGACCGGATTTGGTCAGAATCTCCAATTCTGACCTGTAAATCGGCGAGATGGTGTGCGGAAGGTCACGCCTTCCGCGTACAGCTTCGAGCGATAGAATCATATAATGGCGAGTATGAAACCAGCGTTGAAGGGTAGAGGCGAAGCGTACTACGAACAAATCGTCTCCCTGCGGCGCCATCTCCATCAGTTCCCTGAGGTCAGTGGGGAGGAACACGCCACCTCAGAGACTGTGCAAGAGAAGCTAGACGAGCACGGCATCCCCTTTACCGCAGGCTACGCCAGGACGGGCGTACTTGGCGTGGTGGAAGGGGGCAGACCGGGCAAGACCGTGGCCCTGAGGGCGGATATAGACGCGTTGCCCATACAGGAGGAGAACGACCACTCCTTCGTCTCTAAGGTGGACGGGGTGATGCACGCCTGTGGACACGACGCCCATACTGCGATGCTGGTAGGGGCTGGATGGTTGCTAGGTGAGGTAAGGGAGGAACTTCCTGGTCGCGTGCTCCTCTTGTTCCAGCCGGCGGAGGAGGCTTCACCCGCCGGTGGAGCACGGCGCATGATAAAGGAGGGCGTGTTCAGGGAGCATAGTCCCCACGTCATCTTCGCGCAGCACGTGTGGCCCGAACGGCCAGCAGGGCAGGTCGGCGTACGCGGAGGCCCGATGACCGGGGCCTCCGACCGTTTCAAGGTGACGATCGAGGGTCAGGGTGGACACGCGAGCAAACCCCACCAGACGATCGACGCCATAGTGGTGGCCAACCAGGTCATCAACAGTCTGCAGACGGTCGTGAGTAGGGACATCGACCCTCTCCGCTCCGCGGTACTGACCATAGGGAAGATCTGGGCCGGGACCCGTTACAACGCCATAGCCCAGAAAGCGACGCTCGAGGGTACGATCCGCACGTTTGGATCCCATACCAAAGAGAGGGTCAAGGACCGTTTCTATTCGATTGTGGGCGGTGTCGCGGAGTCGATGGAGGCTTCAGCCCAGATCAAGTACTGGGACGGTTACCCGGCTACCGTGAATACTCCCGAATGGGCCGAGCGCGTCCGCAAGACGGCGCAGGATCTGCTAGGACCCGATGCGACGCCCGAGATAGAGCCTTCCCTGGGGGGCGAAGACTTCGGACGCTTCCTGCAGGATTACCCTGGGTCCTACTTCAGACTCGGAACGGCGTTCTCGAACGCTCCAGAGAAGAGGCGGCTGCACGATTCGCGCTTCGACATCGACGAAGCGGCGCTCCAGCTAGGGACAGAACTCCTCGCCCAACTAGCCGTCGACACCCTCTACCAGCTCGAGGACCGGTAGAGCGGCGGTGGCATCTGAGTAGCCCTCAGGTCTCTTGATCTGTATCTCTGTTCCCAACTCCGCCAGTCCTGTAGCTTGTTGCATCTGCGGGGGTCTTGTCTGATTGGGAACTCGAGGACCCCTGGGGAAGCTGACTGGCATCGTAGCGCAAGCCTTTGTACAGCAGCGGGTTGATCCTCCACTCGGTTACGTATGCTTCTCCCGGGAGGTCTTTGTAGCGCACCTTCACCGTTATACCTTCATGAAGCCCTTTCTCTTCAAGATACAGTATGAGACGTTCGAAATGATCCCAGAGACAGCCAATCTTCTCACCTGGTCCGAGGAACGGTATCCCCTCCTTGAGGTAACGCAACTCGGAGATAACGAAGCCGGAGGAGTCCTCTATTGAGCCCGAGAACTCGAAGGTTATGTCCCTGGCGGCTCCCCCGCTGACGTTCCGCACGACAAACTCTACATTGGGCAGATTGAGCAAGCCCATCTCGACGATGACTTGCGGTCGCCCGCCGGAGAGTCGTTCCTCACGCATCTCCATCAACGTCTTGCGGTTCCCTCTTACTATCAAGTAGTACCCGATCGCGAAGACCGCTGCATAGAACACGGTGGTTACCGCGGTAACTATCTGAGCAATGGATACGTCTTCAGACACGCCACACCTCTTTCGACCCCAAAGTTCGTTTCCCATCGCCGCCGACCAACGCTGCTCCCCGGCTAGTGATGGGCACATTGTAGATCTGGCGTAGATCACGTGCCCTGCATGGGACGGCTCGCACCAACGGAATGTGCTACGGTGGCGAACACGCATGGCCGTGACGCGCAGCGAGAACGAGATCGAGGGCATGAAGCGGGCAGGAAGGTAGCGTGAGTCTCCTGTTCGCTCTGGTCGTCTCCATGTGTGCCGCAACCGTTGCCGCTCTTTTCATAACCATGTGGCGCGATGGAGATCCCGTGGCTGCCACGGCATTGGCTTTCGCACTCCTGCCCGTGCTCGTACTTGCCATAATGGCCTGGAGAGCGGTCCTGTGAAGGAACCGAACAGGAGACCTTTCGGACCGCACCAACTTTCTAGGAGGTGCGGTGAATTGCGAGCAAGAGGTACCGGTATCCCTAAGTTGGCGTCTCGACCTACTCTGTCCGTTCCTTCTCAGGGCGTACGATCATCACAGGGCAGTGGGCGTGGTGGACGACGGAGTCGGAGACGCTTCCCATCAGCGCCCGCCTGACGCCGCCGAGACCCCTGCTCCCCATCACTATGAGTCCGGCCCCCAGCTCCTCAGCCAGGTGGACGATTGCCTGATCGCGACGTTCTCCGACTCTAAGGTAGGCTTCTTTAACATTTCCTCCGGCCGCTTCGACCTCTTGCACCTGCTCGTCGAGCACCTTCTGGGCTTCTCCCTTTATCGCATCAAGAGCTTGTTGATAGGTTTCGTAGCGCAACCCGCCTTCGTGTATGTGGTAGACAGGATCAGGATTCCCTCGCGCTACGGTGAGGAGGTGCAATTCTGAGTTTGTGGAGTTGGCAATGTCGGCCGCGGTGCGTGCGGCCAGCTGTGCCTCCCTGGAGCCGTCGGTGGCCAGCAGGATCCTGGTTGGGAAGATGCTCATCGGGTCGTCTCCTTATTCGGTTCATTCCTACGCCATGATAATGCCATGCACCGCAGTGCGATGCACGCGCATGGGGGTCTTAGATGCCGGTATGCAGCTCGCCACGGACGATCGAGAACTCGAAAATCCGTGATATGCTCGAGGAGCAGGGCGCTGCGGTCCACGTCCCTAAGAGCATGGAAGTAGTCCCGAGACAGCGCGAGGAGGGATCGTCGTGCCCGAGCTTCCCGACCTGGAGGTCTTCAAACGATACGTTGACTCCACGTCTCTGCACCAGAACATCGAGACTATCGAGATAAAGGATAGGAGGGTCCTCGGTGGGGCTTCCGCTGGCGAGCTGAAGCGCGGTCTCCAGGGCAACACGTTCGAGTCTACGCGGCGTCACGGCAAGCACCTGTTCGTGGAACTGGACGACGGACCATGGCTGCTATTGCACTTCGGGATGACCGGCGGCCTGAAGTACTACAAAGACGTGGCCGAAGAGCCGACCCATGCCAGGGTCCTGATCTCCTTCCGAAACGGTTACCATCTGGCGTTCGACGACCAGCGATTGTTCGGCAAGGTGGACCTGATCGAGGACCCGGACGACTTTATCCAGGACCATAAGCTGGGGCTGGATCCACTGGATCTAGACCTACCCGCTTTCGGGAAGCGGCTCGAAGGGAGGAGGGGCGGGATCAAGGCTACGCTGATGAACCAGCAGGTTTTCGCCGGGATCGGCAACATCTATTCCGACGAGATCCTCTTCCAGGTCCGCCTCCATCCCAGAACAAGCGTCGGGCTACTGGATGTAGATGCCCTCCATGATCTCCACGCGCAAACCCAGCGTGTGCTGCACGCGGCGATCGAACGCGGTGCAACTCCCCAAGGCTTGCCCGACTCGTTCTTGCTCCCCCACCGGCGGGAGGGAGCGGACTGTCCTCGGGGCAACGGGAAGATCCAGAAGACGAAGGCGGCGGGCCGCACCGCCTACTACTGTCCAGCCTGCCAGCCAAGAGCCTAACCGCCGTCATCGGTGGTACCCAGCCCGCGTTGGATCCCCCGTCCCAGTACCGGGGAGGAGATGACGATGGAGGTAACGGGGCTGCCCCACACCACCAGCTTGTCGAGCAGCGTCTGCAGGTGGTCCATGGATGCCAGTACTACCTTCATCACGTAGCAGTCCGTGCCCGTGGCGCGGTGGCACTCGAGCACCTCGGGCAGCTCGACTACCAGGTCCTCGACCTTCTTGTGGTTCGCGCCGGGCACCTCGATCCTCACAAACGCCGTCAGCGGCAGGCCCACCTTCTTAGGATCTATCTGAGCGCGGTAGCCGGTAATGATGCCCGCTTCCTCCATCCTTCTCATCCTCTCGGCCGCCGCAGGGGCCGAGAGGTTCACCCGCCGACCCAGCTCTTTGTGGGTGAGCCTGGCGTTGCCCTGCAGCTCCTCCAGGATGCGCCACCCCGTGCTGTCCAGAAGCCTTTCGTTTTCTACGCCCATCGCCAAAAACGCCTTCGTTAGTGAACATAGATCTGCGAATCACATTCTACAGGCCATTCCGAAAGGGCGGTTCTCGTTGTGTACTAGGGGTGTGCTCGATTACTTACCTGGACGAGGAGGTTCGAGTTGGACACGATGGAGAGCCGTGCGGGCGAATGGTTCGCCGTGCCAGCGCTCGCGGCGGCGGGCGTGTTGTGGGGGGTGAGTTTCCTTTTCGGCAAGTGGGCCCTCGAGGAGATGGGCCCAGCGCACGTCACGCTCCTTCGCTTCGCACTCGCCTCGGCGGCCTTGCTGCCCTACGCGTTACTGAAAGGGGTCTGGCCCGGGCGGCGCGACGTGCCCCTGTTCATGCTGGTGGGATTCCTCACCGTGCCGGCTACGTTCCTGGTGCAGTTCTGGGGGCTCTCGCTCACCGGAGCCACCGTGGCGGCCTTGATCGTGGGCTGCGGTCCACCGATGGTCGCGTTCTTCGCCCACCTTTTCCTCGGGGAGAGGCTCGGCAAGATCCGTTGGGCGGCGGTCGGGGCGTCGAGCGCAGGCGTGGCGCTCGCCGTCGCCGGGCCAGGCGTCTCTAACGACTGGCTGGGGGACGCGCTGGTACTCCTCTCCTTGCTCGCCGTAGTCGGCTGGGTGCTCCTGGGCAAGCGCCTGGGCGATGAGTATCCGGCCGTACCCGCCACCGCCTGGATCCTGACTTTCGGCACGCTGATCTTGGCACCGGTGGCCCTACTGTGGGAGGGTGTGCCCCGGCTCGACCTGACGCCGCTCGGCTGGGCGGCGGTGTTGGTCTTGGGGTTGGGGTGCTCGGCGGCCACCTACGCACTTTGGAACTGGGGCGTGGCCCGCGTGCCGGCCTCGCGCGTCGGAGTCTTCTTGAACCTCGAGCCGCTGGTGGGTGCGCTGCTGGGGGTGCTGGTCCTTGGCGAGGCGTGGGGTCCGCGGACGGTCGTTGGCGGCGCGCTCATCATCGGCGCCGCCGTGGTCGTCTCGCGCCGGAGTAGCGTGTGAAAAGACCTGGACCCAGGGTAGACTCTGGGTCCAGGTTAGAGGTAGAGATTCTCTCCCGTTCTCTAGCTGTTCCCTCGCACCGTTTCCAACACCTCTTCAGCATTGGTGAAGGTGTCGGTGCTCGAGTTCTTTAGCTGGTCGATCACCTCTTGCGGGGCGCCGTTGTTCTGGACCTCCGATACGACCTCATCCTTGCTGGCCGGGAAGTCGAGGTTCGGCAGGTACTGCGTGAGTTGTCCCAGGTCTAGATTGCTCAGAGAATCGCCCAAGTTGCCTAGGCCCATGTCCGTGTACCTCCTATCTCGCTTTCTATCACGTAAGAGCCTTTCTACCCACTTTGCACTTTGCCAAACCAACGCCTGAGTAAGCCCCGTGCTCCTGCCAGGCCTCGAACCAGAATGTTTGGTCTCCGTGTTATTTGGTTACATATCAAGCAATCGCAAGCGATCTGAGGAGGAACGCGTGGCCACCGACAAGGACAAAGGGATCATAGGCTCGGCTACGGATCGCCTGAGGGAGACCACAGGGTCTTTGAAGGGCGAGGGCCCGTGGCACTCGTCCAACTCGGACGTTTACCACAACAACCGCAATTGCCAGACGGGTAACAGCATCGCGCCCGAGAACGTCCAACAAGGGACCGGCGGCAAGCCGCTCTGCCAGGAGTGCGAACGGCTCAACAGCTCGGGTGGTCCTGTAGGCAACCTCACCAACCTCTAGGTTTGCAAAGAGGTTCAAGACCTCTTTGCAAATTTTCAGCACGCTCCGCCTCCGCATGTCGGCACGGGGGCTGCGCCGCCTCGTCAGCCACAGCCAGGACCTGACCATGCGAAAGCTGACTAGCTGAAGTGCTGACAAGTCGCCTGGCTTCGCCAGGCGACTTGCTGACAAGCGACAGCCAAAGGCTGGAGCGTGCTGACATGCTTCTCTACGCGCCGAGGGTTTCTTGCACGAGCCGGAGCGTCTCTTCGGCGCAGCCCCAGGAGAGGGTGATGCCTGATCCCCCGTGGCCGTAGTTGTGGATGCGCGGGATCGGGCCGTCCTCCCGTTCCAGGCGTATCTCGGGCCGACCCGGCCTTAGTCCTACTTTATGCTCCAGCACCTCGGCGCCCTCCAGGCGCGGCTCCAGGTGTGTGCAGCGGCGCAGGATGCAGGCCGCGGTCTCCGGCTTGGGTTCGAGGTCCCACGCGCCCTCTTCGGCCGTACCGCCAAGGATGCAGTCACCCGAGCGGGTAACGATGTACGTGACGCCCTCAGGATTCTCTTCGTCCAGCACGAAACGCTCTATGCCGGGGTTGCGCACGCGTACGATCTGGCTCCGGATCGGCTCCATGGAAACGTCGTCTACCAGGTCCCTGGCTCCGAGCCCGACGCAGTTGACGACGACGCGTGCGTCTGCCTCGTCGAGCGAGGAGAGAGTGCGCATCTGCACGCTTCCCCCGGCGGCGGCGAAGCGGTCCATCAGGTAAGCGAGGTAGATGGGCATCTCGACTATGGGCACGGTTAAAGCGTGGCCATCCAGGTAGCCGGGCGGTAGTTCGTCCTCTTTGCATCGGCGGACACCGGGTACCGCCCCGGCCCACCACGGGTCCGGGACAGGTCGGCTCCAGATCTCCACGCCCTCGCGCATGAGGATGCCGCTCTCGGGAGTACCGGAGAGCTTCTCGAAGACCTCGAAGGTCCTGCTGCCCCAGAAGAGCACACGGTCTTCGGGGTAGGCTTTGTACGGGTACCAGATAGCAGCGGCCACATTCGACGTCGTGCCCGGCGGCAACTCGGCGGCCACGATCCCCGCTTCCAGGCCGGCCTCCCGCAGGCAGATCGCTGTCGTCAGCCCGATCACACCGCATCCCACGACCACAGCATCCGCGCCAGCCAGAATTCTCTCCTCTCCTCGTCAGGCACACTATATGTCCTGGCGGGTCCTTCCGCGACCTCCCTGGGGAGTGTGTAGGATGTACGGGTAGGCAGGAATGTGGCCCTGGTGGGCCGCGAACTTTCGGAGGGCGGTGGACTGATGGTGGATAGCACGAAGAACGGGGCCGGGTACGTCGCGGCCGAGGTTTTGGCGCGCGCCGGTGTAAGGCGCCTGTACACCGTGCCCGGCGAGAGCTTTCTGGAGATCCTGGACGCCGCCGAGGAGCACCCCGACCTCTCCCTCGTCTCGACGCGCCACGAGTCCGGCGCCTCCTTTATGGCCGAGGCGGAAGGCAAGCTGACGGGGAGACCGGCGGTCGCGATGGCAACGAGGGGCGTAGGCGCATCCAACCTCGCCATCGGGGTACACACAGCGAGGCAGGACTCGACGCCGATGCTCGTCTCTGCTCGGGCAGGTCGAGACGGACTTCCTCGGGAGAGAAGCCTTTCAGGAGGTGGATCTCGGCGCCTTCTACGCCCCGATCACGAAGTGGACCGCAACGGTTCACCGCCCCGACCGTCTCGCCGAGTTCGTCGCCAGAGCACTGAGGATCGCCACTTCGGGCCGTCCGGGCCCCGTCATGCTCGCGCTGCCGGCGGACGTGCTCGGTGAGGCGGTCCGTGATGACCCAGAGACCCGCGTGCCGCCCTTGCCCCGCTCTGGCCTTGCGCCGGAGGATGTCAGGGCCGTCGCAGGCCGGCTCGCCACCGCTCGGCGTCCCGTCGTGATCGCGGGCGGCGGGGCGCAAGGCGCCCGAGAGTCTTTGATCTCCTTTTCGGAGGCGTGGGGTGCCGGCGTATACGCGGCCTTCCGCAGGCAGGACGTGTTCCCCAACGAGCATCCGAACTACCTGGGGCATCTCACGCTCGGTACGCCGCAGGAGATCCTGAAGTCCCTAGAGGAGGCAGACCTCGTCCTGGTCGTCGGCTGCCGTCTGAGCGAGGTTACCACCCAGAGCTACTCGCTCCCGCGCGGAGAGCAGGACGTGATCCAGATAGACATAGACCCGGACGAGGTCGGCGCGACGGCCTCGGCCGAAATCGGCCTAGTCTCGGACGCGGGTAAGGCCCTGTCCGCGTTGGCCGAACAGGCGCCCTCATCACCCCCGGGGCGGGATTGGGCCGAGGGCCACAGGGCCTACCTCGACTCCAGCACGATTCCCCCGGATCGCGCCAGGGATGGCATCGACCCCGCGCGGGTAGTCGGCGTCATGCGCGAAGCCCTGCCCGAGGACGCTCTATTGACCAACGACGCGGGTAACTTCTCGGTCTTCATCCACCGTTACTGGCGGTACAACCACCCCGGTACGCAGCTGGCCTCCACGAACGGGGCGATGGGCTACGGTGTTCCTGCTGCGATAGCGGCGAAGCTCGCCGCTCCCGAGCGGACCGTCGTGGCCTGCTGCGGCGACGGCGGGTTCCTGATGACGGGGCAGGAGATCGAGACGGCGGTCCGCTACGGCGCCAACATCACAGTGGTCGTCTTCCGCAATCGACTACATGGCACCATAGCGATGCACCAGAAACAGGCGCTCGGCCGCACGGCCGGCGTCGAGATAGGGGAGGTGGACCTCGCCGGTTACGCCAGGAGCTTCGGCGCCGAAGGCCACACCGTGCGCGATCCGGAAGGACTGGCGCCCGCGATGGAGGCCGCGCTAGCCTCCGACACCGTCACCCTGCTCGACGTCGTCACCGACCCCGACATCATCAGCCCTTCGACAACGCTCTCTGAGATCGTCAGTGAGAGCACCTGAACAATTCCCTACTGTGACGTACCTATAGAGTCCTACGGTTGCTTCTGCGGTATAGATGTAGTCTGGTAGACCTGCTCGCAGGTATCGCTGTATTCGTCGCGCACGCCGTCGATGAGGTCGACCACACACACGTCATCGGTGCCGTCCCCACCGCTTACGAAGTCGTTCGTGTCATTATCGACCACGCTGACCCAGTCCCCGTTGCCTTCATTGCCGCGTGCCACGTTATCGCCGTCGCCGCCTTCTATATGGTCGCTGCCCGCACCGCCGTCGAGCGCGTCGTTGCCCCCGTCCCCGAAGATCCTGTCGGGGCCACCCCCGCCAATTACGATGTCGCGGTTGGCGCTGGCGGCTATGTTGTCCGCTCTGTTGGTGGCGGTGATGTTGTCCGGGCCATTGGTGCCGGTGATGGCCATCGCGAAGGCTACCCCAGCGACCAACAACACCAGCAGCCCCGCCGAGCCAACCACGAGCGCTATACGCTTCTTCATCCCCATTCCTTTCCTCACAGAGAGTTAGAGAGATCTTTCCCATAACGACACCAATGATGCACTTCGTTTGGGCATAACCTCCTTTCCCTGAAGCGTGGAACTCCTCAGACTCGCCGAGTTGCACAACTAAACCATTATTCCTGGCGAACTTCTTGGAAGAGCTCTCTTCTCCGAGGTTCGGCGCAGATGTTCCTGACAGTGGGATTCACTCGGCCTTAGCTCGCGGCTTGCCACTCGACCCCACGACCTCCATCACGAACGCCAGGCCAAAGCCGAGCATGGTGCCCAACCCGGCCGCCAGGATGCCGTTCCTCAAGGGGTCGGGGTCTTCCGGGGTGGGGGGAACCGTTGCGGCCTCCACCACGGTGGCCTTTATGTCGTGGGCGCTCATCGGTAGCGCAGAGATCCGCTCCGAAGCAACCTCGCCGACGGCGTTGACGACCCGTTCGGCCCTCCTCGCATCGGTGTCGGTGTAGCTCAGTTCGATCAACTGGCCACCGTCGATGGTCTGCTGGGCACTCAGGTTCTCCAGCACAACACCAGGATCCGTCGCCAGCCCCAACCCCGAGGTGGCTTCTTCGGCTACCGGGCGGGTGGTGATGATCTCCACCGCCGACGGGATGAGTGCTTGAAGCTCTTCGACCCTTGCCGGGCTGTCGCCCTGCCCCTGCTGTTGGCCCACCAGCACCGTGGCGGAAGCCTCGTAGACGGGTGTTTGTATGAAACTAACCGCTACGGAGGTACCCGCCAAAAGGAGCGGCACCAAGATGATCACCGACATCCGCCTTCGGAGGAACTTTGCAACGTCTCCCACAGAAACAGGCTGCTGGCCTTCGGGTGGACCTGCTTGGTCAGGCGCGCTGTCCATCTCCCCCTTCCCTGCCACCGCCAGGACCCTTGCCATTAATACGTTCGGGCGGCGGAGAAAATTCGATCCACTGACGTCGTGGAGGAGCTTGTTCACTCAACGGCGTAGAGGGAGCGTTCTGCGCTGATCGCGTAACCGCTGCTCTCCTCCTAGGGCGAGCATGATGTACAGCTCCCCGGGCTCAGGGGCAGCACGGTACAATTACGTCAGCGATCGGCCCGGAGGAGGCGAAGGCCCGTGGATTTCTTGAGGAAGCGACTGCCCGCCCAGGTAGGTAGGTACCTGGAGGGTGTGGCGTTTCCCGCCCGCAAGGAGGAGCTACTCGGAAGACTCGAGCGCAACGGTGTGCCCGGCCCGATCATCGGCCAGCTGCGCAAGAGGCTCCCGGAAGGCGAGTACCGCGGCCCCCAGGACGTCTTGTCGGCCCTGCGACGGGGACGTTAGCCGAGTTTGTTGCGTCTGGCTCGAGCTTTCCACGGGCGGAACTTCCGAGTGCCCTACGCCCGAAGGAGAGCAGGCCCTCAGGGGCGGTGAATTAGGGCAATAGGAAGGGCCAGGGCATCCCCCTGGCCGCATCCATCAGAGAGCCTCCTCAATCGGCGTCTTCTGTATCGCCAGAGCCATCTCAGCGGCTTCGGTGTCGCCATGCCCGTCTGGCTCGTCGGCTTCCTCTTCGAGATCCTGGTGGAGTACCTTGCCGTTGCCAGCGTCCACTGTCACTTCGTGACCCTTGCCGTCCTTGCCCGCGATCTCGATGTCATAGACCAGGTAGCCGTTATCGGTCGTTTCTAGCTCCGTCTCGTGGACCGTGCCAGGCGCAGCCTCGAGCGCGGCCTGCTCGGCGGCGGCTTCGTCTATTTTGGCCAGCTTCTGCGCAGAAGACTCGTTCTTGCCTGCAACGGAGACGCTGCCCTTGTAGGACTCGTCTGCGTCCTCCTCCGAGGAGCCGTTGCCAGCGGCATACGCTACGCCGGCACCGACGAGCACCACCAGGGCGACCGCCGCTGCCAGAAGTACCTTCTTCACGTACCCTTTCCGTATCTCCCTTTCTTTCGTTGGCACTTGGGCGGAGTGTAGTGGGTGAAGATGTGAATTGGATGTGAGCGGGATGAGAATTTCGACAACTCCCGAGAGGCTCAGAGAGGCGAGTCATAGGGAAAGAGGACTGGACATCACACTCCAGTCCTCCTTCTTATGGTGTTTCGCGGCCGAACGAGGCCTTCTCTCGGGGCTAAAGCTAGGGTCTATGACTGCGGTTGCGGCATCTCACTCAGCTTCCTCTCACACCTGTGCAACACGTCGATGCGGTCGACGTAGATGCGATCGAAGTCGCTGCCGCAGTATATTTGGTCCCTGAAGCCGTCCTTCGCCGCAATCACGTCATCGCCCGAACCCGTGCTTATGTAGTCTCTCTTGATGCCGCCTTGCATGTAGTCGTCGTTGCCTCCGCCGTAGAGTTTATCCTCACCGTTGCCGCCGTAAATGGCGTCCGCTCCAAGGTTGCCGTTGAGAGTGTCTTTGGCGCCGTTCCCTTCTATCTGGTCGGCACCGTTTCGGCCCTCTATGGCATTAGCCTTGGACGTACCGGTAAGTTGATCATCGCGGTCGGTGCCGCGGCAGTCGGTATTGCAGATCTTACTCACCCCGTCTTGTGCAAGGGCCACCCCTGCGGCTAGTAGCAGCGCTAACATCATCGACGCTATCAACAGCATAATTCTCTTCATGCCTGCCTCCTGTCCGGACGCGAGTGCAAGAGCCTCTCCCGCCTTCGATGCACCTTCCAAGGTAGACAGCTTACCTTCTTTAGAGTGGATGAGGCAACTCCTGACGGAAGTAGTTTCGGGACCTCTTGACGAGCTCTTGTGGGTAGACACCTTCCGAACCTCTCCGAGCGTGGATCTGGCCATTGGTTCGTAGAAGCCCTCCGGTTCGGGCGCGTGATCGGGATCATGGTCATCCATGAGTCCCTCGGGTACCTTATCCCCATGGGTGAGAGGCAACTGACCAGAGGCGCCGGAGCTAGCAGGAGGATCGTGACAGGAGTCATCGTGGTCACCGTCGCAGTCCTTCTCCTCGCGGGGGGGTGCACCACGGAACCGGCACCCTCCACGGAGGAGGTCGTCGCGGCGGGCGACATAGCCAGCTGCCGCTCCGAGGGCGACGAGGCTACCGCCGAGTCGGTCGAGGGCATCGACGGGACGGTCCTGGCCCTGGGCGATGAGGCGTACCCCCGAGGCTCGGCGGCGAACTTCGAGGAATGCTACGAGCCGTCGTGGGGGCGGTTCAAGGAGCGCACCAGGCCTGTCCCCGGCAACCACGAGTACTTCACCGAAGGGGCCAGTGGCTACTTCGAGTACTTCGGTGAGGCCGCAGGCGACCCCGAGGAGGGCTACTACTCCTACGAGCTAGGGTATTGGCACGTGGTGGCCCTAAACAGCAACTGTGAGGAAGTTCGCTGCGGCCCGGGTTCTCCCCAGACGAGGTGGCTCGAGGAGGATCTCGCCACCAACGACGAGTCGCAGTGCACCCTCGCTTACATGCACCATCCCCGCTTCAGCTCCGGGGAGAAACATGGCTCCACCGCTGGGGGGGTGGAGAAGCTGTGGGAGGCGCTCTACGAGGCGGATGCCGACGTGGTCTTCTCCGGCCACGAGCACAACTACGAGCGCTTCTCCCCGCAGGACCCGCAGGGGAGGGTAGACCCCGAGAGGGGCATCCGCCAGTTCGTAGTAGGCACCGGCGGTGGCGGAGGCGAGGGGCCGATCTCGGATCCTATCGCCAACAGCGAGGTGCGCATCGACAACGTCGACGGCGTACTCAAGCTCACCCTGCGTCCGAAGAGCTACGAGTGGGAGTTTGTCCCCGTGGAGGGTGACAGCTTTACCGACTCCGGATCCGCCCAGTGCCACTGAGCGTCCAGTAGATCAGGGTAAGGGACTACTACCGGATCATACCGCGGGACAAGCAAGGGTCAGGACTACTGTACGGCTCCACTCGCGGTACGTCCCCGCCGCTCGTCCCTGAGACTAGCCGACCTTCTTGCCAACCCTTATGACTTTCTCACATCCCCCTGCGACGTTGTCCCCTGGGTTCGCTTTGACGCCATCGGAACCAGAGCCACAGTAGATGTCGTCCTTGCTCCCATCCACCGCATGGATCTGGTCGTTACCACGCCCCCCGCGGCCTTTGTCCTTACCGCCACCGAGGTGCAAGGTATCGTCGCCGCCCCAACCGTCGATGTGGTCGGCGCCACCGTAGCCGTAGATAGCGTCATCATTAGATGTGCCCACAAGGGTGTTCGGTCTCTCATCGCCCTTGATAGAAGCCGGCGAGAAGCGTGCGTAGTAGTGTCTGGGTGACCCCGTTTACGGTGAGGAACTCCCCTCCGGTGTGCAGCCTGGTTCCTTCCACGTGCAGCGCCCACACCAGGCTGTACCTGCCCGCGTACGTCGGGCTCCATTTGGTGTCGAGTCGTCCGTTAAACGAGTAGGCGGCTATGCCCTTTCTGGTCAGGCACTCATCATTGGGGTCCTGGACCCCCAAGCGGCGTCCGCAATCGTCGTTGGGCTGGTCGGCGACCTCCAGGAAGTGCCCGCCGATCACCAGCTGCTCGCCCATCACCGTCACCGCCTGCGCCGAACCCATGGTGTCGCGCACCCAACTGCGCTTGCCACCGGCTCCCTTATCCAACTCGGCCAGAAAGTCGCTGCCTCCCGCCGCCAGGTAGAGCTTCCCATTGTGCTCGACCACCTCGTGGCCGTACGAATCCCTGGCTGCTCTGGTTACCCAAGAGGTGTCATGGTCCCCCTCGGTGCTCAGCTTGACCAGTGCCTTGGCCGGATTCCCGTTTACCGCGTCGCACATGCACGCCGCCCAGATCGTCTTGCCGTCGAGATCCAGGTCGCGGTAGGCCGCCTCGTGGACGCGCTCGTGCAGGCTCTTGTCTACGGTGATCTTCGCCCGGCTCCAAAGGGCGCGCTTCTTGCTCCCGGCAGACTCAAATGCCGAGAGGCTATCCCCCCCGCCGTATACCCTGCCTAGATCAGGCACCCCCAGAACCGACTTCAGCGGAGGCGCCTCAAACCACTTGATCACCCTTCCGGTCTTGCCGTCGACCTGCACGAGGTTGTTTCCCTTGCCGCTCGGCCCAGAGAAGCTGCCCGCTATCAGAACGTCCTCGCCGTAGCGTGCCATGTCCCACACTTCGGAATCCGTGCCGCCAAGCTTGGGTGCGATGTTCTTGTACTGCTTTGTCTCCGAGTCGAAGACGGCCAGGTTCGAGACGTTGGCCACCACGGTGCCGTTGTGCTTCTTGACCCAGGTGAACGTTCCGCCCAGCCAGGTGTTGGTGCCGACCTGCTCGATAGCCCTGACGCGTCCGTTTACCATCGGGGTCTTGTCGGGTATCTCCGACGGTAACGCCAGTACTGTCTCCGCTGGCAAAAAGAAGGGCGACCGCCGTCGACAATAGCAACAAAACGGCCCTTCTCATCCCTGACGCCTTCTCTAGCAGGGAGGAAGAAATGACGGGGAGCCCAACTCCGTTACGCAACCAACGGGTAAAGACGGACCATCTGTGCGATAGGAACATCGGCTAGAGTCCACCACCCTAACTCCGTCGCTTACTAATACTGCGACGTAGCAGGAGACGTCTCAGGAGGTGGTGGTACGCCTCGGGAGGCGGAGGCGACGCCTCCGGAGGAGAAGACGATACGTCAGGAGGCGGGAGTCTACAGTAGGCGGCGGCGACTCAAGGGGGTGGCGACGACTCCGGAGATGAAGACGCCTCAGGAGGCGAGGACGACTGCTGCTGAAGCGGCGGGGACCCAGCGGATGAGCCGGAAGATGAGTCTTGAGCTGAGGCCGAAGATGACGCGGATGATGAGGCCGAAGATGAGGCAGAAGATGCCGAGGATGTAGCCGAAGATGAGGCGGAAGGAGACGGAAGATGAGACGGAAGGCGAGGCTGGAGACAAGTCGGAAACCGACTCGAGAGATCCCTCAGAAACGGTCTCTCCACTGGCCACGGAACCTGACGTACCATTGGTATCGGGGTGCGACTTACTGTCTGCCTCGAGATCCGAGTTACTAACAGTCTGTGAATCCGACTTATTACCAGTGTCGGGGATTGCCTTACTAATAGCCTCAGGAAGGGAGATGCCGATAGGGTTTATGTGCGCGATGAGCGGCGTCATACTGGGCAGGAAGTAGCCGAAGTACAACAGGATGTTGAGCGCAACGGCGACTACCCCCACAACGAGCACCACGATCGGCTTGTTAAGCTTCTGCTCTAACCTACTCATTTGAGTGGGCACCCCCCTTCACTAGTCTCCAAATATGTAGGATAACGCAATTAACAAAACTTCGCTAGAGTAACGCCGTTGTTCCGACACTTTCCCTGGAGAACGCATCCACGCAGGTGAATGGGTGCACTAGAAACGATCAAAGCCCTATATATTGGTCGGTTTCACTCCCACAGCGCGAGCTCCATACTGAGTGCTCCCTCCTACGTGCTTCTCCGAGGTTCGTCTTTCACATCTCAACGGCAAGTAGTACCACAAAGTAGTCGCTTTGCCCCATTCGTACCTGGGCTAATTAGACCAGCGAAAAATGGTCGTTTTGTCCGATTCCTTCTTCCCTACCCTCCTCTAGGATCTCGACAAGCGAGTGCAGCAACCCCGAAGGAGGTTCACTTCGAACGATATCCGCAGGCATGAGCAGCAAGCGTGGCCGCCGAGGCGGCCAACCATCGAAGAAGGAGGCACACCCATCACCATGAGGACCGTAACCAAGAGCGTATTCGGCTCTGCAGGCCGCTCAGGCATGAGTGCTCCGGCGCTGGTGACGCTCGCGATCGCGGCGCTCGTCGTCGTGGCGCTCTCGGCAACCACCGCCCAAAGCGCCGAGCGGCATGACGGTAAGACTATCCCGCTGAGCGGCGGAAAGACCTTGCTGAAGATAGACAAAGGCACGGCTGCAGCCCTCTCGGATGAGGGCGTCGAAGTCGAGGCGACCGGGACGGCCGAAGGACCTACCGCCAAGCGCCCATACTTCACCTTCCCCATAGTCGGCGGCAAGGTGGACAAGGATCCGCTCGGCGGCCGGATCGTGCACTCCGGGAGGCTCCGCTTCAGCGCCGACTCCAACAGCGTAGTGGTGAAGCGCTTCGTGATCGACCTGGACCGAGCCGTCCTGAGCGCGAAGGTCGCCGGAACGGGGCAGCGCATACCGTTGCTTAGGCTGGGCGCTCCCGATGGCGTGAAGGTGGGCGACGGGCGGATCGTGCTGAAAGGCGTCGACGCCAAGCTGACCACCCAGGCGGCCAAAGCGCTGAACGAGGCGCTCGACACCGACCTGTTCGAGGGTGGCCTGCTTATAGGAGAGGCCACAGTCATCGCCAAGTACGGCGGCAACGGTGAAGACGGGCACGACGAAGACTAAAGGGTAGCTCTGGGTAGGTCTTGCGTGGCCGCAGGGCGGGGCTCTCCCCGAAGGGAGAGCCCCGCCCTCATACGAACCGTAGCGAGTTATCCAGAGAAGGTTGCTGTATGGTCGACCTCGTGCCTATACTGTGAAATCCAGGAGCTAAGGAAAGGGGAGCATAGAATGGCAGGCGAACAGCACGGCCGATACTACGCTCAAGAGCTTGCGGTGGACAAGAACACGAATGTCATGGACCAGATTCAGAGTGCCCTCGACGAGGGCGACCACCACGATTGGCATCTCGTCGGGGTGTCGGACGTGATGGCTGAGCACGGCGTAATCCTGTTCTGGGACACCGAGAGACCCAGCTTCGGTGTCAGCCACAGACAGTAGCCAGTCCAGGCTTGGCGGTTTGGCAAATAGGATAGTCGAAAGGGGTGGCTCTAGCAGGGAGCCGGAGAGAGTAAGTAGGTAGTCGGGATGGCCATGAGACCTTACCGCGGTTTCTACGACATGCAGAGTGAGATGAACCGGATGTTCGACGAGGTGTTCGGCGGCCTCTCCCGCAGGGGTGGGAGGCAGCACGGGGACGAGCCGACCCGGTGGGCTCCGGTGCTCGACGTACTGCAAGAAGACGGGGACATCGTCGTCAGGGCCGAGTTGCCCGGTGTGAAGCAGGAGGACGAAGACATCACGTTGCACGATGGGGTACTGACCATCTCCGGGGAGCGCAAGGCCGAGGAGCAGCGTGAGGGTTCTGGCTATTACGTGCGGGAGCGGCGCTATGGTTCGTTCAGGAGGAGCATGACGTTGCCGCAGGGTATCGATGAGAGCAAGATCAGTGCCCGTTTCGACGGCGGTGTGCTCGAGGTGAGAGTCTCTGGCGCGGCGGCCGTACAGGAGCCGAAGCGCCTCCAGATCGAGGCCGACGACGAAGACGAGGGTGCCTCAGCCAGTTAAGCGTCCGCGCAGCACGCGTATGAGATGAACCGGGGTTGTAATGGACCCCGGTTTTTCGTGGGCCATACACTACACTGGCGGTGTATGGGGGATATAGAGCGGCGAATAGAGGAAGAGCGTGCCAGAGTCGAGGCGGAGTACCGGCTGGTCTTGAAGAGCTCGGTCCAGTTCGAGAGGAGTATAAGGGACCGATGGCGGGAGAAATGCCTGGCCAAGAATCGGCGAATCGCCGAGTTGGAGGAGCGCGTCGCCGACCTGGAGCGGCGCCTTGGGGAGAGGGGAGCCCTCTAGCAGGCTCTACTCTTCGGAGAGGTGCGCCGAGACCAGGTCGATGTAGATCCGCTGGCCTTTGGGGCGGAGATGGTAGCCGTCATTGTAGAAGAGCTCAGGCCGGTCCGCGCTAGCCGAATGCCAGTCGACAAGCACGGTGTTGGGGTATCTTTTCACCCCTTCTGCGATCACTTCGTTGTTCGGATCCTCCCAGGTACGGGGCACTGACAGGTTGACGAATACGACCCTCTCTACGCCAGAAAGTGTCCGCATGATCTTGTCGAACTCCTCTTTGGTGAACGTGCCGTTGTTACCAAGGTGGACGATCACCACGTCCCCAAGTTGCCCCGAGGCGCGACGGTATCTCAGAGTGTGGGTAGCGGCATAGACTTGTAGGCCGACCTCCGCGTCTACGACCGTAAGCCCCTGTATGTCCTTCTGCAGTCTTCCGACGGCGCCGAGCATTACCGAGTCGCCGATGGCGCTCACGGAACCACTAAACTCGGAAGTACCGGTTCGCCTGCTATCCCAGGTCTTCTTCGCCGTCGTCTCAGCCTCGGTTCCAGGTGTATCACCGTCTATCCCGGACGTGGAGGATGCGTGGTGCGATTGTTCCACTGTATGTACGGATTTCATGGAGGCCAGGTAGGAGGGTTTCTCAGGCGGTTCTGCCTGGGCCACGGCTACGCCGAGCAGCGCGCAGGAGGCCAAAATGGGCACGAGTGCCCCGGCCCACTGGAGATGGAGCCGTCGCCGCAGCGGTCCTCGCGCCTCGCGGAGCTTCCTCCAGGCCTCGTCCTCAGGGCGCCGCGGCGTATCGGCGTCTCGATGTAGCGGTAGGATAAGTCCGCCAAGACGACCGTTGCGGTCAGGCGCAAGGCTAGCAGGGACAACCCGTCGATAGGCACGTCGAGATCAGGGCGGGTCACCATAAAAACCGGCCAGTGCCAGAGATAGATGCCGTAGGAGCGTACTCCGACCCAGCGCAGCGGAGCCGACCCGAGAAGGCGCGCGCCTATGCGTGAATACGGGTGGACGACGGCCATGATCGTCGCCGCCGTCGCGAACCCGACCAGCGCGAACCCGCCCCTGTAGAGGAAGGGCCGGACCTCACTGAGGTGGAGGCAGAACCAGATCAGGGCCCCCAGCGCGGTGAAACCAAGGATGTCGAGTAGGAGCGGGGCCGTCCACCCCCAGCGGCGCCTGAACCGTCCTCGACCGGCAAGCCTTAGCCAGCGATGGCTGGCCTCCGGAGGACGGTACTTATCGCCCGGCGACCACAGAAAGGCGAGCGCGGCCCCACAGAGCAACCCCGTAGCGCGCGTGTCTGTTCCGTAGTAGATCCTGGAAGGGTCCGCGCCGGGCGTGTAAAGGAGCGCCATAGCCATCGCCGATGCCACGGCGCCGAAGATCGTGACCGTCAGCATGCGCTGTCGCCTGAGGCGCGTCGCCCCGATACAGAGCCCGAGGGCGAGAATCGGCGGCCAGATCAGGTAGAACTGCTCTTCGACGGCGAGCGACCACAGATGTTGTAGCAGCGAAGGACGCCCGACGGCCTCGAAGTAAGACTCCTGCCCGAAGATCAGATACCAGTTGGTTACGTACCCGAAAGCGGCTATCACGTCGCCGCGCAGTCCCGCTACCTCACCGGGCAGGAAGACCACGGCGAAGGCCAGGGTAACCACTAGCAACACGTAGAGCGCGGGGAGGAGCCTCCTCGCGCGCCGCAACCAGAAGGTCTTCAGGTCGATGCGACCCCTCTGGCGCCACTCCGCGAGCAGCAGCGCGGTTATGAGATAGCCACTGATTACGAAGAAGACCTCGACCCCTAGGAAGCCGCCAGGGATCCAGGCCAGGTCCGCATGGTAAAGGAGTACGGCGAGGACGGCGAACGCGCGCAAGCCGTCCAGGCCTGGACTGTAAGGAAGCCGTACGTCAGGAGTGCCTGGCGATGCGCCCTCACGTTTGTACGGTCCCTTGCCGCCGTTAGCGGGATCGGCTGTCTGCGGTTGTCGCAGCGTATGTTTCGTAGCTTCCCACCCTCCTAAAGTAGGAAACTGATCCTAGCACAGTCTTACAGTGCCATGCAGGGCCAGGCGGATAGAATAGTAATACATCCAGTACTTTTTGCTCGATGGTCTGGTCCCGATCAACCTTCCCGCTCTTCGGGACGCGGCTCGTGGCTCATATCGGGGGCGCCGGTGAAGGTCTCCTGATCACCTGCGGAGCGTTCCCCGACATGTGAGAGGGCCTGCTCCAGCGCCTCTTCGTCCGCGGATTGGGGGAGATCCAACCTTTCCGCGAGCGTCTCGTCGAGATCGGAGTCAGAGAGGGTGATCACCTCCTCCTTGAGGTTGGCCATCTCCTTCTTCCCGAAGCCTGGTCCAAGGTCGTTGACCATCAGGGCTATAAGCTTGCGTTCCTTGGCTTCACGGTCAGCCATCCTCGCTTCCTCCAATGCTTCCGGCGTCCGAGTCTACAACGGATTCCCGAGGTACGGGGTAACGTTTAGAGAGATGTCTTCGGCCCGACCCCGGGGGCAGAGATCTCATCTTTCAAAGCACGGGTCTCCGTGTCGAGGGCTGCGAGATCTTCTCCGGCGCTGGTCATACGGGCGTGCTCGGACCGGACGAAGCGGGTGTAGGGGGCTATGGCCTCCCGCATACGCTCGACGGAGCGGTTCGACTCGGTCTCGAACTGACGTCTGACTACCTCGCCCAGGCGTTCGCGCAGGGAGTCCGTCTTCTCACGGAACTCTTCGCGGGCCTTGCGCCGGCGGTTCGGGAGGATGAACAGGCCGTAGCCGGCGATTATCGCGGCGGCGATGATCCCCGTAACGTCGAGCAAGCGGGTCGTCGCGAGCGCGACCACGACGCCCCCGATACCAACGGCCCCGACCTCGAGTGCGGCGGCCTGGGTGACGGCGCCCTGGATAGAGAGCGCCAGCTTCTCGGACTCGCGCTCCCTGTCGTAGAGCTGCACCACGTCCTGGGCATTCTTGCCGACGGACTGGATGAGCCGGCCGCGGTTGTACTCGAAACCGTCGCCGACCTCCCCGATCAGACGCTCGTCGTATTCGGCCTGGCGGCGGCGGTTGACGTACTCCACGACCATGCGCCACTGCTTGAGATTCCTGTCGACCATCCAGTCTATGAGCTCGTCCACCCGCGCGTCCACGAGTTCCTCGGTGTCCGCGACAACCTCCCGCTCGAAGCGCTCGCTCACCTTTTGCTGGCGGAAGAGTTCGGGGATGTTGGCGAAGCGGATGTTCTCCTCCAACCAGGCGTCGCCCCGCTCGTTCATCCTCAAGACTATGTTTTCGATCTCGGCCATCCGCGCCTCGAAGTCCCTACCCAGGTCCTCCTTGTAGAGTTCGAGTTGCGACTCGACATTCTCCGCGGTCCTGAAGTCCTCTTTGAGGAGGGCCAGACGTTCGTCCACCGCTCCCCTGTAGCGCCGGTTCAGCTCGTCGACCACCCCGAGCGGGCTCTCCATCTTCAGCCGGACTCTTCCTCCTTCATCGAGCAGGTCCGAGACATAGCTTTCGAGCTCTGCGAAGCCGCTCGCCTTCATGAGGGCGTCACGCTCCATGGCGTTGGTGGCAGCCTTGGCCTTGCGAGCAAGGAGAGCCGAGACGAAAAAGATCGGAGGCGTCAGGCCGAGGGCCGAACGTATGCCGCCGTCCACAAAGGAGCGAACCTCCTCGACCTTCGATTCGTCGGCCAGAAGGTCGGCCTTGTTGATGACGAGCAGGATCTTCTTCCCCCAGTCGCGGATGAGCTCGAGGTACCCGCGCTCGCTCTCGGTTAGAGGACGCTCGGCGGAGGTGACGAACAATACCAGATCACTCCTCGGCACGAAGCCCCTGGAGAGTTCCTCATGATGCCGGATGATCGCGTTGGTCCCAGGCGTATCGACGATGGCGATCTCACGCAGGAACTCGTTGGGAAACCCCTTCTCCCTTACCCCGTCAGGGCGCCCTTTCTCGACGGGCTCGTCGGCGTAACGGAATAAGGTGATGCGGTCCGTCGTCGGCGTGACGCCCTCCTCGGCGATGTCGGCCCCGAGCAACGCGTTGACGAACGCGGACTTGCCCGAGTTGAACTCGCCTACGATGACGAGCAAGAACAACTCTTCGAGGTCCTGGTGCGCCCGCCTGACGAGGCCAACGTCCTCCGGTGGCGCCCCGAAGTCCTCGAGGAAGGCTACCAGCCTCTCTAGAAGCACCCGCTCCCGCTCTACCAGCGCCTCGCGACGCTCGTCGAGTATCCGCACCCTTATGCCTCCTTCTGCATGCAAGCATTATATACGCCTTACTGTTTCGCGATGATCCGCTCGTGGTAACAAGAAGAGGACTTTCCGGCAAGCACTACACATGGAGGCTGCGTGAACTACAGAACGCTCGGCAGGACGGGCCTGGAAATATCGGAGGTAGGCTACGGGGCCTGGGGCATCGCCGGCGACGCCTGGCTCGGCGCTAAGGACGAGGAATCGCTCAAGGCCCTGAACAGGGCAGTGGACCTCGGTCTAAACTTAATTGACACGGCCCTGGCATACGGGGAGGGACACAGCGAGCGGCTCGTAGGGAAGTTGGTCCAAGAGAGGGACGAGACCATCTACGTCGCTACCAAGGTCCCGCCGAAGAACAGGGTCTGGCCTGCTCCCGAAGGTATCGCTCCTGAGGAAGCGTTCCCCGGAGACTACATCAGGGTGTGCACGGAGCAGAGCCTCTCCAACCTCGGGCTGGACACCATCGACGTACAGCAGTTCCATGTCTGGCAGGACGATTGGGTCGGACAGGGCGATTGGCTCGGGGCGGTCGAGGACCTCAAAAGGGAAGGCAAGATCCGCGCTTTCGGCGTCTCCATAAACGACCACCAGGCATCGAACGCGGTGAGGCTCATCGAGACCGGCGTGGTAGATACGGTGCAGGTGATCTACAACGTCTTCGACCAGAGCCCGGAGGACCGGCTCCTTCCGGCCTGCCAGGAACACGACATCGGCGTGATAGTCAGGGTACCCTTCGATGAGGGCTCATTGACGGGCAGGATCACCCCCGATACCACCTTCGAAGAGGGCGACTTCCGCAACCACTACTTCCGCGGCGAACGCAAACAGGAAGTCTACGACCACGTGCGGGCCATCGTCTCCGAGCTCGGCGCGAGCGAGGACGAGATAGCAGAGATAGCGCTCCGTTACATCCTGAGCCATCCTGCCGTCTCCACCGTCATCCCGGGCATGCGCTCCGTCCGCAACGTCGAGCGCAACATGGCCGTCGGCGACGGCCAGGGACTCCCCGAGGATCAGGTGCAGGTACTCAAGAGCCACCGCTGGGACCGGAACTTCTACGCCTAGACTAGCGGGAAGGCCTGTGGTGGAGCAGAAGCCGAGAGGAGGACGAGCCCATGCAGCATGGTGGCGAGTATCAGGGGGTCAGGCCTCCTGTGCCTCCGTTCGACGAGGAGACCGCGAGGAAGAAAGTCAAGGCTGCACAAGACGCGTGGAACACCCGCGACCCCGAGAAGGTGTCGTTGGCTTACACCGAGGATTCGAAGTGGCGCAACCGCGACGAGTACTTCGAGGGCCGGGAGGAGATAGTAGCCTTCCTCAGGCGCAAGTGGGCGCGCGAACTCGACTACAGGTTGGAAAAGCATCTCTGGTGCTTCACCGAGAACCGCATCGCCGTCAGGTTCGAGTACGAGTCGCGCGACGCGGGAGGCCAATGGTGGCGCAGCCACGGTAATGAGTTGTGGGAGTTCGAAGAGAACGGCCTTATGGGGCGGCGCGACGCCTCCATCAACGACTACAAGATCGAAGAGTCCGAGCGGCGCATCTTCTAGCGGCCTTCCTGCTAGACTCCGTGGGGTATGTTCGGGACCGAGGGGAGAGCTATGGTAGACCATCTCGTATTTTTCGCCGTTCGGGAAGGGGCCTCGCAAGGAGAGATCGAAGATCTCGTCTCGTCTATCCGTGCTTTGAGAGACGACGTGCCGAGCACGGTCGACCTCTCCGTGGGTGAGGATTTCTCGGGGCGCTCCGGAGGGTATACGCACGCCATCTTCGCCAGGTTCGAGGATGCGACCGGTCTTCGCGAGTACATGGAGCATCCCGCACATCTGGCCGTCGTCGAGAAGCTCGACGCCACCACAACGGGCCGCATCGTCGCCGACTACGAGTTCTAGCGACGTGGAGACCTCCGGCTACGAAAACATAACGCCGCGCGCTCTGAAGAGCAGGCTCGATGCTGGAGAACGCCCCGTGCTGCTCGATGTGCGCGAGCCCTGGGAGTTCGAGCTCGCCAGCATAGAGGGCTCAGAGCTCATCCCCATCTCCCAGCTGGAGGCGCGTTTCACCGAGCTAGACCCCGACGCTGAGACCGTCGTGATCTGCCACCACGGCAACCGCAGCTCCTACGTGGCCAT
Organism: uncultured Rubrobacteraceae bacterium; assembly: GCA_963811295.1. Taxonomy (GTDB): domain Bacteria; phylum Actinomycetota; class Rubrobacteria; order Rubrobacterales; family Rubrobacteraceae; genus Rubrobacter_D. Next base: position 43,026 of record CAWEQZ010000039.1, on the reverse strand, counting down.
GGCCCTCCAGCGGGTCGGCTTCGAGAAAGTCCTCAACCTGGAAGGCGGCCTCGACGCCTACTCCTCCGTGGATGAGTCCGTCCCCAGGTATTGAGCCGAGGCGCCGAATAGAGACCACCCCGCAGACACCTTCGAGACCGGCGTGGTTCGCGCCGGCGATAAGCATTACCAGTAGGCGACCGCCGAAAACCAGGGGAGTCGGCATGGGTAGCCTGTGACTGGAGGGAAGGGTAGCCTAACGTTCGCGTCAGGCTTGGGTACGTGGCATCATGCTTGCTGTAGAAAGGAGAAGTCTGGGAGGAGTTCGGAGAAGGCAGAGTGGCTGACGGCGTCGCCGCGAACCTGCTCCAGAATGTATTGCTCGCTCTCACAGCGGTACTCATAAGAGTTGATCCTGCGGCCGATAGCCGGCGTGGGCGAACCAACTTGCCGCATCTTCTGTAGTGACGGCCGCCAAGGCCCGTCCGATGGCCTCCACTAGCGCCTCGCGCCCGCGGGCGCCCACCTTGCGCACGAGATGCTTTATCTTGCTGAAAGCCTCTTCGATAGGGTTCAGATCCGGCGAGTAGGAGGGCAAAAACACGAGATCCGCCCCCCTCCCTTCGACGAGCTCGCTGACCTTCTGCGTCCTGTGCGCACCTAGCCCGTCGAGCACCACCACCTGACCCTCACAAAGAGAGGGTGCCAGAAAGTGCTCCACGTAAGTCTCTAAGGCCGAGGCATCCGTGGCTCCCTCTACGGTCATCGACTCACCCATAGCTCCCTCGAGGGTGATCGCGGCGATCAGGGTCTGGTTTTTGCCGCGGTTCCTCGGGACCTTGCCGTAGGCCCTCTTTCCCTTCGGCGCCCTAGCTCTAAGGCGCGTCATGGAGGTGTTAAAGCCCGACTCGTCTACGAAAACTAGCCTTCTCGCATCGAAGCGGGAAGCCAGCCACCGCCACAGCCCTCTGGCCTCCTCGTCACGCTCTTGGGCTATCTGTGACTTTTTTTGAGCGGCCAGGGTCCATCGGGCAGGCCAGAGATGGCCCTGCCAATAGTGGACGTAGAAACCCTCTGCCCGAAGTGCTCCTCGAAAGCCTCGCGGTGCTCCTCTAGGGTTAGGTCGTCGTTGGCTTCCAGGTGTTTCGGCAGCCACTCTTTAAGCATCGCTCCTTTCCTTGCGGGCCTGCCAGGGATAGGCTCGGGCTCGACACTCCCGGTCTCTCTTCGTCTCCTTAGCCAGCGTTTTATGGTGGGCATCGACACCGAGAAGGTCTTCGCGACCTCCTCCCTGGGGCTTCCTGCGTCCACGGCGGCTAGCACCCTCAATCTCAGGTCCTTCGAATACGGTTTCATGCCAGGAGGCTACCACACATGGATCGATACTTACGGGCGCCGCTGTCAGTATAGCGATCCGAACCAATTCGGAGGGGATTTACGGGTCATTCACATGGGCGATGCTGAGAAGAGATGGAGCGAGACAAGTTTAGGAGATCGCCCCGACGCAAGGTCGTCAAATAGTATTCAGGACGGGAGGTTCGAGATGGAAGAGGTGGGGAGGGAGCCGATCGCCATAATCGGCATCGGCTGCCGGTTCCCGGGCGCGAAGGGACCCGAGGCTTTCTGGAACCTTCTGCGCGAAGGAGTGGACGCTATCACGGAGATTCCCTCAGACCGATTCGACGTCGGCGACGTGTATGATCCCAAGCCAGGAATACCGGGCAAGCTCAGCACCAAGTGGGGCGGCTTTCTGGAAGGGGTTGACGAGTTCGACCCCTACTTCTTCGGGATCTCGTCCCGCGAAGCCGCCGCCATGGACCCCCAGCAGCGGGTGTTGCTAGAGGTGGCTTGGGAGGCCATCGAGGACGCCGGGCTCGTGCCCGAGAAACTGGACGTCGACCGGATCGGGGTGTTCGCGGGCACGTGCAACAGCGACTACGGAAACCTGCTGGAGGACTCCGCCGACATAGACATCTACTTCGCCGGGGGTAACGCCTTGAGCGTACTCTCCGGACGCCTCTCCTATGCACTCGGCTTGCAGGGGCCCAGTATGACGGTGGACACCGCCTGCTCTACTTCGCTCGTCGCGGTGCACCTCGCGTGCCAGAGCCTGCTCTCCGGGGAGAGCACCGTGGCACTCGCCGGGGGGGTAAATCTGATCTTTGGGCCCGAGCCCTACATAGCCTTCTCGCTGGCGCAGATGCTCGCGCCCGACGGCCGCTGCAAGTTCGGCGACTCTCGCGCCGACGGCTTCGTCCGCAGCGAGGGAGCCGGGATTGTCGTGCTCAAGCCGCTCTCCTCGGCCCTCGCCGACGGGGACGACGTCTACGCCGTTATCCGGGGCAGCGCGGTGAACAACGATGGCGACAGCGGCGGCCTGCTTATGACACCGAGCCGCCCGGGCCAGGAAGCGGTCTTCGAAGAGGCCTACCGGAGCGCCCGCGTCTCGCCGGGAGAAGTCCAGTACGTGGAGGCCCACGGCACGGGTACGTCGGTGGGCGACCCCGTCGAGATGCAAGCCCTCGGGGCGGTGCTCGGAGAGGGACGGCCCGATGGCCACCCTTGCGTCGTCGGTTCCGTCAAGACGAACATCGGGCACACCGAGGGGGCGGCAGGGGTAGCCGGCCTGATCAAAGTCGCCCTCGCCCTCAAACACAAGACCATACCGCCCAGCTTGCACCTTCGAGCACCCAACCCCAACATCCCCTGGCAGAACCTCCCCCTTACAGTGCAGCGGGAGCTCGGCCCTTGGCCGAGCTCCCCGGGACCCGCCCTCGCCGGGGTGAGCTCCTTCGGGATCTCCGGCACCAACTCTCACGTCGTTCTAGAGGAGCCCCCCGAAGCCCCGCCAGCGGATGCAGAAGTTGCCGCCACAGTCCACCTTTTGCCCCTGTCCGCCCACAGTCCCGAGGTTCTCGAAGACACGGCACGGGCCTACATAGGATTCCTGCGCGCCGGGGAAGGTGCCGTCTCTTCCTTGCAAGACATCTGCTACACCGCCGGCGCCAGGAGAACCAGCCACGCCCATCGGCTGGCACTGGTTGGCAGCTCCCGTGAGCAGCTCGCGGAGCAATTAGAGGCATTCCTGGCAGGCGAGGCCAGCTCCGGCATGTCGTCCGGCCGCAAGCTCGGCGACCAACGGCGCAAGCTCGTCTTTGTATTCTCGGGGCAGGGATCGCAGTGGGTCGGCATGGGACTGGCGCTCCTGGAGCAGGAACCCGCGTTCCGGGAGGCGATGGAGCGCTGCGACCGGGCGATCCGGAAGCATACGGGCTGGTCCATGCTGGCGGAGCTGGCCGCTGACGAAGCACATTCCCGCTTGGACGAAGTCGATGTCGTCCAGCCCGCCATCTTTGCGGTGCAGGTGTCCCTGGCGGAGCTGTGGCGCTCATGGGGCGTCGAGCCCGACGCGGTGGTCGGCCAGAGCCTCGGTGAGGTGGCGGCGGCCCACGTGGCCGGAGCCTTGACGTTGGAAGACGCGGCGCGTGTGATCTGCCGCCGGAGCCAGCTGGTGATAAGGACCAGCGGGCATGGCAGCATGGCGGTTGTGCAGCTCTCGCTCGAGGAGGCGGAGCACGCGCTATCCGGGCGCGAGGGCCGCGTCTCGGTCGCGGTCAACAGCAGCCCCTATTCCACCGTGCTCTCGGGGGAGGTGGCGGCACTCGAAGAAGTACTGGCCGAACTCGAGCGCCAAGACGTTTTGTTCCGCCGGATCCGGGTAGATTACGCCTCCCACAGCCCGCAAGTGGACTCCCTGCGTCCCGACCTGTTAGAGGCCCTGGAGGGCATACACCCCCGGTCCTCGTCTATGACCCTCTACTCGACGGTGACGGGTGAGATCGAGGACGGCCGGGTGCTCGATGCCGCTTACTGGGTTCGCAACTTGAGGCAGCCGGTGCTCCTCTCAACGGCCGTAGAGCGGTTGCTGGAAGACGGCCACGACGTCTTCGTGGAGATCAGCCCCCACCCGGTCCTCCTGGGCTCGGTCGAGCAATGCCTGCGCCACCACGGCCGCGAGGGGATCACCTTGCCCTCCCTGCGGGAGAACGAAGGGCGGGTGGCGCCCCTTGGCTCGTTCGGGGCGCTCTACACGCTGGGGCACCCCGTGGACTGGGACAAACTCTACCGCTCCAGAAGCCGGTGCGTCCGGCTGCCATCCTACCGCTGGCAGGGCGAGCGATTCTGGCTGCATGATCAGGATACCGTAAGCAACAGAGAAGGCAGGGCACGCCTGAACGGCGGAGGCCGCCTCTTGGGGCTGCACCTGCGATCAGCCGCCGATCCAGGAACGCACCACTGGGAAACGGACCTCGGAGCAGAGACCTTCGGCTATCTGGGTGACCACCGCGTCCAGGGGTTCGCAGTGCTCCCGGCTGCAGCGTTCGCCGGGATGGTTCTCTCGGCGGCGGATGAAGCCCTGGGACCAGGGGATCACACGCTGGAGGACATGAGCTTCGAGAAAGCGCTCTTCCTTCCCGAGCAGGGAGCCAGGGCCGTGCAGCTCGTCCTCTCCGCGCGGGGTGTCGGAGAGACCTCCTTCCGTTTCTTCAGCCAGGAAGCGAGTGCTACGCAGCAAGACGCGTCGTGGACGCTGCACGCGGCGGGTATGATCCGCCACCACTATTCTCAGGACAACGGGCATGCCGGCCCGGCGGTGGGGCTTAACGAATCTCCTGAGGACATCTTGGTGCGGTGCCAGGAGATCGTCGCCGGCGACGATCTGTACGAGGGGCTGCGAGAGCGGGGGCTCGAGTACGGGACGAGCTTCAGGGGCGTGGAGCAACTCTGGCGCCGGGACGGCGAAGCCTTGGGCCGGCTACGGCTCACAGAGGCGGTGGCCACGCAGAGAATCGGCCACAAGATCCACCCCGCCCTGCTGGACGCATGCTTCCAGGTACTTGCCGCCGCCTTGCCGAAAGAAAGCGCGGAAGGGGAGGATCTCTTCCTCCCCGGTAGGCCTGGCCAGGCTCCACCTCGACGACCTCCCTGATAACGGGCTGTGGGCCCACGCCCTCCTGAAGTCGGACGCGGACGCCGATTTACTCGAAGGTGACGTGTTCCTGCTCGACGAGAGACGGGCAGATCCTGTTGGAAGCCTCCGGACTTCGCCTCCAGCGCCTCGAACGCGATGCCCGGCCCGAGAACGAGCAGGAAGACCTCGACGACTGGCTGTACGAGGTGCGGTGGGAGCCGAAGGAGCTCGAAGCCCCAGAGCCCTCGTCCCTCGACCAGCGTGCGAGCTGGCTCGTCTTCGGCGACGCAGGCGGGGTCGGGCAGGCACTCCAGAGATATCTGGAAGAGCACGGCGAAGCCTGCGTCCTGGTCTACCCTGGTGATGAGTACCTGGAAGAGGGGCCGGGGCGCTATCGGCTCGATCCCGCCGATCCCGCACATTTCCTGCGCCTTCTCGCCGACCTTACCGAAGCTGGCTCGTTGCCCCTGAGGGGCGTCGCATACCTGTGGGGCCTCACAGCAGATCCGCCTCCTGAAACCCGCATCGAGTCCCTGGAAGAAGCGCGGGTACTGGGGTGCACCGGCGCGCTGCACCTGGTGCAGGCGTTGACGACGTTGGACGTCGCGCCCCGCCTCTGGCTGGTGACACGCGAGACCCAACCCGTGGGGGACAGACCCGTGTCCGTAGAGCCAGGCGCCGCTCTGGGGCCTGGGAAAGGTCATCTCCCTGGAACATCCGGAGTTCGCCTGCACCAGGGTGGACCTGGGCTCATCGGAGGAGGTCCGATCGCTGTTCCGGGAGCTCTGGGTAGGAGACGGGGAAGACCAGATCGCGCTGCGCGGCGGTGAGCGTTACGTTCCCAGGGTGGTGCGTTGCTCTCCCGAATTCGTCGGGAGGCAGAACACCGTGTCCGCGGACGAGCCGTTCCGGTTGGAGGTGTCGAAGCCCGGCATTCTCGACGAGATGACGCTGCGGGAGACCGACCGCAAGGAGCCTGGCCCTGGAGAGGTAGAGATCCGGGTTCGTGCTGTCGGCCTGAACTTCAGGGACGTCCTGATCGCGATGGACCTCATCCCTCCGCTGTACCAGGATTCCGTTGACGTCGGGTTCGAGTGTGCGGGGGAGATCGTGACGGTCGGGGCAGGCGTCGAGGGCCTGGAGGTGGGGGACGGCGTGATCGCCTTCGCCCCAGGATGCCTGGGTTCTTTCGTTACGACCGACTCCACCTTCGTGATGCCCAAGCCAGCCCACTTGGGCTTCGAAGAGGCCGCGACCCTGCCCATCGCCTTTTTCACCGCGCATTACGCCCTGAACCACCTGGGCAGGCTTGCGGAGGGCGAGAGGGTTCTGATCCACGCGGCCGCCGGAGGAGTGGGGCAGGCTGCGGTACGGATCGCCCAGCGTGTGGGCGCCGAAATCTTCGCTACGGCGGGTAGCCCCGCGAAACGGGACTTTTTGAGGTCACTCGGGATCCAACACGTTATGGACTCGAGGTCCGTCGACTTCGCAGACGAGGTGATGGAGCTGACGGGCGGCGAGGGCGTAGATGTAGTGTTGAACTCCCTGGCGGGAGAGTTCATCCCCAAGAGCCTGTCGACGCTCCGGCCCGGAGGGCGCTTCCTCGAGATCGGCAAGGTCGATTTCTTGCAGCATACGCGCCTGGACCTCTGGCTGCTCCAGAGTAACATCTCGTTCTTCGCCATAGACCTCTCTGAGTACCTGCTAGAGCGGCCGGACCTCTGCAAGGCCATCCTTCGCGAGTCCTTGCAGTTCTTCGAGGAAGGCTCGCTCGAACCCCTGCCCTTCGAGACCTTCCCGATATCTCGGGCCGTGGATGCCTTCCGCCACATGGCGCAGGCGAAGCACATCGGCAAGGTCGTGGTGTCGCTGGAAGAGGATGAGGTGTCGGTGGTCCCATCCGCAGAGCGCCCTCCCGTCAGCCCTGACGGCACGTACCTCGTCACCGGTGGCGCCGGCGGCCTCGGCCTCTCCACGGCCGAGTGGCTGGTAGAGCAGGGGGCGCGGCACCTGCTCCTGACAGGTCGGAGCGGCGCCGCCACCGAGGAGGCCCTGCAAGCCGTAGCAAAGATGGAGGCCGACGGAGTACGGGTGGTGGTCGCAAAAGCGGATGTCTCCGATGAACGCCAGATGGCCGGCGTGATCGAAGAGATCCACCGCTCCATGCCGCCGTTGCGCGGCGTGGTCCACGCTGCGGGGATTCTGGACGACGGGGTCCTCTTGCAGCTTGACGAGGAACGCTTCGCGAGGGTCATGGCGCCCAAAGTGGGCGGGGCCTGGAATCTGCACCGGCTGACGCTGGAAGACGATCTGGACTTTTTCGTGCTCTTCTCCTCGGCGGCCTCGGTGCTAGGCTCCCCGGGGCAGGGCAACTATGTGGCGGCGAATGCGTTCCTCGACGCCCTGGCCCACCACCGGCGGGCCCTCGGGATGCCGGCGCTGGCCATCAACTGGGGCGCGTGGACCGAGGTGGGTCTGGCGACGCGGTCCGACAGGGTCGAGCACCTGACGCGGCAGGGCATCATGCCTTTCACCCCGGAGCAGGGGCTGCGGCTCATGGAGCGGATGCTCGAGCGAGACCTCGCCCAGTGCATGGGCATCGCCATGGACTGGGGCAAACTGCTCGGTTCCTACACGCCTCCGCTGCTCTCCAGGCTCTCGGAAGAGGTACTGGCCGGGGGTGGCACGGTTAAGAAGGATAGCTCCGTACGGAAGGATATCCTGGCCGCCGAGCCCGAGGAGCGTCGGCCTCTGGTGGAGGAGTTCCTCGTCGAGCAGATAGCCCAGGTGCTCAAGTGTTCTCCGAGTAGGGTGGACGCGCACCAGCCGCTCAACAGGTTGGGGATCGACTCTTTGATGGCCGTCGAACTGAAGAACCGGGTGGAGGCCGACCTGGAGACATCCTTGCCGGTGACGGCATTGCTCCAGGGGCCGAGCCTCTCGCAGCTGGCGACGCAGCTGCTCGAAGGGTTGGACGCGCCGGCGGCCGACGCCACGTTGGCCCCCGAAGAGGCCGAGGATGGTATCGAGGCGCAGGTGGAAGGACTGACGGACGAAGAAGTCGACGCCCTGTTGCGCGACTTGGGTAAGGAAGAAGAGAGGGCCGAATGATGAACGATCGCCTCGCTGGTCTCTCGGCGCAAGAGAAGCGGGCCCTCCTCGTGCAAACGCTGCGCAGGAAGTCCGGGGCCCTAGATAAGCTGCTCGACCGCGTCGCCGTCAACGTGGAGGACCTCGCGGCAGAGGCCGTGCTCGACCCCGAGATCCGACCGAATGGTGCATCCACTACGCCCCGCCGCGAACGTGTCTTGCTGACGGGGGCGACGGGCTTTCTCGGCTCTTTCTTACTCTCCGAGCTACTCCGGCGCACGCGGACGGACGTCTACTGCCTGGTGCGCGCAGCCGACACCGAAGAGGGCGGCAAAAAACTCCGGAAGGCGCTCGAGGCTTACGCGCTGTGGGACGAAGGGCTATCGTCCAGGATCGTCCCTGTCGTGGGGGATCTATCCGAGCCGCTTCTCGGGCTCGGGACCAAGCGGTTCGAGGAGCTGGCCGGCAAGGTCGACGCCATCTATCACAGCGGCGCCTCGGTGAACTGGGTCTACCCGTACGACGCGCTCAAGCCGACCAACGTTCTCGGGACGCAAGAGGTGTTGAGGCTGGCGGCCCGGGATAGGGTGAAGCCCCTGCACGTCATCTCCACCCTCGGGGTGTTCCCTCTGGTTGGCCGATCTGGAGTCGAGGTCGTCAGGGAAGACGACGTTCTGGCTCATGGGGGATCCCTCTACAACGGGTACACGCAGAGCAAGTGGGTCGCCGAGAAACTGGTGGAGGCCGCGCTTTCTAGAGGGCTACCCGGGTGCGTCTATCGGCCGGCCTTGATCACGGGCGACAGCCGGACGGGCGCTTGGAACAAGGACGACTTCACGTGCAAGATGATAAAGACCTGGGTCGGCCTCGGTACCGCTCCGAAGATGGACACGCAGATGAATATGGTCCCTGTCGACTACGTGAGCCGCGCGATCGTCCGCCTGTCATTGCGAGAAGGGTCGCTCGGCAAGCGTTTCCACCTGGCGAATCCCCGCCCCGTAAGCGTGAACGACCTGGTCGCCTGGATCGAGGCTTTCGGCTACCCGCTCGAGCGTGTTCCTTACGACAGGTGGCGGGCGGACCTGCTCAACCCCACCAAGGGCCTGCGGCACGACGCCCTGTACTCCCTGGCGCCCTTGCTCTCCATGAGCGCGGCGGCAAACGGGCCGTCGCTGGTCGGCAAGGTGCCCGAGTTTGATTGCCGGAACACCAAAGAGGCGCTCTCGGATACCGGGATCTCGTGCCCGCTGGTCGATGCAGAGCTAATGGAGAACTACCTCGTGTACCTCGTCCGGAGCGGCTTCTTGAATTCCCCTACCGGCGGCTGAGGAGCCTCGCTTGGTCGACGCGAACGTTGAGGTCCTGACCGGCGAGATCCTCCGGCAAGGCAGGAGGCTCTACATCGATCCCGATTGCACGACGAGAATCGTGGCCGGACACGCCGAGGAATGGATCGGATGAAGACTTCCCGGGCCGACAAGATTCGTGTCTTCCTGGTAAATCGGCTGTATACAAGCTTCTACGGGATGCCCCTCGAGGAGTGGATCAGGATGCTCCGGAAGCACGGCTTCGCCGTAGATGCTCCTTACCTACCCCGTGCGGCGCTCATGACCCTGACCGAGCGCGTTGACCTCCCTGATACGGGCCTACGAAAACAGGAAGTTCGGTCCGAAACTCGCGGATGTGCAGATCAGACGTCCATTGTTCATCCTGGGGCACTGGCGGAGTGGCACGACGTATCTACACAATCTGCTCGCCCAGGACGAACAATTCGCTTACCCCAACACGTGGCAGGCACTCAGCCCGCACACCTTTCTCTCCACCGAGCGGTACTCGGCGATCATGCGGCTGGCGGCACCGAAGACGCGTCTCATCGACAACGTAGCCTTCGCACCCAACGTCCCCCTGGAGGACGAGTTCGCGACATTCGGCACCATGAGCTCGCCGTTCGTCGGATGGATCTTTCCCCGGTGGGCTGGCTACTACGACAGGTACCTCACCTTCCGAGCCATTCCTGAGGACGAGGTAGACCGGTGGAAAGCGTCCTTGGTGTTGCTCTACAAGAAGCTGACCTGGAAGTTTGGACGGCCCCTCCTCCTCAAGTCGCCGCCACATACGGGCCGCATAGCTTTGCTACTAAAGATGTTCCCCGACGCGCGCTTCGTGCACATCCACCGTGACCCCTTCGCCGTCTTCCAGTCGGCCAGGCAGTGGAGTCCAGTCATGGAGATGGTTAGTTGTCTCCAAAAGCCGCACTCGCAGGAGGAGATCGATACCCGGATTATCGGGCGCTACAAGATCCTGTACGACGCCTTCTTCGAAGAGAAGGATCTCATCCCCGATGGCCGGTTCCACGAGATCCGCTTCGAGGACCTCGAAAGAGACCCGGTTGCTGAGCTAAGAAGTCTCTACGAGAGCCTCGGCATCCCCGGCTTCGAGGTGTTCCGGCCTGCACTCGAAAACTACGTGAGATCCAACTCGAGCTACCGCAAGAACGAGTACCAAAAGCTCCCCACCTCGCTGCGCAGGGAGATCTCACAATCCTGGAGGCGGAGCTTCGACGAATGGAACTACCCTTGCGACTGAGTTCCCACTCTCAACCTTGGACGCGGCCGCCGGCCGTGCCGGCGCTGGACCCAGACGAAGTCCACGTGTGGCGCGTAGAAGTGGGATCGGCCTACGCCTGCCGGGAGGTCTTGTGGAGCTTCCTGGCCGAAGACGAAAGACAGAAGGCGGCCGATTTCCTCTTCGAGGGTGACAGGGAGCGGTTTGTCGTCTCCCGAGGAGTGCTGCGAGCCCTTTTGGGGTATTACCTGCACCGGCCTCCCGGCAGTCTTGGCTTCGCCTACAGTGCGCACGGGAAACCTCTCCTCTCTGAGGACTTCGGAATTTGCTTTAGCACGTCCCACTCGCACGGTCTGGTACTCCTCGCTTTCACCCGTGGCAGAGACGTCGGCGTAGACATCGAGCGCGTACGAGCCGATCTGGGTCTGGAGGAGATCGCGGAGCGGTGCTTCTCACCCCGAGAGGTCGCCACGCTCCACTCGCTTTGCAACGACCTGCGCGAGCAGGCGTTCTTCGCCTGTTGGACGCGGAAAGAGGCCTTGGCGAAGGCAGAGGGCAAAGGGCTTGCGCTCCCTCTTTGCCGCTTCGAGGTTACCCTGATCTCAGGAGAGCCAGCGGTGCTGCTGGACACCAATGGCCATCCGCTCGAACCAACGAAGTGGACCTTACGGGAATTGATTCCAGACCCCGGTTACGTCGCCGCCCTGGCCATCGAAGGAAATGGCTTGCGCCTTTCATGCTGGCAGTACGCTGAAGGATTTTGTTGTGACGAATGAATCCCCTTATGGGTCGCCGGGGGCTGTCTCGAACGCCTCCTCGATCCGTCGGTAGAGGCCTGAAGCTAGGCCCTCAGGTTCCGAGGATCGTTCGGCCAGCATCTCTGCGACGCGGCGGGTCTCGGTCTCGCCCGAAACCTCGAATGTGAGGACCACGGGCTCGGTGTCTTCGAGATCGAGTTCCTCGGCGATGGCCCTGCGGACTTCGGAGACCTCGCGGCCCGTCTTCGCCGAGATCTCACGGCTTGCGACTTCGGGGTCGAATTCCTGGCAGACCTCGATGCCTCCTCCCAGGCGCCGTTCCCACCACCACGGGGCGCTTACGCCCGTAAAGCTCTCGTTCACCAGCGCCGTCGCGCTGTCGGCGAGAAGTCCTGTTGAGATATTCGGGCATGGCTGATTTATACCAGGCGCACGCTTATCCGCGACGATCCGCTACTATACAATGCGATGAGGGAAGGAGTTGATAATCCGATGCTTCTCGTAAAAGACTCGATGACCCGCGAGATCGTAACGCTCGCGCCGGATGAGACGGTGGGGACGGCGCTCGCCCTGTGCAGGGAGAGGCGCATCAGGCACCTACCGGTCCTTACGGAAGGGAGGCTCGTCGGGATCGTCTCGGACAGGGACCTGCGCTCGGCGACCCCCGCATTCGGGGACCCGCGAAAGGGCCGCCGCGCTGCAGGAGATCCTGGTTGAGGACGTGATGGCCAGGGACGTAATCAACGGCCTCCCCGACGATCCCATAGAGCAGGCGGCGAACATGATGCGAGAGCGCAGGATCGGCTGCCTACCCGTCGTCGAGGGCGGCGAGCTGGTCGGTATCATCACCTCCTCGGACGTGATGAGCGCGCTCGTCTACCTGGTCGGCGCCAACGAGCCGGGGAGCCGCATGGAGATCTCCGTCCCCGACAGGCCAGGGTCCCTGGCCGGCGCGGCCGGCGTCTTCGGGATGTGTGGCATAAACATCGTCAGCGCGGCGATGGGGCCGATCAGGGAGCCCAGGAAGAGGGAGCGATCAGGGAACGCGTCGTCGTTTTCAGGGTGGACACCATCGACACCACCGAGGCGGTCGGATACCTCGAGGAGGCAGGCTACTCGGTCCTGTGGCCGCCCAGGCCTTGAGCGGCAGGGCCGCCATAGTCCACGACCTGGCCCTGGAGAACTACGGCTTCGGCGGCGACCATCCTTTCGACCCCCTGCGCGTGCGGCTCGCACTCGAGCTCTGCGAGGCCCTCGGGCTGCTGGAAGACTACCCCTTCGTCTCCCCCGGACCGGCGACCGACGAGGACCTGACGACAGTCCACAGCCTCACCTACGTGCGCCTGGTCCAGAAGGCCGGACGGGGAGCGGCGGACCTCTCCGACCTGCTGCGACTACGGTCTCGGGACCCCGGACAATCCCATCTTCCCCGATATGCACGAGGCCTGCGCCCGCGTGGTAGGGGGTGTGCTCGCCGCGTGCCGGCTCGTGATCGCGCGGGGAGGCGGACCACGCCATGTGCATCTCGGGCGGGCTGCACCACGCCATGAGATCCAGGGCCAGCGGCTTCTGCGTCTACAACGACGCCGGCGTCGCGATCTCGCGCCTCAAAGAGGAGCATCCTGGCATCCGCATCGCCTACGTCGACACCGACGCCCACCACGGCGACGGCGTGCAGTGGATGTTCTACAGCGACCCCGATGTCCTGACCGTCTCGATGCACGAGTCGGGCCGCTACCTCTTTCCTGGCAGCGGCGGGGTCGATGAGAAGGGCCGCAACGGCGGCGTCGGCTACTCCGTCAACGTGCCGCTCGAACCCTTTACCGACGATGAGTCCTGGATCTCCTGCTTCGAGGCCGTCGTCCCCGAGGCCCTTCGCGCCTTCGGCCCTGACCTGATCCTCTCCCAAAACGGCTGCGACGGCCATGCCCTCGACCCCCTGACTCACCTCTCCGCAACGACCCGCTTCTACGAGCACGTGCCCCATCGGATACACGACCTGGCCCACGAACTCTGCGGAGGCCGCTGGGTAGCAACCGGCGGCGGGGGCTACGACATCTGGCGCGTCGTCCCGCGCGCCTGGACCTCGCTCTGGGCAGCCGTCTCCCACCAGGAGCTGCCCGAGAAGTACCCGAACCCTGGCTCTCGAAATGGAGCGCAAAGAGCCCCGTCGAGGCTACCGCCTCTCATGCGCGACGATCCCGAGGATTATCCGCAAGGGCCACGCGTCGCGAAGATAGCGGAACGCAACCTTCGCACCGTCGAGGAGGTCATGGAGAAAGTGTTGCCCAGGATTCATTAGGACAAACAGGGTTGCGCATTCGGCGTCGTCGCGGTATTTTGCCCTAGGTGACCAGTTCGGCGATCCGGAGATGAAAGTGCAAAGCATACCAACGTTGCATGGCGTAGCGATCCCTTCCGCCTCTTCGACCGAGACGAAGCCGGGGATAGAGATAGAGCGCAGCGTCACCCAGGAGCCCCCTTACAAAGTCATCCTGCACAACGACGACTACACGCCGATGGAGCACGTCGTCGCCGTGTTGCAAAAGGTCATCCCGCGCATGTCCGTAAAGCGGGCCGTAGACATCATGATGGAGGCCCACACCAAGGGCAAAGCCGTCGCCACCAAGTGCCACAAAGAGCTGGCCGAGCTCTACCAGGACGGGCTCAACAACGAAGGCCTCATCTCCACCATAGAACCCGACTAAACTTTCGCTTAGCCCCCGATCTGGCTCATGGTGCGGTTGCGGGACTCCTCGGGGAGGGTGAGGCCGGCCGCCGGCTTTATGCGCGCCGTCTCCCACAGCACTTTGTGGATCGCCGGTATGGGGTCTTCGGAGCGGATGGCGTCCTTTACGGGGACGTCGAGGTCGGTAAGAAGGCAAGGGTGGATCTTGCCGTCCGCTGTGAGCCTGAGCCTGCTGCAACGGGCGCAGAAGGGCTCCGAGACCGGCGTTATGACGCCGAAGGTGCCTGGGGCGCCATCGAAGCGGAACTCGTCTGCGGGGGCCGCTGGGTCGTCCTTCTCGATCGGTTCGAGGTCTCCCAGCTCCTCCGTAGCGCGGTCCAGGATCTCACGCCCGGGGATGAAGAGCGAGCGGAAACGCGAACCGTCGGTGTCGCCGTTTAGGGGCATAAGCTCGATGAACCTGACGTGCATGGGGTACTGTAACGTAAGCTTCGCCATGTCCGCGATCTCATCGTCGTTCACGCCGCGCATCGCGACGGCGTTGATCTTGACCGGCGAAAGGGGCGTCTCGAGCGCCGCCATCACTGCTTGCCAGACCTTCTCGAAGTGGTTGCGCCGCGTTATGAAGGCGAACTTCTCGGGCTGAAGGGTGTCGAGGGAGATGTTGACGCGGTCGAGGCCGGCTTCGACGAGGCCCTCCAGGTTCTCTTCCAGTAGGAAGCCGTTGGTCGTCATGGTTACGTCCTCGAAGCCCAGGTCCTTGAGCCACCCGATGAACATGACGACCCCGCGCCTGACGAGCGGCTCGCCGCCCGTCACCCGGACCTTGGTGACGCCTAGCTCGAGACATGCTTCGGCGAAGGTGAGCATCTCCTCCAGGGTCAGGATGTGGCTCTTGTCCTGGAACTGGATATCCTCCGGCATGCAGTACTGGCAACGGAAGTTGCAGCGGTCCGTGACCGAGATCCTGAGGTAATCCATCTTGCGGTTGTAGCTGTCGGTGAGCTGCGTCAAAGCATCCTTTCGGGTTTGCGCCTATCGCTGGCTCTCGTTGGATTGTATCTCCTTTCGGAGACGAGAGTAGCGACCGAATCGCCCGCGGGTATACTGCCCTGGGCCTGCGACGCCCGGTCGCAGACCTTGCGTGGCCACGATCCGGGAGAAGGTGTTGCCCAGGAGGTTTTCGACGCCCCGGCTGATCGTTGTCGGTTTTCTCGTGCTGATGGCGCTGGGGACCGTGTTCCTCATCATCGTCTCGCAGGTCAGGGGGCAGGAAAGGATCACGCTCTTCTGGCGCACGCTACCCCGGTCCCTGGTCGCAAAAGCACTCTCCGTGGTGGCCCTGGCAGTCAGGCAACGCACCCCACACTACAGGTATCCCGAAGAAGAGATAGCGATAGGTTGACAAGGCGCGAAGCGCCTTGTCAACCGCGCCCTTTCGGGCGCTTGTCAGCACTTCAGCACGTCGCCTGTTCCAGGCGACTTGTCAGCACTTCAGCTCGTCCTCGGATAGTCGCGTCCAAGCTCGTGAACCGTAATGCCTCAGCGGGAGCTACTTCTTACGGACGGCTGCCGTTATCTCCACCCTCTTGCTGACATGCTGAAATGCTGACAAGCGAAACCCGAAGGGCGTAGTGTGCTGAAATGCTTAGATTCATAGCATGCCTGCGGCGTGCTATGAATCTAACAGGCCGAGACGGCGGGCGACGGGGCCGGCTGTCGTCGCTTGCAGGAGGAGAGTCACGCAGACCGCGAGGGCGACCATGGAGACGGCGATCTCCGCGCCTTCGATGCCTCGCGCGAGGAGCAGGCTTGCAACGGCGGCGGGGATGACACCCGTCTCCCGACACCAGCTGATAAAGGCTATCTCTCTGCCCGTCCATCCGCCGCGCCGGTCGGGCAGGAGGCACGCGAGAACGGTTATGGGACGGGCCACGAAGATGAACACGAACATCACCAGTAGCCCGCCCAAGAAGTACCGGCCGAGCGCCTCGAAGGGCAGATTGATCCCGAGGGTGACGAAAACGAGCAGGGTGGCAATCTCCGCGACCTGTCCGAGGAACCCTTCGAGTAGCGTGGCGTGCTCGTCGTGGTGGCCGAGCCCCAGCATCTCCATGTTGCCGACCATCAGGCCCATGACGAAGGTCGCGAGGTAGGCCGACCCGCCGAGAGACTCGGTCGAGAAGTAAGCGAGCGCGACGACGGCGAGGATGGCCACCCCCGGCGACTCGTCCCAGATGCCGGCCCGCGCCGTCGAGGAGACGGCGTAGCAGAGAACAGCCCCGGCAACGACGCCGATCAGGGTCCCGAGCGCGAGCTCTTTGGTGAACTCCAGAGCAGGACCGGAGAACGTGAATCCGCCGGCCTCCACAATGCCCACGAGCGTCAGGGTCAGCACCGTACCCGTAACGTCGTTGAATGCAGACTCAGCGACGACCGTCTGGGCCACTTTGGGGCGGAGTTTCAGGCGGTCGAACAGGGGGATGAGGATGGCGGGATCCGTCGCGGACAGAACCGCTCCAACGAGCAGGGCTACAGGAAAAGCGACGCCGAAGGCGGGGGAGACCACGAGCGCGACGATGAGGGCTGTCAGGAGTACGCCCGGCAAGACGAGCAGGCCGAGGCCCACGGCGGTCCTTGAGATCACCTGCAGCGAGATGCCGGTGCCACCATGGAACAAGATGAGGGCCACCCCTATGTTGAACAGAAGTTGGGCGCCCACCCCGTTCAAGGGGTTCGAGACGAGTCCGAGCACAGAAGGCCCGATAAGGGCGCCCGCCGCGACCAGCACGACCATCTGAGGGAGCCTTGTGACGGTCGCGATGAGCTGCGAGACCAGCCCGGCACCCAGCATGAGGCCGAAGTCGCGGAGGATATGCTCTATGTCCACCCGCTAGCCGACGAGGGCCACGAGCTTCTCCGCCAGCGTCCCCCAGCTCAAGTGCTCCACGCAATTCCGGCGCACGAACTCCTCGCACCGTCGCCTCTCCTCCTCAGGCAGCTTCAGATAGTCGCTTAGCGCCTTTGCGAAGTTCTCCTCGAAGCCATCCATGCCGACGCGGAGGTCGAAGGGCAGACCGCGGCCCACGATCTCGCCAGCCTCCCTGAGGCCGGAGTGGTCCGACACGAAAGGGACTACGCCGCTCGCCGCGAACTCTGCAGCCACGAGCCCGAAGGTCTCGGGGAAGATGGAGGGTACCGCCGCAGCATCCGCGGCAGGAAGTACCTTCGTCAGGTCGCCGTGGTAGAGAGGCCCGACGAAAAGCACGTCGTCCTGCATGCCTTCGGCGTCGACGAGCATCTCGTCGGCGAGATCGAAATGCTCCAACGGACCAGCCGGCCCGCCTTCTAGTAACCTGCCCATCTCGGCCAGCCGCTCCACGGTTGCCTCGTCGCCGGCGCTGAGGGAGCAGGTCAGGGCCTCGAGCCCCTCCCGGAAGGTGCCGAAGCCGATCACCAGCAGGCGGGCGCCCGTCTCCTTGCGCACCCTGGAGAAGGCAGAGATCAGGCTGTGTACGCCCTTGGAGTGGATCAGCTTTCCGACGTAGACCACGAGCGGCCCCTCGCGGTCGAGAAAATCCCGCAGCCGCCCGCCGGCGTCCGCGTCGTGCGAGCGGGCATCGTAGGAGGCCGCGACAGCGCGCAGCGCACTGGCCAGCTCTCCCGCGTGGCCCGAACTCTTTAGGGCTTCTCGTAAAGACGTCCGTTGCGCCGGGCCACGGCCCGGCCCACCCTCGAGATGGTCGAAGACCCCGCGGTCGAACGCATCGGGGCGGAAGAGGTCGGTGTCGACCCCGCCTGGGAGGGAGTGGGTTCTCTCTGCCAGGTCGGGGAAGTCCTCGGTTATGGTGCCAGCGCTGTGCGAGGAGAGGGCCAGGATCTCCCGCGCATCCTCGAGGCCTTCGCGGGTGAGGCCCATGTACGTCTCGCTCTTGCGCGAGACGTACTGGAGGCAACTTCCATGGACGATGCTCACGTAGGGAAGTTCATCGCCTTCCAGACTGCGGCGTGCGATCAGTGGGCCTGGCACGGAATGGTTGGTGATCACTGCCTCCGCGCCAGACGCCCCGAGCACCGTCTTCAAGGCTTCGACGTTGCGCCCGAGGTAGTAGTCCAGCTCCTCCTGTGTCAGGTCCAGGAAGGTCTTCACGCGCCATCCCGGGTAGTCGTCGTAGACGTAGACTGGTAGGAGGTCCCCGATCTCGGGCCGGTAGAGCGTGCAGTGGCCCGAATAGGGTGTCTCCTGCTCGCCCAGATCCTCAACGCCACGTGCATCCGCCGTCGCGCTCTTGCCGACGAAATCGTAGGCGAGCGGGTCCGGCTCCTGGCAGATCAGATGCACGTCGTGCCCCTCGCCGACCAGAGCGCGACACAGGCTCTGGACGTAGATGTTACTCCCCGTGCCGGAGAGCATGTACCCGTGGGTCATGATGATCCTCATAGCGCTCCTTTTGGCCCCTTTCGAGTTCGCATCTCCATGCTCGCATAGCGGAAGGTAACATAGAGTCCGGCTCCAGACCCGCAACGATGGGTCAGGCGTCTGTCGGACGGGCATTGCCCGCACGCGCCAAAAGGCTCTACAGGCTGTAGTATGCGCGTGTACGATTCTTCATACCTTTAAGGAGGACCGCATGTTTACACGCGCGAAGACCGAGCCGGTGCCTGAGGTCGGGGCCGAGGCCCCAGAGTTCAACCTGCCCAGCGCCCAGGGAGGCCAGCTCAGGTTGAGCATGAGAACCCCGCGGGGACCGGTAGTGGTCGCCTTCTACAGGTCTGGAGACGAAGAGGACGTCGAGTACTTCAAGGCGCTGGCGGCGAAAGAAGAGGAGATCAACCTCGCCGCCGGCTCTGTGGTCGCCATCGGGGTCGCCGAGCCTACCCAGGCCCTCAACTTCGCCAGGGCCTCGGGGCTGAAGTCCTACATTCTCTACGACTACGCCAGGGTTACGAGCCGCCAGTGGGGCCTCCTGGAGAAGGACCGGAGACAGGGCGATTATGCTCGTCCGGCCGTCTTCGTCGTCGGGCCCGACCGCAAAGTCGCCCACGCCTGGGTTGGCCAGAGGCCAGAACCAGAGGAGATCCTGGCGAAGGTCAGCGAGATCTCGGGCCTCCCCAAACCTCCGGAGGAACCGAAAGAGGATGGGAAAGAGGGCGAATCGGAGGAAGGAGGCGAGAAGCCGAAGAAGATGTCGGCCGAAGAAAGGGAGAAGATCAAGGCCGAACGCAGGGCAGCAAGAGAAGCAGGCAAGTCCGTGAAAACCGGCCCGTCCGAAGGAGGCGAGGACAAGCCCAAGAAGATGTCCGCGGAGGAGCGGCAGAGGATCAAGGCCGAACGCAGGGCCGCGCGGGAGGCCGGCAAGTCGCTCAAGAACCCGGCATCAGCGGAGTCGAAGGAGCCGCCTGAAGTCGAGTCGGAGGGCGAGGCGAAGAAGGAAGGATAGGGGACCGTGGGGAACCAGGATGGGTACGAGGCCGGCGGTGGGCATCGGCCGGACGGGGAGGAGGTCCCAGGCACGGCCGAGATAGCTCGCGGGGAGAGCTTGGATCCCGAGGAATTGATGGCTCGGCTCGGGATTAAGGACAACCGCATAAAGGAGCTCTACGAGGAGATCACAGCCTTCCGCCTCGCCGCGGACGAGGCCCGCGCTTCGAAGGAGGCCGCAGAGGAGCACATCGAGGCCCTGGAGCGGGAGTGCGCCAATCTGAGGGAGAGCGTGAGGGACCTCGAAGAGGCGACGCGCGACCGCAGGCGCCGCAGAGAGAGCTCGGAACGTCAGATAGTGCGACTGGAGCGCGAACTCGAACGCAAGGAAGGGGAGATCTCACACCGCGACTACCTGCTGGAGCGCCGGACCGAACAGATGGAGACCGACAAGCGGCGGGCCGAGGAACTTGCCTCGCGGAAGGACCTCGCGCTCCAGGACGCGCTCCGCCGGGTCGACGGGCTGGAGAGGGACCTGGAGGAGCGGGAGGGTGAGATCTCCAACCTGCACTCGACCATCGAGGCGCTGAGGGGAGATCTGGAAGCCGAGCTGGAGCTACGCGGCCGCCTGGCAGATCCCGCGAACCGGCTGCGGGCCGGTATAGACCTGTTCAACGAGTCCTCGCAACGAAACTCGATGAACTCCATCTCCAGGACCATGGGCCAGCCCGAGGTGCGCGTGGAGTTGGATGCGGGGGACGAGCCACCAGCCCTCCTCACCTTCACCTGGCAGGGCGTTACCTGGCAGACTTACGTCTCGGACCCGGGTCCCGGCATCGAAGAGCCCCGCGTATACCTCAAGGGCGCCGGTGAAGACCTCTCCGGCGTGGACCGTAAACCACCAAACGCCCGCGTCGGGCCAGGCGACAGAGTGGTGCTCGGCCTGTAGGCCTCAGCATGTCAGCACGGCGCTTCGCGCCTTGTCAGCACGCTCAGGCTTCGCCTTCGCTCGTCAGCAGGTCAGCATTTCAGCTTTTTGGTGTCGGTTCGTCGCCTGCACCCGGCCGCGAATCGTTCGCCTTTAGCAGCTGCCCCGAGTGAAACTTCTCTCCGCCATTCGAGGGTTCGTGCTGAAATGCTTTACTTCTCTTCGTCTTTCTCGGGCAGTTCTTCCTTATCTTTGTCTTTGCCCAGGGTCTCTATGAAGTCGTGGACGCCTGTGCCGAGGGAGCGGAAGAGGTCTACGATGCGGCGGGGGCCGAGGACAAGGAACACCATGAAGATCAGGAGTATCTCGATAAGTCCGACGGGCATCAGTAGCGACCGGCTTCCATCAGGTATCTCAAGCGCGAGAGGGAGCGCTCCGCGTTGGTGCGGGCGAACTTTTCCGCGCCGACCAGGCGCGCGGCGCGGTCGAAAAGCCTGCGCTTGAGGTGGAACTCGCCGGTGTAGGAGACGACGCAGCCGCCAACGGCGTCGGGTGAAACATCCATCCTGCCGCCGCCTTCTATGGATGTGGTGTAGACCCAGCTGATGCTCTCCGGGCCTTGCTCTATTATCCGCACCTCGGGTCTTATCTTGCCGATCGGGCTCTCCAGCGCGAGGCGGTAGGTGTCTTCCCCCAGCCGCTCGACGCTCTCCACGCCAACCATCCACTCTCTGGCGTTGCGGAAGTCAGAGATGTAGCCGGAGACCTTTTCGGCGGGGGCATCCATTCGCTGCTCGATGTTCACGCTGCCGCCGTGGCCAGACTTCATCCCCACCCCAACTCCTCCAGGCGCTCCTCGTCG
Source organism: uncultured Rubrobacteraceae bacterium (assembly GCA_963811295.1). Classification (GTDB taxonomy): domain Bacteria; phylum Actinomycetota; class Rubrobacteria; order Rubrobacterales; family Rubrobacteraceae; genus Rubrobacter_D. The sequence goes on along the minus strand of CAWEQZ010000039.1, from coordinate 21,761 downwards.
AAGCCGAAATAGTGCGCGATCTCGTGTACGACCGTGATCCTGACCTGCTCCTCCAAGTCGCGTGTGGCGAAATCTCGCTCCAGCGGACCGCGGAAGATCGTGATCCTATCCGGCAAGAACCCGTAGTAGCCTGCCCCTCTCTCCGTCAGAGGCACACCCTCATAGAGCCCGTAGAGTGTCTCTTCCGGCCCCCCGGCCACCAGCGGAGTCGAGTAGTTGGGCCAGTCGTCGACCACGATAGCCACGTTGTCCAGAAGCTTCGAAAGCTCGGGCGGTAATCCTTCGAGCGCTTGCTCCACCAGCGTGTAGAAATCCAGGTTTTCCTCTTTCACGGGACTCATTGTACTTCAGAGCCAAAGCCTCGCCAGGAAGCTAACGGGCGCCTCGGCCACCTCTGGCGGAAGGTAGAGGGCAGGGAGGGAGTCGACTACACTTGGGCCGTGGCGGCCACACAGGATACGGAGATCGAAGCTCTGCTGGGTCGTTTGACCGACGAGATCCAGCGGAACTCCAACGATTCGCTGGTCGGCTTGTATGTGTACGGCTCTCTCGTTACCGGGGACTTTGACAAAGGCAGGAGCGACATCGACCTGCTCGCGGTGGTCGACTCCGATATCGACGCTGACACGTTCGGCCGTTTGTACAGGATGCATGCCCGCTTTGTGGAAGCCCGTCCTGCGTGGGATGACCGCATCGAAGTGGCGTACGTGCCTGCCCCGGCGCTGTGGAATTTCCGGACACAGACCAGCCAGATCGCGATAGTCAGCCCGGGCGAGCCTTTCCACCTCAAGGCGGCCGGAAGAGATTATCTCTTGAACTGGTACACGGTCCGCGAGGCCGGCGCCACCCTCTGCGGTCCGCCGCCCGCCACCCTCATCCCGGAAATCTCACGCTCCGAGTTCGTCGAGGTGGTGCGAGAACACGCCGAATGGTGGAAAGAGCAAGTCTATGAGATGCGCACGCCAGGCGCGCAGTCCTACGCCGTGCTCACCCTGTGCAGGGCGCTCTACACGTATACGCATGGCGGGCAAGCCTCGAAAAGGCAGGCTGCATTGTGGGCACAGGCGTACCTGCCGCAGTGGGCCTCGCTGATACAGCAGAGTTTAGATTGGCTGAACGAGGACCATCACGAGGAAACGGACGACGAGGCAGGCCTCCAGGAAACGGTGCGTTTCGTGCACGACATTGCCGGCCGGATCACTGGTACCGGGGAAAGCGCCTGCGATGCTTCAGAGTGACACGACCATGCGATGGCTAAAGCAAACACGGAGCCCTGGCCTACCCTCGCTTTCGCGCTAGAATATTCGCTCCATTGAAAATCCTGCGGGAGGTACGTACTTGAGCTTCATGTCCGGTTCGCGTCCTGGACGGTGGGTAGTCTGGATCTTCTATCGCACCATCAATAAACCGTTGCCTGTCCCGCATGCTGCCGAGTGGATGATGATCCCCGAGCATTCGGTGGACCAGGTCCTCGAGACAGGAGCCCTCCGCAGTCTCTACCCTCAGGACGTACTAGAGGCCGCACGCCGCATGGACCGCCAGCGTCGCGAGCACGACGAACGCTACGCCAGAGACGCGTAGAGCTCCCTATTTTCAGCAGGCGATAAGGGCGCTATTGAACCGCTCTAGTCTGTTGGCTCTCGCTCTTCGGTGCGGTGTCGGGGCGAAGCCACAGCGAGGTGTGCTCAGGGTGGCGAATGTCGGAGGGATGATCGTCAACGGGGCATCGAAGTGTGGGACCTCTGGACGGTTCGCCAGACCGAGAACCAGCGCGCCCCCTACGAGCGAGACCGTCACCGCCCACAAGACCCAGGCGAGATTACGAGTCCTCATCGCGGCTCCTCTGGTTCCCGAAGCCACAAGGTGACGTGCTCCGGCTGCATCGTGTTCCGCACCACCCTTACGAGGTCGCTGTTCACCTCGTCGAGGTCCGTCTCGTCGCGTAGCTTCGCTGAAAACCTTTCGAGCGTCTTCGCCGCGTCGTACTTCCTGCGGTAGAACAGCCGATCCACTACCGCCTGGACGCGACGACGGAGCGGATTGAAGAGCGCGGCTATGGCCAGCGTGGAGGCCACGATGGCCAGTTGCGATTCTTGCCCCGTCAAGGCGCGGAAGAGGTACTGCAGTCCGACAACGCTCCCAAAATAGACGAGAACGAGCGTCGCGGTGAGCGAGCCATAGACGAGGGTGCGGTTGATGATGATGTCTATGTCGTAGAGGCGGTAGCGGAGGATGGCTATGCCAACAGCAACGTACAGGCCGGTGATGGTTACGGTGTCGAGCAGGTTAAGAAACGCTTCAGGTAGCAGCCTGTCGACGAATAGCAGGTGCCCGATGATGACAGCGCCAGCCAAGACAGCGGCCAACGCGAACCACTTCAGCTGTTGGCGTTCCGCTCCGGTAGCCCGGCGGTAGCGAACCACGATCGAGAGCGCAGAGAGAAGGATGGAGGTAAAGATCACGGACACCACGGCAAAGGCCGACATGCTGATCGCCCCTCCGACCTGGTCCGGGTTCTCGAAGATGAGAACCAAAAACAGGAGCACAGCACCCGCCGTGGTCGAGATCCAAGGGAGGAAATTCCACCGACGCGACGGAAGCCATCCCGTGGGGAACAGCAGTATGAGCAAGGGTACGAGGGTAAGCGCCACCTGTGCTCCCAACCCCAGCACGCGGGAGATGGTCCTGGGGATCGCCAGCGATCCTAGTTCCACCAGCGTGTAAGCTTCGTAGGACATTGCCAGCGACTGAAAGGCAAGACCCAAACCGAAACCGAGCCACAGCCATCCGTACGCATTGCGGGGACGGCGTGAGGCGATGAGGCCACCGAGAACAGGTGCGCCGATGATCCCAAGCAAGGAGACGGTTTGATCCCGCCACGGCGTCAATCCTCTCGGTAGCGGCGTCGACCAACCGAGGAAGATGAACAGCATGGAAAGAGCCAGGACCACCAGCGTCAAACCGCATATCGACCAGGCCAGCCAGGATACGGCACGCGCGTTCATCGCTTCATCAAGCGGTCAGGCGTCCGTAGCCACAGAGAGACATGGGAAGGCTGCATCGTCTCGCGTACCCCTACAAGCTCCGCGTTCAACTGTTCCAGGTCGGTTTCGTCGCGCAACTTCGCGCCAAACTCTTCAAGGGTCTTGCTGGCATTGTATTTGCCGCGGTAGTAGCGTCGGTCGATAAGGGATTGGGTGCGGTGCTTCAAAGGATTGAACAATGCGGCAATCACCAGCGTGGAGGCAACAATGACTAGCGAAGCGACCGCCGCCAGCAGCGCGACCAGCAGAAGCGCCACCGTCGCCGCGAACAGCGACGAGGCAAGCCAGAAGGATGCCCGCGCACCACCGTCCCCCCGGCCTCGATCCCTTGCCGCTTCCATCACGACGCTACTCTACAGCACTACCGTCTCCCAGTCGTTACGGAAAGCGTTACGAACCTGGTCTTTACATACTATGGCCTGCAGAGGGTCGATTTACTTACGCATCACGCATTCGAAATTCTGCGAGAACAGGAAGCTGAAATGCCGACAAGCCGCCGACCGTAGTGAGATGGCGGGCTGAAATGCTGACATGCTGAAATATACTTACTGCGTGGACCTCTTCGACGAATCAGGTTTAAGAAACCTTGCCGGTCGCGCCCCGCTCGCCGAGCGGCTGCGCCCGGCCACGCTCGACGAAGTCGTCGGTCAGCCGCATCTGACCGGTGACGGTGGTCCTCTACGGTCGGTTGTGGAACGGGGCAGGATCGGTTCCGTCGTCTTATGGGGACCACCGGGCACAGGGAAGACTACCCTGGCGCGCGTACTGGCGAATACGGTCGAAGAAGAGTTCGTGCCCCTGAGCGCCGTCACGAGCGGAGTGAAGGACCTCAGGGCGGCACTGGACGGCGCCCGCGGGCGTCTCAAGTACGAGGGTCGCGGAACGCTCGTCTTCGTGGACGAGGTGCACCGCTTCAACAAGAACCAGCAGGACGCCCTGCTCCCAGCCCTCGAAGAAGGGCTCGTTGACTTTATGGGGGCGACCACGGAAAACCCGTCCTTCGAGGTGACCGCCCCGCTACTATCCCGCTCGCGCGTGCTCAGGCTGCGGTCTCTAACAGTGGAGGATCTCGACCTCTTGCTCGGCAGGGGCGCAGAGGAGCTTGGGATAGACGTCTCGGACGGAGCGCGCGAATACCTCTTGCGGCTCGCCGGCGGAGATGGACGGCGGATGCTCAACGCCCTGGAGGTTGCCTCTGCCGGCACCAAGCGGGTCGAGGTCGCGGACGTGGAGCGGGCGGTGGGGCAGAGGGCGCTCAGGTACGGGAGCGAGGAGCATTACGATGTAATTAGCGCGTTCATCAAGAGCGTGCGAGGCGGAGATCCCGACGCGGCGCTTCACTATCTTGCCAGGATGCTCGAGGCGGGGGAGGACCCCGTGTTCGTGGCCAGGCGGCTCGTGATCCTGGCCTCAGAAGATATAGGCAACGCAGACCCGCACGGTCTCCCACTCGCCGTCTCGGCCGCAGAGGCAGTCAGGCTCATCGGGATGCCGGAGGGACGTATACCCCTCGCCCAGGCGACGACCTACCTGGCCACGGCCCCGAAATCCAACGCCGCCTACGCCGGAATAAATGCGGCCCTGGCGGACGTGCGCCACGAGAACACGCCGGAGGTCCCCATGCACCTCCGCAACGCCGTGACGGGTCTCATGAAAGAGGAGGGATACGGCTCCGGCTACCGCTACGCTCACGACGACGAGCCTGAAGGGATGAACGACACGTATCTGCCAGAAGAGATTTCGGACCGCGTCTACTACGAGCCCAAGAAGCGCGGTGATGAGGCGGAGATCAAGGCTCGGCTGCAGCGCTGGCGTGAGGAGAGGGAGCGCCGGAAGTAGCGGCCTGACCGCAGGTGGCGTGGGGAAACCTCGTCAGGTCGCGAACCTTCGGCAGCATGGAGATCGTCCACGCCCGCGGCGTCTGAGAAGAACCGTGATTCCAACTCGAAGTGGACCCGGATGGTAATGGGGTCTTGATCTCTCTCCGCGACCTACTCACGCGCCTCTTTACGGCGCTCACCATGACCAAAGCTGCATACCTCGAGGCCCGGCGCCGTAGGGATCTCCAGCTAGTCAGTGGGCTCAGGGTGTTGGACCGGGGCTATGCCAAGGCCGGGCGCCTGATGTGATGCTGGAGCGCTCCGGCCTGAGAGAAGACACGGGTCAGGTCCGAGGGGGGGAGAAGGACCGTTCCCGATCTCGGGGACACTATGCGCGAAACGGGGGCTAGTCCGCATTAGCCGAAAGGATAACAAAAGTATCATTATTTACTTGGAAGGGCGCGAAAAGGGCGAGTCATCCCAACGAAGCTAGGATACCCTGTCCCGGTAGCTAAAAGCTATCCTTGGCCCTGCTACTGTTCGGGGACGAGCCCAAGTTATTGCAGTGTGCTCGAGTTATCGTAAGCTTCCCACTCCTCGACTATCTTGCCGTCCTCGAAGCGGTGGATAGTGATGCCTTTGAATTCGATCTGTCTGCCAGTGGCGGGGCCAAACTCCTCCGTCTCTCCTTGGTGGGTACCACGTACGGTATAGCGGCTTACCGCCTGATCACCCTCTCCTATCACATCTTCGACACTGATGTTGAGATCGGGGAAAGCCGTAAAGAGTGTGGAGGTGAACTGCTTGGCTTGCTCGTAGCCTTCGACATCCTGATCAGGCTCATGCCAGACCAAACTGGGGGCGTAGAACTCTTCTATTAGGTCCGGGATGTGCTGGTTGGCAATCTCCCAGGAACGCCGCGCCAGTTTTCGGCGACACGGCGGGAGGCAAGCCGTTTCGAGAACTTTATTCGATATCTGGTGCATAGATCCGCCGGAGCACGCGACTTTCGAATTCACTGCTGAGGCAGTCCATGTGGACCTCGTCCCACAGTTTGCCGCCCATCATGCGGCATTCGCGCCGCCGTCCGATCTCCTTGAAGCCGGCCTTCTGGTAAGCCCTGACGCCTGCCGGATTGAATTCGAAGACCGTAAGCATGACGTTGTGGAGGCCGAGGGCGGTAAAGGCGTAGTCGAGCATCAGACGCGTCGTCTCGGTGCCGTAGCCCTTGCCCCGGCACTCGGGTTCGCCGATTAGGATGCCGAAGGTGGCCGAGCGGTTGCGGTGGTCCACGCCGTGCAGTCCGGTGTTGCCGATAGGCCGCAGGGTCTCCCGTTCGAAGATCGTAAACGGCACGTCCTCTTCCGCCTTCGACTGCCGGTCGTACCACTCCTGCTCCTTCTCACTCGTCATCGGGAGCGGCGCGAGTCCCAGGGTGCGCATCGTGCCGAGGTCGTTGATCCAACGCTGGTAGAGCGGCAGGAGGTCCCGCCTCAGCGGGCCAAGCCCCACGAGGTCTCCTACGACGTTCAGGATGGGCTTTTCGTTATTTTCCGTGCTCTTCCTCCTCATGCTCGTCTTTCTCCCCTTCTTGCTGAAGCCTGTAACCGGAAACCTGAAAACTATTATCCAACGCCGACTTCTCATTCGTTGCCAGCAGGAGGCTGACGAACACGAACGGCTCGAACCAGACGATGTAGGCGTAGAACCAGTAGTTGACCGTGAGCTGGAAGGCGATGACGAGGGCCGCAGAGAGGGCTGCGAGCCGGCGCAGCGTCTTCTCGCGCGGTACGAAAGCAACGAGTATGGAGAGGAAGATGGCGAACGCCATAAGTGGTCGTTGCAGGAACGCGAGCTCAGGAACCTGGCTGAACACGGACCATGGGCTGACCCTGTCGCCCTGGAAGGCGAGGGTGTTTTCGTAGAAGAGCCTCGCCGCCTTGATGGGATGCCCGTCGAGCAGGATGACCCAGAATGTGAGAAGTACGAGCCCGGCCCCGCCGAGCACGAAATCTATGATGGGCTTACGCTTGCGACCTTCGTACATGATCCACAAGGGTCCCAACACGAGCGGATAGAGCTTGATGGCGAAGCCGGCCGCGATGCTCGCCCCCCGAGCAAGCGGCGAGGCCGCCGCCGCGAGCCCTATCGCCGAGACGGCGGCGACGATGATGTCGTTGGTGTTGTTGTTGGTCGCGTAAACGGTGTAGGGGAAGGCCGCCCAGGCGAAGACCAGGGCGGCAGCGCCCTCCCTGCCCGAGAGCCTGTAGCCCGTGATGAAGAGCGCCATAGCCCCCGCAACGAAGGAGAACAGCGTGAGGGCGTGGGCTGCGGGGAGGAAATCCCACTCTCCGGAGAAACCGAACATGAGGACGAAGGGCGCATAGAGCAGGTAGTTCAGAGGGCCGTAGGTGTCCCCTGTCCCCACGTCTTGGGGCATGGTGCCATAGGGCGCTGTGCCTTCCAGGATACGGTCGGCGCCGACGACCCCGGCGTAGCCCACGTCTATGACGCGGGAGTCGACGTTGAGGCCGAGGACGAGGCCGCCAGCGAGCCCGGCGAGAACCATCAAGAGCCACAGCGGGAGGTTGCTCGTCTTCTCGACCTTCTCGCCTATCCCGAAACCCATAAGAAGGGTCCTGATGAGGAGGTAGACGAGCGGCGGGTACCACAGGACGACGGCCTCGAGGACTACCCCCTCCCTGAAGAAGCCGTGCGAGACGAGGAACCCGAGCAGCGCCACGATATCCAGGTTCCGTATGGCGAACAACTTATCCGTGCGCCAGAAAGCAGCGGCGAAGGCGAGCGCCAGTGGTAACCAGACCCACCAGTAGTTGGCCTGCTTGCCGTAGGCGCCGCGCACGCCCCTGGCCAGGTTCCACCCGACTTGATCCCCGGTGTAAACGTAGTTCAGGGCCCAGGTTTCATCATCCACCCCGACGGTGGCGACCTCTTTGCCCTTCTCCGTCGGCCTGCCTCCGATGGTCCCCCTCTCGTCGACGTAGAAGCGGACCGTCCACGCGCCCTCCTCGTACTTCGCTTCCGCGTTGTGGGGCCCGTGCCTTGTGAACTCCTCCCTGACTTCGGGGCTCGCTGCGGCGAGCTTGATCGCCTTCACTTCCGAGAGTCTGGGGTATTTGATCTCATCCGCTCTCGGCGAGACCTCGACCCCGCTCACCTCTCCGGAATCGTCGGCGACCCTGAAGCGGGCGACCTCCTTCCCCGAAGTCTGCTCCGTAAGAACGACCCGCCAGAGGTCCTTGCCTCTGTCATAGTCCGCCGTCGTCTCGACGGTCGGTTTGGAATAGTACCCCTCCAGCGTCGGAACAAAGCTGGCCTGTTCCAGCACCTCCGCCTCATCCATCTGGGAGCCACGAGCGAAGCCCATAGTACACAGCAGCAACAACAGCAGCCCCACCAACAATGCCGTACGCTTCACGAGGATCTCTGCGTCGTTTGCGGGACGATGAGTCTTGCCGGCGGTGCCTGACCCCGGACGGTGTGGTACTTGTAAGAACCTTCCCGGATTACGGGGACTCCTCCAGCTCCTGGCCGAAGAGCTCGGCGAGGGGTTCGAGGCCTTCATGGGCGCCCGTAACGAGCAGCGAGTCGCCGCCCTGCAGCCTGTAGGTGTCGCGGGGTCTGTAGGTCCAGCGCCCGCCCCGGTTCACGGCGAGGGCGTACATACCGGTCTCGGTCTCGATCTTGAGGGAGTCTAGCGTCTTGCCGTCGGCCGGAGAGCCCGGGGAGACGGTTAGCTTCAGGACGATCTCGTCCGACTCGCCGATGGCCGCGGAGAGCACAGGATGGACCTCCTCGCCCTTCTCGACGATCCAGACCATCTCCATGGCGCAGTCTGCGATGGTCTCCGAGGCGGTGGCGAGGTGAAGGAGGCCCCTGAGGCGGGAGGAGTCCTCCACCCGGGGGGCTGCTAGCAGGACCCAGCGCTCCAGCCGGTATCGCATCTCGTCCATCACATCCTCGATGGCGACGACCTCGCGGGCGAGACCCGCGTCGCCGTAGAGCAGAGCCGAGTACGCGAGCCCGACTGCCACCTCGGAGAGGTTCTTCATCTCGATCAGGATGTCTACCGCGCGGTCGATCTCCGAGAGCTCGCCTGGGGTCGGCTCGGGCTCAGGCGCGTCTCCGAGGGGACGGGCGCCTGCCAGCTCCCTGACCTCTGCGACGCCCTCCGGCGGGCCCTGCAGGAAGAGTACATCGCCGGCCCTAAGGACGTCTTCGGGCTCTGGGTCGAAATCCCAGTCGTCTTCGGAGCGGATAGCTATGGGGCGCATCCCCGTCTCCACAGGCAGGCCGACGTCGCCCAGAGAGCGGCCGTCCAGGGCGCTACCTGGGTGCACGCGGACGCGGGAGGGTATCTCTTCGGCCTCCGGGATATCGTGCAGGAGCTCGGGCGGGATCCCAAGCCGCTTGACCACGATCTTGGCTATGTCGACGGCGGCGTTGCCGATCTTCTCTATATCCTGGACGACCTGGAGGATCCCCGCCATCTGTTCCGCGTCAGCGGGACTCCTCGCGGCCAGGATGGTCAGGGTGCGCATGTCGAAGACCAGGTCGTTTAGGCGCTCCTCCAGGTGGGAGACCTCTTCCGAGAGGTCCTCGGAGTTGTAGAAGATCGCCGCGTAGGAGAGGTCGACCATAACCTCCGAGGTGTTCTTCGCCTCGATGAGCATCTCCTTGACGTTCCGTGGTCGCGTCTCGCGCATCTCTTACCCCGCCAATCCGAAAATGATAATGGCTATTATAAGGCTCATAAAGCCGAGCAGGTCCACCGCCGCCGTGATTATCGGGATGCCGTAGGTGTCCGGGTCCAACCCGAGCCTGTAGCTGAGGGTCGAGCCGTAGTAGGCTGCGAAGACCGCCGCCGTGGTGGCGATCAGACCCGCAAGAGCGCTGACCCCGATCATCGCCAGGAAGCCTGGGCTCGTCCCCTCTCCGAAGAGAGCCACAGCTATGAGGTGCGAAGCCCCGCCGATAAACACGTAGACCCCGGCGGCGAAGATGTAGGTGAGCGTGAAGTCTCTCAAGGCCGCGAACTGCGGTATTCCGCGCGGCGCTATAAGGCCGAGATGTACCTTGGAGGAGAGGCGACTGGAGAGGATGCCGCCTAGGGCGCCACCCTCCTGCAAGAACGCCGGTAGCAGGATGCTCAAGGCCAGGAGCGTCGTGAACTGCTCCTCGCGGTGCTGCAACGCTACGCCGACCAGGATGGTCACGGTGCCCGTCATGGCCAGGATAGGGAACGATTCGGCCAGTATGCGCCTGAGGTTCTCGACGCCCATCCGGAACCCGAAGTACGCGGCAGCCGCCGCGGCCAGAACGAGTACTGCGCCGAGGACAGAAGAGAAGACGGGGATGCCGATAAGGTAGGTGGCCACGACCAGAGAGGGTAGGGTGAGGATATCCCCCGCAGCGGTGAGCATGGGGGCTGCGATGTTATCCATGTCCCAGCCGCGGGCGACCGAGACGCGGGCGACGAGGACTGTGATCCCGAGCAAGAGCACGCCGGCAATGATCCCACCCATCGTAGATATGACGACGTAGTCGATGACCGAGAGCTCCGTCCTGACGCCCAGGATGCCGCAAAGAACGCGCGCCAAGAAGGCGAGGAACACACCGGAGACGAGAGAGAGGACGGCGGCGGCCTGCACGTTCTCGGCGAGCACGCCGCGCCTCAGATTCATCTCAAAGAGACCTGTCTGGATGGAGGTCGAGAGCCTGCTTCCCATGGCCCCGAAGATGGCGCCGCGCATCCCTATGGCCGCGGGGATCAGGACAGCGAGACCGACGAGCTCATCGAGCGTGCCCGAGATGCCTGCGAGCACGATGCCGGCGATGAGCTCTCCCGCCGAAGAGAGAAACAGCGCCGCGAACCCCTGACGGAGGGTCTCTTTCTCCTCCGTCAGGTAGCCGTAGACCTTCGGGCTCAGGCGGGGCCGGTTGCGCAGCCTGTCGCGCACCCCGCCCTCCCGGCCACCCTCTCGCCACCGGACCCGCCTTTTCTCTCTCTCGGACACGGGGAATGTATAGTCCTTGCAGTCCGCGAAGTAAAGCCGCCCCGATGGCAGCAAACAGCAGCCTGGCTCACCGAGCTATAAGATACTTCGAGCGGCCCGATCGGCGCAGTGGGTAGCCGGTCTCGCTTCGCAAGGCTCCGCTAGCTAACGGAAAGGGAGAACCTATGAGCACGATCAAGGCCGTAGTCGTCGACCCCGAAGCCCCGAACCGCCTCGCGCTGGCGGACGTAGAGGGGCCGTCCCCAACGCCTGCGGAGACCTTAGTGAGCGTCTCAGCCGTCTCGCTCAACCGGGGCGAGGTGCGCCGGGCCGAATCGAGCGAGCCGGGGTTTCGGCCTGGCTGGGATCTGGCAGGCACCGTCGAACGCGCCGCCGCTGACGGCTCGGGCCCGCAGGAAGGCTCGCGGGTCGTGGGCTTTCTACCCTCCGGCGCGTGGGCCGAACTAGCTGCCGTGCCGACCGACTCCGTGGCCGTGCTGCCAGAAGGCGTGTCGTTCGAGGAGGCTTCGACGCTGCCGGTCGCCGGCCTCACGGCCCTCTATGCGCTGGAGGAGGGCGGCAATCTGCTCGGGAGGACCGTACTGGTTACGGGCGCCTCAGGCGGAGCCGGGCAATTCGGGTTGCAGCTTGCCTGCGCGGCCGGGGCGCGGGTGGTCGGGCTCGTGCGCGAGGAAGATCACGTGGGCCTTGTGCAGGAGGCCGGTGCCCACGAGGTCGTCGTGGACGAGAGCGGCGCGGCGGCCAGGGTGCAAGGTCCTTACCATCTGGTCCTCGAATCAGTCGGAGGAGAGGTGCTCGGGAACGCGCTCTCGATGCTGGCGCCGGGCGGAACCTGCGTAAGCTTCGGGACATCGGCCTCGCCCGAAGTAGAATTCGACGCCAGGACACTCTACCTGACGGGCGGGGCGAGGCTCTACGGTTTCATCCTGTTCCACGAAGTGCTGGCGAGGCCGGCCTCGGATGGTCTCGACCGTCTGGCGCGAATGGTTGCTGATGGAAGGCTGAAGCCGCGCATCGAAGTCGAGGCGCCGTGGACGGAGCTGGGAGAAATTGCCGCGCGGCTCATAGAGAGGGGGTACACGGGGAAGGCGGTGCTGCGTGTCAGCGGCGCCTAGAGCGGCATGCGAAAGTCAATCCTTTCGCATGCCGCGACTTCAGGTTTATCTGGAGTCTTTGCTCTGCGTACGCAGTTACGCTTGTGCTAACGGGCTTGGTGCCCCCGAAGCATGAGCTTTAAGGCTCTCTTCGGCGACGCCCAAAGCCTCTTCGTCCAACTTGGCCTCTTGGGCCATGTTCCATACCTGGGAGATTATTACCGGCCAGAAAACCAGCGCGGTGATTATCGTAGGGATGGCCTGCTGACCGAAGATGCCTACGCCCGCGTCCACCTGGGTCCCGCCTTCGACGGGCTCTACCTTTATGTTTAGGGCGGTCTTCATGCCTATGATGGCCTTGAAGGTGCCACCCCTGCGAATGCTGACCTGCAGCCCTCCCCCGGGGAGGTTCGTTTCGGTAGTCTCGAAGTCCTGGCCTTCGAAGTAGCGCACCAAATCCTGGGCAACAGGGCCGAGGTCGTCAACAACGTAGGGTACGGTCTTAGTGGAATTGAAAGTTCCCACCTTGAGTCTCTCCTTTCAGAAGAGGGGTCAGTGCCATGCCGGTATCTTCTCCTTAGTCCCCCTTTAGGACCTCCTTCACCACGGTAGCATTCTCCTGATCCCACATTAGCATGAGCCCGGGCTAGAGACAAACCCATCAAAAATCTGCCTTCAGGAGGTTCTGAGCGTTGGAGCCAGGTGCTGCGCAGAAGCGGAGCTTTGGACGCGTTGCATTTGGAACGCGTGGGAACGTTAGCGGCCACGGGTTTACGCTTCGAGCGCTAGTCGAAGTCAGGGGGTGAATTCGGGTTTCGGTGGTGCTCGAAGAAGCGTGAGATCTGGGCCCTGGTAATGCGGGTGACCGAGAGCTCGGGAAGTTCGTTCTCGCCGAAGAAGCTCACCTCGGCGGCATCCACGTCGGGTGACGGGGTCTGGTCCAGGATCTCGCACAAGAACACCAGCTTGTAGACGTGGTAGGGGATGGGAGGGTGCCCGTGCCTGTCGCGGTCGTAAGCCGCGAGCAGCCTGACAGGCCGTACCCTGTAACCCGACTCCTCCAGGGTCTCGCGGGCGGCGGCTTCGGATGCGGATTCGCCCACGTCCGCCCAGCCTCCCGGCAGGGACCAACCCACTTCGCCCGGTTCTTTGACCAGCAGGATCTGGTCTTCCCGGAACACTGCGGCCCTAACGTCTACCTTCGGTGTCGCAGGACCGGTTTCGAGCGCGAGCAGATCTCCGGCCTCTTCCAGGGTCCCCGTGGAGTGGCCCGCGAATATCTCGGCCGCCAACTCCCTGAGCCGCTCGTAGCGCCCGAGGTCGTAGTCGTTCTTCGTATAGGTCAGGCCGTCCTGGGCTATGGCTTGCAAGCGCCTGGCCCACTGAAGCCACTGTTGGTCGGGGAGCTTGTCCTTGTCTCGTGATGCTATGCTTCGTCCCCCGCTGCCCTTTGGTTCAACCGTCGTGTAGTATCACCTTCTAGGATTATGGGATCCAGCCCTGCCTCTATCTCCTCCCTGCGTTCCTCCAGGAATGGGGGCAGAGAGAGCTTCTCGCCGAGGTGCGCGGCGTCCTCGTCCGTGGCGAAACCGGGGCCGTCGGTGGCGATCTCGAACAGTACCCCGCCAGGCTCGCGGAAGTAGATCGATCGGAAGTAGTAGCGGTCTATCTGCGGCGTTACCCCGAGCCCTGAGCGCCGGATCTTCTCCCTCCACGCCGCGTGCTCCTCGTCGTCGGGCGTCCTGAAAGCGATGTGATGCACACCCCCGCGTCCCAGGTGGGTCCACGGCGCGTCGGGACGTTCCATCACCCGCACCGTCGCCCCCGGACCACCGCCTCCGACCTCGAAGGTCACCGTATGGCCCCCGCTCTGTACGATCTCGCCCACCTTTCGGAAGCCGAGGACTTCGGTCAAGACCCACGCCGTGGGATCGAGCTCCCGAACCGTCAGATCGACGGCCCCGAGTCCCCTGATCCCCATCTCGCGCGGAACGGGACTCTCCTCCCACGGAACACCGCCCTGTACTCCTTCGCCCTCATCGGCGGAGAGGCGAAGCCGCTGCCCTTCAGGGTCGGTGAAGTCGAGGTAAATGCGGACTTCACCTTCTTCGATGCCGCTGTTATGCACGCCGAGATCCTGGAACCGTGCGGCCCACCAATCGAGCGCTGCGCGGTCGGGGACGCGCAACTCGGTGGTCGAGACCTCGCCTGCGCCGGGATGGTTGGGGGCTATGCGTAAATGGGGCCAGTCGAAGAAGGTGATCTCGGTGCCAGGATTGCCAACCTCGTCTCCGTAGAAAAGGTGGTAGGCGGAGACGTCGTCCTGATTCACGGTCTTCTTGACGAGCCGCAGGCCGAGTACGTCCGTGTAGAACGCCACGTTCTCTGCGGCGTTCGTCGTGACCGCCGTCATGTGGTGCAGGCCACCCAGTTCCATCTCTATCCTCCGATCGGTCGTCTCATCCAGCGCGGGGCACGAGATCACGCACACCGCAGCTTATACGCTCGGCAGGAAGCCCCTGTACCCTGTGCTGGTAGTAAAACAGGTCCAAGTCGAGCGGTGCGAGCAGCGCCGTAGCAAGGTACTCGAGGTCGAGCCCATCGTCCACGTCTCCCTCACTGACCGCGGCCCGCAAGAGCCCGAGGACGGTCGAGCGGCGCCAGTCGTACGCAGGATGCGAGAAGCGTTCCAGACGGTCAGCCCCGCACAACGGCTCGTTGCCGCCGTAGAGCAGGTCCAGGTTCTCCGCAGTAAAGGCCACGAGCCGGTCCAGGAACGCGTCGAGCTTCTCCAGGGCCGAGGTTCCGGGTACCCGTAATATATCTAGAGTCTGCTCCTGGAGATGCCTGGTCGGCTCGTCGAGAAGCGTCTGGCACAGAAAGCCTTTGTGCGGAAATCGCCGGTAGAGCGTCCCCTTCCCGACGCCTGAGGTCCTGGCTATCTCCTCCATCGTGACGCAGGTGACGCCGCGCTCCTCGAACAGCGTCCGCGCCGTACTGAGGATCAAACGCCTGTTGCGCGCCGCGTCGCTGCGCTCCGGTACGAGCCAGAGGGACGCCCCAGGTGGTCCAGGCCCCACCCCGTCCTTGTATCCGTTCACGTCCCCTATACCCGCTCTATCACGACCTTGACACCGGCAGTCTACCGCGATACCCACGCACTTTAAAGTGGACTTGAGTCCGTTTTCGAGAAGTAAGCGGTGGAACTACAAGAGTGAGGAGGAAGTAGGGAAGGCGGACGCAAAGGGGGACGTTTGAGCCTGGTCAGCGGGGCCACGGGCCAGCAAGGGGGAGCGGTGGTGCGGAGCCTCCTAGGGCGCGGAATCGGGGTGCGTGCGCTCACCCGGGATCCCGAGAAGCCCGAGGCGAGGGAGATCGCCGGGCTGGGGGCCGAGGTCGCGAGCGGGGACCCCGCGGACCGCTCGTCAATCGAGCGGGTGCTCGACGGCGTCCATGGGGTGTTCTCCGAACGGCTGGGAGAGTGCCGGGTCTACTCCGGGAGGCTGGCCTGCAGACAGATGCCGGGAGCATCGGGTAAGCGATACCGCTTCGGCGCGGTCGACCGGAGCTGCGCATGGCTGTACGATAGGAGCGTGAGAAGCGGTACCCACACCTTCCTTCACGACCACGCGCGTACATTTCGGCGCGGAGCTCTGGAGAAGCTGGAAGAAGAGGCGCGGTCATACGACCGCGCCTTCGTCATCACCGGGCGCAGCCTGAACGAGAAGACGAACCTCGTACGCCGCGTCGAAGCTTTGCTCGGCGGAAAGCACGCAGGAACCTTCGCCGGTATCGGGCAGCACACCCCTGGTAGGGCGGTCGAGAAGGCCGCCGCGAGGCGGAGTCGGCGGCGGCCGATCTCCTCATAAGCGTCGGAGGGGGAAGCGTCATAGACGGCACCAAGGCGGTGGCGCGGGAGCTGGGATATCCTCGCGCAGGTAGCTATCCCGACGACCCTCTCCGGCGCGGAGTGGGCCAACAGGGCAGGGGTTACGGACGAGAGATCGCGGGGAGGAAGCGAGGTTTCGCCGACCCGAAGACCGTTCCGCGTGTCGTCGTACTGGACCCCGAGGCGACGGTCTATCACGCCAGAGAAGCTCTGGCTCTCGACGGGCATAAGGGCCCTGGACCACGCGGTCGAGGGCTTTCTCTACGGTGGCGACCATCCCGTCACAGACGTGACCGGCCTCGAAGGAGCGCGGCGCCTGATGGTGTATCTGCCGCTTTCCAAGCACGAGCCCGAGGACCTTGAGGTGCGCCTGGAGCTACAGCTCGCGGCCTGGCTCTCGTACTTCGGGCCAGCGAACACGCCGATGGGCCTCTCGCACGAGCTGGGGCGCAGGATCGGGGCCAGCTACGAAGTACCTCACGGCATAACCTCCTGTATCACGCTCGCTCCGAGCCTGGAGATCGTGAAGAGATCGCATTTCCACGGCGCCGCTGGAAGACCCTCGCCGAAGCACTAGGCGGAGAGCCGCCCGGGCGTGTCGCGGGGCTCGTCAACGAACTCGGATTTCCCGGCCGCCTGCGCGAAGTCGGGGTGCCTGAGGAGGACCTGGAAGCCATCGCTGGGGAGTATGGAGAAGGGCGGAGAAGCGCTGGCGATCCTCAAGGCCGCGTACTAGGATGCGCGAGCCATGATCGCCGCGAGACTCCAGACGCGGGTGATGAGATCAGGATCGTCTCACCGGCCGTCAGCCTCGGGTTCATACCAGAAGAGCAGCAGCTCGATAGCCAGGGAACGGCTCGAAGGCCTCGGCCTCCGTCTCTCGCTTCTCCAGAAACGCCGAGGTGATGGATCGCTTCGATTCCTCCCCCGTAGCAGGCGCGTGTCTCCGATCTGCACGAGGCGTTCGCCGATCCTGAGGTCAAAGGCATACTCACCACCCTCGGCGGCTACAACAGCAACGGGCTACTCGGGTATCTGGACTACGATCTGATCCGTGCCAATCCCGAAGATTTTCTGCGGTTTCTCGGACATTACGGCCCTTGCAACGGCGATACACGCCAGGGCCGGGCTCGTCACCTACTCAGGGCCGCATTTCACGACCTTCGGCATGAAACGCGGCATCGATTACACCATGGAGTACTTCCAGCGGTGCCTCATGCGCGAGGAGCCCTTCGAAGTCCTTCCCGCTGACCACTGGAGCGATGACCTCTGGTACGAGGACCAGGAGGATCGTGACTTCGTACCCAACCCCGGCTACGAGATCATGTACGAAGGCGAGGCGCAGGGCAAGCTGCTAGGGGGCAACCTTGGTACCCTGTGCCTGCTCTTCGGCACCCCGTATATGCCGGACCTTGAGGGTTCCATCCTTCTCCTCGAGGACGACGAGGAGGCCAATGCAGTTCACTTCGACAGGGCGTTGCAATCTCTCATCCACCAACCTGGCTTCGAGGGTGTGCAGGGCATAGTGTTCGGGAAGTTCCAGAGGGCTTCCAACATGGACCAGGACACCCTGACGGCCATAGTCGAGAGCAAACAGGAGCTCGACCGTATGCCCATCGTCGCCGGCGCCAGCTTCGGCCACACCACACCGCAGTTCACGTTCCCGATAGGTGGTTACGGCAGTCTTCGTGCCAGAGACGGCACCGTCCGGCTCTCCATAGACATCCACTGAAAGCAGTTTCCGGAAGATCGCTTCCGGAAACTGCGCTGGTCAGCACGGCGCTTCGCGCCTTGTCAGCACGCTCGGCCTACGGCCCTCGCTTTCAGCATTTCAGCCAGGACTTGTGCACGCGAAAGCTGACAAGCGGAGGCGAAGCCGATGCGTGCTGAAATGCTGATAAGCGCCCGATCGGGCGCGTGCTGACAGGCTGGAAATGTGACGCGAGAGCGTCACATTTCCAGGCGCGACTCTTCCAGGTCGAGGTCGCGCTCGATGCGGTGCATGACCTCGTCCCCGATACTGCCTTCGTCGCGCAGCCTAACCAGTCTCAGGCGCTGTGCCCCGAGCAGCTCGACCATGAGGCGCTGGTATGCGGCCGAGCGTTCTTCGACACCGTCCGGATCCCCGACGAAGCGGGAGGCGAAGCGGGTGCGGCGGTAGGTGTAGAGGCCGCGAATGCGCTCCGTCGTGTCCTCGCGCACCCAGTCTTCGTCGGCCAGCTCGTCCAGGCGTTCCAGGGCGGCCTCCGCGACCTGGATGCGGCCGTGAGTCTCTTCTTTATCCCCGATGTGGTCGTCCTCGAGGCCGAGGGCCCGGATCAGGACCGGTAAAGAGAGCCCCTGGACTACAAGCGTAGCCAGGATCACGCAGAACGTCAGGAAGATGATGAGGTTGCGGTCCGGGAAGGGCGTCCCTGCGGCCGTCTGGAGCGGCAGCGCGAGGGCCGCTGCCAGCGAGATAACACCCCGCATCCCGGTCCACGCTACGACCGAGACGCTGCGCCAGGGTGGTGGGGGGTCTCGTTCCCTGATGCGGCGGATGGCCCACCTTGGGACATACGTAGCCGGGAAGACCCAGATAATGCGCACGAGGATGACGGTCAGGCTCGCGAGAACCGCATAGGAGATGATCTGGCCCGCTGTGAGATCGTCGAGACCCTCGACCACGCTCCTGAGCTGAAGTCCGATCAGGATGAAGATCAGACCGTTCAGCAAGAATGTTATCAGCTCCCACGTCGCGTACCCCTGAAGGCGGGTCCCCGATGAGATTATGTAAGGACCTTTGCGCCCGAGATACAACCCTGTCGTCACCACCGCGAGAACCCCAGAGAAGTGAAGCTCGCCAGGAACGCCGTACTGTTCGTGGAGCATCTCCCAGAGGTTGTGTGGGAGCTCTTCCGCCGCCAGGTAGGCGACGAAGGGCGTGAGCAGCGAGACGATGTTCTGAACGGAGGGGTCTTCTGAGAGGTGGCGTCGCGCCCAGATGACGAGCCAACCGACCGCGAAGCCGGCGGCGATCCCACCCGCCGCGCCGACGACGAACTGCAGGCCCGCTTCCCAGATCGAGAAGGCGCCGGTGACCACAGCGGCGACCGCGACGCGGTAAGCGACGATGCCCGTGGCGTCGTTGACGAGGCTCTCGCCTTCCAGGATTGTTACGATGCGGCGGGGCACCCCGAGGCGCTGGGCGACCGCGGTGGCGGCGATGGCGTCGGTGGGGGAGACGATCGCCCCCAGGACGAAGGCTGCTGCCCACGGTATCCCGGTGACGGTGTGGACGACAGCGCCGACTACGAAGGTCGTCATCAGTACGAGTCCTACGGCGAGCAGCGAGATCGCCCTTATGTTGGCCCGAAAGTCGCGCCATGAGGTAAAAATCGCCGAGACGTATAAGAGCGGCGGCAAGAACAACAAGAACACGAGCTCGGGATCCAGCATTACCGGCGGCAGACCCGGAACGAACCCGAGCGCCGATCCGCCGAGAACCAGCAGGATCGGGTAAGGTATCTTCAGCCGCGTGGCAAGCGTGGCCAGCGCCACCACCGCAAGGAGTAGACCGAGGATTATCTCAATCTGCGGCAACGCTCACTTCCGCATTGTAAGGCTCAGACAAAACGCTCTGTCATTAGCTGGGTAACGTCGGCGTACCGGCCGAGTTCGCCCAGGAGCCGTTGCACCTGCTCGCTCTCCATATCCTTGCCGAGCTGTTCCAGGTCGTTGATTCCGACCGAAACGACGTACTCGTAAGGTATCTCGCCTCCCGATTCCGGAAGGCCGCCTACCCTGTAGCCGTGCCACTCGTCTACCGAGGCCAGGTCCAGGATTGCTGGGACGTAGCGTTCCTCGAGCCAGCGCTCGTATTCTTCTGGAGCTACCCCTTCTTTGAGATTGACCAGCACTATCATCGTCGGAACCGGTGCTCCTCTCTTCGAAATCACTGGCTCAAACCAGCACCTCGTCGACGTAGCACCACCGCCAGTCTTCGCCCGGCTCGAAGGACCTCATTATGGGATGCTCGGTTGCGTGGAAGTGGGCTGTGGCGTGGCGGTTGGGACTCTGATCGCAGCAGCCGACGTGACCACAGATCAGGCACTTTCTGAGGTGTACCCACGCATCGCCCGTCTTCAGACAGTCCTCACAACCCTGCGCCGATGGCTCCACATCCCTTATCTGGTCTGTGTGGTCGCATTGCCGGTGGAACATTTGCATTAACCTCCGCAAAGGAATTCTCCTCAGGCTGCTGCCGTTTCGCCCTCGGGTCGGCCTGCCTTCTCTCCCGGGGCGGTGCTTCCCTTGCCCTCGATTATCACCGCGGCCGCGACCGCGCTCGCGACGGCAAGGCCTGCGGCTAGGAACATCGCGACCCTGAAGCCGGCCAGGAACGACTCCTGAATGGCGCGTTCGATCTCTACCGCCGTCCCTTCACTTACTCTCAGCCGGTGCCTGCGCCCCGCCGAGGTTTACTTTCTCGGCACTCGAGCTGCTCTTGGGCCTGCGGTGAGAGATCCAGGCTCTGCACCCTGGCATCGAGGCCGCCGGAGAATACCAGGAAGACGAAGATGCCGAGCACAGGGATAGCGAGCAGCCCAGCGGTCCTCGAGACGGCGTTGTTGACGCCGGAGGCCAGACCGGAGTGGCTGCCCGAGACCGAGTTCATCGCGGTCGTCGTCAGCGGCGCTATCACGAGCGCCATCCCGAAGCCGAGCACCACGATAGCGGGGAAGAACGTCGTCCAGTAAGAGCCTCCGATGCCGGGCAGGGCGAAAAGCACGAAGCCCGCACCGGCTATGACGGGGCCGATCATCAAAGGCAGCCGCGCCCCGAAACGGGTGACCAAACCACCGGCCCACCGGGACATCACGAACGTTATGATCGTAAAGGGCAAGAACGAACTCCCCGCCGCCGTGGCCGAGTAGCCGTGGACCTGGATCAGGAGGAAGGGCAGGAAGTACAGCGCCCCACCGAGCCCCGCGTAGAGCAGCAGCGTAAGGAGGTTCGCCCCCGAGAAGTTCCTGGACCGAAACAGGCTCAAAGGCATCATCGGCTCCTCCGTCCGCCGCTCCCTTACGACGAAAGCAACGAGCGCGCGACCCCGACCCGAGCGGAAGTATCACCCCGAGGTCGGTGAAACCCGCCTCGGCAGAGGTGATCAGGCCGAACACCACGCCGCCGAGCCCGATCGTCGCAAACGCTGCGCCGAGATATCGAGCTTTCTCGCGTCGGGGTCGCGGCTCTCGGGGACGTACCTGGCGATGATGAGCAGCACCGCTATGGCGAGCGGGACGTTTATAAGGAATGCGGCCCGCCACGAGACGTTCTCGACCAGGAACCCGCCGAGGACGGGACCCGAGGGCCGTCGTCACCCCCGAGAGCCCCGACCACGTGCCTATAGCCTTCCCGCGCGTCGTCCCCATCGAAAGAGGCGCTGATAATGGCCAGGGAGCCGGGAACGAGCATCGCGCCTCCTACGCCCTGCACGGCGCGGGCCAGGATCAGCATCTCGGCCCTGGTGGAGAGCCCGACCACACCGAGGCGAGCGTGAGGACGACGAACGCCCAAAGAGAAGACGCGATCATCGTCCGTAATGGTCCCCGAGGGAATCGCCGACCAGGATCAAGGCCGAGAAGAACGCGGCGTAGGACTCGACGATCCACTGCCCGTCGGTCGCCGTCGCCCCCAGACGGTCCTGTATCGCGGGAGCGCGACGTTCGTCACGGTGCTGTCGGTAAAGGCCATCGCCGACCGATAATCGTCGCCGCGAGCACCCAGGGTCGCGCGTACGCGCGCACGGCGCATCTGTACCTCCGAGAACGTATGACGCCGACGTCGCATGGAGGATAGCAAGGCACGCAACCGAACGAAATACACCACAAAAG
>CAWEQZ010000038.1:0-123545 GCA_963811295.1 uncultured Rubrobacteraceae bacterium | reverse complement strand
GCCCCGCCCCGCGAGCCGGGACAGATGGGAAGACCGCGTCTGAAGGGCGAGCGCTTGCCCACCCTTTGCGAAGGTGGTCGAAGATCCTTCAACGGCCATGGAAACCCATCACGGTCGCCCAACTGGTATGGCGGTGGACAACACAGGTGGAGATCATCTCCGGTAGCGGCGATATGGTGCTCCACGGGCTTGCCCGCCGTGCCCGAAGCGCTGGGTAGTAGATCCGTGATCCCCAAGGAGGAGTTCGAAACCCAGGCTCTGTTGTGCACCGAACACTCGATGCCGATCCGGAGCGGATCATCTCGTGGTTCGTAAAACGCTGGCAAATGGAGGCTACGTTCCAGGAGGTTCGCCAGCGCCTGGGGTTTGAAACTCAGCGACATTGGTCGAAGCGTGGCGATCCAGAGGACCGCCCCAGCGTTGCTGGGACTCTACTAGGTGGTCACGCTCCTCGCTAACCAATATATGGCCAAGGGTGGAGGTCAGCGTTCGCCGAACGGCTTGGTACGACAAGACCTGTCCGACGTTCTCCGATGCTTTTGCGCTGGTACGCAGGAGATTGTGGGCTCAAGAAGCGACTTTTTGCGGGTCGGTATGGAAGGATGAGACGGTAAAAGTCCCGCTGAGGTTCATAGAAAGGCTAACCGACACGGTTTGCTATGCAGCGTAATGGCTAAAGTCCAGCTTAACGGTGTTCTCCGAAGTTCATTCCGAGAGCGCTCTCGGAGCCAAGACCGCCCTCGGTATCGGCGCTTCACTTGTATCACCTGCTCCCCTACCGGCTTGAGTTTCACCATGACCACTCCTTGTGCGTTTCGACCACCGTCTTACGAATCAGTAGGGATGAGTTTCTCGGGGAAATCTTCGTTGAGCAGCTCCTGGCAGTCTTCGTCGACTGCGTAGGCACCCGCCTCCTCCAGCTCGGCGCGGCTGAAAGCACCGCCGGTAATGACCGCCGCGGCCCTCACCCCGGCCTCCTTGCGGCCTCGATGTCCCAGATCGAGTCACCGACCACCACGGCGTCCTCGGGAGAGACCCCCGCCCGCTCCAGGGCGAGGCCGAAGATGTCGGGGGCGGGCTTCGACTCTTCGGCTTCATCAGAAGAGACGACCCCGACTATACTGCCCTCGGCCCCGAGTTCCTGCATGTGGTGCTCGAGCTCCTCGGGCTCAGCGCTGGTGGCTAGCCAGACCTCGTAACCCCGCTCGACCAACGAGGCTATGAGCTCCTTGGCGCCGGGCAAGGGGTGCCCGCGTTCCTGCAGCCTGGCGTAGTATTCGCTGTGGAGTTCGCTGACCCGCTCGACCTTCTGAGCTTCCTCGACAAACTCTGTAATGAGCTTCTCCGAGCCCTTGCCCACCTCGTGGTGGATCCTCGAGCGCGGCGGCCGCGCTCCTACTTCCTCGAAGGCCTGCGCCCGGCCTCGATGTGCAGGTAGTTTGTGTCCATGAGCGTCCCGTCTATGTCTAGGAACACTGCCTTTACCAAAGTTATCCTCCTCGTTTGTCTCGGCCCACTCTAACGTCCCGAAAAACCTTACCGAGGACGACGATGCCCTCTTGGGTGGCGTCCTCGCTGTCTTTCCGCAAGCTTCAGCGCTCTTACAAGGGATGGGGCTAAGAAAGCGGCGCGCCGCCGGTGACGCCCAAAACCTGTCCACTGACGTAGCTCGACTCCTGGGAGGCGAGGAAGACGTAAGGCGGTGCCAGCTCAGCAGGTTCAGCTCGACGTCCGATGGGGGACTCCGAGGCGCCGAACTGCGTGACCTGCTCGGCGGGCATGGTGGCCGGGATCAGTGGCGTCCACACCGGCCCTGGTGCCACCGCGTTGACCCTGATGCCCTGCGCTATCAGGTCTTGGGCAAGCCCCTTCGTGAAGGTGACGATGGCGCCCTTGGTGGAGGCGTAGTCCAGGAGCCCAGGCTCGGGTTGGTATGCCTCAATAGAGGTGGTGTTGATGATGCTCGCGCCGGTTCGCATGTGTGGTATCGCCGCCTTGGAGAGCCAGAACATCGCGTAGAGGTTGGTCTTCAGGACGCGGATCGAACTGCTCGGTTGTGATATCGGCTATCCCGCCCGGCTGCACCATCTGGTAAGCGGCGTTGTTAATGAGGACGTCTATACGTCCAAACTCGTCCACGGCCTTTTGCACGAGACTTTGGCAGTGGGTCTCGTCCCTGACGTCGCCGGGTACCCGAACCGCCTCCCTGCCGGCCTCCTCGACCACGCGCGCCGTCTCCTGGACGTCGGGCTCTTCCTCTTCGAGGTAGGAGATCACGACGTCGGCACCCTCGCGGGCGAAGGCGAGCGCGACGGCCCGCCCGATCCCTGGTCGCCGCCCGTTATGACCGCCTTCTTGCCCTCGAGCCTGCCACTGCCGCGGTAGGTATCGTCGCCGTAGTCGGGCTTGGGCTGCATCTCCGGCTCGAGGCCGGGGTGCTCAAGGTTCTGTTCGCCGAAGTTCGGCTGCGGGTACTGTGTCGTCGGGTCCTGCTGGGTGTCTATCGGCCACGGAAGCTCCTTAGCGTCTGGTGGTTCGAGGGCAAGGATCCGCATTTTCCTCACGGGCCCAGTTCAAGTTATTAGTACCCTTATTGGCGTGCCGCTAAGCTGAGCTTTTGGCCAGCACTTGCATGGGCTTGCCTCAGGAGCCCTGCTCTTGGACGTTACCCACGTAACTCGGGCTTTCTTCGGGTCTCCACCGATTAACGGTGCACCTGCTTGAGGAGGAATCCGTCGAGGGCTCCCAAGAAGCGATCGGGGCACTCGACGTGGGGCATGTGGCCACACTCGGGGATGAGGGCGTGCGAACCGTCCCGGAGGCAGACCACCGACCGCTTGGCCTGGGACCGCGGGAACACCCGTCGCGTTCCCCCCACACCACGAGCGTCGGCGTCTCTAGTAGGCCGAGGCGGTCCACCATCACCTCGCGTTGACCGAAGGTGACAGTGGAGCCTAGGATGCACCGCGAGGCGATAGCCGTGGGCCTGCAACGCCGCGCTCCGACACGGAGGTGATGCTCGTGCCGGAGGAGGGCCTTGACGGCCAGGTGGATGGCTTCCGACCCCAAGTGCTCCTGCGCAACGATTCGGATGGGGCCATCCCCGAGGGGCTTTTCGGCGGCGTGGTGTGCCGCGTGGAGGTGCTCCTCACCGACAGCATGGGGTGGATATCAGCATGGGCAACAAATCCTACAGGATAGAGGACGCCAGCCTTGAGGACCTCCGCTCGCTCTTGGACGAGGTGGAAGACCTTGACCAGGGCTAGCCGCCTTCCCCGGGGGCGCGCTCGGTGACGTCCTCTATGGTGATCCAGTCCCTCAGGAGCGCCTCCCTGGAGGCCTCGCCTCGAGGAGCCCACGCCCATATTGGGGTAGATGTTGGCCAGGGGGCACTTTACGGTCGCCTCTGAGAGGTGCAACGAGGAGGCTATCTGGCCCTTGGAGAGGCCGCGGGCGGCCAAGAGCAGGATCTTCAAGCTCCCTGGCCGAGAGGACGCTCTCTGCGCCCTCCTGGGTGCCCTCAAGCATCGAGCGGGGGCATCCCCACCACGGCGTTTTCGCTCGCGGGGTCGAGCACGGCCGTCCTGACGGCCGCGACGAGGTGCTCGGCTGAGGAGGTCTTCAGCAGGTGGGCGCTCGCCCCCACTCCGGTGAGCCCCCCAACGTATCGCGGGGTCTCGAACATGGTGACGATCACCACCTTGGGTGGGTCGGGGAAGGAGCGCATCGCCTCCAGCGTCTGCTTGGCCCTCTCGAAGGGCATCTGCACCTGCATGATGACCACGTCGGGAGAGAGCTCGCCGACCAGGCGTAGGGCCTCCGCGTCGTTGGGAAAACTCGCCGAGCAGACCTTCCACGCCCTGAGTAAGAGGCGAGGATGCCGGCCAGGCCCTGCCCTGAACATGGTATGGTCGTCAGCAGAGCAAGACCCTGATCTGCCTTGTGGTGTCAGGGGTTTTGTCCACCCTAAGCTCTGCCCTTCTGCCACGCTACCAGACGGGCAGTATGCCGCCTCTCCTCGCCGTCGGGCATCTGCGCACCCCTATTCACCGGAGTGCGTGGCGGGGTGTTCTGCGAACTTCGCTTTGACGGAGTTCTCGGAGACTGGGCGGGCTGGTCCGAATCAGGCCAGCATGCTAGAAGAGGGATGCTCACGTCGTCTACTATTCTGCCCAGAACGGTAATGTGAAGCTGGGAGCGTTCCTATAGCATGAATCGGAATGGAACAGCCCACGCGAGGCGAACTGGAAGGGAAACGCATGACCGAACGCGAACGCCGCACAGGATCAGGCGGAACGGAGGACAATGTAGGCGACGAGCTCGACGATGCCGCGGAGCGAGGCAAGCCAGGCAGGGACGCTTCGAAGGAGGCTGTCGAGGAAGAAGAAAGCACAGGCGGCGTGAAGGACAACGTCAAGGACGAGTGGGACGAATCACAGGAGCACTAAGGACATTGTAAAGGCCGGAGCTCCGTAGAGCGCCGGCCCTGGCGAATAATCCACGCCCTCGCTGGTGGTAACTGCATGAGCTATCGGGGCGGGGCTATCGGCTATCTGCGAGCGGCGGCAGAGGCAGCGCTGGTGGAGACGAGTCGCAGGGTGCGCTGGAACGAGGGACGGGATCGGTCAGTGCTTCTCTTCGCTGGTCGAAAGGAGGAGCGGGATCGCGACCGCTCCTCAAAAAGGGGAAGCCGTCCTGTGTAGGCTTCTCCTTAGTCTACGGAACGCTCTGCCATTCACCACAGCGAATTTCTATCCAGACCCACTACATCTTGTGGAAGCATCCTATCCATGGGAGTAGCTAAATGCCGCATAGCACCAGCCCGATAGGGACGGATATTCAGGATGCTGGATATGTACTTCCGAGAATTCATATTCCACGCACTCTGGTGAATAAGCAGCGACAGCGGGTTCCCGGCCGTCTCATCGCTGTTTGTTCAACTAGTGGGCTCGTGAGGCTCTAAACCTTCCTTCTCGCGCTTGGTCGCCGCAGGACGCCGAACTGAGCGAACGATCCCGGCCTCGGACACGCCTCGGATGCCAAGCTCCCGGCGCCATTCGACCAGGTACGCCTTGAGCCTAGTTTCGAGGTCTCCTAGGATCTCTTCTCTCGCGTTCCTTTCCACGTCCCTAATCCCCGTAGTTTTCTATTCGCTGCCCCCTCGGCTACCTGCCAATTCTTCGGTAGCGCCTGAAATGCTCAGGGGTGGTGGACGAGGAGCGCCCTACTCCAAGCGCACCCCGGCGAACTGGAGCAGGTCGCCCATCAAGAACTGTCCGTCCTCGCGCGCTATTGGAGGTGCAGGCCTGAAGCTCGGATCGTTGCTCAGGTAGGAGTTGTCGTCTAGTTTGAGCAGCCCCAAGAATACCTCGGCTACAATGCGCCCCCCAGTTGCAGCGAGCCGCACGCCGCCTTGCTGGAGTTCAGCCTCCTTTAGGATGTAGAACCACAGCGGCGCCTCACGTTTCCAGCCCGATTCGTTGCCAAGCCCGAGCTGCTGGTTCGAGAGGGCTGCCACGCCCATCTCCCGCGCTATCCGCTGGCCCGAGGGCAGACCTAGCCTCTTGCCGCGCAGCAGATTGCGCTGAGCCAGCGAGACCAGGACGTCCGGCGGTGGGACAACCGAGCTGGGCAGGTTGAATAGTGGTGCTGATAGTTTGCTATCTATCAGGCGAGCTTGGTTGGGAGGAGGGTCCCCTGGATCAGGAGGGTCTAAGCCGGGTATGGCGAAGAAGAACTTCCAAACGATTTCGAGTGCCGGTGGGATCGGGCGCGAGCCGTTCAGATTAGTATCGTTGGGTTCCGCACCGAAGATGGCCGGTACGTTGGTGTCGTTGACCCGGTATGCGCCACGGACCATGCTGTGACCGAAACGATAGGCTGCTACGGCGAACTCTACCGGCATCATCGGCATATCTGTGTTTTTCGGCTTGTAGAAGTCGAGCTTGACCTTGGCGGGTTGACTGTCCCGCTCCTCGAGAACCTGATCGACCATATCTTGGCCGACCACATGAGGCAGGAAGTCGTGGACCACCATCCACTGGAAGTGCCACCGGCAGAGGCGCTGCGCCTCCTCGAATACCCCGTCCGCCGCTACGCTCCCCTGCTCTCGCACGTGGTCGACTAGCGCGTTGTGGAACTTCATGAAGGCCACATGGAGCTGGCAAACGATGAGGTTCTCATCGTTGCGGGGGTCGCCAATAATAGCCTTGCCGTCGCTTTGACGCGGCACGTCGTCGGGCTTGTTAGGGTCATCGAGGCCGTCGATCAACAGCTTGTCAGGGTCAATTGGATCGTAGAGTTCGGGCCTCTCTGTCGGACCGCCTCCGTAGACCGAGTCGAGGTCGTAGCGTGCCGAGCGGAAGTTCGTGAGAGCGTCCGGGTCCTGCTGCTGCTGTGACAGCGGGGTTGTATCCAGCGTCAGGTCGTGGTCGATGAATTGACCGAGGAAGGTGAAGCCGGCGAGAATCTGCGGGTTGTTCGCTGCCCCCACCTCGGCCATGGTTTCTGCGAGTCCGTTAAGCAGCTCGTCTGGGGGCTTGAAGGCCGGGAGCTTTTTGAACATCAGCCCGAACCTGCCCTCGAGAGAGCGATCTTTCGTCACAAGCTCGATGCCACGAAGGGGTGCGCCATGCTTCGTGGGTATACTCGTGCCACCGGCCGCCGCCGCTCCCTGCGTGGTTTGCTGAGCAGCCGAGGCCGGGCCTGCAAAGCGAGCCAGCATAGCACTTCCGAGAGTGCCGCCGAACCACCGCAGCGCCTGGCGCCGCGACATGACACGAGCTAGCCATTTCGCTAGCTCGTCGGGGAAGCGTTCCTGTGGCGAGCCTTCAGGGACAAGAGATTCTTCGCTGTGCTCTTCGCGTGGCATGCTCTGCTCTACTTTCATCCAAGGGGGTCTGATTGCTGCATTCGACCCCATTCGCAGCGAGCGGATATATTCGCTCACCTGCACTTACCAACTTCTACTTCTGTATGAAGAACTTAGCGAGAACTGTAGGAACGAGAGCGCATCTTCCCTCTCCTTTCCCCGGGGGAGTCTTTGGAAGCTCCCTCGGCCTCTGTTTGGCAACCCGGCTATCTCCCTATAGAAGACCCGTGGTTTTGCGTCCCCACCTCACGGCGGGTTTGCCTTTCTCGCAGAGCACACACGGATGCGCTTGGCTGCAGCCACATTCCCCGAATGCTTGCTATAAATGCACCATACACTGCATCCTGGCCCCTCGCAACACTCCTTGGACGCTCTTTTCTGCATATGGACGATGCTGTGAGTTGCATCTGGTGGAGAAGCGTGAGGGGCCAGAGCACCCTTACGGGGTAGTGGACCGGAGCTATGCGAACTTCCGAGAATGCCCCAAAAGGCGAAGTTCGCAGAATTCACCTTAGCCGAACTTCGGTGGATAGAGAACCGCCCGTATAATGCGTGGCGGTTGCCCGAGGGTTTGCGCTCAAACCCCGGGGCTGAGGACGACGCCGAAAACCAGGGGTGATCGGAACGCCAGATAAGGATACGGACCGAAGCAGGGAGGAAAGCATCCGCGAGATGAACGAGCTCCTGCAGGAGCTAAGGGTCATCTTGCCCGGCGTGCAGGTCCTGTTCGCCTTCCTCCTTACGGTGGCCTTTACGAGGCGCTTTACAGAGCTTAGCTCCTACCAAATAGACGTCTACTTCACCGCGTTGATGTCTACGGCCTTTGCCACCGCCTTCTTCATCGCTCCGACCTCCCAGCATCGGTTGCTGTGGCGCCAGCACGTCAGGTCCCAGAGGCTGCGGCTGGGCAACGCGTTCCTCATCTTGGGCTCGCTGTTTCTAGCGGTTGCGGTGAGTTGCGTGGTTTTCTTGGTGGCCGACTTCGTATACGGGCACACGACGGCTGCTGTGGCCACGGCCCTGGTGGGGGGAGGGTTACTCGTGCTGTGGTACCTGGTACCTTTGGCACAGCGCTTGATGAAGTGAACGGCGGCTCTGTGGCCGCGTAGGGACTTTCCTCCTGTATGCGAACTTCGGAGAACTGCGTACATGCGAAGTTCATCCGCGAAGCCCATAGCCCCAGTCCACACGGCCCAGGACCGCCCGACACCACCCTCGACCATAAGTAGAGGTAAAAGCTGAAGACTTTTCCACGCTACCCCCGTACAATAGAAAAAGGAGCGTCTTTTACAAGACGCCCCGCACAACGCCAGCGTTCTCATTTCCCCCTCCGGGAACGCTGGTTGTCTTTGACGCTAACACCTTTGCACGTCGAATACCAGGCCCAGCGTCACGGCAGTAGGCCGATAAACAGAGCGCATCCCCATAGGCATCCCTAAAAGCCTCAACGACCTGTTTTTGCAACTTTTTTAGCTAAAGGCAGAGAAAACCTCTTCCACCTCGCTGGTGTGTAAGCTTGGCTACGGCCCGATACGAATAGAAAAGCCGGTGCGCTGATCCTCGGAGGGGGATGAGAAACGCCCAGCTTAACGATACGCTAATTGTAGTGCCGAGAAGGACCAGGGTATATACCGCAAATGAATGATTTTCATAGAGTCTTGTGCTTTGATTAGAGTCTAGTGGGGAAATGATAGGAGTAGGAGAGGAATGGGGGACCCTCGGGTGGCGTCCCCCATCCTGCGAAGGCCAGCGCGGTTTGGCCTGGCGGCGTCGGACCGGGGCTATGCAGGGTGTGAACTTCGCAGAATGCTTCTTCTAGGCAATAGAGTGAATAGAGGCAATGGCAGACCAGAGATCTATGAGCACGAGGTTGCCTTGCACCCCTTCAGCCAGCTTGGGCCGGCTCCGCCATCCGCCAGGCGACGATGAGAAGCCAGATGCTCCACGCAAGCATGAGGGGTAAGGCGACGGTCGAGAGGGTCCCGGCTAACAAGGGGACCGCGAAGCCCTCGGTTCCGACCACCTGACTTTGCACGAGCATGGGAATGGCGGCCAACCCCATCAGGTAACCGATCGCCCTGGGGACTCTTGCCGTCCCCACGATCACGGTCGCGAGCAGAATGAGCGCCAGAGCAACCGTGAAGAGTTGATAGCAGTTCATCCCCCACTCCAGCCACCTCACCGTCTCGGCACTGGCAAAGCGCGTTGCCTTCTCCGCCTCCGGCGCGTTCGCCCACGCAACGACCGCGTGCTTGAGGGCGATCCCATCCACAGCTTGAAGGGCGCCGTAAAGCGCGAGCGCTACCACTGCCGAAACGGCAGCGAACCGACCCACCCACTCCAGTGCTCCAGATCGGACATTAAGAGCGAAGGACAAAACGAGCAGTCCAAGAAGGAGGACAGCCATAAAGACGAACTGCAATAAATGGACAGGGATCCAACTAGCGCTGCGGGCATATTCCTCGAACACGACGTGGTGGTTATTGGCAGGCCCATCGGTGTGGAAGAGGGTCACGATAGCGAAAAGCACTTCTCCGATGACCACTAACGTCGCGGACAGACGAAGCGAGCTGCGGTCGGCCATGGTGATCCTCCTGTGCGTATCCCACCTTATTCCCTCAAGGAATCATACACAGCCCGGTGCCTTCTCAGCAATTCGGTGAATGTCCTTAGAAACGGCAACTGAGTTGCCTCGGTACTCGACCGGGGCCATGCTGGATATGAACTTCGCAGAATCGTAGTTATGCGAAGTTCGTGCTCGGCTAAAGCGGGCAACAAGGACAGTCGTATATCGTCCACTCTGCCATCTCAGGCACGAAACGCTCCGGCCCTACAATGAGCGCCGCCAGGGTCAGTACGATAAGCGGCAGTAGGAACGCAATCAGCTTTAGGGCTACTCGCCTCACACTCCTCCCATCCTACCGCGCTAAGCCCCGGCCCGATCGGGATGCCTCACCGTGAACGACCCGGTTTCGCCTCGTTCAGGCTGTGTAGGCGGCCACAAAGGAGATCGAAATTGCTAACCGTGGCATTTCCGGTCAGATAGGGGATCGGGGTGGGGCAGAGCAAAGAAAAGGACCGCTGCCTGAAGATGGAAAAGAATGGCGACGGCCCTAAGCCTAGGCTGCGAGAGATTGTACCTACTCCTCGTCTCCTTTCGAGTAGTCGGGGAAAGTGCAGGGGCCAATCACAGCCCCCTCCCCCCCTAGCCAGTTCTAGCTCCGCTGCCGCCACTACCCCTCCGGCACGGGCTATCAGCTCCCCGAGGCGATAGCGGTCCTCCGGGTTCGCGAAGGCTTCCGGAGGCACGTCCTCCAGGGCATCCACGCACCCGCTGAGGTGACTGTTCACCACATCTAGCGCCGCCCTCGCCAGCGAAGCTCGTTCGTCGTTCATCACACTCTCCTCTCTCTAGCTACCTACGATGAACAGCAAGCTTGCGCTAGCCACTCCTATCAGCACTATCACCCCGAAGGCCACAGCGATACTCAGCTTCGCTAGGGCCGCAGAACGGCTCACAGCGCCTCAATCTGCCGTAAAAAGTTCTCTGCCGCCTCTCCGGAGAGGGGGATAACGTAAGGACAGACCTGTACCCGTGCCTCTGGAGGTAGGTCCTCTACGTACATGGAGTCCGGAGCCGTGGTGTATATCTCCACCGCGAGCGGGCTATAACCCGCTTCCGTCTCCTCTGCGGCGGACTCGTGAACCGCCACGACCTTGTCCAGATTGATCCTTTGCACGATACCGTAGCCGATATCTACTTTAACCCAGGTCACTTTTAGTCTCCTCTCTAGCCGAGCATCTCGCGGAAGGACTGAAGACGTTCTTTCTCCCTTCCCAGTTGCTTCCTCTTGGCGCGTATCTCGCCTTCGACGTTCTCAACACCTTAGTGGGCTCTGTGAACTTCGCTTGCGGTGAACGCCTCGACAAGCCTTAAGGCAAGCTCATCGTCGTCTTGGGCAGGAGGCCCCAAGACAAGCGGCCTCGCTAGCCAGGTGTGTCCTCTCTCGCGTGCGAAGGCAACCACCTCCCGCATTTGAGGCTCCAACTCTTCCTGAAGGCTCGCTTCAAGCTCACGGGCCTCTGTCTGTGCCCTGGCAAGCTTGGCTTCAAGCTCATGCAGTTCGCCTTCGAGCTGCGATCTCTCTCTCCATCTCTACTCCTCTCCGCTAGCTCCGCTGAAGATCTCCTCCAGCGTCTTCTGGGGCAACTCCTCTTCCGTGTACCCCTCATCCTTTCCAACCTTCGCAGCGACCTGCACAATCGTCAGAACTTCCAGCGAAGCTACTCCCAGCCCTCGCTCACCGTACATCCCAAGCCTTGCAGCTTCTAGTAGCGTGAGATCGGGAACCTCTTTTCCACAGCACTCACCCCCTTTCTAGTCCCTCTAGGATTGCGAAGACGAACACTGCGAGAAGCCCCGCCCCGATCCCAACGGGATAGAAGTATTGGGGCGGGGCGGGGCAGCCACGAATAAACAAGGTGAGTAGGGGACTGGCGAGCAGCACCCCCGCGATACTGAGCGCTGCGAACCCAAAGATCTTAAGCATGGTTCTCATGACTCTTCAGCACACCGGCCGCAGGGCACAGCCTCGAAGACCTCGACCTCTTCGCCTTCCTGTTCGGTGATACGGCCAAGGTAGACGATGCCTTCATAGCAGGCGTGCGGACGCTCCTCGGGGTCGTGGGTAGCGAAGCTCGCGTAGAACGGATCTCCCTCAAAAAGAGGTATCCTCCTGGTGTCCATAAGTTCCCCCTTATGGGCCGGGTCCGGGCGGCTGCCACCGCGCCGGGCCATTTCTCTAGCCGACACCTACACTGTACCACATTTGTATTGATTATGTATATGCTAGACGGTATAATTTCTGCAGTGCTTATAGGTTATTTGCTGGAGGTGTCGGAAATATGTATATGGGCTATGTGGAAGTAGACGCCAGGAAGCTACGAAGGCTCAGAAGGAAGCGGGTTCTCACTCTGAGGGAGCTTGGCGAAGAGGCTGGCGTCTCCAAAGACACGATATCGCGAATCGAAAGAGAGGGTACGGCGTACCCGTCTACCATCCGCAAGCTAGCGAAGGCGCTGAAGGTAGACCCATCGGACCTGGTACCGGAGGAGGAGTAACCATGCCCGACGTAGATCAATGGCGGGCCACTTGCTACCACGAGGCCGCTCACGCGGTCTTCGCGTCGGAGGTGTGTAGGGGTAAGGTCCACTACGTTTCTGCTAGCGAATCACTCTGCGAGGCCCGTGTAGAAGCACCCAACACGCCAGCCAGCTTGTGGCGGAGCGCGTTGTACGCACTCGCGGGAAGCTACGCGGAGATGCTTGAGATTTGGGGAGAGATCCGACCCGACTCTTGGGAAGAGTTTTCTGAGGAGGCCGACTGCGAAGAGGACTCGTTCAGCGACGTGTTCGACGAGTGGCGCAGCGACGCCCACCAACTCAGGGAGTACCTGTTTCAGATGGGGGACCCCGCAGAGGAGTATCAGTTCGTCGTGCAGGACACTGCGAAGCTCATTCGTGAGCTTTGGCCGGAGATCAGCTCAGTAGCCTTTCGGCTACTAAAGGCCGGGCATCTGGAAGGCGACGAGGTAGCTACGATCATCGAGTCTGTGAAGAAGGAGTACAAGCATGCCTAGCACCAACGGCCACGCCCTAAAGAAGGCTGTCCTCTGGGCCATCCTCTACGCCCGCGTCTCTAGTGCAGAACAGGTCGAGGGTTACAGCCTGGACCAGCAGATAGACGCCTTGCGGGCATGGGCCTCCCGGGAGGGCTACGAGGTTCTGGCCGAGGTCAGAGACGAGGGCTGGTCCGCTGCGTACCTGGAGCGGCCGGGACTGGACGAGGTGAGGGACCTGGTGGAGGCTGGGGGTGTCTCGGTGGTCGTGGCCCAAGACGCCGATAGGATCACCCGCGAGCCCGCCCACCGCGCCTTCCTCGACGGGGAGTGCGAACGCTACGGCGCACGGCTCGTGGCCCTAGATGACTGGGGCGACGACACGCACGAGGGCGAGCTCTTGAGGTTCCTCAAAGGCTGGATGGCGAAGGGGGAGAGGATCAAGACCGCCGAGCGAACCCGGCGCGGCAGGGTGCAGAAGGCCCGCCAGGGAGAGATAGTCGGCGCGCATCCGCCCCGGTTCGGCTTCCGGTTCGTGCGCAACGACAAGGGCAAGGCCGTAGGTTATGAGGTGGATGAGGATAAAATGGCCGTCGTGCGGCGCGTGTTTCGCATGGTCGGTGAGGAGGGCATGACCCTGTACGCGGTGCGCAAGGGCCTTGCGGCGGCCGGTATCCCGAGCCCGAGCGGCAAGAAGCTCTGGCACCAGGGGTATCTCCGCACCATGATCCTCGACGACATCTACCGCCCTCACACCTTCGAGGAGGTGCGAGATCTCGTCTCTCCGGCGGTAGCGGACACGCTCGATCCCGATAGCAGCTACGGCGTCTGCTACTACGACAGGCGCAAGCAGACGAAGACGGTCGCCGCGAGACGGCGAACGGCCGCTACCGCTACTCCTACGCGAACACTTACAGGCCGAAAGAGAGCTGGCTGGCGGTCCCGGTGCCGGACTCCGGGATACCGCGCGGCTGGGTGGACCGGGCGCGAGAGGCGATCAAGGACAACCGTCGACCCTCCTCTGCGGGGTTGCGCTTCTGGGAACTCTCCAGCGGCGTGCTGCGCTGCGCGGAGTGCTGCCGGGCGATGCAGACCACGACCATCACCTCCTCCAGCGGCAGGGTGCACCACTACTACCGCTGCCCCAGGCGCGTGCGAGATGGGAAGGACGGCTGCGACAACCCGCAGAACCTCCGCGCCGACTACGCGGAGCCACTGGTTTGGGAGAAGGTCTCCTCTCTCCTCAAGGACCCGGAGCGGCTCCGCGTCGGTCTCACCGCCCTGATCGAGGAGAAGAAGCGCCGGCTCAGGAGCAACCCCGAGCGCGAGGCTCTGGCGTGGCTGAAACAGCTAGAAGAACTGGCGGGCAAGCGTGCCGCCTACCAGGACCAGCAGGCTGCCGGGCTCATGACGCTCGATGAGCTAGGGTCGAGACTCGCCGAGCTTGAGGACGTTCGCCGCAGCGCCGAGAGCGAGCTCGCCAAGCTCCGGACCACCCAAGAGGAGATAGAGGCCCTTGAGGCCGACGCGGACGCCCTGCTCGCCTCCTACGAGTGGGTAACGCCCGAGCGCCTGGACGCCCTCGATGCCGAGGAGCGCCACCGCATATACAGGCTGATGCGCCTGGAGGTCCTCGTGCACCTGGACGGGTCGCTAGAAGCACAGGGGGACGTGCCGCTCGATGTTAGTAAGTTCGGCAGCACGAACACAAGCAGTGCATCGTCAACCAGCGCGAGGTCAACCAGGACACCAAGAGCTTTGCCCAGGCACTCAAGCACATTCTGAGGCAGGACCCCGACGTGATACTCGTGGGCGAGATGCGCGACCTCGAGACCATCGCTCTCGCCGTAACGGCGGCGGAGACCGGACACCTCGTCTTCGGGACGCTTCACACACAGGACTGCCCGCAGACCATCGACAGGGTCATAGACGTCTTCCCGCCGCACCAGCAGCATCAGATCCGCGCGCAGCTCGCGAACGCCCTGCAGGGCATCATCACCCAGACGCTCATCCCCACCTACGACGGCAAGAGGCGGGTCGTGGCGTGCGAGGTGCTGATCCCGACACCCGGGGTGAGGAACCTGATCAGGGAGGGAAAGAACCATCAGATCTACTCAGCCATGCAGACCGGCGGCAAGTTCGGAATGCAGACCATGGACGCGGCGCTTGTAGCCCTCGTGCGGCGAGGGATCATCTCCCGTGCAGAGGCGGAGAAGCGTTCCAGCAATCCCGATGAGCTCCTTCGTCTCGCCGGCGGCACGCTCGGCGCCGGAAACAGTCGTCAAACCCGCGACCGTATGGCGTACGGGCGGAGATAGCGGATGGCGCTCTACACATACAGGGCCCTCGACAAGCAGGGCGAGATCATCCAGGACAAGTTGGAAGGGTCGGGCACGATGGCCGTGGCCCACGAGCTCCGCCAGCAGGGCCTACTCGTCATAGACGTAAAAGAGCAGAGCGTCGGCCAGAAAGACATTCTCGAGGCGTTCAAGAGGATCAAGCTGAGCGATCTCGTGGTCTTTTCCAGGCAGCTGGCGACCATGATCAACGCCGGCCTCCCTATCGTGCGGGCGCTCTACGTGCTCTCCGAGCAGACCGAGAACCCCAAGCTCAAGGACGTTGTCGTCATCGTGCGCAAGGATGTAGAAGCCGGCAGCTCCCTTTCTCAGGCTCTCGAGAAGCACCCTGAGGTCTTTTCCCGCCTTTACGTCAAGATGGTGAAGGCCGGGGAGATCGGGGGTATCCTGGACGGTGTCCTGCTGCGTGTGGCCGACCAGTTGGAACGGGATCAGGACCTCAGACGCAAGGTCAGGAGCGCGATGACCTACCCCGTCGTGGTGTTGGTCCTTGCGATACTGGCTGCCTCTTTCATGCTCATGTTTATAGTGCCCGTATTCGCCAAGATGTTCCAGGACCTGGGCGGGACACTCCCGCTGCCAACCCGAATTTGCATGGCTATCTCCGATATCTTGACCAGCATATTCGGAGTGCTCGTGTATGGTGGGATGGCGCTCGCCGTGGTTATGTTCCTGCGATGGAAGAAGTCCGAGAGTGGCAGGAAGGTGTGGGGCCGGGCCGTGCTCAGGATACCGGCCAAGATCGGAGACGTCGTCCGGAAAGTCGCCCTGGCCCGCTTCGCGCGCACCCTCGCCACCCTGGGCGCTGCCGGAGTGCCCATACTGCAGGCCATAGAGATAACCGCAACGTCCTCGGGTAACTGGGTTGTGGAGAAGGCCCTCTTGAAGAGCAGGGATGCTATCCGCGAGGGCATCCCTATCTACAAGCCGCTGGAGACCGAGCCAGTCTTCCCGCCGATGGTGACGCGCATGATCGCCGTCGGGGAGGAGACGGGTGACATAGACGGGATGCTGACCAAGATAGCCGAATTCTACGAGTCAGAGGTTGACGCCGCGGTAAAGGCCCTGACCTCGATCATAGAGCCTCTTATGGTCGTAGTCGTAGGCGGCATAGTCGGTGCCATAGTGATCTCGATGTACCTGCCCATGTTCGAGATCTTCAACCTCATCGAGTAAGCTGCAATGCCAGGAGTGTTGGAGACCGGCGTCTCACCACCGGTCCTGGTTGAGACGCTGTGGACCTCTGCGCGGGGGGCGATCCGTCATCCCAGTCTTCGTTTCGGAATGTCCATCCCCCTCCGGTCATTCCCGCGAAAGCGGGAATCCACGGCGGCGGACGCTCCGCACCTCAATCCAGAACCGATCTACAGGATGACGTATGTTAGTCTTCGTCGCCGTCCTTTTCGGCCTTGTTGTCGGCAGCTTCTTGAACGTCGTGATCCATCGCGTGCCGCGCCGCGAGTCGGTGGTGTGGCCCGCATCCCACT
Source organism: uncultured Rubrobacteraceae bacterium (assembly GCA_963811295.1). Lineage (GTDB taxonomy): Bacteria > Actinomycetota > Rubrobacteria > Rubrobacterales > Rubrobacteraceae > Rubrobacter_D. The sequence continues at coordinate 107,212 of CAWEQZ010000038.1, read as the reverse complement.
GCCTGCACTGTGGGGAGTCCATCCGACCCAGGGACAACATTCCCCTCGTCTCCTATCTGCTGCTCCGCGGGCGGTGCAGGAATTGCAAGGAACCCATATCCGTGCGCTACCCAGCTGTGGAGGCAACGACCGTACTCCTCTTTGGGGCGGCGGCTTACGAGTTCGGGGTGAGCCTAACTCTGCTCCTCGCGCTGGTCCTCATCTCAGCCCTGATCCCGCTAGCCGTCATAGACCTCGAGCACAGGCTGCTCCCCAATGCGATCGTCGGCCCCGCCGCGCTGGCGGGACTCGTACTCTCGATCCTGGCCAACCCGGCAGGCTGGTGGACATACCCCCTCTCCGCCATAGCCGTAGCCAGCGCCCTGTTAGGGTTGGCACTCATCTACCCCAGCGGGATGGGCATGGGCGACGTCAAGATGGGCGGAATGCTAGGAGCCTTCCTTGGTCCCTACGCCGCCCTCGCCGTATTCCTCGGCGCCCTGATCGGAGCCATCACGGGCGGTCTGGTCATGGCAGCCGGAAAGATGCACCGCCGCAGCGCCCTCCCTTTCGGCTTGTTCATGGCTCTAGGAGGCATCATCAGCCTCTTTGCAGGTCCACAACTCTGGGAGCTGTATAAGAACTTAGTGTGGGGCTAGTCAGCATCTTCAGCTAAATCCGCATGTCAGCCGAAAATGGTCATGTGGTCTACACGTAATGGCCGCATGGCATATAGGCACCTCCTCAGGGCTTCGCGATAAAAGGAGTGTTATGGTTGCTACTGCTCCAACCGCGATCCGCATCGCGGCCGATCCCGTCCTCGGCCTGATCGAGGCTTACAGGGAGCGGGGCGATCGGCGGTCGATCGAACAGATTCTCTCCTTGAACGTCAAGATCCTGAACCACCTGGTCCGAAGGTATGCTGCGTGTTCGGACGAGCCCTACGAGGACCTCCTCCAGGTCGGCTACGTGGGTTTGATGAAGGCCGTCAGCGGCTTCAGGTTGGACTCGGAGGCGAAGTTCAGTTCGTATGCGTACGCCATGATAGAGGGCGAGATCAAACACCACCTCCGCGACACGGCGCTCGTCAAGAGGCCCCGTTGGGCGCGCAGCCTGCACGCCAGGGTCTCCGAGGCGACCAGCAGGCTCACAGCCGAACTCGGCAGGCCACCGCTCATCGAGGAGTTGGCTGATGAGGTAAACGTCACCCCCGAGGGCATGTCCGAGCTGATGAAGCTATTCTGCGACACAGATGTACTCTCGCTCGACGGCGGCGACGATGATGAGGTCGATGTCTCTGCCATCAAGAGCCTCCGCCACGAGACCTTCTCGCTCCCCATCGAAGATCGCATCCTGCTCGAGCAGGCGCTCGAGTCCCTGACCGAACTCCAGCGCAAGGTGATTTACCTCTTCATCTACAAGGATCTCTGCCAGACAGAGATCGGGAGGAAATTGGGACTCTCCCAGCGCAAGACGTCGCGAACCGTGGCCTCTGCCGTCAAGACTCTGAAGAGCTCGGAGGTACTGAAGGGTTCGGAGGGCACGGGTAGCTGGGGCCTGGAGTGAGCTAAGTGAGCCGACAGGGGGCCTTGGAAGATGAGTGTGGCATTACCCTGGTCGAGTTGACGATCGTTATCATTCTCATGGGCATAGTGTTCGCTATAGCCAGCTCTACCTGATTCGGTGCGATCGAGAGTCGCCGGGTGGACTCGGCGACCAACCAGCTCGCGGCGGACCTACGTCAGGCGCATTCCAGGGCGATCAATAGGCTGGCCGATCAGACGGTGACCCTGACCGCCGGGAACTCGGAATACACCCTGCCCGGCAGGGTTACCGACGACCTGGACGACAATGATGCTCCCGGTCCCGCTGGGGATGTCGTCTCCGTCCCTGCCGCATCTACCATAGTCTGCAAAGGCGACGGAGGTGCTCAGGTTACCGGCGCTAACCCCATCACAGTCAGGGCCACCAGCAATCCTGCCAAAAACCACACCATACAGATCAACTCCGTGACCTCGGAGATAAAAATTGGCCCGTAGCCTCCTCAAGGAAGAACGCGGCTAGTCGCTGATTGAGGTCATGGTCTCGATCATAATCCTCGCTCTCGCTATCCTCCCGATGGTCGGCATGTTCGACATGGGCCTGCACCGGGGTAACCGCGAGCAGCAACTACGACAAGGCGCGCGCTGGCGAACCTGAAGATGGAGCAGGCGAAGAGCCTGCCGTTCGCCACCGTCGAAGGTAGCTTCCCGGTATCGCCTAGCACCCCTGACGCCAACGGCCACTATCAGTATGACTCGGGTGATCTGTCTCTGTCTGATCCCACAATCGCCGATGACTTTCCGAATGACTTTGAGTACAGCGTCGAAAAGCAGTACATGAGGCAGCCGGATTCCTCTTCGGTGAACTTCGAAATGTGCGACCCGGCTAGCAGTGATCCGAATATTGCGTGTAGTCCAGGCACCAAACTGATCAGGCTGACCATCACCATCAGCTGGGGTAGCGGGAATACGTACGGACTCGTGGCAAAGTGACGATGCCGTTCTTGCGGGAGCGCTTCTTGAAGGACGAACGGGGCTTCACCCTGCCCGAGATGATCGTCACGATGATAATCATGGTTTTCGTCCTTTTTGCCCTTTCTGGCATCTTCGACATTAGCCTGAAGGTCTTCAGCTACGGCAATAACAAGGTCGAGGCGGTGTGGAGAGCGGTAGGGTAGCGATGGAGAAGATGGAAAGGGAAATACGGCAAGCTCACGCTGTCAATACGGCCACCGGACAAATGTTCGAAACGTGGACCTCAACCCAGATCAGGTTCGGAAACGATCTTGACGGTGACGGAACTATAGCGTGCCCCAACACCAGCACGCCACCGCGATGTGAGAAGTTTGGGTATCAGGTTTACGAGAACCCCGCAGGTAGCGGCAACTTCGCTCTAGGACGTGACAACATCAGCACCGGTGCGACCAACACGATCGGGAACCTGCAGCCGGTTACCGATCACGCCCAAAGCCTGACTTTCACCTACTACGATAGCAGCGGCAACGTAATAAATCCCGGCGGTGTCGAGGCCAACATCGATAGAGTGTTGGTAAGATTGGTTATCTCCGTAAATCAAGGACTCAGGCCATTCGGCCACCCAGATGCTTACAACCGTGATAGATCTGAGGAACAGATAATGGTTACAGCGAGACGGTTTGTGAACGACGAGTCTGGAATGACAATGGCCCTTGCGGTCATAATGATAGTCCTCCTCGGCAAAGGTGCATATGGAACTTGAGGGTCCAGGGATGCCCGAAGTGATGGGGCGCTTAGATAGTAGACTCTCAAGGGCGCAGCTCTGCGTAGGCAAAATTACCAAACAAAGCCAAACTACAGGCTGTTCCCTCTTCCCTCGATGCTACATTAGCTGGCTGTAGCGATTTGCTGTAGCGATGCAACCGGCAGGCACCACACTTGGTGCAAGAAGCGTGCGAATGGCTGTGGATAGCGAGGAGCACTCCCGTGCCCTTGCATGGCAAGTGCATCGCTTCTCATGAGTTCCGGCCGGACCTGGGGTTCTTCCGACCAAGGTTGGCACCATATGGCCTACGGAAGCCAACGCTCAGGTCCTTCGACACGTTTATCCCACACGCGGTGAGATCAAGATTTACTTCGAGTGGCGCCGTGTTGCTCTGCAGGTACGCTTATAAGCGTTGGTATTGTGGCTGGCGACTATCAGGCCGATTGCTACAAGCTCCATCTCTCTTGTATACTTACGAGCGTCCTGGACAAAGGCTAACCTGCCGCGAGGTAGGGGCGCAAAGCCTAAGGGCCTTTTCTTGGGAAAGGTAGCCGGGTTGCCAAAGGGAAATTGCTAGTAGAGATTATCCGGTTTTCTGCCAGGTCTAGTCGCTTGTGAGATGAATAGGGGTCAGGGTGCGTATTGAGGAGAGAGGAGGAGCAGGGGAGGCTTCCGGGGAAGCAACACCTGCATGGGTGGCACGCCTCCTGATCGCAGACGACCACGCCCTCGTCAGAGAAGGTCTCAGAACCATGCTCGCCGGTGAAGATGGCCTCGAAGTCATCGCCGAAGCCAACGACGGCCAACAGGCTCTCACCTTGTGTAGAGAACTGAAACCCGATCTAGTCCTCATGGACGTGAGGATGCCTGTTATGGACGGCCTCCAGGCCACCAGGAAGATCAAGCAAGAGATGCCAAAGACCTCCGTCATGATGGTTACCATGCACGAGAACCCCGACTACCTCTTCGAAGCTGTCAAGGCGGGAGCGGCGGGCTACGTGCTGAAGGACGCTTCTGGGGAGAGGCTGTTGAGCGCGGTGAGGAGGACACTGGAGGGAGAGTCGCCGCTTAACCAAGAGCTTGCGATGCGGCTCCTGGTAAGGTTGGCGAGGGAGCGTGGTGACAGTAGTGAGGAAGGATCCAGGGAAGAGGGCGAACCCCTGGCATCGCATCCCGTAGCAACCGGCCCCGAGGCATCTCAACATGAGGCATCCCATCTTGAGGCACATCAGGCCGGATCTGGTAAATTTAGGCAGCCGAGAAGGACCGAGCAGATGGAGAGTTTGACTCCGAGAGAGGTCGAGGTGTTGAAGTTACTGAGCCAGGGGCAGACCAACCCCCAGATCGCCCAGAACCTGCTGGTCAGCCGCGGGACCGTCAAGATCCACGTCCAGCATATAATCTCCAAGCTCGGAGTGTCGGACAGGACCCAGGCGGCGGTCCGCGCCATCGAGGTGGGGATACTTTAGCGGATAGGGGAAGGCCCCAGGCCTTCCCCTATCCGCGCTGGCCAGCATTTCAGCACGCTCAGGCTTGCGCCTTCGCTTGTCAGCACGCCTGCTTCGCAGGCTTGTCAGCTTCTTGCAGGCGTAAGCAGGTGGGTAGTCGTGGCCGGTGTGAACCGGTGCCGCGGTGAATCCCGAAGTGCTGACAAGCGCCCGACAGGGCGCGTGCTGAAATGCTGACAAGGCGGCGCAGCCGCCGTGCTGACAAGCCGCCGAAGGCGACATGCTCATTCAAAGAATGATACGAGGTGTGTGTAGCACTCTTCGAGGAGGGGGAGCTCGGCGTATTCGTTCTCTTTGTGCGCCTGTGAGGGTAAGCCAGGGCCGAAGTTCGCTGCGGCGACGCCGCGCTCGGAGAAGCGGGCGACGTCGGTCCAGGCCTGCTTGGGACGCACTTCGAGGCCTGTGTCTATGAGCTCCTGCAGTAGCGGGTTGTCGAGGTTTACGGGACCGCTCGGGGCGAAGTCCACGACTTCGTAGGTGGCGCTGCCACGGAGGAGTTCTTCGAAGAGGCGCTTGACGTCTTCCAGGTCCTTGCCTGGGGCGAAGCGGTAGTTCACGTTGATCTGGAACGAGTCAGGGACGACGTTGCGGGCCCGCCCACCCTGCGCGACCGTCGGCGTCAGGACCTCGTAGAAGGTGAGTCCTTGGACGATGGTCTCGGACGCAGGCCTTTCGTGCAGCTCGGCCAGGAACTCTCCAGCACTCGTCAGCGCGTTTTCTCCTTGCCAGGGGCGGGCGGCGTGGGCGGACGTGCCGCTGAACGTGACCTCCACGTGCGCCGTCCCTACGCAACCTACCTCCAGGGCCGCAGCCGTCGGCTCGGGCACCAGCGCGAGCTCCGCGTCGAGCACCCACGGGCTGCCGGCGAAGACGGCCTCGAGGCCGTTATCCGCGTAGAGTCCCTCCTCCCGCTCGTAGAAGACGAAGACAGGATCGAAGCGGCTCTCCTCCCACGACACCCCTTCGAGTAGCGCGAGCATCACGGCGTCGCCTGACTTCATGTCGGAGGCGCCCCTGCCGTAGACTCTGTCCCCCTCGACCCTGACCTCGATACCGTCCTCGGGCTCTGGCACGGTGTCGAGGTGGCCGGCGAGGACGACCCTGGGAAGAGAAGGGTCCGGCTCTTTGCGGCGGACGGCCAGGTTGTTCGAGATGCGCTCTATCTCCCAAACCGGGGAGGAGGAGATGCGGGCGGCCAGGTCGTCGCAGAGACGCTTCTCCGATCCCGTAACGCTCGGACGGTCGAGGAAGAAGAGGAGGTTTTCGAGGAGCTGTTCCCTCAAACGCTCACCCCGAACTCGCGCAGGGCTTCGTTTAGGGAAGTTTTCTGGTCTGTCGATGCCCTGCGGCGGCCGATTATTAGGGCGCTCTGGAGCTGGTAGGAGCCGGCCGGGAACTGTCTGGTGCGGGTCCCTGCCACGACCACGGAGCGGGCGGGGACGCGGCCCCTGTGGACGACCTCCTCGGGGCCAGTGACGTCGATGATCTGGGTCGAGCCCGTGAGCACCACGTTCGCCCCGAGGACTGCTTCCTCCTCGACGCGCACGCCTTCGACGACGATGCAGCGAGAGCCGATGAATGCGCGGTCTTCGATCACGACGGGCATCGCCCCTGGAGGTTCGAGCACACCCCCTATGCCAACACCCCCGGCAAGGTGCACGTCGCGTCCGATCTGGGCCCCCGAGCCGACCGTGGCCCACGTGTCGACCATCGTCCCGCTCCCGACGTACGCCCCGATGTTGACGTAGCCAGGCATAACAACAACGCCACGCTCGACGAAAGCCCCGTAACGCACGGTCCCGGGTGGCACGACACGTACGCCAGAGGCCGCCAGGTCCTTCTTGGTTGGGATCTTGTCGTGGTACTCGAAAGGACCAACCTCTATCGTCTGCATCTCCGCTACCGCAAAGTACAGATTGATGGCCTTCATGACCCACGCGTTCGAACGCCACTCGCCACCGACTCTTCTGTGCGACACGCAGCTCACCCCTGTCCAGGGCGGCTACGGTGTCGAAGACCGCCGAGCGGTACTCTTCCGCTTCCAGCAGCCCCCTGTCCTCGAACGCTGCTTCTATCCTGTCCTCGATCCCCTTCATCCTCCTACTCTCCAAGCTTCCGACACGTCCGCCAGTTTAGCAGGAGCATTTCAGCACGCTTCGGCCTTCGGCCTCAGCTTGTCAGCACGGCGCCGTTGCGCCTTTGTCAGCCCGCTACGCCCTGCGGGCTCCGCTTTCAGCATGTCAGCAAGGGCTCGCCAATGCTGACAAGCGCCCGACAGGGCGCGTGCTGAAATGCTGACAAGCCTGCGAAGCAGGCGTGCTGACAAGCGAAGGCGCAAGCCTGAGCGTGCTGAAATGCTGACTAGCTAAAATGCTATGATCGCGAAGAGAGGAGCGTTTATCGAATGACTTTCTTCGCGCTTGTGTTGGTGCTGGTAGCGGCTGTCCTCCACGCGACCTGGAACTTGCTGGCCAAGCGGGTCGGAGACGGGGGAGCGGTCTTCGTCTGGCTCTTCGGACTCTGCTCGGTCGTGCTCTACGCCCCGCTCGCGGTCGTCGTCGTGCTTGTGAGCACGCCACATCTGGGACCCGTAGAGTACCTCTTTATGTTCGGGAGCGGTGTCTTGCATCTCGGGTACTTTGTTTTGTTGCAGCGGGGATACGCGGTGGGGGACCTCTCGCTCGTCTATCCTCTGGCCCGTGGTACCGGGCCCTTGCTCGCGACAGCGGCGGCCATCGTGCTGTTCGGTGAGAGGCCTTCACTTCTGGTCTTTATCGGGATAGGTCTGATCACGGCTGGCGTCTTCGTGCTGACGAGCGAGTCGGGGAGTCTGAGTACAGGTCTGGGGGCCGGCGTCGTCTACGGTCTTTTGACCGGCGTGTTCATCGCGGCATACACCATCTGGGACAAGCAGGCGGTCAGCGCGCTCTTGATCCCACCCCTCCTGCAGAGCTGGGCCACGATCCTCGTCACCACCCTCCTGCTAACCCCGATCGCGATGAGCCGCACTAAAGAGGCCCGTGCCCTGTGGCGCGCCCACAAGCCCGAGGTCCTCGGGGTGGCCGTCCTCAGCCCGCTCTCCTACATCCTGGTCCTAACAGCCCTCGTCTTCACCCCCGTCAGCTACGTGGCCCCCGCGCGGGAGATCTCCATCCTCATCGGGGCCGCCATGGGAGCGCGCCTACTCTCCGAAGGAGACTCCACGCGGCGCCTGATCGCTGCCGGAGCTATGGTAGTCGGAATCATCGCACTGGCGCTCGGATAATCGATGACCAGCTCGCAGATGTGAGGTGTCGGGTGCGAAAAGTGAGTGGCTGATCCTGCTATCCACCGACCACCGCGAAAAAGGCACGTCCAAGTTCGCTACAGTTAACAACAACCAAGAAACAGAAAAAATCACTCATTTGGGGTAGGCAGCACTCCACGAAACCAGCTACAATGGTCTTCTCTGTAAATGCGTGGTGGGCTGTGGAGTCTCGCCACGCCCTTGGGAAAGGAGACAGATAGTGAAGACGGTAAGGCTTAACCACCCCGGGGCAGCGCTGCTGGCAGTAGCAGCGGCGGGGCTGCTGGCGGCTGTGGGATTGCTGGCGGTACTTTACGCCCAGCCTGCAGAGGCTAACTATCCTGGCACAAACGGCAAGATATACTATGCGGGCTAGGACGGGCGACTTAGAGATCTACTCCATCGACCCCGACGGGGGTAACAGGGTCACCGTCACCCATAACCAATCGGCCAACTGGGAGCCTGCCTACTCGCCTACCGGTAAGAAGATAGCCTATACGGGCTGGGACGGAAACGACTGGGAGATCTACACCGCCGACCTCGACGGGGGTAACAGGGTCAACGTCACCGACAACGATGTGGACGACCCCTCCCCTTACTACTCACCTAAAGGCGACAAGATAGCCTATTCGAGCGACGCAGATAACGGAGACTGGGAGATCTACACGATCAACACCAACGGGGGAAGCAAGGTCAACGTCACCCAGAACACTAAGGACGACCGAAATCCTGCCTACTCACCTAGCGGCACCAAGATCGCCTACGAGTACGACGCCGGATCCAACTGGGAGATCTACACGATCAACACCACCGGGGGAAGCAAGGCCAACGTCACCAACAGCAGCAGTTCGGACGACTACGATCCCGACTACTCTCCTGATGGCAAGAAGATAGCCTATAGCTACTACCCCGCAACCGGAGACAGCGAGATCTACACGATCAACACCACCGGGGGAAGCAAGACCAACGTCACCAACAACACTAAGAACGACTACTACCCTTCCTACTCTCCTGATGGCAAGAAGATAGCCTATGTCTACGACCCCGGAACCGGAGACACTGAGATCTATTACATCAACACCAACGGGGGTGGTAGGACCGCAGTCACCAGCAACAATTCGCAGAACAATTATCCTTACTGGGCATGTAAAGGAGCTTGCCGCACGAGGTAGCGATTCCTCCCTCCGGGTAGCACCGGAGAAGTGAGTTTCGTAGAGTAAAGAGGTCGAGAGCCCGGAAGACGCCATCGCGCCTCTTCCGGGCTCCTCTTTGTTCGAGCTTGCTCCGTCTCGTGCGGCCTCTCCTCAACACCGGAGTGGCGAGCGCAGTGGGTAGAAAGGATGCAATGCTATCAAGGCACAACACCCTCTGTGACGAGATCACCCATTTGCGCTAGAGAAAAATCACTCATTTGCAGTATATGATCCAGGTCGACTCGGTACTATAATTCAGGTAATCGCCAAGCCGGGCCGCACTCTGAACCCTTCCCCCTCCAAAGCGCGACCCGGCTTTCCTCTTACCTCCACAGGCAATCCGATACTCCCTGATAACCTGAAGCCCGGCATGCGGAAGGTCCCGACTTTCAGTAGGCTGCCCTCACAGCGCTGTGCAGCACAGCGAGCCGCCAGCAGTCAACAGACAAAAAGCTGAAATGCTGACAAGCCGCCGAAGGCGGCGTGCTGACTAGCGCGGTTTTGGAAGGGAAACCTTCCAAAACCGCTATCAGACCTTCCTCAGTCGCACGCTCTGGACCGAGTGATCTTGTCCCTTCTCGAGGATCAGGCGCGCCCTGTCTCTGGTCGGCTCGATGTTCTCTTTGAGGTTGGGGTGGTCGATCTCGTCCCACACGCGTAGGGCTACGTCTCTGGCGTCCTCGACAGAGAGCTCCGCGAAACGGTGGAAGTAGGCGGAGCTATCATCGAGCGCCTCTTCCCGCAGGCGCATGAAGCGCTCCAGATACCATTCTTTGATGTGTTGCTCCTGCGCGTCCACGTAGATGGAGAAGTCGCAGTAGTCGGAGACGAAGACCCTGTGTCCTTCGGAGGACTCAGAGAGTCCGGCCTCCAGCATGTTGAGGCCTTCCACAACGAGGACATCGGGACGCCCGATGCTCTGGGCCCTGTCGGGGAGGATGTCGTAGGTCAGGTGCGAGTGGATCGGGGCGCTAACCCCGTCGCGACCGGATTTGATGTCTGCGAGGAACCTCAGTAGGAGCGGCAGATCATAGCTCTCGGGGAAGCCCTTGCGTTCCATCAACCCCCGAGATCGCAGGATGCGGTTGGGGTAGAGAAAGCCGTCTGTGCTCACCAGCCCGACCTCAGGACGCCCCGGCCAGCGGGAGATCAGGGCCCGCAGTACCCTGGCCACCGTGCTCTTGCCGGCGGCGACGCTGCCTGCGATGCCGACCACGTAGGGCACCTCTTTCTCCTCTTCGGCCAGGAACGCGCGTGCTGCCCGGTACAGACTCTGCGTGGCGTCCACGTGTAGGTAAAGGAGCCGCGAAAGGGGGAGGTAGACTTCTCTTGCTTCCTCCGGCGAGAGGTACGCTCCTATCTCCCGCACATCGTCTTCGGATAGAGTGAACGAGGCGTCTGCCGGCAACCTGGCCCAATCCTCGCGGGAGAGGTGCACGAACGGGTGGAGACTGTTCTGCCCGGCGTCCACGATGGCGTCCTCCCCTCACGCTCTCTTCGGAGTCCCATGACAGTCTTACACAAACTCTTCTGGGACGCCCCTCCATCCCATCCATTCGGGTATCCGGTGCGTATACACGGGCAGCCATCAGCGTTCAGCCAGAACAAAAAGCTGATGGCTGCTAGCTGAAAGCTCCCTTCTCGAAGAGATTAAATCTTTCCGAGAAGGGCTCTAGTTTCGTAATGGTGTGCGAGGAGCTCTACGAGTATGTCACCCCACGGCGCATGTTTTCGGGTAGGCTATCGCAGCGGATCGTGAAGACTTGAATCAGTGAACGCACTAAGACTGTCGGGGGAGACGATGCTGAGAACGATACTCATAACGGGTTCGATAGGGATGGTCGTCGGCTTTGCCGGCACGCTCTTGACTTTGTTTGGGGGCAGTACCATCAGGATGGAGTATCTGGAGTTCGCCGTGGCGCTGCTCCTGTTCCTGGTCATGCTGATCGGCGCGTACTGGTTCGTGATAAGCGAGCCTGGCATGAGAGAGGGATGGCAGCCAAAGAAGAAACGCTAGGTTGCTAAGAGGTCTTTGACCTCTTTGCAAGCATTTCAGCACGCTCGGGCTTCGCCTTCGCTTGTCAGCACGGCGCCGTTGGCGCCTTGTCAGCACTTCAGCCAGAACTTGCGCAAGTGAAGGCTGACGAGCGGAGGCGCCAGCCGGAGCGTGCTGACAAGGCGGCGGAGCCACCGTGCTGAAATGCTGACACGCGCGGCATGATGGAGGCCAGCCTCCATCATGCCGCTATGAGCCTGAGTCCGAGGACGACGAGGTCTTGATCGTTGCCGTCGAGTTCGGCGACGCGGGGGAAGTGCGCCCACTTTTCGAAGCCGAAGTGTTCGAACAGCCTGAGGCTGAGTTCGTTGCCGGCGAAGGCCCCCGCGGTCAGGGTCTTTATGCCCAGATCGGGAGCACGCCCGATGGCCTCTTCCAGCATGCGCGTGCCTAGTCCATTACCCCTGTGGCCCTCCTTGACGTAGATGCCGATCTCGGCGGTCCCGTCGTAGGCCGGCCTGCCGTCCCAGAAGTCGCCGAGGCTGAGCCAGCCCAATACCTCCCCGTCCTCTTCGGCCACCCGGATCGGACGCCTCGCCGGGTCGTGCTCGTGGAACCACGGCAGCCTCTGTTCGACGGAGACGGGTTCTGTGTCGGCCGACACTATCCGGCCAGGGATGATGGAGTTGTAGATCTCCACGATGGAGGCGAGATCCTCCAGCGTGGCGTCACGCATTCTCACGGTCACCCTTCGATCCCCGCCCAGCGCCGTATCGCCAGCTTGCAATCCTCGAGCCCCGGTACCAGCGCGATCCTGACGTACCCTTCGCCGCCGGCCCCGAAGGCCCTGCCGGGCGCCACGATTACTCCCTCCTCCATCAGCCGCAGCGCGTAAGCCTCGTCGTCCCTGTCAGGTACCGCGACCCACAGGTAGAAGCTCGCCTCGGTGGGCAGATATTCCAGGCCGGTTCTCTCGAAGAATGCGGTGAAGAGGTCCCGCTTCTCGCCGAAGACGCGCCGCCGCTTCTCGACGTGGGCTTCGTCGTCCCAGGCCGCGGTCGCGGCATCCTGCACAAAGGACTGGGTGGCCACGCCGATGGAGGGACGGAGCTTACCCAGCGCGGCGATGAGCTCGGGATCCCCGGCCATCATGGCCGAGCGGTAGCCCGTCATGCCGCTGCGCTTGGAGAGGGAGCAGAAGGCGAGGGTCCGCTCCGTGGTGATCTCCAGGATGGAAGGCGGAGGCCCGCCGGAGTAGATGTCGTTGTAGCACTCGTCGGAGAAGAGCAGGATGTCGTGCTCGCGGCAGAACTCGACCACGCTCTCCAGGTACTCGTACGTTGCCGTTGCGCCCGTGGGGTTGTGGGGGAAGTTGATCCAGAGTATCCGCGTGCGTTCGGGGTCTATCGCTTCGGGTTGCAGCAGGAAACCGTTCTCCCATTTCAGCTCCACGGGCAGGGCCTCGCCGCCGGAGAGCAAGGCGCCCCGTTCGTAGACGGGGTAGCCTGGCGTGCCGTAGACGACGCCGCGCCGCTCTTGCGAGTGGTGCAGGAAGGCCAGAGGAGCGTGGAAGATGGCCTCCTTGGAACCCGTGGCCGGGAGCACGTCGCTCTCGGGGTCGAGCGTGACCCCGTGGCGACGTTTCATCCAGCCGCAGAACGCTTCGCGGAGACCCTGCTTGCCTGTCGTGCTCGGGTATCTGCTGATCTCGGGGACGCCCTCTATGAGGGCGCGGCGGATCTTCCCGTCCGTCGGCTCGCGTGGATCGCCGGTACCGAAGTCAAAGAGATCCAGGCCCTTCTCCTCCAGCTCCCAGCGGCGTTCGTCGAGGCGCAGTAGAGGGTAGGCGCCCTGCTTGGCGAGTATGGGGTTGAGGAGTAGGGGGGGCTTTTGTGTGTGGGGTGTCGCGCGGGGGTTCGGCACGGAGTATATTCTCCCTACGGCTCCGACGGCAGAGCCAGAAATATAGCACGCCCCGGCTACACGAGGAGGTACGTTTTGGACGACTTTCACTACGAGGGGGGCGGACTCCGTTGTGAGGACGTGCCGCTCTCCGAGATAGCCGCGGCGGCGGGAACCCCGACCTACGTCTACAGCCACGCCGCTTTGGAGAGGACTTACACGGAGCTAGATACCGCGTTTGCGGGCCTGGATCACCTGGTCTGCTACGCGGTCAAGGCGAACGGGAACCTCGCCGTGTTGCGGGCGCTCGCGGCCCTGGGGGCGGGAGCGGACATCGTCTCCGGCGGGGAGCTCTACAGGGTGATGCGGGCCGGGTTCGACCCGAAGAAGGTCGTTTTCGCCGGGGTCGGGAAGACCGAGCAGGAGCTCATGTCTGGGCTTGGGGAGCGCATCCTGCTCTTCAACGTCGAGTCGGCCTCCGAGCTGGAGCACCTCGACCGCCTCTGCTCCCGCTTCGGCAAGAGGGCCCGCGTGGCGCTGCGCGTCAACCCCGACGTCGACGCCGGGACCCACGACCACGTCGCAACGGGGAGGGACCGCGACAAGTTCGGCATCCCCGTGGACGAGGCGCTGGCCCTGGCCGAGAGAGTAGGGGACTACCGGTGCATCGACCTCATCGGGGTCCACCAGCACATCGGGTCCCAGATCACCAAGCTCGCACCTTACACTGAGTCCGTCGAACGCTCCGCCGGCCTCGTGGACGAGCTCAAGGCCCGCGGTTTCGACATCCGCTACTACAACATCGGCGGCGGCCTCGGCATCCCCTACAAGGACGAAGAGACCCCGACCCCGAAAGAGCTCGTGGACGCCATCAGGCCCATGCTCGAGGCGGCGGGGACGAAGATCCTGTGCGAGATGGGCCGCTACATAGCGGGCGCCGCCGGAGTCCTCCTGACAAAGGTCGTCTACCGCAAGAAGAGCGGCGAGAAGAGCTTTATCGTCGCCGACGCCGGTATGAACGACCTCCTGCGTCCGAGCCTCTACGACGCCTACCACGAGGTCCTCTCCGTAAACGAAGACGGCTCCGTGGCGAACGCCGACCTCGTCGGGCCCGTGTGCGAGTCCGGCGACTACCTCGCCCGCGACCGCGAACTGCCAGACGCCTCCGAGGGAGACGTGCTCGCCATCATGGACGCCGGAGCCTACGGGTTCTCGATGGCCTCCAACTACAACTCCCGCCCCAGGCCCGCAGAGGTTATGGTCAAGGGAGACAGCTGGGCCGTCGTGCGCGAACGCGAGCACAGCGCCGATCTCGTGAAAGGCGAGCTGGTTCCGGCGTTTTTGTAGGTTATTTTGTAGGTTTCTTTACAGGTTTCAGGTGTCAGGTCTGCGTGGTCGGTGGCTCTTGTGAACGTACCCGATGGGTTGGAGGTCTTCACGCTTGCCGAGAGGCCAGATCTCGAGTCGCGGATGGACTCCCTGCCCGATATGTTCCCCGAGTTCATGTACCACGATGCGACGGTCAGCCGCTACTGGGGAGGCTTGTTTACCGATTTCGCCGGGTTCCAGATCGTCGTCTGCGACCGTGGGGATGAAGTCGTCGCGGCGGGCCATTGCATCCCCGTGTTCTGGGATGAGACCGCCGAAGGGTTGCCGGCAGGCCTGGATGGGGTGCTCGAGCAGGGGGTGAAGGATCACGCACTGGGACGAGCTCCAACGGTGGTCTCGGCACTCCTGGCGATCGTATCGCACGCCCACCGGGGACGCGGCCTCAGCAGCGTGGTCCTCACCACGATGAAGACTGTTGCCGCCGAAAACGGGCTCGGGGCCCTGATCGCGCCCGTGCGTCCCACACTTAAGGAGCGATATCCGCTCACACCGATGGAGCGCTACTTCCGGTGGGAGCGCCTCGACGGACTACCCTTCGACCCCTGGTTCAGGGTCCACCGGAGACTCGGCGCGGAGTTCGTACGGGTCGCGCCCCGATCCATGGTCATCACAGGATCGATCCTCGAGTGGGAGGAGTGGACAGGAATGTGTTTCCCCGAGAGCGACGCCTACGTCGTGCCGGGAGCCCTGCAACCCGTCGTGATGGATCTGGAACGGGATCTGGGCACCTACGAAGAGCCGAACGTCTGGATGCGCCATCCCGTTGCGGGAGGACAATAATGCTGAGGGGAGAGAAGGTTACGCTGCGGGCTATAGAGCGCGAAGATCTGGAGCGCCTGTGGCGGTTCTGGAACGATCTCGAGGTCGAGCTCGCGGGTGGCGGCGACCCGCCGTTGCCCGTCTCCCTCCAACGGCTGAGGGAGAGGTTCGATCGCGAGGCCCGGGAAGGGACTCCGGACAAGACGAACTTCGCCATCGAAGCCGACGGTGAGTGCATCGGGCAGTGCGGCCTCTTCCACTTCGACGTGGCTTCCCGCCACTGTGAACTGGGCATCGCTATCGGCGACAAGGAATACTGGGGCCGTGGCTACGGTCGTGAAGCCGTGAGGTTGATCCTCGATTACGCGTTTCGGGTAAGGAACTTCAGGCGCGTGTGGTTGGAGACCCACGCGACGAACGAGCGTGCGATCCGGGCCTACAGAGCCTGCGGCTTCGTCGAGGAGGGCAGGATGCGCGAGCACATCTGGCTCGCCGGACGCTACGTGGACAACGTCATCATGGGCGTTATGCGCGAGGAGTGGAGGGCTAGCCTTCCCGGCGACGGTTGATGAGGATAGGTGAGAGTCCGGGGCTGCGTTTGGCGAGGCGGGAGTCTAAGGAGAGAGACTTCGCGGCCGGGCTGAACAGGATCACCACCGAGAAGAGGGCCACGAGCACGTTTATCGTGAGGAACTCGGGGGCGCCGAGGCCCGTCCCCAGCCCCACGCCCCCCTGGGAGAGCAGGATCACGGCGCTCAACCCTACGCTGCCTATCGCGGCGAGATTGGTAAGCAACCCGAGGATGAGGGCGATGCCAAGCATCAGCTCTCCGGCACGCATGAACTGGGCGAAGAGCTCGGCGTTAGGCACCACATAGCCCCTCATAAAACCCTGGAAGAAAGGCGGAGCCTGCGAGACGAAGCCCCCTGCCTCGAGGCTCGCTGCGAACTGGCCAGGAAAACTCGGATTCAAGAGCTTCTCCAGGCCACCGTTCAGCCAGACGGCCCCGATCAAGATGCGCACCAACACCATGCCGTTCACGTGCCAAACTCCTTTCGGTGCGGTTTTGGAAGGGACCCTTCCAAAACCGCGCTAGTCAGCATTTCAGCATTTCAGCTTGTCAGCTTTTGTTTGCTGACGGCTACTCGCGCGCAAGGCTCGAACCTTTCGCACAGCGCTGTACTAGCCACGCTCTCCTATCTACATACGCGCCGGATGGAGTTTAGGATCTAGCTGAAATGCTGACTAGCGGAGGCGAAGCCGGAGCGTGCTGACAAGTCGCCTGGAACAGGCGACGTGCTGACATGCTGAAATGCTGACAAAATCCAATGCTAGATACACTGCGTATATCAGGGAAACCCTAGGCGACGACGAGGAGGAAGTCTTGGAGAGGATTTCGCGCGAGAGGTTCATCAGACTAGGCACCGCGCTTGGAGTTGGCGCAGCCTGCGCCTCGCTGGTCGCCTGCGGAGGAGGCGCCGGCAGCTCCGGCGGCGGGGACTCCGGCGGCGGCTACGGCGGTGGCGATTCGGGTGGCGGTGGCTCCGACGGCGGCTCGAAGAAATCGTCCGGTGGCGAAGCCAAGACGGGTGGAACGGCCATCGCGAGCGAGTCCGAGGTCGCACCCGGGAGTGCCCACAAGTTCAAGGACTCGGGGGAACCCGCTGTCCTGGTCCACCTGGACGACGGAGATTTCGTGGCGTACTCGGCGGTCTGTACTCATCAGGGCTGCACGGTCGCCTACAAGGATGGCAATCTCGCCTGCCCGTGCCACGGCTCGGTCTTCGATCCGGCCGATGGCGCCGCTGTAGTTGCGGGCCCGGCTCCGAGGCCGCTGCCCGAGATCCCGGTGAAGGTCGAAGGCGGCGAGGTCGTCCGCGCCTGACGGCGGGCTTCAGGTAGAGATTTCCAGGCGACCTGGTCCAATATTGGGCGGGGATCTTTACGCCATGCGTGCAGGGCTAACCTGATGCCTGATGCCTAAATCTCAAGTAAAATGCTCCCATGGACAGGGGCGAGGAGATCATCGGGCTCAACGGGGCGGCGGCTGTTCTGGACGTCCCGCCCGAGACGGTCAGGCGCTTCGCGCAGGAGGGAAGGCTTCGTCCCGAGGGCGGGGAGGAAGAAGGAGGGTACGTCTTCCAACTCGAAGATGTCCTTGGGCTCGCGCGTGAGCTTGGCGCCGAATCCGCGGAGGAGGAGATCTTCGAGGGCGAGGTGATGGGGGACGAGCCCTCCGGCAACTCCAGGCTCCCTGCCGTGCCGTTCGAGCGCTACGAACGCCTCCTGCAGCAGGGTCAGGACTACAAGACCCGCCTCGAGGAGCGGACCCGCCAGATAGAAGAGATCCGCCAGGAGCGCGACGCGGCGAGGATGGAGATCGACCGCCTCTGGTCCGAGATCGAACGCCTCAACCTCGTGGAGTTCCAACGCGAACTGCAGGAGAAGACGATCTCGACCCTGGAAGAAGAGAAAGCCACGCTACAGGCCGAGCGCGAACGCCTCCTCAAGGACCAGATGAACCTTACGGAGGAAAAGTCGGCCCTCTCCGAAGACCGGGTCCGCCTCGAAGCCGAGCTCAACGCCATGAAGAACCGAGGCTTCTGGGCCCGCCTCTTCGGCGGCTGATAAAGCTCCATCCCTTGCCCGCCGTGCTGGAGCGTTGGGACTAAAGGAACCGATGAGTCTGGCGATAGAGACTGAGAAGCTTACCAAGGCCTACGGCCGCAGAGCGCGGGGCATTGAGGATGTGGATCTCGCCGTCGAGGAAGGGGAGGTCTTCGGTTTCCTCGGGCCCAACGGGGCCGGCAAGACGACCACGGTAAGGACCCTGCTCGGGTTCTTGCGGCCTACGGGTGGGCGTGGCGAGGTCTTCGGCCTGGATATCACGAGAGACAGCGTGGAGATAAGGGCCAGGGTCGGCAACCTGCCCGGAGAGTTCGCCCTGGAGGACAAGATGACGGGAGAGGGCCTTCTCAAGTACTTCGCCAGGTTGCGCGGCGTCCGAGATCTCGGCTACGCGCACGAGATCTCAGAGAGGCTTGGGGCCGAGTTGCACCGTCCGATGCGGAGGCTATCGCGGGGGAACAAGCAGAAGATAGGGCTCGTGCAGACCATGTTCCACAGGCCGCCTTTGTTGATGCTCGACGAGCCTACGGATGGGCTCGACCCGCTCGTGCAGGAGGAGTTTCTCGACATGATCGAGGAGGTCAAGGCCGAAGGACGCACCGTCTTCTTCTCTTCGCACAACCTCGCCGAGGTCGAGCGGGTGTGCGACCGGGTGGGGATCATCCGCGGCGGCAGGCTCGCGGCGGTCGAGACGACGGAGACGCTCATAGACAAGTCTTTCAGGCACGTAGTCCTCACGTTCGCGGAAGACGTAGATAAAGAGCCCTTCGCGAATCTCTCGGGCGTCAGGAACCTGAAAAGTGCTGGGAAGAGAATCTCCTTCACCCTCTACGACGGCCTCGACGAGATGGTCAAGCTGGCGGCCGGACACACTCTCGTAAACATGGAGTACGAGAGGCCGAGCCTCGAGGAGGTCTTCCTCACCTACTACGAGCGGGAGAACGGAGAGGTGCGATGAGCGTGGTTCTGGATCGAGGCGAGAAGGGGAAGCGTACCGCGAGGCCAGGGCGGACGCTGTTCGCGCTCGTCACGCACACGGTCAGGATGCAGCTGCGGGGTGTGATCATCTGGGGCGCGGCGCTCGGGCTCTACAGCGCCGCGATGGTCGCCTCGTTCACGGCCATCGAAGGGAGCGCGGACCAACTGAACCAGCTGTTGGAGGCCTACCCGAAGGGTATGCTCGAGGCTTTCGGCGTAACCGACCTGGGCGACCCTGCCAACTACCTCCATTCTCAGGTCTTCGGGCTCGCGCCGCTGGCTCTGTCTTTCTTTCCCATCCTCGCGCTCGCGAACGCCCTGGCAGGGGCCGAGGAGCGCGGCACCATAGACGTCCTTCTCGGCAACCCCCTGCCTCGCTGGCAGCTCGTCGCGGGCAACTTCCTCGCCGTGGCCGTCTCGCTACTCGGGATCTGCGCCATCGTCGGCCTGCTGACGTGGGGCACGGCCGGGCTCACAGGCGTCGAACTCTCCCGGCGAGAGGTGGGCGAAGCCGTCCTCAACCTGTGGCCCATCTGCATCGTGTTCGGCGCCCTCGCGCTCTTATGCTCGGCATCCTTCCACCGCAGAAGTCTCGCCATAGCCATCCCCGCCTTCCTGCTCTTCGGCATGTACCTTATAGACACCATAGGAAGGGTTTCCGAAGACCTCGAAGACTGGCGGCCCCTTTCCGTCTTCTACTACTACGGTTCGGCCATCGAGAACGGCATAGACTGGACCCACTTTGGCAGCATAACCCTCGTCGCACTCGCACTCCTGCTTCTTGCCACGCTGGTCTTCAGGCGACGAGACATATATACGTAAGCTGGTCAGCACGCTCCAGCTATGCTCCTGGCGGCGGTCCGAGACGACTTGCTGAAGTGCTGACAAGCGAAGGCGAAGCCTGAGCGTGCTGAAATGCTGAAATGCTAATATGCGTCATGGGACTCGGGGACACGCGGGCACTTCTGATCCGGGCCCGGGGGATCGCGACGTTGCGGGGTGTCCTGGACTCGGCCGTTGCGCAGGACTTCCTGGTGCTTCTCGAGCTGCTGGGGGAGGGGCGTCCCGACGCTGGCGCTGTTGCGAGGGTCTTCGGACGGTTGTGGGAGGGACTTGCCCTCGAAGAGGAGCATCTGCTCCCCGACGCCTGGCAGTCGCATCTCGTGGGCAGGGTCCTCGACGATGAGAACCCGTTCAGCCTCGAGGCGGAGAAGGGGGAGATCAGTACCTCCGTGCTCGGGCAGGCACGGCGGGATCTGCGCACGCTCAGGGAGATGTTCGCGCTGGATGCGGCTGTGTTGCTTGGCAGGGTCGAATCAGCCGTGCCTGCCCTGGCAGGCATCTGGGTCCCCTGGACGAGCCCTGAGCCCGGGGAGGACTCTCCACGGCGCACGGTCGCGCGCAAGCTCTCGGCGGCGGAGGACTGGGGGGCGTGTGCGGAGCTTCTTGCCGGCCATTACGCCAGGCATGGAGCCGGACCCTACGGCCGCCACAGGGCATTCCTCTGGAGAGCAGGGAGACTCCTGGCCGTCTCTCGTCCTGACCCCGTGAGCCTCGCCGAACTCGTCGCCTACGAGCGCGAGCGGGAGCCTTTGATCAGGAACACAGAGCGTTTTCTCGCCGGGCTGCCGGCCCACCACGCACTCCTGTACGGCCTGCCGGGGACGGGCAAGTCCTCCACCGTCAAGGCTATCATGAACGAGTACGAGGACCTGCGGCTGGTCGAGGTGAAGAAGGAGGACCTCGCGGAGCTGCAGGTCGTGCTCGAGATCCTTGGCGGGCGTGGCCGGCGTTTCGTCCTCTTCGTCGACGACCTCTCCTTCGAGGAGCACGAGGTCGAGTACAAGGCGCTAAAGGCGCTCCTCGAAGGCAGCGTCGAAGAGCCGCCCGAGAACGTCAGGCTCTACGCGACATCCAACCGCAGGAACCTGATCCGGGAGACCTTCTCCGAGCGCGAGAGCTCCGCAGCACGACGTTCACGCCCGCGACACCATGCAGGAGAAGCTCTCCCTTGCGGGCCGCTTCGGGCTGCGGCTGACCTTCCCCTCTCCCGACCAGGCACGCTACCTGGAGATAGTAGCCGGACTCGCCAGAGAACGCGGTCTATCCATCCCTGCAGGAGACCTGCGGGAGCGCGCCCTCCTGTGGGACCGCTGGCACGCCGGACGTTCGGGCCGCACCGCCCGCCAGTTCGTGGACGAGCTTGAAGCCGAACTACAGAGCTAGTCAGCACGCTCCAGCCTGCGGCTTTCGCTTGTCAGCACTTCAGCCCGGCGGCTGCGCCGCCTTGTCAGCCAGGACCTGCGCATGCGAAAGCTGACAGGCTGAAATGCTGACAAGTCGCCTGGCGAAGCCTGGCGAAGCCTGGCGACGGGCTGACAAGCGCCCGGCAGGGCGCGTGCTGAATCGCTATGCGATTTCTGGCGGGGCCTCGTTCAGTACCAACCAGTAGAGCCTGAGTTGCTCCACGGCCTTGACGAACTGCTCGAAATCCACCGGCTTGCGGACGTAGCTGTTGGCGCCGAGGCCGTAGCCGTCGAGCATGTCCTGCTGCTCTTTGGACGATGTCAGGATGACCACGGGCAAGCGCCGCGTACGCTCGTCGGAACGCAGGCGTTTGAGTACCTCGAGCCCGTCCACCCTGGGCAACTTGAGATCGAGCAGTATCAATTGCGGCATGACGGCGGGATCCCTCCCCGCGTAGGGGCCGCTTGCGAACAGGTAATCGAGGGCCTCGACCCCGTCGTGGGCCACCACGACCTCGTTACTGACGCCGGACTTCTTGAGCGCCCGCAGGGTGAGCAGCTCGTCGTCGGGGTTGTCTTCGACGAGGAGGATGACCTTGTTACTCATCACGCCCGGGTCCATCGCTGAAGGGTCTGCACGTCCTGGTTCTCTCGGGCGCTCTGGTGTATCTGCACGGCATCTCGCTCTACCCGGCGAGCGCCTCAGACTACGCCCCGCGGGCCTTCTATCCTGTCCGCGATGTACGGGTAACGGTACTCCACACCCTGGCTGACCTTATAGGCCGCATAGCAGCCGTGTACGATGGGCACCAGCGCCAGAATGGGCAGCAAGAAGAGCATAAAGATGCCGACAATGACGAGGCTCAACACGAGGCTGACCAAGGAGTAAGCCACCAGGATCAAGATCCAGGCTATCTGGTACCAGAGCGCCTGCAGGGCGTGGAAGCGCACCTTCTGGGAACGGTCCTTGTATATCAGCCAGACGAGCAGGGCCCCGAAAGGCATAAGGCCAACGAGCGCTAGGAGCACGCTAAGGTGGGCGATTATGGACCACGTTCGCTCATCCTGCGCGGTCATCGTATCCGTCGAGGCTCCGGTCTGCTCTCCGGAGACTCGTTCCCGCTCACTGCCGAAGTTGGGGTCTTGTTGCATCCTCTCTCCTTCCATCCCAGTCTTGGGGTTTGCCTGTATGCAGGCCCCGCCATGATAGCCCTGCAAGGGGCACCGGCGCATCCCCCAAATGAGTTATTTTCGGATGTCTTGCCTCTGGCGGCGAGTTGCCCCGGCGCCCGAGGGACAATAGAATGGAGTTTGATGTGATGGGAGTTACACTGATTATAGTAGCGGAGCAAGAGCGGTCGGACCTTTGCCTGCCATACGTGCGTAGAAACATGGGCTGTGGCCTGCGCGGAGCTTGCGGGGATCGTGCCTGAATGGGTATTCCGCTCAGCGTCTTGCTCGTCGAGGACTCCGAGGACGACGCCCTGCTCCTGTTGAGGATGTTGCGCAGGGGTGGATACGACCCCACCTGGGAGCGGGTCGAGACCGCGACGGCCATGGAGGCCGCGCTAGACGGACGCAGTTGGGATCTCGTCATCTCCGACCATTCCATGCCGGCCTTCAGCTCGTTGGCCGCGCTCGGGTTGCTCAGGAGTAAGGGGTTTGTGGATCTGCCTTTCATAATAGTTAGCGGCCGGATCGGGGAGGACGCGGCCGTCTCGGCCATGAAGGCCGGTGTCCACGACTACCTCATGAAGGATAATCTGGCCAGGCTAAACAGCGCCATCGAGCGGGAGCTCAGGGACGCTAAAGCGCGCCGCGAGCGCCGGCAGGCCGAGGCGAAGTACCGTTCGATCTTCGAGAACGCCGTCGAAGGGATCTTCCAGACAACGGTCGACGGACGGTTTCTGACGGCGAATCCCGCGATGGCCAGGATGTTGGGCTACGAGTCTCCCGAGGAGCTGCTCGGGGCCATCTCCAATATAAGGGACCAGCTCTACGTGGAACCGGGACGCAGGGAGGAGTTCTATCAGCTCGCGCTGCGGGATGGCTTCGTGAGCGGCTTCGAGGTACAGATGTGCCGCAAGGACGGAGACCTTGTGTGGATCTCGGCCAACGCGCGGGCCATCTATAACGACTATGGAGAAATCTCGGGTTATGAGGGTACCGTAGAGGACATTACCGACCGCAAGAAGGCCGAGGAGGCTCTGCGCGAGATCCGGGAGGCCGAGCGCCGCAGGATAGCCCGAGAGCTGCACGACGTGGTACTGCAGGACCTTACGTACGCCCTGCAGTCGATGCAGGTCCTCCGGAGAATGCCTGAAGGGGTAGACCGGGCCGAAGAGATAGGACGCCAGGTAGACGCGCTCAAGAGGGCGGTAGAAGGGCTACGCGACGCCATCTACGACCTGCGGCTGGAGAGCGCCAGGGAGCGGCCCCTGGTCCGCGCCATAGAGTCGACCGTCGAACTGAACCGCCAGATCGGTGAGGGCTGCCAGTTCGAGATGGTCGTGGAAGATGGGTTTCCGGCCGCTATCTCGGGACCCGCAGGTGTCGAGGTGGTTCGTGTTGTCCAGGAAGCATTGGCCAATGTCAGGCGCCACTCAGGCGCCGGGCGTGCGGTGGTCACCCTCGGTATGGTTAACGGCGAGATCCTCGTGGAGATCGAGGACGACGGCAGGGGTTTCGGTGCTAAGACATCGCACGGGATGGGGCTCACGGGGATGCGCGAGCGTGTCCTTGCTCTCGGTGGCGAGCTCGAGGTTGAGGGTAGGGAGGGCGTGGGAACTCGTGTGTTTCTCAGGGTAAGGATGGGTGTACTGACGGGCGGGGAAACCGGAGAACGCTCGAACGCCTGAGTCAGCAGCGGCTACGCCGCCAAAGCTGGTATATTGTTTTCGTGCGTGGGGTCACAAGAGGGGTCTGAGAAGGGGAGAGATGCGGCGTATTGTGATAGTAGAAGACCACGCTTCATTCCGTCAGACGCTTGCAATCGTCTTCGATCAGGAGCCCGCGTTCGAGGTAGTCGGCCAGGCAGGGACTCTCGCCGAGGCGCGCCTGACGATGGGTGGCTCTGAGGCCGACCTCGGGATTATAGACCTAAGCCTACCCGACGGAGAGGGCACCGACCTGATCGAAGAACTGCGCGAAGCAAACCCGGACTTCGCGGCGCTCGTCCTGACCGCTAGTCTGGATAGGATGGAGTACGCCAGGGCGGTCGAGGCCGGGGCGGCCGGCGTCCTGCACAAGTCGGCCGATGTCGACACGATACTCGATGCCACGCGACGTGTCGGCGAAGGCGAGACCCTGCTCTCCGATGACGAGCTGATCTCGCTGCTCCGCCTGGCCGGACAGAACCGCGAAGAAGAGGTAGAAGCGCGGGCGAGCATCGAGCAGATCACCCCCCGCGAAATGGAGGTCCTGCAGATGCTCGCCGAGGGCCTCTCGAACAAAGAAATAGCGGCCGAACTGCACATGAGCGTGGATACTGAGCGTACCCATATGATGAACATCTTGAGCAAGCTGGGCGTGCACTCCCGGCTCCAGGCCCTCGTATTCGCCGCCCGCTACGGCCTCGTAAAGATACGCTGAGCGGGTTCCAGGAACTTCCTGGAACCCGAGCTTTCAGCTGTCAGCTTTCGTTCTTGTCGGAAGCCTGCGCGGAAAGAAAGCGTACCATCCTTGCAGACTACACTAGCTCCGCAGTACAAACTCTCCTTCGCAGACGTACTCGGCAGGGCCTTCTATGTATACGGGCTCGCCATCGCCGGACCATTCTATCTGTACCGCGCCGCCGTCCATATACACGCTGACGGGGCTCTGGGCGAGATTCTTTCTGACTGCTGCCACCGCTACGGCGCAGGAGCCTGAACCCGAGGCGAGGGTCTCGCCGGCGCCACGCTCCCAGATCCTCATCCTGACGTCGTGCCTGTCCCGCGCGAAGCCGAACTCCACGTTCGTCTTCTCGGGAAAGACGGGGTCTTCTTCGATGGGTGGCCCGACCGTGGTGAGGTCCAGCGTGTCGAGCGCGGCCTCACTCTCCAGGAAGGCTGCCGCATGAGGATTACCCATCGAGACGCGCAGGAAGTAGAAGCCTCCGGTCGCGACCCCGGTGTCGAAGTGGGGAGCTCCCATGTCGACCCGGGAAGAGCCGTCGTCGAAGAGGAGGACTTTCTTGACCCCGGCGCCGGTGGCGACGCTCAGGGCTTGGCCCCCGACCATACCGCGGTCCCTCGCGTAGCGGACCAGGCAGCGCAGGCCATTGCCGCACATCTCGGAGGTCGATCCGTCGGAGTTCAGGTAGACCATCTCGAGATCGGCGGTCTCTGAGGGAGCAGGAATCAGGATGCCGTCGGCCCCGACGCCGAAGTGTCTGTCGCAGGCCATGAGGGCGAGATCTCCCAGGTTCCTCCCCTCGACCTCGCCAGGGTCGAAGATGACGAAATCGTTGCCGCAGCCCTGCATTTTCGTGAATCGCATTCCTCGCTAACGCCCTCCCCGGTTTTCCAGGTCAACTCCAGCGTGCCGCCTTCGTGCGCGGCGATCCTGAGGCTACGGGTAGTGTACACGCGGTCGAGGGGAGCGCGTATCTTCGATACGCCGTCGACTGTCCCACGAGGTGGTCGAAACTCACCGACAGGAGGCTCGACGAACGACGTGGGTCCGATTTCGAGCGAGTAAAATCCGTGCTGGTCATGGACATCCGCTCTAAGGAGGGCAAGATTCTGCGAGCAGCGAGAGAATAGCGTACCGTCTCGGAGGGCATCTTGGCGCGTCATCGTGGTTGAGGTCGCGTGTTCCGAAGAGCGGTATTTTCCATGTAGAGGTTGGTAGAGAGCGAGGCGCACTAGTGTCTGCGGGATGTTCGACCGGATACTGGGGCCCGTTAGCGGGGAGGAGCTTGTGAGTCGTCAGCAAGTATATTGGTTGGTCGGGACGGTTCTAGCGATAATTGCCTTGGGTGGTTTGGTTCTGTTGTGGCCACCGGGAGCACCGGCCAACAGCAGCAACCAGCTTGGCGCAGCATTGCTCGGGGCAACGATCGTTGCCCTAGCGGTATTGGTCTCCGAGTATCTTGTGAGCACGCAGATGAGGGAGATCGACAACCATAACTCGCTGGCCGCTCGAGAGCGCAGACTACAGCGCGAGGAAGCTGAGGAGGTAATGGAGCGGCAGCGTGCTGAGAGGATCAACAAGTGGGTTCTGCAATTCATGGCTAGCTTCCAGCAAGACCTGAGGCGGATAGATCTAAGCGGACGTGACATGTCGGGGCTCTACTTGGGGGCTTGCAATCTTCTAAGAGCCAACCTGAAGGGGACCAACCTCAACGGGGCGAACCTCAACGGAGCTTACTTGGCCTGGGCCTACCTCAGCGAAGCGTCCCTCAAGGGGGCCGATCTCGGGGATGCTGACCTAGCCGGCGCGGGCTTGGAGGGGGCTGACCTTTCGGGAGCAAATCTTTGTGGAACGAACCTTACGCGGGCAGATCTTACCAGCGTGAAGCTCGCCGGAGCAAGGTACGATTTCCGTACGGTATGGCCCGAAGGGTTTAAGCCCCGCGATAGTGGTGCCGTAGGTCTACAGGGGTAAAATACTCTCCTCGCAGATTCTTCGTCCAGGCGATGTGTCGAACTGTCGTCGCGCCGTCGGGGTCGAAGTTGCATTTTCGTGAAATGCATAGCGAGGATGCTACGGACGGCCAACTCGAGGTGGCGGCAAGAAAATACGGTTGGGAACGAAAGAATGATCCCCTATATTTCCTCCGTGAGAAGGAACCGCGCGAAATATCGTCGTCGCAGGCTCGGGGCCCTGTTCGTTGCCGCAGCCCTCGCCATGGCTGTGTACGCAGGTGGCGGAGCAGGGGCTGAGCCGCAGCCCGTACACTACACCGTTGCGCCAGGAGATACGCTGTGGGGGATAGCTATGGAGCACACCGCGCTCTGGGAGGATCCGAGGCCGAAGGTGGAGGCCATCCGCGAGGCAAACGATCTCTCCGGGTATGAGATCTACCCCGGCATGAGCCTGAAAGTGCCCTCCACCGTCTGAACGGCCCGCGCCTGTGGTACCCTCGAAACGACGCTTCGGAGTTGCCTGGAAGGCGAGGAGAGAGCTTGGAAGACCGCGGCGAAGTCTGTCTGGCAGAGGAGGTCGAACGTTTTCGGCGGCTCGGCCTCTCTGATGAGGAGATAGCGAGCAAGATGGGCGTCGACGCGAGCTGGGTCGAGACCGTGGTCTCATCGGGGGAGGACGAGCCAGGTCCGGAGTCAACAGACTGAGCTACTCCCCGCCCGAAGAATCCCCTACTCTTCCGCGCGTCCTCCGAGGTGTTTGGCCAGGAAGCGTTCCGCGGCCGCGTAGAACCTCAGACGGTTTTCGGGACGGGCGAAGCCGTGACCTTCGTCCTCGAAGAGCAGGTACTCGTAGTCGATGCCTTTCTCCTTCATGGCGGCGACTATCTGCTCCGACTCGGCCTGTTTCACGCGGGGGTCGTTGGCGCCCTGGGCTATGAGCATAGGTATCCTGATGCGGTCTACGAAGAATAGGGGGGAGCGGCCCTTCAGGAAGTCCACTTCGGTGTCGGGATTGCCGACCCGCTCGTGGAAGGTCGCGAGGAGCGGCTTCCAGTAAGGCGGGATGCTGGTTATAAGGGTGATCAAGCTCGAAGGACCCACGATATCGACGGCGCACCGGAAGAGGTCGGGCGTGAACGTGGCCCCGGCGAGCGCTGCGTATCCGCCGTAGGAGCCGCCGTAGATGGCGATACGCTCGGGGTCGGCCACGCCACTCTCGACGGCCCACCCGACCGCGTCGACCAGGTCGTCGTGCATCGTGCCGCCCCACTCTTTGTTCCCCGCGTTCAAGAACTCCTTGCCGTACCCCGTCGACCCCCGGAAGTTCACCTGCAGGCACGCGTACCCCCTGTTGGCGAACCACTGCGCCTCGGGATCGTAGCCCCACCCGTCGCGCGCCCACGGGCCACCGTGGACGTTCAGGATCATGGGCATCGGTTCGGCGGGGCTTCCTGGCGGGAGCGTCAGGTAGCCCTCTAAGGTGAGGCCGTCGCGGGAGGTGAAGGAGACGGGCTCCATTCTGGCGAGGGTGTACTCCGCGAGGTCGGGTCTGGCGTCGAACAGATGCTCGCCGCGTTTGTCCTTGCGGTCGTAGGCGTAGTAAGAGGCTCCGCCTTCATCGGCGGTGAAGGCGACGAGCCAGCTCCCGTCCGCCCTGTCGCGGCTCGTCACGCCGAAGTCACCGCGGCCGAGGCCGTCTATGACCTCGAAGTCTTCCCTGATGTCGTTGTCGAGCACGACCCACTCCGTCCTCGCACGCTCGACGGCGGCGGCCTGGGCCTCATGCGTCTCCGGATGGGTCACTACCCGGCCGACATCGTAGCGTGGGTCCTCGACCAGCGTCTGTGTCGAGTCGTCTTCGAGGTCGAGCAGGACGAGTCGGGAGGCGTTGGCCCCGCGCGAGTCCAAAAGGTACATCTTATCGCCATCCTCGGTAAAGCCTACGGGTCCGCTCGAGAGCGCGTCCTCCTTGCCCCAGCCGAGTAGCTTGCGCCAGCCCGCATCGTCGCCGGTTCCCTCGCGCAGGAGTAGGTCGAAGCCGCCATCCGGCGTGGCCGCCATAGCGCCGCGCACCCTTAGGCGTGCGTCTACGACCCAGCGGACGGCGTTGCCAGGGTTCCTGGCGACGAGTTCGAGGTCGCCCGTCGAGAGGGTGAGGCGGTAGACGTCGTGGAGCTCCGGGTTCTCCCTGTTCAGCGCGACGAGCAGCGTGTCGGGGAAATGGCGGTTGCTGTCCACGATCTGGGCCTGCACTTCGTCGAAGGGGGTCAGGTCGCGGTCCTGTTTCGTGGACGCATCCACGGCGTGCACGCGCCAGTTCTCGTCGCCGCCCTCGTCCTGGAGGTAGACGATGTGGGTGTTGTTCTCGGCCCAGAAGTACACCCTGATGCCGCGCTTTCTATCGTCGGTTACCGGCTCGAAGTCCTCGCCTCCGGCGGGGCTACCCACCGGGCCGACCCAGACGTTCAGCACGCCGTTTCTTGGCGCCAGGTAGGCCAGTCGTTCTCCGTCGGGAGAGAGGCCCGGCGCCATCTTCTCCGGGTTACCGAAGAGGACTTCGCGTGGGATCAGGGGTACGTTGGAAGCGTCGGTCATGAGTTCCTCTCAGAAGTCTTCGAGCACGTCGGACATAGAGTACAGGCCCGGCTGCGCGTGCGCGGCGAAGTGCGCGGCCCTCAAGGCGCCGTCGGCGAAGGTGCGGCGGGAGAGGGCGCGGTGGATGACCTCGACCTCTTCCCCACCCGAGTAGAAGATGAGCCTGTGCTCCCCTACTACCGCGCCGCCGCGCAGGGCGTGGATGCCTATCTCACCTTCCTGCCTGGGCGCCAGACCTTTTCGCCCGTAGACCGCGACCTCGTCCAGGTCCTTCCCTCTTCCTTCGGCTGCGGCGCGGGCGAGAAACAGGGCCGTGCCCGAGGGGGCATCCTTCTTGCCTCTGTGGTGGGCTTCTACGACCTCGATGTCGTAGCCTTCGCCGAGTTTCGCCGAGATCTCGCGCACCACCCCGCGCAACAGGTTTATCCCGACGCTCATGTTCGGGGCGCGTACGATGGGGACTCCATGCGAAGCCTCCTCGACCCTTGCGAGCTGCCCGGCAGAGAGGCCAGTCGTCCCGATAACGTGAGGTCTCTGGTAAGAGAGGTGCTCTACGGTCGCCTCCGGCGTGGTGAACTCGATCAGGACCTCGGCGGACTCGGGCGGGTCTACTGTGGCTATGACCCCGGTCTTCCCGGAGCCGCAGAGCCCGCCGAGGTCAGTGCCGAGCTCGGGGGCGCCCGCTCTTACCGTGCCGCCTTCCAGTTCGATCCCTTCCGTTTCGAGGGCCGCGCGGCAGATCTCGCGTCCCATGCGGCCCGCGGCCCCGATTACGGCTATCCTGGTCAAACTTCTTCCGGGGTGGGGAGGAGGTGGTTCGACTCCTCCATCACCCGACGAAGGATGTCCAGGTTCTCGCCCTGGAGTGGGATCATCGGCAGCCGCATCTCATCCGAGCACAGGCCGAGGATCGAAGCCGCCGTCTTGACGGGGATGGGATTCGTCTCGACGAAGAGCGCGCGGAAGAGCGGTAAGAGCTCGTAGTGGAGCTCGCGGCCTCTTTCCCAGTCGCCCATGGAGAGGCCGTTTACCATGTCGGAGACGGCCGCAGGGGCGACGTTGGAGGCGACGGAGATCACACCTCGTCCCCCTAGCGACATCATGGGGAGCGTCATCGGGTCATCCCCGGAGAGGATGGCGAACTCATCGCTGCAGAGGCTCTTTACGTCGCTCACCATGTTCATGGAGAGCGTCGACTCCTTGACCCCGACGATGTTGGGCAGATCGGCGAGGCGGGCTATGGTCTCGGCGGAGATGGTCACGGCCGTCCGGCCGGGGATGTTGTAGAGAATAATTGGCAGTTCCGTGCTCTGGGCTACCGTGGCGAAGTGCCTGTACAGTCCCTCCTGGGTCGGCTTGTTGTAGTAAGGGGCGACCTGCAAAGAGCCGTCGGCGCCCTCCTCCTCGGCCATCTTCGTGTACTTGATCGCCATGTCCGTGCTGTTCGAGCCCGTGCCCGCGACAACGGGCACCCGCCCGTTCGCGATCCTGATCACGGTGCCCACGACGAGGCGGTCTTCCTCTTCGGACATGGCCGGGGTCTCACCCGTGGTCCCGCAGGGGACGAGGCCGTGGATGCCGCCCTGGATCTGGAATTCGACCATACCTTCTAAGGCTTCGACGTCCACCTCCCCGTTCCTGAAAGGTGTGACGAGGGCCGTGAACGCGCCGCTAAACATCTCTCTCCTCCAACTCGAAGTCCCTGTGCAAAACTCTTACCGCTTCTTCTACCCTTCCTGCCGGCAAGACGCAAGTCACCTGTATCTCTGAGGTAGAGACGAGCCTTATGGGGATATCTGCCTCCCCGAGCGTCGCAAACATCCGCGCCGCGTAACCCGGGCGGTTGAGCATCCCCGTCCCGACGACGGAGACCTTGCCGAGCTCCTCCTCGCCCTCGACCCGTCCGTCTAAAGAGTCAGCGACGGCGCCCGCGAGCCGCAGCGCTTCGGAAAAGTCGCCGCGACGGACGGTGAAGGCCACGTCCGAAGCGCCTCTCTTCGGGGCGCTCTCCACGATGACGTCGACGGAGATTCCCGCTTCGGCCAGCGGGGAGAAGACGCGGCTCATCGTGCCAGGGCCTGTCTTTATGCCCGTCAGGGTGATGCGCGAGACGTCCATGTCGTGGACTATGCCGGCGACCGTCTCGCGGGTCTCCAGGTGTTCCAAACCGTCACCTCCAGTGATGATCGTACCAGGACCCTCTAGAAAGGAGCTCTTCACGTGGATCTCCACCCCGTGCAAGGCCCCTAGCTCCACGGCCCGCGGATGCATCACCTTCGCGCCCCGCCAGGACATCTCGGCCATCTCCGAGGAGAGTATGGCGGGTATGCGCCGCGCTCCGGGGACGATGCGCGGGTCGGCGGTGTAGACACCGTCCACGTCCGTGAAGACCTCGCAGCGCTCCGCCCCGAGCGCCGCCGCGAGCGCCACGGCCGTCGTATCCGACCCGCCGCGCCCGAGCGTCATGATATCCCCCAGGGCGTTGACCCCCTGGAAGCCCGCGACGATGGCTACCTGTCCCTCGTCGAGCAAGCCCCGCAGGCGGTCTGGCTGTATCCCCGAGATGACCCCCGAGCCGTAGCGACCCGTGATCTTCATCCCTGCCTGCGGGCCTGTCAGAGAGGTGGCGGCGACGCCCCTGTCGTGCAGGGCCATCGCGAGGAGCGCGACGGACTGGAGCTCGCCCGTCGAGAGTAGCTGGTCGATCTCACGCGGCGAAGGATCTCTACTGACCTCGCCAGCCAGGCGCAGCAGCCTGTCCGTCTGCTTACCCATCGCCGAGACGGTCACGACGAGGCCGTGGCCCGAATCGTGGACCCTCTTCACCCGCTCTGCGACGGCCCTTATGTGCTTCGCCGTCGCCACCGAGCTCCCGCCGTATTTCTGGACGATGATACCCAAAGACGTATAAACGCTCCTTCTTCAATAGGTGTCAGGCATCAGGTTACAGGCTACAGGTGAGGCCACACAAGCCCCACGTGGGGAGCGCAGGCATGTTCTCATCAAGACCTGAGGGCTGAAATTCCCTACTCCCCACTCCCTACTCCCTCCCGTGGACAGGTGGGGTACGGGCTTTCTGCGATGGGGGTGTGGAGTGAGACCTTGCCGGTGCGCAGACGTGTCCAAAGTGCTACGAGAGACATTCCCAGGAGCATAACGGCGGGGATCAGCAAGCCACCTTCCGGGCCGAAAGTTCCACCGGTCCAGAGTGTCGGGCCGCCCTGTTCTGTGCTCAGAAGAGTCGCGCCGAAAGTCCCAAAGCCGCTGACAGGGAAGCCATAGACTGCGCCCTGGAAGAAGTTCCAGGTGATGTGTAACCCTATGGGGATCGCCAGCTCTCCGGTGAGCACGTAGCCGAAGCCGAGCATCAGGCCGGCGAGGGCGATGTTGAGCGTGCTTACGGGCGTGGCGTTCGGGTTGTCGGCGTGCAGCACGGCGAAGAAGACCGAGGAGAGGACCCATGCCAGCAAGATGGCCCCGCGGGGACCGAGGGAAGCGTAGTTCAAGCCCTCGGCGGCGTTCTTCAGCTGGTAACCCCGGAAGACCGTTTCCTCGGAGATCCCCACGCACAGGAACGTGACGACGGGGAAGAGCATGGAGATCACGAACGGAGCACCGCCTTGAGCCTCGAACGAGCCTGTGACCTCCACCCAACCCAGCCCCAGCTCGATGAGGAACACGGCCGTCATGAGCAGCGCGCCGAGGACCATCCCGAAGAACAGGTCGAGCCACCATCCGGCGCCCAGATGGAACCCGAATGCGGAGAAGGGCCGCCTGTCGAGAAAGCGTCCCGCCAGCCACACGGTCAGGATTGCCACCACCAGGCCGGCTACACTGCTGACGAGCGGGAGCGCCGGGGAATCGGGGACGGCCAAGGTATCGAGTCCGCCGGATGAGATCCGCCCGCCGGAACTCGCAAGCAGCCACGCGACCACGAGCAGGTTGACGAAGAGTAGAACAAGTACTCTGAAGGCCAGGTACTGGATCGCCAACCGCCACAGCGCCCTGAGCCGTCCTGTACTCCTATCGATAAACAGGTCCAAGAGCAGCCTCCGCGTATCAGCTGGTCAGCACGGCGCCTTGCAGGCGCCTTGTCAGCACGCTTCGGGCCTTAGCAGGCCCTCGCTTGTCAGCAGGTCAGCTTCGTCCGTTCGAGCACGCACCCCGTCGCGTGAAGCATATCATTCGGGGTTTATCCCGAGCCTCGGGTTAGGCCCACCCTGCTGAAGTGCCGACAAGGCGCCGGGCTGACAGGCGAAGCCGGAGCGTGCTAGCGTAGCCTTATTGTCTCTTCCAGGGCCTCGATGTAAGAGCTAACCATCTGCTGGAATGCGTCCAGTTCCTCGAGCGCCTGCTTTCCGGCGCGGCCCAACCCTCCGAACCTCTGCCTGAAGATCTCGGCGGTGAAGTAGACGCCCCGATAGTAGGGGATGAGCTGCTCGAATTCCATGGCACGCCGCGCTGGGCGAACGCTGCTCTCGGCCGCCTGCCTCGCTCCTACCTGGAACTCCGGTCCGCCCGTGAGGCGTTCTATCCCGCGGTCGAGCCCGTCGAGGGCGGCGAGGACCTCCTCGTCTCGCGGCCTGTCCGCGACGTCTTTGCCCGAGTAGAGGTAGCGCACCTTCCCCGACTGATCTATGACGACGATGGAAGGCGCGGCCACGCCCTCCCTTTCGTTCCACAGGCCGAACAGACGGGCCAGCTCGCCCTCAGGGTCGCTGAGGAGGGGGAAAGGAAGCAAGAGTTTTCCGACCATGCTCGCGTTGTTGGACGGAGGGTCGACACTTATGCCGGCTAACTGCGCTCCCCGCTTCTCGAACTCTTCGAATCTCCTGGCGTAGCTGGCCAGTTGCCCGTTGCAATAGGGCGACCAGTCGCCACTGTAGAAGATCAGCATCACCGGTCCCGCCTCCAACTGGCCCGAGAGGCTCCAGGGATAGTCTTGCTGATCCGGTAACTCGAAGTACGTGATCTTCTGCCCGACTTCCAATCCGGCCACGTGATACTCCTCCCTCTCTGGTCCTCCAGGCTGGGAATATAGCATCGTCGACGCCGGAAGGCGCGTAGCCTCACTGTAAGCTAGTCAGCAC
This sequence comes from uncultured Rubrobacteraceae bacterium, assembly GCA_963811295.1. Taxonomy (GTDB): domain Bacteria; phylum Actinomycetota; class Rubrobacteria; order Rubrobacterales; family Rubrobacteraceae; genus Rubrobacter_D. The sequence goes on along the minus strand of CAWEQZ010000038.1, from coordinate 72,811 downwards.
TTCAAGAAGCTGACTGGCTGACAAGCCTGCAAAGCAGGCGTGCTGAAATGCTGACCAGCGCGGCGTGAGGGAGGGGCAACCCTCCCTCACGCCGCTATCAGCGGGACATGGTCCAGCGCTTCAGCCCCCCGGCCCAGTACGTCACCTTCTGCCACAGGGAGGCCTCTTCGTAGCCTTTCTGGACGACCAGGGGGCTGCTACCCACGTTGCGGCCGTCCACCCAGACCGTGACGGTGCCCAGCTTGCTCCCGGTCTCGGCGGAGGGCGGAGCCTCCTCGTTCGTCGTGCGCCGCTCGACCTTCAAGCCTGGGCCGGCGAGCGCGGATACGTCTTTTGCGGCGACCAGCTTCACCGTCTCGCCCCTGCGGTAGGGCAGGTCCAGGTCCGCGTAAGGGTCTTCGCGTTTTACGAGAGGCTCGCTTTCGTACTCGCCGAAGCCGTACTCGAGCGCCGTCCGGCCCGCCTCGAAACGTTGCAGGTCCTCTGCGGCGTCGAGCACCACGGCGATGTAGGACTCGTCGTCGCCCGTTGCGGAGGCCACGAGGCAAGGCCCGGCCTGGGGAGAGGTACCCGTCTTGACGCCCGTCGCAGGCCCGTAGTCCAGGCCAGACCCCGGGGCAACGAGCAGGTTGGTGGTGAAGACGTCTATCTCCCTGTCTTGCGTCGAAATGGTGGCCTCGGGATCGTCGACGATCTTGCGGAACTCGGGGTGCTTCATCGCCTCTCTGGTTATCGTCGCGAGGTCTGCGGCGCTCGAGTAGTTACCGCGGGCGTCGATGCCTGCGGGGTTATCGAAATGGGTGTTCTCCAGGCCCAACTCCTCCGCCTTATCGTTCATCCTGGCGACGAACTCGTCCACGCTACCGTCACCCAGATGCTCGGTCAGGGCGTAGACCGCGTCGGTGCCGGAGGGGACCAGGGTGGCAGTGAGAAGGTCACCGACGCTCACGCGGTCGTAGGGGTAGAGGCCGATGTTGCTGTAGATGGAGCCGGCGTAGGAGGCCGCGTCCTCCGAGACCGTGACCTGCTCGCCCAGGTCGACACCCTCATCAAATGCCACCAGTGCGACCATGATCTTGGTCGTCGAGGCTATGGAGACCTGCTCGTCCGGGTTCTTGCCCGCCAGGTAGTGACCTGTGTCGGCGTCGATGAGCGCCCAGGAACCGGCGTTCAGCTTCGGGGCCCCGGGAGGCGCCTCGGGCGTCTTCTCCTGGGCCACGGCCCTACCCGGCGAGGACACCGGTAAAAGGAGCAGCAAGAGCGCTATGGAGGTCGCAGCTCCTTTGACTAGGTTCATCCTTACTCGCACCCGTAGCTCTCCTCTACCTCGATAACCGGTCGTGCTCCCCCTACAACGGTGCCGCCGGCGGCAAACGAGGGTATTTTGCACGAGAGGACCTTCTCTTACCACCCCCAAGACCGTCGATCTTGCGGGATTGTGGAGAATATTCACAGCATCACCCGTTGCCGCTGCGGTGGGGTAGGGTTAGGCTTAGGGTACACCGTGCGCTTTCGGCGAGAGGAGGACGCATGGGAGACCGTCGGAGGAGGTTGGCCAGAGAGGACTTGGAGGCCATGCGCCAGGAGTTCGTGGTCGGCGAGCAGGCCGGCAGCCTGGACGACGACCTACATCAGATCCGCCGCAGCGCCAGGCTTGGTGTGAGCCCCGAAGACTGGGCAAGGGCGCGTAAGCTGGCGCCGGCTTACGCACGGGCGCTTCGGAGGTACCTGGATCAGGGATAGAGTCGACGCCACAATCTTTTCGGATCGCGCAGAATATCACTCATTTGGGGATGCGCCGCCTACCCCTGGTATCGTAGAGTAGTGCAAGACCGGGCGAGGCACCCTCTCTCAGGACCCCGAAGCCCGGCGACATTACCCGTAGGATCGGGCCTTCGGTACCTTCCCCCTCCTTACCGGCCCGATCCTACTGGGTTGGGATTGCCGTATCGGGCCAGGGTCCCTGACGGATCTCGGCTTCTCCTCGCGCTCTCGACCCGCGAGAAGGTCTTCCGTACTACAATACTCTCGATCGTTAGAGGGACGTTTATTCTCTAGGCTGCACCCTGCAATCCACCTGAGAGAAGGAGGGGAGACCCGATGAGGATCCCGCCAACGGGATACCTGACGCTGGCGTTGCTCTTTGGGGAGCTCGTCTGCGTTATAGTCTGGGCTCTTACAGGGGGCTTCCTCATACTCGTCGTCGGCATCGCCTTCGGCATTGGTTCTGTAGTAGCAGCGATGCGCTGGGAGGATTAGAAGCGTGGGTGGGCTCGACCTTGGATACCCTTTGTGGCTCTTGATCTCCGTGCTCGGCGTTTTCGCCGGGCTCCTGTACTACATGTTGCGCGGAAGGGTATCGGAGAGCCTGCGAGCGCCTCTGGCCCTCCTTCTCGCGCCCTTGTGCACCGTCGCCGCTTTGGCTGTTGCCGTCATTTTGTCCGCGCTGCTGTCCCCGTTCTACGAAACACCGACCGATACTGCGAGCCCGCAGCCCAGGACATCGCCGGCGACTACCCCGAGTACCATGCCCCTGGAGACGACCGGCCCGACCCCACCTCCGACATCGTCCCCGACGACCTCCTCAACGGCATCCCCGACCGCTTCACCCTCGGCCTCCGCGACAGCCTCCCCCCGATAGCACTTCAGCATTTCAGCCTTCGCAGCCCTGGCTGACTGACAAGCGGAGGCGAAGCCGGAGCATGCTGATATGCTGATAAGGCGGCGGAGCCGACGTGCTGAAGTGCTGACTAGAAGGAGGTAGTTCCGTGAGGGTATTGATCGCTGGCGCGCACGGCAAGACGGCGAGGCGTCTGGTACGGATGCTGGCCGTAGACGGCCACGAGGTCAGGGGGCTAGTGCGCAAGGAGGAGCAGACGGACGACGTCACGGCTGACGGCGCCGAGCCGGTGGTAGTCGACCTGGAAACCGAAGAGGTCACGGGGGAGATCGGGAGGGCGGTCGAGGGGTGCGACGCCATCGTCTTCGCCGCCGGCGCCGGACCGGGGAGCGGGGCCGAGCGCAAGGAGACAATGGACTACGGCGGAGCCGCCAAGCTGGTCGAGGCCGCGGAGGAAAGTGGGGTGCGCCGCTACCTGATGCTCAGCTCTATGGGCGCGAATGACCCCGAGGGAGGAACGGAGGCGATGCGTCCCTATCTCCGTGCCAAGTCCCGCGCTGACGAACGTCTGAAGAGCAGCAGTCTCGACTACACAATCATCCGTCCCGGCGGCCTGACCGAGGATGGGGGCAAGGGCACGATAGAGGCGGCCGAGAAGCTAGGGCGGCGGGGTGAGATCCCCCGCGAAGACGTCGCCCGTACCTTTGCGGATGCGCTCGAAAACGACAACACATTCCACAAGACGTTCGAGATCCTGTCCGGAGAGACCCCTATCCCCGAGGCGCTAGGACGGCTCTAGACGGATACAAGAGATGACGTTCGGCAAGAGTAGGCCACCCCTCGTACCCGACCCTGGACAAAGGGTAGTGCTGCTGTCCGAAGACGGCTCGCGCATCGAAGGATTTCGTGCCGCCTCGGGACCGATCACCACGGAGACGGGTGGGATAATCATAAGGGTGGCGATCGAGGAGGAATACAGGGATTCGATGAGGGAGGGCCGCCGCGCCGTAAGCATGGCATGGCCCGCCGAGATGGTGGAAGTGTCCGTGCCCTGGTACAAGTGGCAGCGGTGGTTTACGAGGTAGCCTTTCAGCACGCTCCGGCTAGCGCCTTCGCTTGTCAGCATTTCAGCCCGGCGGCTGCGCCGCCTTGTCAGCCAGAGCTCGCACAAACAAGCTGAAATGCTGACAAGTCGCCTGGCGAAGCCTGGCGAAGCCTGGCGACGGGCTGACAAGTGCCCGACAGGGCGCGTGCTGACTAGCTGAAATGCTGATTCTGCAGGGCCTCGATCTCGTGGTGCAGGCCACGGAGGCTGGGGTAGATTCGCTCGTACACCCTACGGAAGGCGGCCTCGTAGAACGAGACCTCCTCTGGGACTGGCTCGACGGGGTTCTCGGCGTAGCGCAACTCTTCGAGGGCTGATGGAACGTCGGCGTAGACGCCGGCGCCTATCCCGCCCAGGATGGCGGCCCCCAGGCTGGTCGCCTCCTCTACTCCGACTACGGTTATCGTCTGGTTCGAGACGGTGGCTTTGATGCGCATCAGCAGGCGGTTCTGGGTGCCGCCACCGATGGCGTAGATGGTCCTGAGCTCATCTATACCAGAGTGGTCGAGGAGCGGTTCGAGCGAGTTGCGGGAGTCGTAGGCCAGTCCTTCGAGTACGGCCCGGAAGAGGGCTCCGCGCCCCATATCCGTGCTGAGGCCGACGAACGCTCCTCTCGCTGCGGGATCGTCGTACGGCGGGTTCGCGAGGCGCAGGTGCGGCAGGAAGAAGGCGCCGAGCGACCCTGACGGAACTTCTTCCGCCTCGGCGATCAAGGTGTCGTAGTCGACCCCGCCGAGGGCCGCTCGCAACCATTCGACGCTGGCTCCCGAAGTGTACTGGCCGCCGAAGACGTAGTACTGGCCCGCCACGTGGGCTCCCTGGGTGTAACCCTGGTGCCCGACCTTGGGGTCCGTGAGCGGGCGCTCGAGCGGCAGGAAGATCGCCTCTGCTGTACCGAGCGAGTTTAGCATCGTGCCCTTCTGCGTGACGCCGGCGGCAAGGGCGCCGCAGACGTGATCGTGGCCGCCGGCCGCGACGCTCGCGCTCTCCGGCAGACCCGTTGCGGAGGCGGCTTCCGGGGTTATGGGACCGAGTAACGAGCCGCCGCCCCGGAGGGGGGCGAAGAGATCCGGGGAGATACCCACCTCATCGAGCAACTCTCCGGACCACCGCAGCCCGTGCAGGTCGAGGGCCAGGGTGCGGGAGGCCAGGGAGTAATCCGTGGCGGCGACGCCGCACAGACGGAACGCCATGTAGTCGGCCACATTCAGCCAGGTGGCGGTGCGCGAGTAGGCGTCCGGTTCGTTCTCCTTGAGCCAGAGCAGCTTGCACAGGCCGAAGATGGGCTGCAACGAGAGGCCCGTCAGGCCGAAGAGATGGTCTTGTCCCACGATGCGGCCCAACCGCTCGGCCTGTGGCCCCGCCCGTCCGTCGAACCAGGCGATGATCTCGTGGGTGGGCTCGCCGCCGGAGTCGAGCGGCACGGCAGCCTCACCCATGCTGGCGACGGCTATGCTCGCTACGCGGCCGGGATCTTCGAGTTTCTGGGTGACCTGGCGCAAGGTCGCCCTGAACCTATTCCACAGCTCTTCGGGGTCGTAGTAGGCCCTGCCTGGTTTCGGGAAGTGGGTCGGGGTTGGTGAGCTTGCCCCCTCTAGCGCCCTGCCGCTCCCGTCGAAGGCCAGGACCTTGATGTTCGTCGTGCCGACGTCGGCCCCGATCAGGATCGGCTCCGGGTTCATCGGGTGGTGGAGCCTTTCGAGGTCAGGCAGCCCGTTGCCATCTTGTCCCAGCACTCTCTACGCACTATGCGAGATCCGATTCGGCGAGCGCCTCGGAGACGGGGCGTCCTTGGTGGATGATGCTGTTCAGGGCGCGGATCATGCCTCGCGTGTCACCGCTCTGCCAGATGTTGCGGCCGAAGACGACGCCTGCGGCGCCGGCTTCTGTGGCGTCTTGGACGACCTGTAGCGTCTCCTGTGCGGTCTCCATCCTCGGACCGCCGGCGATCAGGACCGGCACGGGGCAGTTGTCCGTCACCTTGCGGAAATCCTCCGTGTAATACGACTTGACGAAGTCCGCGCCGTGCTCGAAGCCGATGCGCGCGGCCGAGGCCATCGGGTCCGGCGCTCTCTGGTCGGGGATGCGCTCGCTCGGGCACGGCAGCGCTTCGACCACTAGCGGCAGATTGGCTCGCAGGCACTCGCCCGCTACCCTGGCGACGGCGCGGTAGGTCTCCAGCTCGACGGGGATGCCTACGAACGCCATCAGCACGACCCCGTCGGCCCCGAGCAGGAGGGCGTCCTCGACGGAATGGAGAAGACTCCACTCCGTATAGGCGAGCCAGTCCTCCCGGTAGAGGCTCGGGCCGCCGTCCAGCCGGATGATGGTGGGGATGCGTCCTTGGAGTTGCTCGCGGTAGCGCTTCGCCACGCCGAAGGTCGTCATGACGGCGTCGGCCCCGCCATCTACGGAGGCTTCGATCACGGCCCCAGGGTCCTCCAGCCCCTCGATGGCGCCGTGGGCGCGTGCGTGGTCCATCGCTACGATCAACGCCCTGCCGTCGGAAGCCAGTATCGGTACGTTCCTCACCTTCACCCCTAGGATAGCTTTTACAAAGAGGGTCACCCTCTTTGTAAAAGCTATCAGCATTTCAGCCTTTCAGCACGCTCCGGCTAGCGCCTTCGCTTGTCAGCCTCAGCCCGGCGGCTGCGCCGCCTTGTCAGCCAGAGCTCGCACAAACAAGCCGACATGCTGACAAGTCGCCTGGCGAAGCCTGGCGACGGGCTGACAAGCGCCCGACAGGGCGCGTGCTGAAATGCACGTCGTGCGTAAGGTCAAAAGCCTTACGCACGACGTGAGGGACGTAGTGCCTTTAGGGCTTTGCTTATCGGGTTTGGTAGTTTGCGTTTGGGGGGTTCCCTGGCGGGAGGATTGGGGTCGGTTCCCATCTGGTCCATCTTTTGGACCCAGAGTTCGCGCACCAGGACTTGCACAGCGGCCACGAGTGGAACGGCCAGAAAGACCCCTACGATGCCGAAGAGCGTGCCCATCACCAGGATGGCGAAGACTACCATGGCGGGATGCAGGTCGACGGCCCGGCTCATTACGATCGGCTGGAGGAGGTTGCCTTCGATCTGCTGGATGATGAAGAAGGCCACTATCACCCAGACGACCGAGAAGGGGTCCGAGATCAGGGCCAGAACCACGGGAACCACGATCGAGATGAGCGCGCCTACATAGGGGATAAACGAGATAAGACCGCTGAAGATACCGATGAGCAAAGCGAAGGGCACCCCGATCAGGGAGAGCGAAATGGCCCAGAACACAGCGATGAAGGTCATGGCCGCGAGCTGGCCGAGGAACCACCGCTGTTCCGTTTGGTACAGTGCCTGAAGCACCTCTCGCGTCCTCTGCCGCCACCCCGCAGGGAAGAGCGAGACGAACCCGTTGATCCAGGGTTCGGGCCGGATGACCAGATAGATGGTGGAGATGAATACGACCGCCGCCAGCGAGACCACGGTCGCCGCGGTCAGCCCAACTCCTGCAGCCGTCGATACGGTGCTCCCTGTGAGTACCTCTTGCCCGACTTTGGATAGGCTTTCGGGGTTCAGGCCAATCTGGGCACCAAGCCCGAAGAAGCTCTGAACCTGGTTTGCCAGGGCGAGGGCTTCTTCCAGGAGCGTAGGGAAAGCCTGGGCGAACTCACGGGATTGCGTCTCGACGGCAGGAACGAGCGCCAGGCCCAAGAGCCAGAGCAACCCCGCCAGCGCCGCGATCACCGCCAGAGCCCCCCACGTCCGTGGCCATCCTCGCCGGGCGAGGTAGTTGACCGGGGCGCTGAGTATGATGGACAGGAGGATCGTCAGCAGAAACGCCAGAATTACACCGCTGGTCCGGTAGGCGAAATACCCGCCCAGGAGCAGCGCGAAGACCAGCCCGATGGCCGTATACGCCGTTCTTCCCGAGGCTACGGGTTTCTCCATTGCTACCCCTTCGGCTGTCTCTATGGCCGGAGTTTACTTGTTCGTTGCGTGTTGGGGAAGGCTCGAGCCTTCCCCAACACGCGCTGGTCAGCACGCTCAGGCTAGCGCCTTCGCTTGTCAGCATGTCAGCCAGGACTCGCGCCTGCGAAAGCTGAAATGCTGACGTGCGACAGCCCGAGGGGCGCGTGCTGAAGTGCTGACCAGCGCCCGACAGGGCGCGGGCTTAGGGGCGGCGCCCCTACCCGCCGTTACCGGTCTCTCGGGCTTTGCGGTACTCGGAGACGACGAGTTCGGTGAGTTCTTCGACGGAGCTCTCGGCGACCGGCTTGTCGTACTCTATACGGCCGTTTCTTAGGAGGTTGACCCGGTCGCAGACGTCGAAGACCTGGGCGTAGTTGTGGACGATCAGGATCATGGGTATGCCCCGCTCATCTTTGAGGCGTTGGATGAGGTCCAGGATCAGGGCTCCCTCCTTGGCGCCCATCGCCGCGAGCGGCTCGTCGAGGAGCAGCATCTTCGCGTCCGAGTAGACCGCGCGCGCGACGGCTATGGCCTGGCGCTGCCCGCCCGAGAGTCTCGCCACCTCGGTGTCTATGGAGGGGATGTTGACGCCCATATCTGCGAGGTATTGGGAGGTCTTCTCTTTCATCTTGCGGTTGTTCAGGAAGGGTCCGACGGTCATCTCGCCGTTCAAGAACATGTTGTGGAAGACCGAGAGCTCGTTGACGAGCGCGAGGTCCTGGTAGACGGTCTGGATTCCCAAAGAGCGCGCCTGGGAGACGGAGCGCAAGTTCACCTCTTCTCCTTCAATCAGGATCCTGCCCTCGTCGGGGCGGTGGAAGCCCGTAATGGTCTTGAGCAGCGTGCTCTTGCCCGCCCCGTTGTCCCCGATAAGTCCGAGCACTTCCCCTTCCCTGACGTGCAGATCAACGCCCTTGAGGACGGAGACCGCACCGAAGTTCTTGACGACGCCCTCGACACGCAGGAAGTCCGAGCCGTTCGTGGAGCCGTTGCTTTCTCCATCATTCCCTCCCTGCGCCGCGCAACCTTGCGACGTAGACGTTCAGGATCATGGCGATAAGGATGGCGACGCCCAAGATGATGTTGTAGGTGTAGGCGCTTATGCCCTGCAGGGTGAAGCCGTTGCGGAGGATGGTGAGGACCAGCGCCCCGAGGAACGCGCCAGTAACGGTCCCGACCCCACCTAGCAGCGCCGTCCCCCCTATGACCGCAGCGGCGATGCAGAGCAGTACGATGTCGGGTCCGCCGGCGAGCGGGTCTATGGAGTTTATGCGGAAGGCTTCGATGATGCCGACGAAACCGCCGAGCACGCCGCAGAGCATGAAGTTGCCGATCTTGATGCGGGCGACGCCCACGCCCGCCTCCCTCGCCCCGAGCGGGTTGCCGCCCGTGGCGTAGGTGTGGAGCCCCCACCGGGTGCGCAACAGGACGAGCTGCAAAACGGCCACGATGATCAAGGCCCAGATGGTCCCCGACCAGGAGTACTCCCCGAGGACCTGGGTGATGGGGCTCGTCTCAGGCGTGGTCGCGGGGAAGCCGCCGGTGAGCGTCACGTTCAGACCCGCCAGAAGGAAGAACATCCCTAGCGTCGTGATCAGCGACGACACGCCGAGGTAGACGGTGATCAGGCCGTTCACTAGCCCGACCACCGCTACGGCCAGGAGCCCGACGAGGACCGCGAGCGGCAAAACCAGGAAGAGCTTGTCGTAGGCCAGGTACATCACGATGGGCGCGAACGCGAAAGACTGGCCGACGGAGAGGTCGATCTCACCGCAGATGAGCAGCAAACACAACGACGATGCGATAACCACGTAAGGCACGGCGTACTGGGCGAGCGAGAGGATGTTCTGCTGCGAGAGGAACGCGCTGTTCGCCGCCTGGAAGTAGAGCGCCAACCCTACGAGGACGATGAGGATGCTCACCTCCCGTACCCGGACGAGGCTGCTCAACAGCCTGCCGACGAAACCCTGTTCTTGGGTCCCGGTACCCTCCGTCTCCCGCGTGGTGCTCTCGCCGGTGGTCTCGCTCACGTTTCCTCCTCCCGCTCTTCGCGAGGACCTAGAGACTTACGAGGGCGCCTTCACGATCTTCTGCGCTTCGGAGTCCCCCTCGAAGCGCGACGTGGTCTCGAGGTAGCGGTCCACCGTGTCGGGCGTGATGAAGATGAGGCCCGTGTTCGTCTCGGCCGGTCCCGTTACCCCTCCGGAGATGTTGTAAAGGTAGAGCTGCATGACCGGGAAAAAGCCCTGCAGATAGGGTTGCTGGTCGAGGGTGAAGTCTATGTGACCGGCCTTGATTAGCTTGAGGATCTCCGGAAGGAGATCGTACCCGCCGGCCCTGACGCCTTTGTCGTGCAGCCCGAACTGCTCCATCACCTGGGCGACGCCCTGGGTGCTCCCCGCGTCCACGGCGAACATTCCTGCCACGTCCTGGTGACCGTTGTACCAGGCTTCGATCCTGGACCTCTCCTCAGGAAACTCCGCGCCCGTTGTGACCTGCTGGATCTCTATGTTCGCCCCAGAGTCCTCTATGGCCTGCTTCGCGCCGTCTATTCTCGGCTGGATGTTGAGCTGGCCCGGCGTCGCTATAAAGAGCGCCACAAGCCCCTCGTCGACGAGGCTGACGATCCGCTTGCCCATCTCGACGCCTGACTGGAAGAGGTCCTGACCCACGTACGCGAGCGCGGGGTTCGTCCCCGGCCCCTTGCCGTTGGCGTTGTAGGCGATGACAGGGATACCATTGTCCAGGGCCTTCTGGATCGGATCGTTGAAAGCCACGGGGTCTACGACACAGACGGCTATGCCGTTGGCGTTGCCCGAGATGGCCGTGTTCATCGCGTCGACCATCTCCGAGACGACGGATTTCTCCGAGCCCGTCCACTGCGAAGTAGTCCCGAGCAGAGCCTGCGCGTCCTCGATACCGTACTGGGTCGGTACGAAGAACGGGTTCGTCGTCACGTGGTTGACGAAGACGAAGTTCCATTCCGGCGTGTCCGGAAAGTCGCCGCCAGACCCGCCTCCACCGCCCTGGCTCGCCTGCTGCGCAGCCTGCTGCCTGCACCCCGCAAGCAGCAATGCCGCAGACGCCAGCGCACTCCCCGCGAGAAACTGCCTGCGGCCCAGCCTGTAGTCCCCGAGCCCGGATCCACGCTCACTCATCTATCACCCCTGTCTTTAGCTCTCCAACAGCCCTTCCCCTGCCGACATTGTTATACCAATGTGTATCCGTGTCAAGCTCGCCCGCCTGGCGTTACTCTGGACCGTCTCCCTGGTCCCACCAGAGGCCCATCCTGGCCGTGGTACCGCCGTCCACGTAGAGGACCTGTCCTGTAACGAAGTCGGCGGCGTCGGAGACCAGGAAGGCTACTGCTGGGGCGACGTCTTCGGGGTATCCGACCCGGCCCCAGGGGACGAGGGTATTGCCGAACTCGGTCGTATAGTTCGGGATGTCGAAGTAGCGGGGGACCTCGATGATGCCGGGGCCGACGGCGTTGACGCGGACCTTGCGGTCTGTGAGTTCGATGGCTAGCTGGCGGGTGAAGGCGTTGATCGCGCCTTTGGTAGCCGCGTAGGCCGTGTGGTTGGGGAAGCCCGCGAACCCGTGGACGGAAGTTATGTTGACTATGCTCCCGCCTCCCCTCTCCATCATGAGAGGTACGGCCCTGCGGGCGAGGAAGAAGTAGCCCTTCATGTTGAGGTCGAAGACCGAGTCGTAGGTCTCCTCGTCAGTATCGAGGAAGTCGAGCGTCTTCGTGACGCCGGCGTTGTTGACGAGCGTGTCGAGACCGCCGAGGGCCTCGGCCGCAGCGTCCACCGTACGCTCGCAGGCTTCTACCTTGCTCAGGTCGCCCTGCACCGTTGCGGCCCTGGCGCCGAGCTCCTGTATCTGCGAGACGGTCTCTTCCGGCTCGGTGTGGGCGTAGTGGACGGCGACTTCGGCTCCGCGGCGGGCGAGCTCCACGGCGATGCCCTGGCCTATCCCCATCCCGGCGCCGGTGACCAGGGCTTTCTTTCCCGAGAGGTCGCTCACTGGTTCGCCCCCGCGCCCTCGCGCCTCTCCCAGCCCTCGGCGAAGAGGTTGAAGTGGACGTCCTGCTTGGGGTGGGCTTCGATGACTTCCTCGTCGAGCTCGACTCCGAGGCCGTGACCCTTGGGGAGCTCGAAGTAGCCGTCTCTGACTTCGGAGAGGCCGGGGCCGTCTCGCGGACCCAGGGGTCGGCGAAGTCGTTGAAGTACTCCTGGATGCGGAAGTTCGTGGTGCAGGCGGCGAGGTGGAGGGCTGCGGCGGTGTTGATCTGGCCTCCTACGTTGTGCGGGGCGATGGTCACGTAGTACGCGTCGGCCCACGATGCGAGCTTCTTCGTCTCCAGGAGCCCGCCGATGTGGCTTATGTCGGGCTGTATCACATCAGCCGCCTGAAGCTCGAAGACCTCCCTGTACTCGAGCCGCTGGTGTATGCGCTCGCCCGTGGCGACGGTCGCCTCTATGCCATCGGAAGCCTTCTTCAGTGCTTTCAGGTTGACCGGAGGCACGGGTTCCTCGACCCAGCCGAGTCCGAAGGGCTGGAGCATCCTGGCCATCTCTATTGCGGTAGCGGGAGAGAAGCGGCCGTGCATCTCCAGCAGGATCTCTACCTCTGGTCCTATCGCATCGCGGACGGCCTCGACGAGCGAGACGGCCTTTATCTTCTCTTCGTACTCCAGCTCGTAGTGTCCCGGACCGAAGGGATCCAGCTTCAGCGCCCTGTACCCGCGCTCTACGACCTTCTTCGCGGCCTCGTGGAACTCCTCGGGCGTGCGCTCCACCCGATACCAGCCGTTGGCGTAGGCCTTGACCCTGTCCCTGACAGGTCCGCCGAGCAGGTTGTAGACGGGCTGGCCGAGCGCCTTGCCGACGATGTCCCAGCAAGCCGTCTCGAACATCGCGATGCCGCTGCTCATCACCTCGCCGGCGCGCGAGAAGTCGTCGCGGCCCATCTTCTTGACCAACTCCTCTATCTTGAACGGGTCGTGCCCGACGAGGTGCCTCGGGGCCGCCTCGGCCAGGTACCCGACCAGCGCGTCCGTGTGGTTGACCATCCGCGCTTCTCCCAGGCCCGTCAATCCCTCGTCCGTGTGGGCGCGGACGATGGTCAGGTTGCGCCACTCGGTGCCGACGACGAACGTCTCTACGTGGGTTATCTTCATGCCTTCTCCTTTACCTCGGCGTCGACCGGCAAGCCGGGGAAGGTCGCGCCCGGCGGGGTGGTCTCGGCCTCGGGATAGTAGCGTGCGAGCATCTCCTGTCCGATCCTGGCGCGCCTGACTCTCTCCCTTCCGAGGGCGACCGCGGTCGCCTCCAGGTGCGTCCCGCTGGGGTAGATGTTCGGCGCGTTCCTCAGGCCGAACTTGACGAAGACGGGCGATGCGACCCTTACGAGGTCCGGTATCTCGTAGTGCCTCACGAACCCGCCGAAGTCGTCGGGCACCTCGACGTACACGTCCAGGGGGAGATCAGTTACGGCGCGTATCGCAGCGAGCTGGGCCAGCGACAGGTCTGTGGGCACGTTGTACGTGTCCGCCCCGAGGTCCTCCATCGCCTTTACGGCCGCTGCGTTGGCCGCAGCGAGCTGTACTGAGACCTTCAGGATGAGGTCCTCGGGCAACCCTCCCTGCGCCTTGAGGTCCCTCAGGACCCAGAGGAGTCCGGCGTCGGCGACGAGCACCCCGCGTAGTCCTAGAGAGACGCCGCGCAGCACGTCTTCGATGGCGTAGGCGAGCTGGTCCTGGCCGCGGTGCTGGGCCCCGAGGACCTTGCCGGCGCCGGAGACGGCGGTCGCGCCGGTCTCCCACGAAGCCCGCGGTCCTACGAAGAGCGAGAGCTCCAGGGCGGCCTCGCGCGCCATGTGGCACATCTCCAGGATCTCGGCGTCCGTGAGGAGCATGATCCCCGACCCCTGAGAGACGCGGTGGATCTGGACTTCCCTTCTGTCGGCCTCCTCGATGACCGCCTCGAGCACCCGCGGTCCTTCGACGCTGGGGATCTCGACCCTGTACTGCGCCCCGTCAGGGAAGCGCTTCTCCGAATCGGGCAGATCGTAGAGGTCGCGTCCTGGCAACCCCAGCCCGGACAACAGCTCGTGGGCCTTCATACTCCCTCCTTCTCTGAGAGCTCTCCGGCGTCGAGTACTCCTTCACCAATGGCAGCCTCGATGTCCTCGGCCGTCTTCGCGAGGTGGGCGCGCATCTCCTCCCGCGCTCCGGCTGCATCTCCTGCCTCCACCCGGTGCAGGATCTGCTCGTGCTCCCCTAAAGCCCTTAGCGCGTTACCTGGCCTGGCTGCGCTCACTCGGCGACTCGCCCGCAGCAGGTCGACTACGGGCTCGAGCATGGTCAGCAAGACCTCGTTTCGGGTCGCCCGCGCCAGCAGCGCATGAAACTCGACGTCGGCGTCGACGTAGCCCTCGGGCGCGTCGATAGATTTCCCCATTCTGTCGAGCTGGAGGCGCATAGCCGTTACGTCACCGGGGCCGGCACGCTCCGCCGCGATCCCTGCGACCTCGACTTCGAGGATCCTGCGTATCTCAAGAAGCTCCCACAACGTCTTCGGTTGTACGCGCAGGAGCAGACCGAGCGTGTCACGCACGGCCCGCGGATTGCCACCGCTTACCACAGCGCCGCGGCCGTGCTCGATGCTGATGAGGCCGCGGGCCTCGAGCAGGTTCAGAGCCTCCCTCACTACCGTCCTGCTCACCCCGAGATGCGCACACAGCTCACGCTCGGGCGGAAGACGCTCCCCCGGCTCCAGCCCGCCCGAGATCACCATCTCCAGCAACTGGTCCGCCGCCCGGTCCCTGAGCCTGGTTCGTCGTGATTGCTCCATGTCCCCAAAGCATTGTCATACCAATCAGGATACCTGTCAAACGCGGGCGGTCAGGGACGTTACTGCCAGACCGGCGGCTACGATCCTTCGCTGTCTGCGTCTTCTTTCCTGGCCTGACTGTGGGACGACTTCTCCTTCTTTCTGCGGGAGTCCATAACGCGGGCGTTGATCACCTGCAGTGGGAAGACCAGCAAGTAGACCGACCCTGCCCAGGTGATCGCCCCGACACCTCCGAGGGCGGCTATGGCGACCGAGACCAGCCCGACCAAGACGTTGAGGAAGAAGCCCTGCATCTCCTCGCGCGTCACCGACAGCTCTTGCGAGTCGAGCTCCAGGGCGGCGCGCAGCGAGTAGGCCCGCAGGTACATCAGAAAGAACACGAGCTGTATGGCGATGAAGCCTGCGCCGTAGATGACCATCAACAGCGGTACCTGGGAAGTCTCTATCATCTCGCTGTTGCCGAAACCCAACCACTCGTCTATTGCCATGGTGAAGAGAAACTTCAGGGGGTAGACGTAAAGGAGCATGAGAAAGAGCAGCGCCGAGTTCAACCATCGGGTGGGGGTGTCCATCAGGCCGTAGCGTCTGAAGAACTTGTAGTGGTCGTACCACACGGCGAGGAGCAGCGCGAAGCAGATCGCGAACGCGAAGAAACCCCGCATGGTCGCGAGCAGCTCGTCGAAGGTCTTGGGGACCTCCAGGGACACCACCAGGAGCGTTACCGCGAAGGCGAAGACGGCGTCCGAGAATCCCTCGATGCGAGAGACGTCCTCCCCGCGCCAGCGGAAGTCTTCCTCGCCGCCCTGTCTCCGCGTCAACCCTTCGCGCACCACAACCTGTTCACCCCCGCTCAGTGTAGGACGGTCTCCACACCCGGCTCGGACACCATGATAAAGGAGCACCCCTGGGGCGCACAGGATCACACCCTAACCCTACCTTAACCCACCGCCACCCCGGCGTGAAGTACTGAGCTCAGGCTTGCATCGATATGAAGCCTCCATTACAGTATGCGCGAGCTAGGGAAGGATTTGAGCGGTTTAGAAGAAAAACTGCTCGGTCGATCACAATATGTCGAAAAAACGCGCAGAACCACCGGAACAACGTCTGCAGCGGATCGTGATGCTGGTTCGCGAGGCGGGGAGTGTCACGGTAGCCGGGTTGGAGAAGGAGCTTGGCATCTCGGCGGCTACTGCGAGGCGGGATCTTGCGTTGCTCGAACGTCGGGGGAAGGTCAAGAGGACCCATGGGGGGGCCGTTGCGCCCGGGCTCACGCAGCACGAGGACTCCTTCCAGCAGCGGCTGGGTGAGGCGGTCGAGCAGAAAAAGCGGCTGGCGCGCGCCGCCGCGACGCTCTTTGAGGCGGATGAGACCGTGTTTATCGACTCTTCGACCACGGCGTACTATGCGGCGCGGCGCATCCTGGCCGGCACCTCTGGCGTCACCTGCCTGACCAACCTGGTGCCGGTAATGGACCTCTTCACGACCGCGGATCCTTCCGGGGCGAGCATGGTGGGTCTGGGGGGGATCTTCCGGGCGCTCACCCTCTCGTTCGTAGGGCCGTGCACGATACAGACCATCGAGTCTTACATCGCGGACAGGGCCTTTATAAGCGTCAAGGGGATCACCCCGCAGGGATATCTCACGGACATCAACCCGCTCGAAGCCGAGGTCAAGAGGGCGATGATCCGGCAGTCCGAGAGGCCTGTTTTGCTTGTTGACGGCAGGAAGTTCGAGCAGAGAGGCTCCAGCGTCATCGCCCACGTCTCGGAGGTCAGCCTGGTGGTGACTGCTGACGCCCGCCGGCCGCACGTGGAGGCTCTGGAGGACCTCGGGGTGGACGTGCAGGGCGTATGAGAAGTGGGGGCTGACCAGAGGGAGCGTTGTGACGGTGATAGGGGATGTTGGACGGAAGCGACGAGCAGGGGGAGGCTCTTTCTAGATCATGGCTAGTTCAGAGGCGGATGTAAACAGGCAACACGACGACAGTCACGTCACGGCCCAACAATGGAGGTGGACTGTCCTGGCTGGCATGGCATCCTACCTGGACGCCGGGTCCATCGTGGCCCTCGCTGCTGGCCTCGCGCTTTGGCAGGAGTATCTCGGCATGAGCAGCACCACCGTGGGACTGCTCGCAGCCCTGGGTCCTAACGCCTTTGGGGCGGCGATCGGAGCCCTGATCGGGGGGCGGCTCGGCGACCTGTTCGGCCGCAAACGGATCTACCAGTACGACCTGCTCGTTTACGGCTTGGGGACCCTGCTGATAGTCTTCTCGGTCAACTTGCCGATGCTCCTTATCGGGACCTTCATAGTGGGTGTAGCAGTCGGCGCCGACGTGCCGACCTCACTCGCACTGATCGGCGAGTTCTCGCCCAGCAAGGCCCGTGGCAGGCTGATGGGCCTCAGCCAGGTAGCCTGGAGCCTGGGCCCGATAGTCGTATATGTGCTGGCGTTCGCGCTCACGTCGTACGGCGTGCTCGGGAGCAGGATAGTTTTCGCCCACCTGTTTGTAGTCGCGATAGTCACGTGGGCCCTCAGGCGTGGGATGGTGGAGTCCGCCATTTGGACCGCCGCCTCGGGCGCCGGCGAGACGGAGCCCACGTCTGACCCGGAAGCGCAGCCCGGGGAGGCGCCGGTGCCGCCCGCCCCGCTTGCCGCGAGCCGTCTCGCCGGCCTGTTTTCCGGGCCGACCCTAGCGGCGATAGTGTTCACCGCGACCGTGTACCTGTTCTGGAACCTGGCCGCGGGGACCTTCGGCGTCTTCTCTCCCTACATCCTCAAGACCATCGGGACGCAGAGTCAGGCGGCCAGCGTCGCCCTGTCGTGTGCCGGTTTTGTCATCACACTGGTGGTCGTTGTCCTGATCTTCATGCCCTTTAGCGACCGCAGCGACCGGAGTCGCCGCATCATGTGGGGCGTGGGGGCCGTCTTGAACGTTGCCAGCGTAGCACAGCTGCTCATCTTCCCCTTCAATACAGCGACGGCCATCGCCCTGGTCGGTCTCTTCGGCATCGGAGCTGCGCTTGCGGGAGAACCATTCTACAAGACGTGGTCGCAGGAACTGTTCCCCACCATGCTCAGAACCACTGCGCAGGGGCTCACATTCAGTGTCGCTCGATTGCTCCTCGGCATCTGGAGCTTCTTCGTGCCCGTGCTCGCGAGTTTGAGCATCAGGCCAGTCGCCCTGATCCTCATGATCTTCCTCCTCATAAGCGGCGTGGTCGGCTTCGTGTTCATGCCGAATACCGCAGGCAAGTCTCTCGAGGAGATCGAAGCCGAGCGCAGCGGCCGACCGGCGCGCGAGCAGGTTACGGCCTGACAGATGGCTCCATCGAAACTCAGGCCCGTAGGTCTCAAGTGCGAGTACCGCGTAGATCCTTTAGGCATCGACGTGAGATCGCCTAGACTAAGCTGGGCGCTCGAGTCGGAGGAACGGAACCAGACGCAGTCCGCCTACCGCATCCTGGTCGCACGAAACGAGGAGGACCTCGAAGCGGAGGAGAACCTCCTGTGGGATAGCGGCAGGGTCGAGTCCCGGCGCACCATCGGCGTCGAGTACGAGGGCGAGGCACTGCGGTCGGGCTCGCCCTGCATGTGGAAGGTACGTGTCTGGGACGGGGCTGGCGACGCCTCGCCCTACAGCCCTCCGGCCGTCTTCGAGACGGGCTTGCTGGAGAGGTCGGATTGGGAGGGAACCTGGATCTCCGCCGGCAAAGGCCCGGCAGGGGACATGGAGCCTCCGTCGGGAGACGAGTACGACGACCTGGCCAATGGGCTCGCCCCGAGCCCTTACTTGCGCAAAGAATTTTCGCTGGACAAACCAGTCCGCAGGGCAAGGATGTACGCGACCGCCCGCGGTGTCTACGAACTGTACGTAAACGGAAACAGGGTAGGAAACGATGTGCTGGCCCCAGGCTGGACGGATTACGAAAGGCGCATCCAGTACCAGACATACGACGTCACGCCGCTGCTCGTGGATGGTCCCAACGCCCTCGGCGCCGTCCTCGGCGACGGCTGGTTCGCAGGATTCTTCGGGTTCGACCCCAAACACAGGGGCGCCCTCTACGGTCCTCGCCCACAGCTTCTAGCGCAGCTCGACGTCGAGTACGAGGACGGCACGATGGAGAGCCTCGCGACCGACGGCTCGTGGAGTTGCTCGAAGGGCCCGATCCTCTACTCGGACCTCCTCATGGGCGAGTCCTACGACGCCCGCAGGGAGATGCCTGGCTGGGCTGAGCCCGGCTTCGAAGACTCTGGATGGGACGGGGTGGAAGTAGAGGAGATAGGGGACACCAACCTCGTCGCCCAGCCGGACGAGGGCGTCAGGGTAATAGAAGAGCTGGAAGCGAAGACCGTCACCGAGCCAGAGAGCGGTCGTTACGTCTTCGACCTTGGCAGAAACATGGTCGGGTGGGTGTGCCTGAAGGTCGAAGGCGAAGCGGGAACCAAAGTGACCCTGCGCCACGCCGAGACCTTGAACCCCGACGGTACGATCTACACCTCCAACCTGCGCTCCGCCAGGGCTACGGACCACTACGTGCTTGGGGGCGAGGGCGAGGAGGTCTACGAGCCGCGTTTCACGTTTCACGGCTTTCGCTACGTCGAGGTCACAGGCTATCCGGGTGAGCCCCAGCCCGGTGCGATCACGGGCCGCGTAGTCCACTCCGCCACGCCTCCGAGCGGGTCTTTCGAGTGTTCCAGCTCTCTGGTCAACAAACTCCAGGAGAACATCGTCTGGGGCCAGCGCGGCAACTTCCTGAGCGTGCCGACCGACTGCCCGCAGCGCGACGAGCGCCTCGGTTGGATGGGGGACGCTCAGATCTTCGTTCGCACCGCCTCTTTCAACATGGACGTCGCCGCCTTCTTCGAGAAATGGATGGTCGATGTCGAGGACGCCCAGTCCCCCGAAGGTGCCTTTCCCGATGTGGCACCCCTGCTGAGAGGTTCGGAACTTATCGACCTGAGGTGGGGCGCTCCGGCCTGGGGTGACGCTGGCGTTATCGTGCCGTGGACGATCTACCGTACGTATGGCGACACGCGCATCGTCGAGCGCCACTACGACGCCATGGCCCGCTGGATGGAGTATCTGCACGAGGCCAACCCTGACCTCATTCGCAAGAATCGCATGGGAAACAACTACGGCGACTGGCTCTCACCGAAGGGAGATCATACCCCCAAACCCCTCCTCGCCACGGCCTACTGGGCCTACGACGCGAAGCTCATGGCCGAGATGGCAGAGGCCACGGGCCGCCACGAGGACGCAATGAAGTACAGGGACCTCAACAGGCGCATCAAAGCGGCTTTCCAAGAATCCTACGTCTCACCCGACGGAGGGATAGAGGGCGACACCCAGACTTGCTACCTCCTCGCCTTGCACATGGATCTTTTACCGGAAGACCTGAGATCCGCCGCCGCGGAGCACCTGGTGAGGACCATAGAGAGGGAAGACTGGCACCTCTCGACGGGGTTTCGTAGGCGTCGGCTACCTGTGCCCGGTCCTTGACGGAGGCCGGATACACGGACGTCGCCTATCGCCTGCTGGAGAACGAGACCTACCCTTCGTGGGGGTACACCATAAAGAACGGGGCCACCACGATCTGGGAGCGTTGGGACGGCTGGACCGAAGAGAACGGCTTCCAGTCGCCGAACATGAATTCCTTCAACCACTACTCTCTGGGCTCGGTGGGCGAGTGGCTGTACCGCTACGTGGCGGGGATAGACTTCGGGACGCTGGGCTACGGCCAGATCGTCATCCGTCCCCGTCCCGGCGGCAACCTGACCCACGCGAGGGCCGAGTACCATTCGGTTCGCGGCAGGATCTCGAGCTCCTGGAAGTTCGAGGCCGACCGGTTCGTCCTCGAAGCGCTCATCCCCCCCAATACCACGGCCACGGTTCACATGCCTTCCACGGACGATGTCACGGAGGGCGGCAGGCCCGTGCATGAGGCCGAAGGCGTCGAGTTCCTGCGCTCCAGCGAGGGGGAGACCGTTCTCGCCGTCGGATCGGGACGTTACGAGTTCGAGGGCAGGATGGCGCGAGGATGAGCGGCGGGTATCTCGCGGTAGACCTCGGAGCCGAGAGCGGGCGCGTCGTGCTCGGACGCTTCGAAGGCGGGCGCGTGTCGCTAGAAGAGGTCCATCGCTTCCCGAACATGCCTGTTCGACTGCCCGACGGGTTGCATTGGGACGTTCTGCGGATACTCTCGGAGATCAAGGACGGGCTGACGAAAGCCATGCGGGAGGAGAAGATCGACGGTATCGGGATAGATTCCTGGGGAGTTGACTTCGGGCTTCTGGATCGGGAAGGGGCGCTCGTCTCGAACCCCTACCACCATCGTGACGCGCGCACGGAGGGCATGATGGAGGAGGCCTTCGGACTCGTGCCGAAGGAGGAGATCTACCAGACCACGGGCATCCAGTTCCTGCCCATAAACACCCTCTACCAGCTCCTCGCCATGAGGAACTCTCCCCTCCTCGAGGCCGCCGAGACGATGCTCCTGATCCCCGACCTCATGAACTACTGGCTCACCGGCGAGAAGACCTGCGAGTACACCAACGCCACGACCACGCAGTTACTGGATCTCGAAGCGGGCGGATGGGCCAGGGACCTCTCGAAGAGACTGGATCTCCCCTCCCGCATCCTCGCGCCCATCGTCCAGCCGGCCACCGAACTGGGTCCTCTGCTCCCCGAGGTGGCGGAAGAAGTCGGCGCCGGACCGCCCGTGTTCGCGGTCGCCTCCCACGACACGGCCTCGGCCGTAGTAGCGGTGCCCGCCGAAGGCGAGGACTTCGCCTACATCTCGAGCGGCACCTGGTCTCTCGTCGGGGTGGAGCTCCCCGGTCCCGTCGCGACCGCAGAAGGACTGAAAGCCAACTTCACCAACGAGGGTGGATTCGGGGGCAAGACGCGCCTCTTGAAGAACGTTATGGGTCTCTGGTTGCTGCAGGAGTGCCGCAGGCAATGGGCGAGGGAAGGCCACGAGTACTCATACGAGGAGTTGGCCCATCTCGCCGAAGTCGCGCCGCCCGCCGGTCCGCTCGTCGACCCCGACCATCCCGCGTTCCTGGCTCCCGGAGACATGGCCTCGCGCATCCGGAGCTTCTGCGAGGAGACGGGACAGAGACCGCCAAAAGAGCCCGCCGCGGTGACGCGGTGTGTCTTCGAGAGCCTGGCGCTCAAGTACAGGCACGCCATAGAGCAAGCCGAGAGCCTGGCCGGCCGGGCCATCGGGGCGGTCAACGTGGTCGGTGGAGGATCTCAGAACTCGCTCCTCTGCCAGCTTACCGCAGACGCGACGCGACGCCCGGTGCTTGCCGGACCCGTCGAGGCTACGGCGCTAGGGAACCTCATGATCCAGGCTTACGCCCGAGGACACCTGGCTTCGCTGGAGGAGATAAGAGAGGCCGTGCGCCGCTCGGTGGAGGTGCAAGAGTACGAGCCGCAGGGTAGAGAGTACGGGTGGCAAGAGGCTTACGAGAAGCTGCGAGATCTTATCGGGGCCGCGCCGCGGCTGGATCCGGAAGGAGAGGGCACTTGAGAGAGCCGGAGGAGACCCGAGCCCCGGCGACCGAGACGGCGCCCATCTTCAGGCTCGATGGCGTTACCAAGCGGTTCGGGGGTGTGGTCGCGGTAGAAGATGTCGCCTTCGACCTGCGGCCGGGTGAGGTACACGCCCTGGTCGGG
Source organism: uncultured Rubrobacteraceae bacterium (assembly GCA_963811295.1). Taxonomy (GTDB): domain Bacteria; phylum Actinomycetota; class Rubrobacteria; order Rubrobacterales; family Rubrobacteraceae; genus Rubrobacter_D. Next base: position 50,598 of record CAWEQZ010000038.1, on the reverse strand, counting down.
GAGAACGGCGCCGGCAAAAGCACGCTCATGAAGATCGTGGACGGTCTCTACAGTCCCGATGAGGGGACGTTCGAGATGGGTGGTGAGGCCGCCTCCTTCTCCTCGCCGCGCGACGCGGAGGCATCAGGCATAGCCATGATCCCGCAGGAGCTCGACCTGTTCCCCGAGCTCACCGTGGCCGAGAACCTGTTCGTGGGCCGCAAGCGGCCCCGTACCGGCTGGGGCGGCCTGGACTGGGAGACCATGCGGGGCGAGGCGCGCAAGAGGCTCGACGACCTCGGCGTCGGCCTCGACGCCACGTCCGCCGTAAAGCGGCTCTCGGCGGCCGAGCAGCAGATCGTGGCCATCGCGCGGGCGCTCGTGGGCGAGGCGCGGGCCGTGATCATGGACGAGCCGACCTCTTCCCTGACCGAGCGAGAGACCCGCCAGCTCTTCGGTATCATCGAAGACCTCACCGCCGAGGGCGTTGGCGTGGTGTACATCTCCCACAGGCTGGAGGAGATCTTCGAGATCTCCGACCGAATCACCGTGCTCAGGGACGGCCACCACATCAAGACAGCGCCAGCCTCCGAACTCGACGCCGAAGAACTCGTCCGCCTCATGGTCGGCCGGCCCCTCCACGAGCTCTTCACCCGCAGCCAGAGCAGTCCCGGCGAGACGGTGCTCGAGGTCAGGGGCCTCACCCGGGACGGGGAGTTCGAGGACGTGGATCTCACATTACGCAGGGGGGAGATTCTGGGCCTCGCCGGCCTCGTGGGGGCCGGGCGTACCGAGCTGGCCCAGTCCATCTTCGGGATTCGCCACCCTGACTCTGGTGAAATCTTCGTCGAAGGGGAGGAGGCCAGGATCCACTCCCCGCAGACCGCGATGGAGAGAGGGATATTCTACGTACCCGAGGAGCGCCGCTCCCAGGGCCTCATCCTGCCCTTCTCCATCAAGAACAACATTACCCTGAGCATCCTCGACCGCATTTCCCGGCTCGGGTTCATATCCCGCTCAGAACGCTCCATCGCGGACAGGTTCATGGGAGAGCTGTCTATAAGGGGGGCTGAGGTCTCCGCGCCCGTGAACCGGCTCTCGGGGGGGAACCAGCAGAAGGTCGTCGTCGCCAAGTCTCTCGCCGGCGAGCCGAACGTCTTGCTGCTTGATGAGCCCACGCGGGGCGTCGACGTCGGGGCGAAGTCGGAGATCTACCGCCTCATGGATGACCTGGCGAAGGAGGGCAAGGCGATCTTGCTGATCTCCTCCGAGCTGGAGGAAGTACTCTCGATGGCCGACCGTGTGCTGGTGATGCGCGAGGGCCGTATCTCGGGCGAGTTCTCGCGCGGTGAGGCGACCCAGGAGAGCGTGATGACCGCGGCCACCGGCGGAACTGAGCAGGAGGTTTACGAGGATGAGTGAGGCGAGGGCTCGGGTCGCAGGCGCGGAGGGCGATGCGCGATTCCGTCGGTACCTCGGTCGTCCGGAGACTCCGGCGCTCGCCTTCCTGGTCTTGCTCGGGGTGGCCTTCTCGGTGCTCAGCGACAAGTTCCTCAGTGTGCCCAACCTCGAGTCCATTCTCACTTCCGTGGCCGTGCTCGGGATCATAGCCCTCGCGGTAAACCAGGTCGTCCTTTGCGGGGAGATCGATATCTCGACGGGCTCGATGCTGGGTCTGTGCGCGGTGGCCGGGGGCGCCGCGGCGCAGAGTACCGGCGGGTTCCTGTTGCCGCTTGTGGCCGCCGTCGCCGTCGGCGCCCTTTGCGGGGCGATCAACGGTACCCTCGTCACGCTGGCGCGTATCCCTTCCATCATCGTGACGCTCGGGATGCTGTACGCTTTGCGGGGTGTGATCCTGCTGGTCACAGGTGGAGCCTGGATCACCGGCGTCCCCAACGCATCCAGGGTCCTGGGCATGGGGAACGTGTTTGGCTTGAGCGTTCCGGTGATAATCCTCTTCGGCCTATTCGTCGTGATGGAGGTCGTCGGACGCCATTCCACCTGGGGCCGGGACGTCTACGCCGTCGGTGGCAACCGGCGGGCGGCCCGTTTGGCCGGGCTGGCCACGAACTGGGTCCGGTTTTTCGCCTTCGTGCTCGTTGGCGTCTTCGTCGGCATAGCCTCCATGATCTATATGGGGCGCGCGGGCTCGGTGCAGACCAACACCGGTACCGGCCTCGAGCTTCAGGTCGTCGCCGCCGTCGTGATAGGCGGGACGAGCATCTCGGGAGGACGCGGCTCTTCACTCGCCGCCCTGACCGGTGCGATCCTCATAGGCGTCATCCTGAACGGCCTCGTGCTAGTCGGGGTGCCTGGCATCTGGCAGCAGGCCGTGCTCGGAGCCCTGATCCTGCTCGCCGTGACCACCGACGTCCTGCGCAGACGGCTCTTGGGAGGCGTCGTATGAGCTCGGCGGTCGCGGCCATGCGGCGCCTGCGGTTCTCCCGCGAGCTGGTCTTGCTATGCGTCCTTGTCGCGCTGGTCATCGTGATGAGCCTGCTCTCGCCCCTCTTCTTCACCCTCGGTAATCTGCTCAATACCTCGCGCTACTTTGTCGAGGTGGGCCTGATGGCGCTGGGGATGACCCTGATCATCATCACGGGAGGGATAGATCTCTCGGTCGGATCGAACCTGGCGCTGGTCTCCGTGGCCGTCGGTTTCACCTTTGCAGCGGGACTCCCTTTGCCCGTTGCCATCTTGTTCGGCCTCGTGGTCGGTATGTCCGCCGGATTCTTCAACAGCATCTTCATAACGTTCCTGGATCTGCACCCTCTCGTCGTTACCCTGGGGACTTTCGCCCTCTTCCAGGGGCTTGCCTACGGCCTGACGGGCGCGCGGGCCGTCTCGGATTTTCCTCCCTGGTTCGCCTACTTCGGGCAGGCATACCTGCTCGGCGCGGTGCCGGGCCAGCTTATTATCTTCCTGGTCGCCGTGGTGGTCGTGTGGGTCATACTCTCGCGCACCAGCTTCGGGCGCTACGTCTACGCCATAGGGAACAACGAAGAGGCGGCGCGTTTCTCTGGCGTGCCCATCCGCAGGGTCAAGGTGGCCATCTACACCGGCATCGGGCTGCTCGTGGCGATCGCGTCCGTTATCTACACGTCGAGGGTCTATACGGCCAGGGGCGACGTCGGCCTGGGGCTGGAACTGGATGTGATCTCCGCCGTCGTGCTCGGGGGGGCGAGCATCTACGGTGGCTCGGGGACCATAGGCGGGACCGTACTCGGCATCGTCATCATCGCGATACTGCGCAACGGCCTGCTCCTGGCCGGGGTTCCGAGCACCTGGCAGCTCTTTATCCTCGGCGTCTTGCTCCTCGTGGCCGTGTTCCTGAACGAGTTTTTCCGTAGAGGTGAGGAGTAGAACATGTCCGGCTAGAGCGGGTAAGGGTCTCTGGAAGCAAATCTTTGGGAAGGAGTAGCGTGTTCGGTTCGATGAGGAATCTGAAGGTATTCGCGACGGCCCTGCTCGCGGTGCTGGTCGTCTCGTGCGGGGTGGGCCAGCAGCCGTCGCAGGGCGGAGGTGGGGGCGGTGGACCGGCCAAGATCTGCATGATGCCCAAGCTGGTCGGCATCCCTTACTTCAACGCTTCTGAGAAAGGGGCCGAAGAGGCCGCGAAGGAACTAGACGTCGAGCTGGTCTATGACGGCCCGACCGAGGCCAAGGCCGCGCTCCAATCGCAGATGATCGAGCAGTTCATCCAGCAGCAGTGCGGCGCCATCACGGTGGCCGCCAACGACCCGAACGCCCTGGCTCCCGCCATGAAGAAAGCCGACAACGCCGGAATCGCCACGGGCGCCTGGGATGCCGATGTGGCACCCGACGCCAGGGATGTTTTCGTCAACCAGGCAACCTTCGAGGCCATCGGCTACAAGCTGGTCGACGTCATGGCCGAGCAGACCGGCGGCAAGGGCAAATTCCTGGTCATCACAGGTTCCCTGACTGCCCCCAACCAGGTCGCCTGGCTCAAGGAGATGCGCGAGCGCATGAAGGAGAAGTACCCCGACATGTCTATCGTCGCCGTCGAGCCGGGGGAGGAAGACCTCCAGAAGGGCATCGACCTGACCAAGAACTACCTCAGGGCCAACCCGGACACAACCGGTGTTTTCGGCATAACCTCCGTGGCCCTGCCCGGCGCGGCGGAGGCCGTCGAGCAACTCGGCCGCGAGGGTGAGGTGCCGGTGACAGGGCTCTCCACCCCGAACGAGATGAAACCTTACCTCGAAGCAGGGACCGTGGAGAAGTTCGTCCTCTGGAACCCCGTGGACCTCGGCTACCTGGCCGTCTACGTCGCGGACGCCCAGATCAAAGGCGACCTCCCCAAGTCAGGCACTTTCGAGGCGGGACGCCTCGGTAAGGTCGAGATGATCGCCCCCGACGAAGTCCTTCTCGGACCGCCGCTGGTGTTCTCGAAGAAGAATATCGACGACTACGACTTCTAGTAATTCCTGGCCCGGGCGCTCCCTTTCTACGGAGCGCCCGGGCCCTCGATACAGGAGGGAGCCTTGGAGTCCACAACCCAACGAGCTTACGAAGTTCTCAGTGAATCCCTTGCTGACCGCGGGGTCGAGATAGAAGCGGTAGAGAAACGGCTGCGCGCCCAGAGGGTGGAGACCCCTTCGTGGGGCTACGGCGACACGGGCACGCGCTTCGCTGTCTACCCGCAGACGGGAGTGCCCCGCGACCCGTTCGAGAAGCTGGCCGACGCGGCGCAAGTGCACGGACTTACAGGCATCTGTCCCTCGGTGGCGGTCCACATACCCTGGGACAGAGTGGACGACTACGGCGAGCTGAAAGGTCGCGCCGAGTCTCTAGGTCTGCGCATAGGGGCCGTCAACCCCAACCTCTTCCAGGAACCCGAGTACAAGCTCGGCAGCGTCAGCAACCCGGACCCGGCGGTGCGCAGGATGGCCACGGATCACCTCCTCGAATGTGTGGAGATCGCGGGTGAGACGGCTTCCGATGTCCTCTCTTTGTGGTTCGCAGACGGCACGAACTACGCGGGCCAGGACTCCTTCACGGAACGTCGCCACAGGATGATCGAGTCTCTGCGCGAGGTCTACGCCGCCATGCCCGAGCGCATGAGGATGCTCCTCGAGTACAAGCCCTACGAGCCGGCCTTCTACCACACCGATCTCGCCGACTGGGGCGCGGCCCTCTCTATGAGCCAAAGACTGGGCGAGAGGGCGCAGGTCCTGGTCGACCTCGGCCACCACGCCAAAGAGGTCAACATCGAGTACGTCGTGGCGCTGCTCCTCGACGAGGGGCGTCTCGGGGGCTTCCATTTCAACAACAGGAAGTACGGCGACGACGACCTGATCGTGGGCAGCGTCAACCCGTTCGAGCTGTTCTTGATCTTCGTCGAGCTCGCCGAGGCCGAGGAGCGCTCCGACACACGCATAGACTACATGATCGACCAGACGCACAACATCGAGCCCAAGATAGAAGCCATGCTCCTCTCGGTGATGAACCTGCAAGAAGCCTACGCAAAGTCCCTACTCGTGGACCGTACAGCCCTCCAAGAAGCGCGAAGCGCCGGCTACGTACTCGGCGCCCACCGCACCCTCCTGGACGCCTACGCCACGGACGTCCGCCCGCTGTGCGCCAGAGTCCGCGAGACCCTGGGCGGCGCCTCAGACCCCGTAGCCGCCTTTCAGGAGAGCGGATACGCCGAGAGAGTAGTGGAAGAGCGCGGCGAAGGCGCAGGGGCGGGATGGAATTGAAGCTTCTCAGCACGCCGCTTCGCGGCTTCTCAGCCCGGCGGCTGCGCCGCCTTGTCAGCAGGTCAGCTAGGGCTTGCGCATGCGTGGGCTGAAATGCTGACAAGCGACAGCCGGAGGCTGGAGCGTGCTGAAATGCTGACATGCTAGGACGACCGAAGGGAGGAACTCTTGGAAACGCGAATACCAGGGGCGACGGAGAATCTGTGGGATGCGCGAGAGGCTAAGGGGCTCTCCGAGCTCGAAGCGCTGGCCCACCGTTCCAACCTGCTAGGGAGGGACCGGGCCGTCGCCAACTACGGGGGCGGCAATACCTCGACCAAGGCTAGAGAGAGGGACCATACCGGGGGTGAGGTCGATGTCCTGTGGGTGAAAGGATCGGGATCCGACCTGGCGACCATAGAGGCCGGGCAGTTTACTGGCCTCAAGCTGGGTGAAGTACTCGCGCTCGAGGAGCGGGAGGAGATGAGCGACGAGGAGATGGTCGCCTACCTGGCCAGGTGCCAGCTCGCGCCCGACATGCCGAGGGGTTCAATAGAGACGCTCCTGCACGCTTTCGTTCCTTATGCGCAGGTCGACCACACGCATCCCGATGCGGTCAATATGATCTGCTGCTCGGAAGGCGGCGAAGCACTCGCGCGCGAGTGCTTTGGGGATGAGGCGGTCTGGATCCCCTACATAAGACCGGGCTTTACCCTCAGCAAGCAGGTGGGTAGAGCCGTAAGGAACAATCCCGACGCGAAGTTCGTCCTGCTCGCCAAACACGGCCTCGTAACCTGGGGCGACACCCACGAGGAGAGCTACGGTCGCACCATCGAAGCCATAAACCGGGCCGCCGAGTTCGTCGCCGACCGGGCCGGCGAGCCCTTTGGGGGCAGGAAGGTCGAGCCGCCGGCGCTGGACCGGAGAGAAGCCCTCCTCGCCGAGGTCCTGCCGGCGCTGCGCGGGGCGCTCTCGTCGGGCTCCGATGAATCGTCCCACAAGATACTGCGCGTGGATCATACCTCAGAAGATGTCCTCGCTTTCGTCTGCGGGCGCGACTCGGAGGAACTCTCCCAGGTCGGCGCGGCCTGCCCGGATCATCTGGTCAGGACGAAGGTCAGGCCCCTTTGGGTGGACTTCGATCCCGAGAACGAGGGAGCGGACGAACTAGAAGAGAAGCTTCGCGAGAGCGTCGCCCGTTACAGGGAGGAATACGAGGCGTACTTCTCGCGCTACGAAGAGGCAGATGAGGAGATGTTCGACCCCAACCCCAGGGTCGTCCTCATAGCGGGCCTCGGCCTCGTCGCCGCCGCGAAGAACGCCAAAGAAGCGAACCTCTCCAGGGACTTCGTCTACAGGGCCATAAACGTAATACGCGGCGCCCACGCCCTCGGCGGCTACGTCTCCCTCACGGAAGAAGAATCCTACGCGGTCGAATACTGGCCGCTGGAGCTCTACAAGCTCACCCTCGCCCCGCCGCCCGACGAGCTCGCCGGCAGGGTCGCCTTCGTTACGGGTGGGGCGGGAGGAATAGGCAGCGCCATAGCCAGGTCGTTGGCCTCGCACGGGGCCTGCGTCGTGGTCTGCGACCTCGACGAAGCGGGGGCGGGCGAGGTTGCAGATAGCCTCGCCGAGCCTGGCATCCCGGCGAGGGCCGACGTGACGGACGAGGACGAGGTGGCCCGCGCCTACCGGCGCGCTATTCTGGAGTACGGCGGGGTCGACGTCGTGGTATCGAACGCCGGCCTCGCCTCCAGCGCCCCCATCGAAAAGACGAGCGTCGAGATGTGGGACAAGAACCACGCCGTGCTCGCAAGAGGCTACTTCCTCGTCGCGCGCGAGGCCTTCCGCCTCATAAAAGAACAGGGCGTTGGTGGCAGCCTAGTCTTCGTGGCCTCCAAGAACTCCATGGCGGCGGGCAAGAACGCGTCAGCGTACTCTTCCGCGAAGGCGGCCGAGTTGCACCTGGCGCGGTGTCTGGCCGAGGAGGGAGGGCCCGAGCGCATCAGGGTAAACACCGTCAACCCCGACGCTGTGTTGCAGGGGTCCAGGATCTGGGACTCAGGCTGGCGCGAGGAGCGCGCCGCCGCCTACGATGTCGAGCCGGACGAGCTCGAAGATTACTACCGCGAGCGCAACGTCCTCAAGGTTAATGTGCTGCCCGAGAACGTCGCCGACGCCGTACTCCACTTCGCCTCGGAAGCGCGTTCGTCGAGGAGCACGGGCAACGTCCTCAACGTCGACGGCGGCGTGAAAGACGCATACCCCAGATAAGTAAAGAGGAGGACGATAAAGGTGGGTGAGGACGTACAACAGCGGGCGAAGGTCGGGGTCTTCGGGATCGGGCTCGAAGCCTACTGGGATCAGTTCGAAGGGCTAAGAGATCGGCTCGAAGGCTACCGGCGGAGCGTGGAAGAGCGGATCGGCCAGTGGGCCACGGTCGTCTCGCCAGGCCTCGTCGACACAGCCCCGAAAGCGTACGCCGCAGGCGAAAGGTTCGCGGAAGAGAGGGTGGATCTCATCTTCTGCCACGCCGCGACCTACGCGACGAGCTCGCAGGTCCTCCCCGCGGTCCAAAGAGCGGGAGTCCCCGTCGTCGTCCTGAACCTCCAGCCAAGCTCCTCTCTCGACTACGAGAACACGGACACGGGCGAGTGGCTCGCGAACTGCTCGGCCTGTTGCGTGCCCGAGATCTCCAACGCCTTCGAGCGCGCGGCCATCCCTTTCAACGTGGTCTCGGGAACACTCCAGGATGACGGAAATGCCTGGACCGAGATAGAGGAGTGGTGCCGCGCCGCCACCGTGGTCGGAACACTTCACGGTAGCCGGTTCGGCTTCCTCGGCCACACCTACCCGGGGATGCTCGACATGTACTCGGACTTCACCATGCACCAGGCCCAACTGGGCCTCCACGTGGAAGTCCTCGAGATGGACGACCTGCAAGACCGCGTTGAGGATGTTTCAGATGAAGCGGTCACGGCCAGGCTCGAAGAGGCGCGAGAGACTTTCGAGGTAGACGAGAGCGTGGATGAAGAAGACTTCGAATGGTCGGCCCGCGTCTCCGCCGGCCTCGACCGTCTCGCTGAAGACTTCGACCTCGATGCTCTCGCCTACTACTACCGGGGGACGAACGGCAGTATCTACGAGCGGCTCGGCGCGGATCTCATCCTCGGCAACTCCCTGCTCACGGCGCGCGGCATTCCAGCCTCCGGGGAAGGGGATCTCAAGAACGCCGTCGCCATGAAGGTCATTGACTCTCTAGGCGCCGGGGGATCCTTTACGGAGTTCTACGCCATGGACTTCGACGACAACTTCATCCTCATGGGACACGATGGCCCTGGGCATGTCGCCATAAGCGAGAAGAAGCCGGTACTCAGGGGCCTCGGCGTCTACCACGGCAAGGCCGGCTACGGCGTTTCCGTCGAGTTCGGCGTCAAGACCGGGCCCGTCACCATCTTCGGCGTAACCCAGACCCGCGAAGGCAACCTCAAGATGCTCGCAGCCGAAGGCGAGTCGCTGCCCGGACCGACGATGAGGATAGGGAACACCAACAGCCGCCTCAGGTTCACACTACCGCCAGCCGCGTTCATGAACGCCTGGTGCGAGCAGGGACCGACGCACCATTGCGCCCTCGGCGTAGGCCACCACGCGGGCACACTGCGCAAGGTCGCGCGCCTGCTCGGGCTGGAGTTCGTCGAAGTAGGGTTGAGAGCCAGGCGCCCAGGTGAGTTGTAGACGACTGCCTGACCAGATAGGGGCTGACTAGTGCAGAGTCTCGTACATGAACCTCCCAGAACCTACCACTAGGCACCGGTGTGAAAATGGCCTTGGCGGCAGCTCATTTCAGGCCGTACAGTGCCGCCTCGATGCCCCGCGAGGCCACGTTTCGGGCACCTAGGGTACTTTTCAGACTGTTTCCAGAAACCGTCTGAAATGGGGTTTGGGTAGCGCTCTGAGGCACTTCGCGAGTGCTCGAAACGTGCATTGCCGCAAACCGGCTCGTAGAGTGCACTACGAATAGAGGAACTTAATGACGTGGGCAAGAGCGTGGATACTACACATGAAGGCAGTTGTAAACACCACACAAACACTACATAGTTGCTACACCTCGAGTCTGTAGGAAGTGCAAGGGTTGGTGGGAAGGTAAATGATATGAAGATCGTCTTCGTGCACGGCGCCCTGGTCTTCGACGGGGCGTGGTGGTGGCACCGCATGGTCGAGCCGCTTGGTGCCCTCGGCCTGGAATCTCTGACCGTGGAGCTGCCGAGCTGCGTAGCGTCCCCTGAGGCTCCGGGTGACATGTATGCTGACGCTGAGGCGGTCAGGACGGCACTCGGTGAGGAGGATGAGTCCGTCGTTCTCGTAGGACACTCCTACGGTGGCATGGTCATCACCGACGCTGCGGCGGGATGCGCAAACGTCAAACACCTGGTCTACGTGACCTCGGTGATGGCGGAGCGCGACGAGACGATGGCGAGCTTCGCTGGATCGAGGGAACCTGGGCCCTGGATGGATCCTCGCCCCGAGGAGGGTATGATGGGTGTTAAGGTCGAGTTATTGCCCGAGGCCTTCATGCAAGACTGCGACGAGGCGCTGGTAGCGGAGGCGCTGGAGCGCGTCACCCGTCAGCCTCTGGTGGTCTTCGGGCAGACTCCCCGCGCGGTCGCGTGGCACGAGAAGCCCTCGACCTACGTCGTGTGCGCCGAGGACCGGGCAACGCCTCCCGAGGCACAATGGGAGTTCGCGAGGAGGGCTGATTCTGTTGTGGAGCTACCGACCGGCCATCATCCGATGCTCTCGCGTCCCGAAATGCTGGCAATGGTGCTCGCTGAGGTAGCTGCTACGCCCGAGGAGTGTGAATAGCCGCTAGAGTACATTGATGACGTGCGGTGGTAGTACAAAAATAAGGAGGGATGGATGACCCAGTATGCGTGGGTTCTGAAGGTCAGACCGGGGTACGAAGAAGAGTACGTGCGCCGCCACCAGGAGATCTGGCCTGAGATGGTCGAGGCGCTCAGGGAGGCCGGCATCAGCAACTACTCCATCTTCCGCCACGGACTCACCCTCTTCGGCTACTTCGAGACCGACGACATCGAGAAGACCCAGGAGTACCTGGCGAACAGCGAGTCCAACCAGCGGTGGAGCGAGTGGATGGACCCCATCATGAAGGTAGACATCGACCCCACCACCGACTTCCCTTACCTCCTCCCCCTACAATGGCACATGGATTGACCTAACGCCCGCCTGAGGAGCAATCCCTCCTACCGTCAGGGCCTTATACTGGGCACGCGTGGATTACGAGCGCTTGATCCGGCAGGCCGACGAGGTCCCCTTCGAAGGCTGGGACTTTGGCGTCTTCCGGGGACGCTTCGTCGAGGCGGAGCCTTCCTGGGAGTTCTCGAAGTTGCTGCGCACCCAATGCAACGCACTTCTTCGATGCTCGACCTCGGTACCGGGGGAGGGGAGTTCCTCTCGTCTCTGGTGCCGTTCGACCTCGCCGGCTACGACGAAGCGCTCCGCGCCCTGCACGCCACGATGGAGAGCGGGACCCCCTTGAAGGTCAATGGCCACCGATTCCTGGTCATCGCACGAAGCACGTAATGGGTTTGCAGGCAGGAAGCGGAGCGTAGGTCGGGCAAGCGCCAGGCGCGCTTCTGATCGGATTCGCTGCCGCCAAGACTGTACAAAGGGTCAGGCCAAAAACCGTCCTCCCGCCCGATGTGCCAGTCTCCTTCCCGTCGCAAGATGTGGGCGTGCACAGCAGGCTAAGGATAGGGGGTCCGGGTTGGACGATTGGGCGATGATCCAGACCTGGCGGCAGCGCAGCGAGGATCTAAGGCGCGAAGCGGAGACCAGGCGGCTGGCCAGGGCGCTGCGTAAGGGTAGCCCAAGAAGCTACCGGTGGATCCCGGTCCTGTGGTGGGAACTGAGCCGGTATGGCGGTCGGGTTCTCAAGCCCTTCGGACGAAGACGCGCAGTGTAACAGAGTAAGGAAGTTACAGATGAACGATGAACCGTTGGCCCGGATAGAGCGCGAGATCTTGGGATGGGATGGAGTCTTCAAGAAGAGGGATGAGGACGGTCCTGGTGGGATCGGCGTCACCGGCTACAGGTATGGAGATCCCGAGACAGGAGGACCCCAGATCGGGCACATCCACGACGACGGCCACGCTGACTTCCGGTTCCCCAGAGACGTCAGGGACGAGTTGATCCGCACCGGGCGGGCGATCCCTCATCCCGCGTTTCCGGACAGCCGAACGACGGCGAGTTACAGGATCAAGAGCGCGGAAGACGTGGCGGGAGCCCTGGAACTGTTCCGCATGAACTACGAGCGAAGGAAGGAACGGTCTGGTGTAGAGACTCGGATAGAGTAGAGTAGAAGCATGAGGATAGTACGGGCGACGCGGTTCGGGCCGGCGGGGTCGTAACCGTGCTGGGCGGGGTGCCCACAGCCTTTCGTCCCCTGCGCCACCGCGACTTCCGCCTGCTGTGGACGGGACTGGCGATCTCGCTGGTCGGAAGCGGGCTGTGGCTGGTTGCGCTGGCCTGGCAGGTTATCGAACTAGGTGGCGGCCCCACGGAGCTTTCGCTCGTCACCGCCCTGTTTAGCGTCGGCCTGCTCGCGTTCGTGCTGATCGGCGGGGTAGCAGCCGACCGGCTATCCCAGCGGCTCGTCATGCTCGCCGCAGACCTGATCCGCGCCGCTGTCCTGCTCGTTCTCGGGCTGCTCTCGCTGTCCGGCGACCTCAGGATCTGGCACCTTGCAGCGGGCGGACTGCTGATCGGGGCCGGCGAGGCATTCTTCATCCCATCCTACACCGCGCTGCTGCCTCACCTGCTCCCCGAAGACGAACTGCTCGCGGCGAACGGCCTGGAGGGAACCTTGAGGCCGCTGGCCCAGCAAGCGGCGGGACCCGCGCTTGGCGGCATCGCGGTGGCGGCGCTCTCACCCGGAGTCGCCATCCTCACCGGCGGCCTGGCTTACCTGGTCTCCGCCGGATGCCTGCTGGTAATGAAGGTGCGGCCGAGGAAAGTTCCGGCTACGAACGGCGCCCCCGGCGTTGCGGTGGTCTTCTCCGATTTGCGCGACGGCTTCCGCTACGTGCGAGGGACGAGCTGGCTTTGGGCGACGCTCTTGTTCGCGCTGGCTCTAGTCCTGTTCATTATCGGGCCCATGGAGGTGCTGCTTCCTTTCGCCATCCGCGACAACCTTGAGGGTGGGGCCGAGGACTACGGTCTGGCCCTGGCGGCCTTCGGGGTTGGAGGGGCCATCGGGGCCCTGGCGATCTCCTCGGGACGGCTGCCGCGCCGCTATCTCACGGTCATGATCCTCATGTGGGGTCTCGGCTCCCTGCCGTTCGCCGCTATCGGGGTGGCTGGCGCGCTGTGGGTGATGTGCGCCGCCCTGTTGGTCGTAGGCGCGACCTACTCCGCCGCGATGGTGATCTGGGGCACCCTGCTCCAGCGCAGGGTGCCCGAAGGCCTGCGCGGTCGCGTGTCGAGCCTCGACTTCTTCGTCTCACTGGCCCTGATGCCGGTCTCCATGGCAATCGCCGGCCCGGCAGGCGCCGTTTTCGGGATCACCGCTGTCTTCATCGTCGCCGGGATCGTGCCCGTCTTTCTCGCCGTCGCGGCCATCGTGATCCCCAGGCTCGACCGCGACGAGCTGGCCCACCCCCTGGATCACCCGGAGTCTGCCAGGGCGAAGAACGTATCCGGGTCCACACAGAACGAACCGAAAGGTAGCGAACGATTATGAAAGCCGTGTAGTTGGAGGAGTTCGGCGGGCCTGAGGCGCTCGTCGCGGCCGACGCCCCTGACCAACGGACTTGAGGGACTCACTACGAAAGGACTCAGAAGGACGATGAAGATAACCGATGCTGACCACACCAACTGGCGGGTAAAGGATATCGAGAGGTCTCTGAAATTCTACCGTGACGTATTGGGTCTCGAGCCGTTCGGCCTCGACGCGTATGAACGCGGGGAGCATCCCCTAGTCTCGCTGCGGGTAACGCCCGGGTTCATCCTGCATCTGAGGCCGGATCCCACCTTCGAGCCAGTCTCCACCGGGGGTTACGATCACCTCGCCCTTGTGGTCGAAGATACGGACCCGGATGCGCTGGCCGAAAGCCTCAACGAAGCGGGTGTGGAGATCGAAAGCACATCTGAGAACGTCATAGGCGCCAGAGGATCAGGTAAAGCCTTGTACGTGCGGGACCCGGACGGCTACCTGATAGAGCTCAAGCTTTACGATGTCGAGTCCGGGTCTCCCGGAGCCGACTGAGGTCGGCAGGGAGGTATGCCATGTACAGCAGCGGTATTTCGGAGCTTGTGCTGGTAGTGAAGGATGTCCGATCCTCGGCCCGCTTCTATGAGGAGGTGGTCGGTCTGACGCCGGAGAAGGAGGCCGACGACGAGTGGGCCTGGTTCTGGGCCGGGACGCCGGGAGAGGCCCAACGCATAGCCTTGCGAAAGGGACCTCTACTCTTCGAGCAATACTCCCCACGACCCGAAGGTGAACGCTGGGGGGCCGTGCATTATGCCTTCGAGGTTGCCCAGGATAGGCTCGATGATGCCGTAGGGCACGTGCGGCGCAGGGGTGTTGAGGTGTACGGGCCGGTAAACCTCGATTGGATGGACGCCATCTCCTACTACTTCTACGATCCCGACGCGAATCTCATCGAGTGGTGGTCCCGGAGAGACCGATGAGCATCTTCACCCACGATGAGATCGAGTACCTCGAAAGCGGCCTCCTGGGACGTCTCGCGACCGTAGACCCGGACGGGACCCCGCACATCGCGCCGGTCGGAATGATCTCCTACAACTCGCATCTCGACACCATGGACATCCGCGGTCACGACCTTACGAACACGAAGAAATACCGCGACGTTGTGCGCACCGGGCGTGCCGCCCTCGTCGTGGACGATCTCGCCTCCACAAATCCGTGGCGGCCACGGGGCATCGAGGTCCGCGGGAGCGCCGAGGCCATCGAGAAGCCGGAGGCCGTAATCTGCATACACCCGGAGCGCATCGCGGCCTGGGGAATAGACACCGGCGGGTTCGGGCGCAACAGCCGATCCGTCGGATGAAGAGCCAGCTGCAGAAGTGGAGAGGGGATCCTACGCTAGAGATCTCCTTCACGGCGTGAGAACGGCTCATGTACGCTCAGTGCTACTCGATAATTGAGTTATCGAGCATGACTCTTTAGTATTCTCCTTCTACCATGACCGTCTTCGGTACCATGGCCTGCACCTCGAGATCTTTCGGGCCACAAGCGAAAAGCTGAAATGCTGACAAGCGACAGCCGGAGGCTGGAGCGTGCTGACAAGCTGAAATGCTGAGAGAAGGAGCACGATGCCCCGCAAACGCCCCTCAGGCGATGATCTACGGACGCAAAGGGCGAGGGAGGAGATGATCGAGGGCCCTTCCGCTGTCGATCTTGACGTCCACGACTTCTCCGTGAAGGTCGCAAGCCTGCCCCTCTTCCGCAGAACAGAGGTTGGGGATCTATCGCAGGTCTTGCGTTTGGTGGTGCTGGCCGGTTACACGGTTGGAGACGCAACCTTTACGGTCTCCGACCGGGATACCACCCTAGATACGGCCAAAGCCAGGATCGACGAAGGCCGCATCCTCGTGCATCTCTTCGTCCCCGAGGTCTACGAGCCCCGCACGTTCAGTCTCAGGGTCGAGGCCACGGACAGGGAGCCGTTCGAGGCAGGGGTGGAGATACTTCCCCAGCGCAAATGGTCGGTCTTCCTCGTCCACCATTCGCACCTCGACATCGGCTACACGGACACCCAGAGCTCGGTGCTACAGCACCACCTGCAGTATCTCGACTCGGTCCTGGATCTGGCCTCGGCCACCGACGACTGGCCCGAGGATGCGAAGTTCCGTTGGAACGTGGAAGCCAACTGGCCACTGCTACACTGGATGAAGAACCGGCCAGAGAGCGACAGAATCAGGTTCTTCGACCGTGTCCGCGAGGGACGCATAGAGATCTGCGCGCTCCCTTTCAGCATGCACACCGAAGCGTATTCGATCGACGAGCTGGCGCGCCAGCTACGCTTCGCGGAGTATCTACGAGGGCAGTACGACGTGCCCATACAGACCGCCATGCAGACCGACGTACCAGGGGCAACGATCGGCCTCCTTACTTCCCTGGTGGACGCGGACGTCCGCTATCTTTCCGTGGCCCACAACTATGCGGGCCGTTCTGCCCCGCATCTGGTCGGTGGCCAGGAGCTTACACGTCCCTTCTACTGGCGCGCCCCCAACGGCAAACGCCTGTTGGTGTGGCACACGGACTCGCCGCACGGCAGCGCGTACATGGAGGGCAACCTGGTCGGTCTGGCGGAGGATTACCAGGCCACCCTCGAGGGATTGCCGGGCTATCTGGCGGCCCTTGCGGAGCGTCCCTACCCGTACCGGGGGCGTGGGGAGAGCATCTTCGGATGGACGGGCCTGGATCCCTCCTCCAACGTCACGAAAACGCCATATCCTCACGATGTGCTCCACCTGAGGGTGCAGGGTGTTTTCTCTGACAACGCTTCTCCGAACATTGTCCCCGCTGAGATCGTACGCGAATGGAACGAGAAGTGGGCCTACCCGCACCTACGACTGGCGACCAACAGCGAGTTTTTCGCCGAGGCCGAAGAGAGGCTTGCAGGGAGTATCGAGACCTACTCCGGCGACTGGACCGACTGGTGGGTCGACGGCATAGGTTCGGGTGCGCGCCACCTCGGCTTCAATCGGCGTGCCCAGGCGGATGTAAGGACGGCCCAGACCCTGCACACCCTGGCCAACGCGCTTACCGATGATGGTGCCGACCGGCGGGATGAGATAGACGAGATATACGAGAGCATGGCACTCTTCGACGAACATACCTGGGGGGCCGCGAATCCCTGGATGGACGGCCTGGAGAGGAGGGAATCAGGGGCGCTCCAATGGGAGACAAAGGCGGGTTTCGCGCGGGACGCTAGCGAGAGATCCCACGCCCTCGTCAGGTCGGGCGTCCACCACCTCTCGCACGCTTTCGGACGGTCCGGCGACTCACTCGCCTCCGTTACCGTATTCAACCCCAGCCGCTGGGAGCGCACCGACCTGGTCAGCGTGTTCGTGCCCGAGAGCCGTACTGCACTCCAGCGCCCCCTCGCCGTGGTCGATGGCGCCACTAGAGAGCGTGTGCCCTGCGTGGTCGAGGATCAGGAAAACGCCCAGTTCAGGGTGCGGGGAAGCCGCCTCACCTTCATCGCCAGGGATGTTCCTGCCTTCGGCTACACGCGCTACGACCTCGTCGAAGGGGACGAGGAGCATGAAGATCAGGAATCAGGTAATGAGCCTTGCATAGAGAACGAGTACTATCTGGTGCGCTTCGACCTGGCGAGAGGCAGGGTCACCGAACTACTCGACAAGACTTCCGGCCTGAATCTGGTCGACACCGAGGCCCCGTTCGGCTTCAACCAGTACGTTTACGACCGTTACGCCAGCGCCCCGCACTTCAACCACCTCTCCAGCCGCATCCAGGCGACAGATCTGGCCCTGCTTGGCGAACGCTCGACCGGGGGGCTCGCCGCTGTTACACAGCGGTCGTCCAATCTGGTCTGGGATCGCGTAACCGTCCGTCTCGTCGACGAGAGGGCCGATATAGTCGAATCTACACTGACCCTGTATCGTGGCGTGCGGAGACTGGACATCACCAACCGCATAGCCAAGGTCGGTACTCCCGAGAAAGAGAGCGTGTACTTCGCTTTCCCCTTCAATGTCAGTGACCACTCGCTCCACTACGAGATAACCGGGGGGATAGATTCATCCGACGCGCCGCACGTCCCCGGCTCGGCCGACCACATGCGGGCGATCCGGCACTGGGTCGGCCTGGAGAACGAGAAGATCAGGGTGGCGTGGGCCACGATGGAGGCCCCGCTCGTCCAGTTGGGAAACATCCATCTCCCTTACCTCCCTTTCCCCGAGACTATCGACCCCGAGATCGCCAACCCCGCGACCGTTTACTCCTGGGCCCTCAATAACATCTGGGATACGAACTTCCCTTCTCAACAGCAGGGCGAGATGGAGTTCTGCTACGCGGTCGCCTCGGGAGAGAACGTGGATACGCCCGAGCTGGGTATGAGGACAGCGGCGGCCCTGACGACGCCCCTGCTGGGGATCCTCTCTGCGCCATCTGCCGGGAACGACCTTCCCGAACGGGGCAGCTTCTGCTCCGTGGAACATCCGTTGATAGATGTTGTCGCCCTCGCACCATCTAGGCGGGACCACGACCTTACGGTGATGCTCCAGTCTATATCCTCCGAGAGTGAGGAAGTCTGCGTCTCGTTCGGGTTGCTCGGCGTCGCTCAGGCCTGGGTGGGGTCGCATCTCGAAAGGCACCTGGAAGAGGCGAGGGTCGATGGCGAGAACGTCCGGTTCACCATTCCGGCAGGGAGTCTCGTCTCCCTTGCCGTGGATCTGGAACCTTGGAGGTAGCGTATGACGGACGAGTTTCGCGGTAAGGTGGCGATCGTAACCGGTGGTGCGGCCGGCATAGGGCTCGCGACCGCAGAGAAGCTGGCAAGGGAGGGAGCCTCCGTCGTGATCTGCAGCGACCGCGAGGATCAAGCCCAGCAGGCGGCCGGCGGTCTGCGCGAGGAGGGCCTGGAAGTCAGGGGGATGAGGGGAGACGTGACCTCCTCTGCGGACATGAAAGCCCTCGTCGACTTCACTGTGGAGACCTATGGAGGGGTTGACGTGCTCGTCAACAGCGCCGGGGTCCAGCGCTACGGGACGGTCACAGAGACCGAGGAGGACATCTGGGACGAAGTTCTCGACGTCAACCTCAAGGGGATATACCTGGCGGCCAAGCATGCCATTCCCGAGATGAGAGGGCGTGGGGGAGGTGCCATCGTCAACGTGTCGAGCGTGCAGGCCATAGCCTCGCAGACGGGTGTGGCGGCTTACACGGCGAGCAAGGGCGGCATCAACGCCCTGACGCGGGCGATGGCCCTGGATCACGCCGAGGAGAACATAAGGGTCAATGCCGTGTGTCCCGGTTCTGTGGATACGCCGATGCTGCGATGGGCGGCGGACCTCTTCAAGGGAGAGAACACGGTCGAGGCGACGGTCGAGGACTGGGGCAGGATGCATCCCCTGGGAAGGGTCGCCAGGCCGGAGGAGGTGGCAGAGGTGATCTGCTTCCTCGCGGGCCCGAGGGCGAGCTTCGTGACGGGAGCAGATTACATGGTCGACGGCGGTCTGCTCGCCGCCCTCGGCGTCCGACTGCCAGAATAGTCCGGCGACCAATTGGAAAAGGGGAGAAGCATTTTGGAACCCATATTGCCCCTGGACAGTGCCGAGCACACACCCTTTGCCATCCGACGAACTGTGCATTTCGCGGCGAAGAGCTCTTCACCGCCAACCTTGGTCGTTGGCACATAACGCGGATCGAAGCCCGCTCCGAGGGCCTCGCGCTGGCTACCGGCGCGCGGGCAAGGCCAATCGCAGACCCAGGGCGACGAGCAAGCCACCGTAAGCCAACTCAATCCGTTGGCGAGCCTCGGCTTGCTTCCGAGCCACCCGCCCATGCGCCCGACAACAGAGCGACGACGCTGAAGATGGCCCACGTCATCGCCGCGAAGGCGAGCTGTCCTGGTAGTTGCAGGAAGCCAAAGAAGTTCAGCGAGCTGGTGCGGTGTACGTTGGAGGAGGGGCCGCAGGTGGTTACCAGGCACGGTGAGGAGGTCGTCGTGGTGGTCCCGGTTGATGAGTTCCGGCGTATGAGTGGGGAGAAGCCAACCTTCAAGGAGTTCCTGATGAGCGCGCCGGAGGGATTGGAGCACATAATCCCGGAGCGTCCGAAGGACGACTACCCGCTGGACGTGGGATCTCACAGACTGGTCTTGAACTGTCACCCGCAACCGGCAGATCACGCGAACGGTAGGAGGCTGCTACCCTTCGAGGTTCTGAGTAGAGTGCCGGAGATCCTCGCAACCGCCTGCGCTGAGTCAGCGGCCCTGACTCAGCGACAGACGCTCCGTCTTCGGAAAGGAACGTTGCGAACTTCTCCCGGTCCTGACGTTGCCTCTTCCCCGGTACGAGGTCGTAAGATACGCTGCCCGCGCGGATAGGCCCCACGACCGAGAAGCCACCGTTCGATTGCTGCAGTGTCCGACGCCGGCCGGTATCACTACCACGTCACCAGCCTGGACCTCGACCGTCTCACCCTCCGGCCCGCCGAACGCGATGCTCGCAGAACCACTTACCACGCAAAGCACCTCATGGGCGTTCGAGTGATAGTGATGATAGGAGAAGACGCCGTTAACCCACGCGCCGCCCCAGCCGTCCCGCGAGCAGTGCCTTGCAATGACGAGCCCTGCTCGGACTGCCGGAGGCTTCGAGTATACGAGCAGCGGTTGCGTCCGGTTGTTCGGGATGCGGCCATCGTCTTCGAAGAGATATTCTCTTACTGCGGTCTCCTGCATCTGCTCATCCATCTGGTCCTCCCAACAGGTTGGTTTGAGGTTCTCGGCGTCTACCCTATGGTAACGGCACGAAACGGTAGATGTCCGATGGGATGACTCTAGGACCTCTCGACGCCAACATGATCATTGGGATCTCGGTGGGCCACACTGGATGATGTGGCTTCTCAGCGCCTCGTTGAGAGGGCTGTTCCTCGTAGATGCACAGTGTCTCATTTTTATGCGACACCACAACATGTAGTGTTTAGTGCTTTGAGCCCCTGAGGCGGACAGCGCACCCCGGATGGCTCCGGGTAACGACCATATGAAGATCTGTCTGCGACTTCCCGGCCATGGACTCCCCGAGGCCGAGCGGCGCAGAAACGGATCAGGTCGGCGCCTCTTCCAGCATCTTGCGGTCCGGGCTCCTGCCTTAGGGACTAGACCGCGATGACCTACTTCAGCCATCGCGACCAGGGTTTCCGGCGGGCCGTCGTTACCGCATACTCCCATCGTTGTGCCCTGTGCGGCATACGCGTCCGTACTCTCGATGGGCATACGGCTGTCACGGCGGCGCATATCATCCCGTGGAGCGAGACGCAGGACGACCGGCTTGCCAACGGCATGGCACTTTGCAGGATGTGCCACTGGACTTTCGACGAGGGGTTGCTCGGAGTTTCTCAAGTGTACGAAGTCATTGCCTCCCGGCAACTCAACACCCTCGATAACCTACCCGGCTACCTGACCAACCTCGAAGGACACGGTATCGTGGGTCCTGACCGGCAACCACTCTGGCCCGATACCGAGTCGTTGCGGTGGCATCGCGAGAACGTGCTTCGAACACGGTAACCCTACCCAGCCTTCCGACTCCTTCTCCTGGCGCGCAGGAACGCTCCCGGAGAAGGCACTACCCTCGGCACAGGCACCCTGGCCTCGAACAGGACGTTTCGTAAGCTCTCTATATGGTGGACGAGGAAGGCGAATCCTTTTTCGATGGTCTGCTCTACTCTGCCTTCTACCAGGAACGCTCCTTCGTGGTGCAGGATATCGCCGCACCTCTCGTAGACGGAGCGGAAGATGGTCGTCTGTAGCAGACCCCACTCGTCTTCGATCAGCAGGAAGTACACGCGGTATCCGCTCTTGGTCGGGGGGCTCTGGAGGCATTCGATCAAACCCGCCGCGCGGGCGCTGGTGCCGTGCGGTAACTTTCTGACTTCCTCGCTCGGAACTACCCCGAGCTCTCGGAGTGCATCGCGGTACGGTAGGAGCGGGTGCCGGTAGACGTTGAGGCCGAGCACCTCCCACTCCATCCTCTCTCTCGCCGTGTCCGTGAGGGGGAGATGCCCGACGCTCCTTCTCTCCCGCATCGCCCACCAGCTCGCCGGGTGCTCTATGGGGATCTCCTCTTGCCCTCCACGCCTGCGCTTCTTCGGAAGGGTTGCACTCTCGCCGAGAAGCCGGGACCTCTCCGACCCTCCAGCCAGAGAGTCGAGGAAGCCGCCCCTGATCAGGTTCTCCAACGCGTCTTTTTCTACGGCTGTCCTCCCGTAGAGGTCGGCGACGGAGACGAACGGTTTCTTGCTCCGCCCGGCCACGATAGAGGAGATGGCTTTCTCGGAGAGTCCCTTGCAGTACCTGAGACCGACCCGGAGAGCAGAGCCGTCTTCTTCCACGGTAAAGCCTTCTCCTGAGAGGTGGACGTCGGGCGGGAGCACACCGAGACCGATCCTACGCGCCTCGTTAAGGAGTAGCCTCGGGCTGTAGAAACCCATGGGCTGGGAGTCGAGAACGGCCGCGAAGAACTCAGCCGGGTAGTGGCGCCTCATGTACGCGCTCGCGTAGGCGAGCTCCGCAAAGCTGGCAGCGTGCGCAGCGGAGAAACCGTAGACTGAGAACCCCTCCATCCACGAGAAGACCTCCTCCGCCTTGTCGGCGAGTACCCCGTTCTCCCTCGCCCGACGCATGAACTCCAGGCGCAACTCCCGCATCGCGCCGGGTCCCCTGTCCTTGGTCATGGCCCGTCGCAGGAGGTCGCCTTCGGCCAGGGTGAAACCGGCCACGGCGTTCGCCACGGCCAGGGCTTGTTCCTGGAAGATGAGGACGCCGTAGGTGGGACGTAGTATCTCTTCGAGCTCGGGTAGGATCACCTCGTACGCCTCCCTGCCGTTCCGGCGTTTCACGTAGGGGGTGACGAGGTCTCCCCTCACTGGACCTGGCCTGAAAAGAGAGATCTGGGCCACCAGATCAGCGAGCCTCCTGGGCCCGAGACGCTGGCTCAGGTGCATCTGTCCGGGCGATTCCAACTGGAACATCCCGGCGTTACGCCCGGTCCTTATGAGGGCGTAGGTCCTCTTATCCTCTGGCGGCAGGTCGTATGGGTCCACCCTGCGTCCCAGCCGACTCGAAGCCAGCTCCCCGGCCTTGTGCAGCGCCGTGTGCATCCTCAGGCCCAGCAGGTCCAGCTTCGGCAAACCCACGCGCTCCAGGTCGTCCTTGTCGTACTGGCAGCGCAGGAACCCCTCCGTCCCGGAAGGCTCCAGCGGCACCAGCTCCGAAAGATGGTGCTCCGCCGTCCCGAACACCATACCTCCGCTATGGGTGCCTCCCTCCTTGATGCGGCCGGCGAGCCCGGCCGAGAGCTCCAGGAGGAGCCTGTACCTCTCCGTGTCTTGCAAGGGATGACCGTACATGGCCGGTTCGGCGAGCGACTCCTCCCAGCCGGAGAGGCCGGCGTAGATCCTATCGCGGTCATGGAAGCGGGTGGGGACCTGGCGGCTGAGGGTATCGATCTCCTGTGGAGAGTGCCCGAGCGCCCGCGCCGCCACCCTCACGGCTCCTCGCAGCGACATCGTCTGGACCGTCGCGGCCTCGGCGACACCTCGACGCTCGTAGCGATGGATCATCTCGAAACGCACCTCGTCACGCCTTACGGAACAGAAGTCCAGGTCCACGTCGGGCGGGTCCTTGCGCCCCTCGTGCAGAAACCGCTCGAAGAGCAGCCGGTTCGAGAAAGGCTCGGGCTCGCTCAGCCCCAGACAATGCGAGACCAGGCTGTTCGCGGCGCTACCCCGGCCCGTGACAGGAATACCCTTCGACTTCGCGATCTCTTTGGCCTCGTGCGCGATCAGGAAGTACGGCGCGAACCCCAGAGCGTGGATACAACGCAACTCTCGCCCGAGTCGCGACTTCAACTCCTCCGCCGTGGGACCGTCCCCCGCTCTCCACCCGTAGCGTCTCCTGGCGCCCGCGAGCGTCAGCTCCAGTAACACCTTCCCGGCCGTCTTGCCCGAAGGCAGGATCGCCGCCGGCATGTGGACTCTGCCCGACAGCTTCACCGTCCCCGCACACCGCCGCGCGACATCAGCAGCGTTCGCCAGTGCCTCGGGATAGCCCCCGAAGAGCCACTGTATCTCCTTCCCGGATCTTAGATGCAACCTGTCGGTAGGCCTGTACTCCGGACCAGGAAGCGCCGTGAGGTTCGCGGCAGCAACGAGTACGTCGTGCATCCTGTGATCCGTGGGGAAGAGGTAAGCCACATCGCCAGAGGCAACGACCGGTAGGCCAGCGTTCCGCGCAAAAGCCGCTACTTTTCCCATGCTTCGCCGCCCGGTCGCCGTCTCGTCGTCGGTCAGCTCGACGTAGAGTCGGTCCCCAAATGCCTCCCGCAGGCGTCGCAGAACCTCGGTCGCTTCTTTCCCTTGCTCGGCAAGGATCAGGCCGGGGATCAGCCCGAACGGGACGGCTCCGGTCAGGCAGACCAAACCTTCTTTATGCTCCAGGATCTTCTCCAGTGGGCAGACAGGACGGCGCCTGTCCTCCGAAGATGTCCTGTAGTCCGTGATGAGCCGGCACAGGGAACGGTAGCCTTCTATGGACTCGGCAAGCAACACTACGTGCCCACCCGCCGTCGAGACCTCAGCCCCGATGATGGGAAGGATGCCCGCCTCATCCGCAGCCTCGAGGAAGCGGGGGATGCCGTAGAGCCCGTTGCGGTCCGTGAGCGCCAGAGAGGACATCCCCATCTTCGCCGCGGCCTCCACCAACTCCTCTGGTTTCGCGACCCCGAAACCGAAGGAAAACCCGCTCCTGACGTGCAGATGGACGAAGTCGTCCGGGGACTCTCCGTTCAATCCGTTACCCCTATGAGGAACCACTCCCCGTCGTTCTCCCGCGCCAGGTCGACGACCGAGCCGTCGGAGAGGAGGAGCCTCGCGAGGCTCCTGTTCTTCGCCCGCGTCTCGTCCCACCACGCCCGGACCTCCCGCCAGCGTCCGAGGACCTCGACGACATGTCGCCTCTTGCGGCACCGCCTCCGGCCCGAAGCCCACACGATCCGCACACGCCCGTGACGGTTTTCCAACTCGACCGGTTCCCATCGGGCGTGTGCGGCCTGTCCTCCCCTCTCTTCCATCTCCGAGGCCCGCGAGAGCCAGGGTGCCCGCAGCAGGTGATCCAAGACCGCCAGCCTCGACTCACGGGTCGGAAACAACGGCTCCTCGAAACCCTCGGGCCGCAAGGGGTAACAGTGTATCTCCGAGACGCTAGCCTCCATCTCTCCCTCCCTCCGGGGAGCGCCCGAGCCGGGGATGAGAAACCCGCGCCTCCGGATATAATCCGGGGAGCAGGCGTCCTCGCCTCCTCTAACCCTCGCAGGCCGGTACTGGTTGGACGCCGGCCGGCCAGCGAGGCCCGGGGTGGGGGCGCTCCTGCTTTGCCGTGCTTCTCTCTACGCTACCACAAACTATTGTTTGCAGTCTACGGCAAAATCGTATAAAGTGTCGTCGCGAGGCGTTCAGAGGAGGCGATAGTGGTCCCTGAGAACTGGAAGGTAAGGATGGAGATGCTCAGGCGCCTGGCCCGCGCGAACGTGAGGGGAGAGGGACCTCCGAGCGTGCGCGAGGTGGGGGAGGCTGTGGGCCTGAGGAGTTCTCAGACCGCGTACAAGCACCTCAAAAAGCTGGAGGAGGGCGGGTATATCGAGCGGGAGGGTGGGCGGGCGCGTGGTATCAGGCTGACGGAGAAGGGTTGGGAGGCAGCGGGCGAGATGCCCTTGTTGGGTAGGATCGCCGCCGGGCGCGGGCTCGAGGCCGTGACGGTGGGGGATGAGGCCTACTCGCTGGCGGCTGAGCTCGTGGGGTCCCGCTCGGGCAGGCGGCGCTATCTCTTGAGGGTCGTGGGTCAGTCCATGATCGGGGCTCACATAGCCGACGGAGACCTCCTGGTCGTAGAAGAAGACGAAGCCCCGCCAGACGGCGCCGTCGTAGCCGCCCTCATCGGGGGCGGCGAGGAGGTCACCGTCAAGCGGCTCTACAGAGAGGGAGACCTCCTTAGGCTCAGGCCCGAGAACGGGGACCACGAGGACCTCGTCATGCCAGCCGAGGACGTGACGATACAGGGACGCGTGGTCTACGTTGTGCATCCGCCCAGGGGTAGAATTAGAGCGTTTCCCTGTAGGGGCAGTCGCGAAGCGCCCTGGTGCAAAGCGCCCGACGGGAGAACATGGCGATCTGCCGTGGCGGGTAAAGTAATAGGCGTGAGTGGGCGAGCACAAACGACCGGGGCTACGGAACGGGAGGTTTTGCTGACCCGGCCGGTGGTTCTACTCACCCTCGTCGCTTTCGCTGCCCTCTTCGGCTTCCAGCTCTTGCTCTCCGTCGTACCTCTGTATGTGGACCAGGCAGGCGGCGGCAGTTCCGGCGCCGGTCTTGCGACGGCCGTCTTCATGCTCTCGACGGTGCTGACCCAGATCCAGATGCCTCGTATTCTGGGCCGCTACGGTTACCGGCGAACTCTCGCAGCCGGACTGTTGTTCCTCGGGGTTCCCGCGCTGTTCTACGCTTACGCCCAGACGCTCGTGCCGATACTGGCCGTTACGTTGGTGCGGGGTGTTGGGTTCGGGATAATCACCGTAGTGTTCGCGGCCCTGGTCGTCGAGCTGGCTCCTCCCGGACGCACGGGAGAGGCTCTGGGGCTCATCGGCGTCGCCATCACGCTGCCAAACATCTTCTGCAACGCGCTGGGGCTCTGGCTGGTGGGACAGTTCGGCTACGGGATCGTCTTCTTGCTCGGGGGTGTCGCTCCTCTGCTTGGGCTGGGTATGGTGGCCGGTATCCGTTCCGCCGCGCCGTCGGATAAGGGTGAAGAAGAAAGCGCTGGTTTCTTCGCAGGCCTCATGCGCGCTCCGCTGTTGCGTATCCTCCTCCTGTTTGCGGCCACCACGATGGCCGGTGGGGTGGTCTTGACCTTCCTGCCTCTGGCGGTGCCTGGCTCGGGATTTTTCTCCGCCGCAGGCGCGCTCCTCGTCGTCGGTGTCACCTCCACCGCCAGCCGCTGGTGGGCCGGGAGGTTCGGTGACCGCAGAGACCCGCGACTCCTGCTCGCCCCCGGGCTCATCGCCTGCGCAGCAGGGATGGCCTGCCTTCCACTGGGGGGTGTGGTCCTGCTGGTCGGCGCCGTCCTCTTCGGCACCGGGTTCGGGCTACTCCAGAATGCCACCCTCATCCTGATGATGGGACGTGTCTCGAAGTCCGAGTATGGGCTCGGCAGCACACTGTGGAACGCGGCTTTCGATACGGGAACCGGAATAGGAGCCTTCGCGTTCGGGTTCGTGATCTCTGCCGTCGGGTTCTCCTGGTCCTTCTTCATCTGCTCGGCACTGGTGGCATCAGCCCTCCTGCTCGTTCTCCTCGACTACTCATCGACGCAGGACTGACCGTAACCATCACGAACTCTACGAGAAATACGTGTCGTGATCGACGCTGCCCACAGTAGACTCTATCGGGACTGGATTACACACTTCGGGCCATTTTTGTCCTCGAGGGCCTCTGTGGGGTTGCTCCGCGAGCTATATGCGGTAAGAAGTTAGTCCTCCGGTACCCTGACTACTCCTTTCCCAAGCCCCACACGGGCTCACCCCATGGAAGGGTAGCGGATATTTCCAAGCGAGAGCCTCCTATGAGCTAGCTAGCAACTTGGGAAAGGCCTTTAGCCTTAGCCGGAGGGTACCGCAGAAGTAAACCGGGAGGTCGTCGCTTTCTGCGGGGACGGCGAGCCGTGTGTAACACCTGACCGGACGGGGTAGAAAGCCTCAAAGAGCACGCGCGAACAAGGAGGAGCATGACGGACCAAGGAAAGGCACGCGACCTGAACGAAGCGGCCTCCCGCTTCGCTGAGACCCTCGCCGACTCATACAGGCTTGTCTACGATCAGGCCGCAGAGTCGGTGGAGCGCCAGAGGCGCCTCGCCCAGAAATTCTCGGAGCTCGTGGCTACCAACCTCAGGGAGCAGACTGAGGCAAGCCGTTCCGATGCCCAACAGCTCTCCGAGCAGGCGGGTAGGCAGCAGGAAGCCGGGCAAGAGCTCGCGCAGGAGTCAGTCGGGGCCTACGCGGAGTTTCTTGACGACGCCTTCTCCCGCTACCGGTCTGGTGCCGAGAAGGTCGTAGGGAGCGTCCAGGAGGGCGCGATGGCGAGCGGGCGAAACACGGCAGGCTTGCTAGGGGCAGCAACCGGGGCCGTGACCGACACCGCGGGTCGCACCCTAGGCGCTACGGCCGAGGGAGCCGAGCAGGCGGCTGAGGCGGCCGTCTTCCCGATAGCCGGCTACGACGATATGAACGTGGACGAGATCTCGGGACGCCTCGGCGACCTTTCCGTGGAGGAACTCCAGCTAGTGCGCGATTACGAGGAGCGCAACAAGAAGCGCGATACGCTCCTTGAGCAGATGGATCGCAAGATAAGGGCTGCCTGAGAGAAGTCGGATATTCTCTTCCTTCGAAGGGAGGAAGCGCACATGGCCAAGAAGAGCGGGCCGCCCGACGATCAGAATACGCCCCAGCCATTGAGTTTCCCGGTCTACGGCAATTACTGTGGAGTCGGCCACGGCGATCCGACCTTCAAGACGCCGCCCATAGACGCCGTAGACCTCGTCTGCCGGGAGCATGATCGCTGCTACAGTCTCCTTGGCGACTTCGACAGCCGGTGCGATCAGAACCTGATCGAGATCATGCCTACCGCCATAGCCAACACCCCCTCCCCGGTAGGGAAGAATGCTGGACTTCTGGCCTTGCTGTACTTCTCGTCAGTCGAACGGAACCTCGCACTCGGCCAAACCCTCTTCAAGAGAACCTGACACCACCACCGAACAGCCTGATCTCCTCGAAAACCCAAAGAGCGAGCGGGTGTAGCTAGCCCAATCGGCGTCAAAACCTACGAAGACGTCGCCGTTGCGCCATCCATCGAGGAGAGGGGACAGCACCTGCTCCTCCATCACCGAGAACGTTAGCCCCTGGGCGTGTAGTAGTATAACGTTCTATCAAGATATATCGTGATATACTGCAAAGCCACAATGGGCCGTCGGGACGAAGGAGGCGAGATGAACGGTCGTGGCATGATGGGCTACGCGGGTGGGAGGCGGACGATGGTACCTTACGGGAGGCCCTTTCCCCCGAGGTTCATGATTGGCTTGGTGATAGGAGGGTTGTTCTTGCTCTTCGTGGCCGGTCCCGCCTTCCACTTCTTCCCACTTCTTCTCCTACTGATCTGGGCCGTACCCTTCTTGGTAGCGCCGGCGTTCGTGGCCGTCACGCGGGGCTTGACGGAGCTTATGGAGTCCCGTGCGCGGAAGGGTGGGACGGCGACGGAGGAGAGCAAGGAGCGGGAGCTTCTGGAGGCTCTCGCGCGGCATGGGGAGATCTCGCCCGCGCTGGCGGCGTTGGAGACTTCGCTATCGGTTGCCGAGGCGAACCGGATGCTCTCCGATCTTGCCAACAGCGGTCACGTGGAGGTAAGGGCGCGCGAGGGAAGGTTGGGGTACGCGCTCTGGGAGCGGGACCGGCGTGAGTTGACGGACGGGTCTTAGTGTAAGTTTGCGAAAGGAGGTCGAGAACATGTTCGGTCCAAAGGCGATGAAGGGGTTCTTCGGGGGGTGGCACAGGCAGGGGTTCGGCCACGGTCCGCGGCGGGGGCGGATGTTCGAGAAGGGGGACTTGAAGTACGTGATCCTGGACCTGCTCAAGGACGAGCCCTCCCACGGCTACGAAGTTATACGGAAGCTGGAGGAGAGGTCCCGCGGATTCTACTCCCCGAGTCCCGGCTCCGTATACCCCACGCTGCAACTGCTCGAAGACATGGAGTACGTGAGCGCCACCCAGCGGGACGGCAAGAAAGTCTACGCCATCACGGACGAAGGACGGAAGTTCCTGGATGAGAACCAACGCTCCGTCAACGACATCTGGGGTAAGTTCGGAGGAAGCTGGGATCCTGGGGTTGCGTCCGAGATCCATGAGATCAGGCACGACCTCATGGACCTAGGTAAGCTCTTCGGCCAGCAGATGCGCGAGGGAAGGGTGGACCAGGAGAAGCTGGCCCGAATAAGGCCTGTGATATCAGCCGCTGCAAAGGAAATAGAAGACATCCTGCGAGACCGTGAAGGTCCAGCAACGACCAGCGTGTAGAGCCTTTCTCGGAAAGGTTCAATCTTTCCGAGAAAGGAGCCCTCAGCTTTCAGCGGCTGGCGTGGGCCTCCAACGGCGGGCTTCGCTGTGTTGCTCGTAGGCCATCGACGCCGGGTAGCTGATTAGTTCGACGGTCAGGCCCCACGGTGTCCGCGCGTAGATGAACCGGTTGCCCTCCCCGGCCTCCGGTCCTGGCAGCGGATTGGGACCGGACATGAGGTTCACTCCGTGGCGGCGCAGGTGTTCGGTCGCGGCGTCCAGGTCGTCGACGTAGACTGCCAGGTGCTGAATCCCGACGTCGCTCGGTCTCGGGAACTCCTCGCGCTGGTCGGGTGAGTAGAACTCGAAGAGCTCGATGTTCGCGCCGTTGGCGCAGCGCAAGAAGCTGACGGCCTGGATGCGGCTGCCCGCAGGCACGCCGAGCCGGTCCCGCGGGGCGTCATCCCCGGGCGGTTCACGCTCATAGAGCAGCTCGCAGCCGAGCACATCTACGAAGAAGGCGGTTGCCTCCTCTATGTTGGGCACGGTGATGCCGATGTGGTCTACGCCGCGTAGTCCCGGGAGCGTCATGCCCTCACCAGTCGTTGTGGGTGACTCATCCACCTCTAACTCCCTTCGTTCCTGCTTCGCCTAGCGTCTGCATGTCGCATGCTCTGTAATTCCGCTTGCAGCTATGCTGCGAGCTCGGGACCCTCCTTGAACCCTAACCTGTTTTAGGAACCCGAGCTTGTCCTCTTTCGTCTTCGCTCGCGATCTGGCGCCACCATCCGGTACCCGTGTCGTTTGCGCGGCCAGGGTGCTCTCGAATACCTCGGCTGCGCCTTCCATTTTCGTTTGTCCTTGGGTGTCAGGCAAGCGACCCTGGGACTATGATTCTCTGCTAGAGCAGGAATAGCGAGAGTGCCATGAGGAATAGGACCGCTATGGTTATCAGCAGCCCTTGCCCTAGAGCCTGTTCCGACAACGTTCGCCGATTGAGCATCATCGCGTCGAGGCCATCACGAACTCCCCGGCTGAGGAAGCGATGATCAGCAAGACCACCGGTTCTATGCCAGTGAGGATTATGATCGAATCCACGGTGATTCTGCTGGTACTTTTCTTCCGAGCTCACGGAGGGGCGCTAGGGGCAAAGTCGAGTTGGTTAGGGCCGAGCTCGTTAGGTGAAGGTGTAACATCCAATATCCGCGCGAGCCAGGAAGTACGGGTGGCTACGTGTTGACAGGAGTTAGACGCTTAAATAACGTGCGAACTGGGTACAAGTAGAAAAATTTGGGGATCGGTAAGAAGGGGGTAAGCAGCATGGCCGAAACAACGGAACGGCAAGTGGAATTCGCTACCGAGCTACCGAGCAATAGCGTCCTACCGCAGGTAAAGTACCGGGACCTTCCTGATCCCCGGGGCCTGCGCACCTACTTGGGGGCGAGCGTGATCCTGCTTGCCACGGCGCTCGGCTCCGGCGAATTGATACTGTGGCCTTACATCACCACTCAAGTGGGGTTAGGTCTCGTGTGGCTCTCCGTGCTCGGGATAAGTGTGCAGTTCTTCTTGAACATGGAGATAGAGCGCTACACGTTGGTAACTGGCGAGACCGCCGTCACGGGCTTTAGCCGCATGTGGGTGGGATGGTCCGTGCTCTTCGCCCTCGGAGCAATCCTGCCGAACACCATCCCAGGGTGGGCCTCGAGCGCGGCCGAGGTGTTCACATTCATCTTCCCTGTCGGCTCAGGCGCCATACCGATCGTCGCCACGATATTCCTTTTCTCCATTGCCTTGTCGGTGACCCTCTCTCCTGTTGTCTACCAACTCCTCGAAAAGGTCCAGGCTGTGCTGGTGGCCATCATCCTGGTCTTCATCGCGCTGGCGATATTCATAGCCACCGATCTGTCGGCCTGGACAGGAGTTGTCACCGAGGCTCCCCAGGGAGTCGCCAATCTTCCCACGTACTGGAAGGAGATCGGGGCTATCTCCATCTTGGCGGCAGTATCCTTCGCGGGGGCCGGCGGCGCCAACAACCTCTGCCAGAGCAACTACGTCAGGGATAAGGGGATGGGCATGGGCATCCATATCCCCAACATCGTCTCGCCCATAACCGGTGAGGAGGTGGCCGCGCCAAGCATCGGGTACGTGCCGCCGGACACCGAGGAGAACCGTCGTCGTTTCAAGGGGTGGTGGAAGGTAGCGAACCAGGAGCACCTCTTAACCTTCTGGTTCTGCGGAGCATTATTGCTCGTCGCCCTCTGCGTGCTGGTCTTCTCGAGCATAGGCGTCCAAGAGAACATTGGGACGGACCTCGCGTTCGTCGACGATTGGGGCAAAGCCATGGGTGAGAAAATTGCGCCCTGGTTCGAGGAGTTCTTCTTCATCGCAGGCTTCGTGATGCTCTTGTCGACCAACATAGGCATCATGGATTACGTGGGCCGCATCACTGGTGACTCACTCAAGGTGACCGTCCTTAGAAACAGCGAGTTCTGGAGCGAGAGCAAGATCTACGCCACGGTCGTGTGGTTCATGGCCATCGGTGGCACGATATTCGTATGGACGGGCATCGAGCCGATCGTATTGCTGGTAATGTCCGCTGCGGGAGGATTTTTCGTGATGGCCGCCTACTCCACGCTGCTCAACTTCATCAACCGACGCTACCTGCCGGAGTGGGCCAGGCTCAAGGGCTGGCGATCGCCGATCATGGTCTTCGTCGCCTTGTTCTACGTCTTCCCATCGCTGTACGTTATCTACCTGCTGGTGACCCAGGGGCTATCCGGAGTGGGAGTCTAGCTGGGGAGATTGCTTACGCTTGAGGAGAAGGCGCGGCCGGAGTGCTTAAAGAGCTCTGGCTGCGCATCCTCCTCGCGCTTGTGATCTTCTGCGTGCTGATCACACTAGCCTATCTGCTCGGGTTGCTCTCCTAGAGATGGGAGCACCCCGAGCACTTTGATATCTGTGCCGATTTATGCGAAAGACCAGGTAGGGAAAGCCCTCAAGGAGGAGTGAAGAAATGAGCATATTTCCCACGAAGATCCTACTGGCCACCGACGGCTCCAAGGAGGCTCGTCTGGCCGCAGAGGCCGCCGCCGAGCTCTCCAAGGACACCGGCTCTGAGGTGCACGTCGCCTACGTGCTTCCCTCTCCCAGGGAGCTCAGGGGACATCACCTCTACTCCAGGGAAGTCATGCACTCGGTCCTCGAGCAAGCCGAGGGGGAGGCCCGTACGTTCCTCGAGGAGCAGGCCAAGCAGGTGGGGGCGTTAGGGGGGAAGGTGGCCGAGACTCACCTCGAGACGGGAGAGCCAGACAAGGAGATCGTGAGGCTGAGCGAGGAGCTAGGTGCAGGGACGATCGTGATAGGTAGCAGAGGTCTTGGCGCCGTAAAGAGGACGCTGATGGGCGGCGTTTCGGAGTCGGTTGTCAGGCACGCCCACTGCCCGGTGTTCGTGGTGCGCGAGTAAGGAATAGACGACAGGAGCACTGGCCGCAGCCGGGTTTTGTCTTCCGAGGGAGGCGTCGGACTCGCCATCTCCACGGGAGAGGTGTAGCGCAAGAGCTCCTCGACCGCCGGCCTCACCAGCGAAGGGTCGCGTCTGAGCCTCTCCGTCTGCTCTGGATGCTCCAGTAGGGCGACACACCTCGCGTAGCCTTGCCCGCCCTCACCGCTTTCGATTGGTTCTGGCGAGGGCCGGTCCTTAGCTGTGTTCGTCTTCGCTTCGACCTTCGGTGGAGCGGCTTTTCGCGAGCTCCACGAGTCGTTGCCTGAGGCCCGACTCGAGGGCCCGTATCATCCCTGGACCGGACCCGCAAATCACCATCCCGGCCGGTATCGCGACGCCCAACATGGGGTTTCTCGTTCCTTCGTGGTACATGTAACCTGCTTCGCCGTGGCCTTGAGCCGTGAGTATGTTACCCAGAGAATCGGCGGAGAGCGAAGACCACTCGAACGGGACAACCCTGGCAAATGTAAGGTACTCGGCGAACACGAAGTGCCTGGGTAGCTCCGTACTGGAGTGACGGGTCTCTTCTTTGAAGCCTTCGTGGAACCTTCGCAGGAACTCTTCGACGTCCTCGGATACCAAACACGCGGCCAGGCTGCGAGCCACCGCACCGAGCGGAACATCCGCGAGGCGAACTAGCCCCAGCGTTTCGAGGGGCCAGTCTGTTCCCCTAAACAGATAAGAGTCGCCCCCGAGCGATCGAGCCGGTACCGTAACGAGGTGGGCAGAAAGGTCGGACTCGCTGTCTACGATCGACGTCTCGTGTATCTGTATAACGCTTCGTGCCGTTTCGAACCTATGCCAGTGTTCCATACTCGTCGAGTGTCCCTGTGCCTTAACGTCGTCTGTCGATGATCTACCTGAATAGTATACCGGGACATCTCTGTCTGGTATTGGACATACACTTCAACAGCAGCCAGAATAGCGAACAAGGGAAAGCCAGAGACAGGAGATAGGGCGCCCGCCACGATGCGCATCGGGGTAGGGTATCGCTATAGCCGTCGAGAAGCCGGCTCGAGAGACAGGAGAAGAAGCAACGCATGGCACACCGAACGCCAGGAGGCGCCGCCGGTTACCGGCGCGACGATGCCGACCCGCCGTACCTGTACCCGGACTACGTATCGACGCGGCTCAGGGCGCCGAAGAAGCCGCTCATCATCCTCCCCGAGACCCTCTCGGACACGACCGGGCCCGCCTACGGACGTGTCCCGATAGAAGAATCGGACAACGACCTGACCCGTCAGCACGGGGGCGAACCTCTGGGGGAGAGGATAATCGTCACGGGACGTGTGCTCGATGGTGACGGACGCTCGGTACGTAACAGCCTCGTCGAGATCTGGCAGGCCAACGCCGCCGGACGCTACACACACCATCTGGATCAGCACCCTGCTCCGCTCGACCCGAACTTCTCGGGGGCGGGGAGATGCCTCACCGACGGCGAAGGCCGCTACAGGTTCGTGACGGTAAAGCCTGGAGCTTATCCCTGGAAGAATCACGACAACGCCTGGCGCCCGGCGCACATACACTTCTCGCTGTTCGGACCGGCGTTCAGGAGCAGGCTCATAACCCAGATGTACTTCCCCGGCGACCCGCTCTTCGAGCAGGACCCCATCTTCCAGTCGGTGCGGGACAGAGAGGCTCGACAACGTATGGTCTCGGCCTTCGACCTCGAAACGACGCAGCCTGAATGGGCCCTGGGCTACCGCTTCGACATCGTGCTGGAAGGAAGGGCCGCCACCCCGATGGAGAACCACCGATGAATCCCGAGCCAACACCTTCCCAGACCATAGGACCCTTCTTCCACGACGCGCTTCTAGACAGGAATCTACTCCGAGCTCGTCTCGCTCGACCACCCTGAGGCTATAGTGATAAGAGGAACGGTCTATGACGGGGCAGGCGAGGTCGTGCCTGACGCCATGGTCGAGATCTGGCAGGCCAACAGGACGGGTCGCTACGATCATCCTGCCGACGACAGGGATGATTTGTCCCTCGATGAAGATTTCTCGGGTTTCGGGCGCTCGGGCACGGATGCAGATGGCGGGTTCTCCTTCTTGACGGTCAAGCCAGGGCCCGTTCCCGGCCCTGACGGACAGGTCCAGGCACCGCACGTTATGGTCTCTGTCTTCGCCCGCGGCCTCTTGAAGCGTCTGGTGACCCGCATCTACTTCCCCGACGAGGAGGAGGCCAATGCTGGCGATCACATTCTCTCGTCCATCGAAGACCAGGAGCTTCGGAGGACCCTCCTAGCCCGTGACGAGGGGGATGCTCTGCGATTCGACATCCACCTGCAGGGTGACGGGCAGACCGCGTTCTTCGAATTCTAGCGATGGCCGGAGAGTTGTTCGAGCCGATCTTCGTTCCTGATAGGTTTGCGGAGGCCGTCTCTGGAAGAGGCTGGATCTGGGCGATGCTCGAAGCTGAGGGTGCTCTGGCAGTCGCGCAGGCGCGGGCTGGTCTGATCCCTCGCCAGGAAGCAGAGACCATCGTCTCCTGCTGCGACGCTGACCGCTTTGATCCCGAACAGATAGGACACGAAGGACGCGCCCTGGGCAACCCCGTCCCGCCGCTCGTCCGGGCTCTCACCAGAGCGGTCTCAGAGGTCTCCGAAGACGCAGCCAGCCACGTCCACAAAGGAGCCACGAGCCAGGACATCATGGACACCGCCACAATGCTCGTATGCCGGAATGCTCTGGGCCTGGTCCTCGCCGAGATAGATGGGATCTCGGCGGCCTGCGCCCGTCTCGCCGATACGTATAGAGACACCATGATGCCTGGACGCACGCTGCTACAGCAGGCGCTCCCGACGACATTCGGCCTCAAGGCCGCCGGCTGGCTGGTCTCCGTGCTCGAGGTTGGAACACGGCTCCGTGAGGTGCGCGAGTCGGGGATTGCCGTACAGTTGGGTGGGGCGGCGGGGACTCTGGCATCGCTCGGTACAGAGGGCACGCGGGTTCTCCGCGAGTTTGCGCGGGAGCTTGACCTCGCGGAGCCCGTAGTTCCGTGGCACACGGACCGGGTCCGTATCTCGGACATCGGATGCGCCCTCTCGGTCGTAGCCGGCGTGCTGGGCAAGATCTCACAGGACATCATCCTTATGGCCCAGACGGAGATCGGAGAAGTCGCCGAGCCCGCGGGAGAGGGAAGGGGAGGCTCTTCGACACTACCCCATAAGCGGAACCCCATCCTCTCCGTGACCGCGGGCGCAAACGCCAGAAGGGTACTCGACCTCTCGCATACGCTGCAGGCTGCCATGGTGGCCGAGCACGAGCGGGCCGCGGGCGCGTGGCACTCCGAGTGGGAGGTCCTCTCTGACGCCCTCGCCCTGGCAGGTGGAGCCGCCGCCGCGGTCAGGGAAGTAACCGAAGGACTGGAAGTCTATCCGGAGAAGATGCTGGAGAATCTGAATGCCACGGGAGGCCTGCTGCTCGCCGAGAATGTCGCCACCGGTGGCAGCAGAGCACCTCGGGCGTTTGGAGGCGCACGACCTTGTGGAGGAGGCATCGCATCGGGCCCTCGAAGGCGGAAAGTCTCTACGCGAGGAGCTACTAGCCGAACCCAGACTCGGCGAGGTCCTCTCCGCAGGGGAGATAGACGCGGCGTTGGATCCGGCACACTACCTCGGGTCTGCAGGGGAGTTCGTGGACCGGGCTCTGAAACAATATGGTGAGGGGGATATCTAGTGACCGAAGATCCCGTAGTGGAGTTGAATCACATCCTCGAAGGGCCGGAGGACGCACCGGTACTCGTATTGTCCAACTCTCTGGGCTCCACGCTCGGGATGTGGGACGACCAGGCGCCTGTTCTCCGCGAGCGTTTCCGCCTTGTGCGCTACGATCAACGCGGGCATGGTGATTCGCCAGTCCCCTCCGGTCCCTACAAGATAGAAGACCTCGGGCGAGACGCGCTGGCGCTGCTGGACCGGTTGGAGATCGAAAGCACTTCGTTCTGCGGCCTCTCTATCGGCGGGCTCGTCGGCATGTGGCTGGCGAGCGAAGCGCCCGAGCGCGTCGAGCGCCTGGTGCTGTGCTGCACAGCAGCCCGATTCGACCCTGAGATGTACGACGCCCGCGCCGGCAAGGTCAGGGCCGAGGGTGTCGACTCGGTCGCCGATGTGGTGCTCGAGCGCTGGTTCACGCCCGAGTTCCGCGCCGCCCGTCCGAAGATTGTGGAGTCGGCAGGGAGCATGCTGCGCGGTACGCCGTCAGAGGGATACGCGGGTTGTTGCGAGGCTCTCAGGGACGCCGACATGCGGAGTAGGCTCGGGGAGATCCGGGCTCCCACGCTCGTGATCGCGGGCGCGGAAGACCCAGCGGCCACCGTGGATCAGGCAGAGGAGCTCCGCGACTCGATTCCGCAGGCGCGCCTCGTCGTGATCGAAGCTGCGCACCTGGCGAACATCGAGCAGCCCGAAGCCGTGACGCGGGAGATCCTGGAACATCTCGAGCCGGCCTTAGGGGACGGAAGATGACCCCGGAAGACTCTATCTACGATCGCGGTATGAAAGTCCGTCGCGAGGTCCTTGGCGACGAGCACGTGGACCGGACCATCGGGCGCACGACGGAGTTCACCGCGGACTTCCAGGACTTCATAACCAGGTACGCCTGGGGTGAGATCTGGTCCCGCCCCGGCCTGGACCGCAAAACGCGAAGCTGCATCACCCTAACAGCGCTCGTCGCGCTGGGCCGCCTCGACGAACTGGAGCTGCACGTGCGCGCCGCCGTCCGAAACGGCCTGACGGAACAGGAGATAGGAGAAGTCTTCCTCCAGAGCGCCGTCTACTGCGGGGCGCCCGCAGCCAACTCCGCCTTCGCCGTGGCCCAACGGGTCCTCTCCGAAACAGGGGAGGAGGAATAGGTGCGTACGCAGGTAGGGATCGTGGGGGGTGGGCCGGCGGGGCTGCTGCTCTCGCACCTCCTGCACCTGGAGGGGATCGAATCCGTCGTGCTCGAACGCCGCAGCCGCGAAGACCTGGAGGCGACGGTCAGGGCCGGCGTGCTCGAATACGCCACCGCCGAACTGCTCGAGGAAGTCGGCGTCGGGGAGAGGATGCTGAGAGAAGGCTCCGTTCACCACGGGATCGAACTTCGCTTCGACGGACGTGGGCACCGCATCGACTTCGCCGACCTGACGGACGGGCGTTCGATCACCATCTACGGCCAGCAGGAAGTCGTCAAGGACCTGATCCGCGCCAGGCTCGAAGCACACGGAAAGATCCTGTTCGAAGCCAGGGCCGAAAGCGTAGAAGGTCCGGACACGGAATCGCCGGAGATTCACTTCCTTCAGAATGGCCAGCAAGAGGAGATCTCTTGCGACTACGTCGCCGGTTGCGACGGCTCTTTCGGGGTCTGCAGGAGCGGGATCCCGGAGGACGCGCGCACGGAGTACACCAGAACCTATCCCTTTGGGTGGTTCGGCATCCTCGTCGAGGGACCGCCATCGACACAGGAGTTGATCTACACCCTCCACGACCGCGGCTTCGCCCTGGTCAGCACCCGTTCTCCCGAGGTCCAGCGCCTCTACTTCCAGTGCGACCCGCAAGACGACGTCGAAGAGTGGCCCGACGAGAGGATCTGGGACGAGCTCTCCACGAGGTTAGCCACCCACGACGGCTGGGAACTGGCCGGCGGCGAGATCTTCCAGAAGGACATCGTGCAGATGCGCTCCTTCGTCTGCGAGCCGATGCAGCACGGTAGACTATTTCTTGCCGGAGACGCCGCGCACATCGTCCCGCCCACGGGGGCAAAGGGTATGAACCTTGCCGTCGCGGATATCCGGGTCCTGGCCCACGCCCTGACGGAGTTCTACAGATCCGGAGATAAGCAGTTCCTCGATGCGTACTCCGAAACATGCCTGCGCCGCGTCTGGAGGGCGCAGCGATTCTCCTGGTGGATGACTTCCATGCTGCACCGCTTCGACAGGGGCGACGCTTTTCAGCTCAAGGTGCAGCAGGCCGAGCTAGACTACGTCACGACCTCGCGGGCTGCGGCCACGACCATCGCCGAGAACTACGTCGGAGCGGCTCTAGACACTTCCCACCCTCAATAATGGGCGGTGTGTCGAGAGGGAGGATCAGCGGCAAGACCAGGCTGCTGGCCCTCATCGGGCATCCCGTCGGCCACAGCCTGAGTCCGGCGATGCACAACGCGGCCTTCGTCGCAGATGGCCTGGACTTCGTCTACGTCTGCCTGGATGTGGATCCGGACGAACTGCCGGCGGCGGTGGGGGGCATGCGAGCACTAAAGCTCCGGGGCTTCAATGTTACGATGCCGCACAAGCAGGCTATGATCCCACTCGTGGACGAGCTGGACGAAAGCGCCCGCATCTCGGGCGCTCTCAACACCGTGGTGATCGAAGACTCCAGGATGCGTGGTTACAACACGGACGGAGGCGGGATGGTGATGGCCTGCCAGGAGGCCGGCATAGAACTCTCGGGCAAGAGCATCCTACTCCTCGGTGCCGGAGGCACCGCAGCCGCTATCGCGGTCGCCTTCTGCGACGCCGGGGTCGGTGAACTTCACATCGCCAACCGGAGCGTGAAGCACGGTGCACACCTGCGAGACAAGCTGCACGGGACGGGTATGAAAGGACTCGCGGTTCATCGCCTCGATGCGCTCCCTGATGCGGAGATCGTCATCAACACCACTCCTCTCGGGATGAAGGAGGGGGATCCCATGCCCGTGCCACCAGGATACGTGCGGAAAGACAGGGTGTTCTGCGACGCGGTCTACCGTCCGGGGACCGAGACACCGCTCGTCCGGCTGGCGCGCGAGCGGGGTGTCCCCGTCGTGGCCGGCGACAGGATGTTACTCTACCAGGGTGTACTGGCGCAGAAGCTCTGGACCGGACGTGAGCCGAACGTGAAGGCCATGGACCTGGCCATATCCTGAAGGGCGTTTCGCGAAACGCCCCTACATTACCTCCTAACGTTCGTTTTCCAACGCGGCCCTCACCAATCTGCGGTCGTGTTCCCAGGCGAAATCGAGGTCGTCGATCTCTTCAGCCGAGACCCAGCGTATCCCGGCCACGTCGTCTGCGGGGCTTGGCTCGCCGTCCACCAAACGCGCCAAAAAACTGATGGCGAGGACCCAGATCCCATCAGGCCCGTAGGTGTGCGTCGCCAGCAAGACCGGTCTCTCTTCGACCTCGATCTTCACCCCGAGTTCCTCACGCACCTCCCGTTCGATCCCCCTGACGGGGTGCTCCCCGACCTCCAAGAAACCACCAGGTACGTCCACCCTCCCCTTCTCTGGCTCTCCGGCCCGCACGGTGACGAGGGCCTTGCCGTCCCGCACGATGGCAACCCCGACCGCGGGGGCTGAGTTGCGGTACCACGAACGGCCGCACTCGGGACACGTCACGCCGCCGCTCGGGCGCGGGTCGCCGAGGGGCGTGCCGTCAGCAGGGCAGAAGTGGAAGGGCTCCGTGTTGGAGAACGGCACCTGTTTACGGTCGATCACACGCGGACCCTCACCAGCTCCTCCGCGACGCCCGCGAGCTGATCTACTGTCCTTACCACCTCGACACGGTCGCAGAGAGGTTCGTAGAGAGGCATGTCGCAGGAACCCAAAGACCAGCCCCATTTTGGCTCGGGGGTGATCCAGATCGTCTGCCTGACGTGCTGCGTGATCTCCTCCAGCGCCGCCGCGTTGGGCGGTTTGCCGTTGTTGCGCCCGTCGCCGAGTATGACCAGCGTCGTCCTGTGGTTCAGCGCAGGGAGATACTCGTTCCTGAATTGTTCGGCCGCCTTGCCGAAGTCGCTGTTGACGTCGGCGTCGAGAACGCGCCCGGAGAATACCTGATCCACCGCCCGGTCCATGCTGCTCTCTTCGAAGAACTGTGTGACCTCGGCCACGTCGGCCACGAATACGAAGGTACGCACCTTCGAGAACAGGCTCTGCATCTGGTAGACCATGTGCAGCCAGAACCGGCTCATGTTCCGCGTGCTCATGCTGACATCGCACAACATCACGACCCGTGGGCGTTTCTCGTGGTGGCGACGCAGGACGGGGTCGAAGGGGATGCCTTCGAAGCGGATGTTACGGCGCAGGGTGTGGGGAATGCTTATGTGTCCCGTACGGTCCTGTTTGAGGCGGCGGGTCTTCGCGCCGTGGATCTGGCGGGCTATACGGCGGATCGCGGCCTCCGTCTCCCTTTGCTCGGCGGGGGAGTAGTCGAAGATCTTGCGCAACGAGCGGCGCATCAGGGCCGAGTCGTCCTTCTTGTTCTCGAGCTTCTTCTGGCGTTCGATCATCTGCTCGATAAGCTGTGGAAGGCCGCGGAGTATCTCCTCGCTCTGTTCCTCGAGCTGGCGGATGAGCGACTCGTCCACGTCCAGGTCGTGCAGGTGGTCTACGAGGCCCTGGAAGTCAGCGGCCGAGACGTCTAACGGTAGTTCCTGGGCGGT
The DNA here is from genome assembly GCA_963811295.1 of uncultured Rubrobacteraceae bacterium. Lineage (GTDB taxonomy): Bacteria > Actinomycetota > Rubrobacteria > Rubrobacterales > Rubrobacteraceae > Rubrobacter_D. The sequence goes on along the minus strand of CAWEQZ010000038.1, from coordinate 9,134 downwards.
GTCGCCGTGCGCGACAAGGTCTCCTGGGCTGAACATGCCGCGGGCCCGGCGCAGCCTTAGCTGATGCGTGATGCGCTGTAGTGCCTGGTCGAGTGCCCCTGGTTTGCGGTTCAGCAGCAACTCCTGGGAGAACATCGAGAGGCGCATTTTGTCGGCCTCGCCGTGGATGTCCTCCGAGGGACGCATCTTGTCCTCGTCGAAGTGGCGGCGGAACTCGGTGTTCTCGGTATCCTCATGGCTGTGCTCCTCCGAGTCAGGCGCCTCACCTTCGGCATCCTCACCGAAATCCATGCTCGTCGGCTGGCCGTGGTCATGGTCGTGGCCGTGCACGTCGAGTTTCGCCGTCCGCTTCTCCGCCGTCGGCCGCAGGCTGAAGTATAGGTTGAAGAGCCTGTCGAAGGTCTCGATGTCGTCTAGGTTCTTGATCAGGGTGGTCCTAAGCGTGTCGCGCACCACCCCGCGCTCTCCCAGCCCGGTCTGCTCCAGCGCGTGCAACGCATCCAGGCTCTCCGCGGGGGAGACCCTCACCTGGTGGCGCCTCAACACCTGCACGAAGTCGTTTATTACAGTGTCCATAAGCTCTCAGTGCGTGTGCTTGTGGGTGGAGCGGTGCATCTCGTACATCGCCTCGTGCGGGTTCTCGCCAGTAGGTTCTTTCTGGCCGAGGTCTTTACGCTCGGGGCCTCCACCTACGTGGGCAAGCACTTTCTCGGCGTCGCGATCGTACTTGACGATCACACTGAGGGTCTCCTCGATCAGGTCTTTGTCGATGCCGGGGGCGCCAAGCACGACCAGGGAGCGCGCCCAGTCGAGCGTCTCTCCTATGCTCGGCGACTTGCGCAGGTCGAGCTCTCGTATGGACTGGATGGTCTGCACCAGCTCTGTGGCCAGCGCGTCACCGATGCCTGGAGCCTTGATCCTTACGATCTCCAGCTCCACCTCAGGGCTAGGATAGTCGATCTGCAGGTGCAGACAACGGCGCTTGAGGGCCTCGCTCAGTTCCCTGGTGCGGTTCGAGGTAAGGACGACCACGGGTGCGTGCTCGGCCTCTACCGTCCCTATCTCGGGTATGGAGACCTGGTAATCGCTAAGGAACTCCAGCAGGAAGGCCTCGAACTCTTCGTCGGCGCGGTCGATCTCGTCGAGCAAGAGCACAGGCGGCGTCTCTGAGGTTATGGCCTGCAGAATAGGCCGCTCCACGAGGAAGTTCTCCGAGAAGAACACGTCCTCCTGCTCGCGCAGCTTCGCCGCGGCCTCGCGCAGGCCCTCCGTCGGCCCGAGGACCTCACCGATCTTCTCCCTCAGTACCTGCGTGTACAGGAGCTGCTTGCCGTACTCCCACTCGTAGAGGGCCTTGGCTTCGTCCAATCCCTCGTAGCACTGCAGGCGGATGAGCGACCGGTCCGCGGCCGCCGCGAGCGACTTGGCAAGCTCGGTCTTGCCCACGCCTGCGGGTCCTTCTATTAGGACAGGCTTGTCCAGTCTTACGGCCAGGTACACTACGGTCGCCAGGCGCCGGTCGCAGACGTACTCTTGCTCCGCTAGTTTCTCCCTGACTTCTTCGATGCTCTCGAACAAAATGCTCCTTTTCACGAAGTTCAGCGCGCTCTCAAATATATCGCTTGAAATGGCCGGGAGCGGGCATCCGCCCGCTCCCGGTTCTCTCGATGCCAATCTCTGACGGAACGGCGTCCTATTCGTACTGGCGGCCGATGCCGACCCCGGTCTCCGACCCGCGCGCCCCGTAGCCCGCGGTGCGGCGTCCCATCTCAGGGGCGATGCCCCAGATGTTCTGCCTGTGGCCGTTGGAGGTCTTGACGTCCATGGGGTCGTACATGCAGTCGCGCAGGATCTCCTTCGCTCCCTCGACGGTGAGGTCGCGCGGGTTACCCGGCGTGCAGAGGTCGTTCATCATGTGCTCGGCCATCTTCTGCAGCTCGTCGTCGTCCGACTGGATGGCCGCGTTGGTCTTGCCCTCGTAGTGGCCCTTGCCCATCCTGGTCTTCGGGTACTCCCCGACCTCGCCCCAGTTCTCCGGGCAGCCGCAGTCCTTGACGAGGCGTATGACTTCCTCGATGGCCGCGTCGGCCGCCTGCCAGGTCGTCATGTTGCGCGTATCCACGCCCATCGCGCCAGCGATATCCGCGTACCTCTCGGGCGCCGCAGGCTGGTTGAACGTCCACACCCTCGGCAACCCGATACCGTTGTTCAGGCCGTGGTGAATGTCGTAGTAGGCGCAGACCGCGTGCGAGAGCGAGTGCAGGATGCCGAGCAGGCCGGTGGAGAACGCCTGGGCCGCCGTGTACTGCGCCCAGACCATCCCCTCCATCGCCTTGTAGTTGTTCGGGTTGTAGGTAGCCTCGCGCAGGTTCTCCTGGGTGAGCTTGATCGCGGCGAGCGCAACCGGTGTCGTGGAGAGGTGTTGCACGCGCCCGACGTAGCACTCGGAAGCGTGGGCCATCGTGTCGAAGCCCGTGTACGCTACGTACTGCGGCGGCTGCGTCATACACAAAACAGGGTCGTTGATCGCCAGCGTCGTAATGGCCGCCCGGTCGAACCCGACCCACTTGTGCGGCGCATCCGGCGAGGATAGGTCCGTAATGACGTAGGCCGGCGTCGTCTCCGAACCCGTCCCGACGGTGGTGTTGATCGCGATGTGCGCCGGGTTATCCAGCGTCTCCGAAGCGTTCACCTCCTGGAACTCGTTGACGTTCCTGCCGTCGTGCGCCGCCACGATCCTCGCGCCCTTGGTCGTGTCGTGAGAGGACCCGCCGCCGATGGAGACGAACCCGTCGCACTCACCCTCGGAGAACGCCTTGTAGGCGTCCATGACGTTGTAGTCCTTGGGGTTCGACTCCACCTTGTCGTAGACGGTCACCGAGACGCCAGCGTTCTCGAAGTTGGTCTTGCACTCGTCGATGATGCCCGTTCCCTCGAGACCCGAGGTAACGAAAAGGACATGGTTGAGTCCCATCGCCGCCGCCTCCGGACCGGCGTTCTCGTACGCCCCAGCCCCGAGAAGCGACCTCGGCTGCTTGAAAAACTCCTTGATGGGAAACTCGTACATCCGTGAGGTGTCCACTAACCTCGCTCCTTCCCTCTGTGTCCAGGCAAGCTGGCCAATAAGCCGGACGCAAGCCTCTGAATATACTCTCCTGCGAATCTTCGTTGTTTGAACTATCACCTCTTTCTCGAAAGCTGTTACTACAATGTAACAGTTATCCCTCGCCTGGCGCAACACTAAACCCGCCCGGGACAGCACGAGTTCGGCCGGTCGAACGGGCTTTATATCACGACGGCCGGTCCCGGCGCTTCGATAGCCGGCCCGCTGGGGGTCTTGACACAACAATACTTTGATACTACAAATGTTCTCATGAAGCCTTTATCACGCTCCAGCGCGGGGACGCTGTACCACCAGATCCTGCTCGGGCTAACGGAGCAGATCGAGTCTGGTGAGATCGGGGTCGGGGACAGGTTGCCTAGTGAGGCGGACCTGGTCTCGGACTTCGGGGTAAGTCGTACGACGGCGCGGAGGGCGTTGGACGAGTTGAGGCGCCAGGGGCTGGTGCGGAGGGAGCCGGGTCGGGGGACTTTTCTGGCGAGCCCGCGGCTGCGGTCCAACCTGGCGTACTTGCACAGCTTCACCGAGGAGATCGAACGTTGGGGATACGCGCCTGGAGCGAGGCTCGTCTCGCGGGATGAGAGAGCGGCGGACGAGGAGGTCGCGGCGCGGTTGGAGATCGGGGTGGGGGAGAGGGTGCTGTTCGTAAGAAGATTGAGGCTCGCTGACGAGCGTCCGATCTTCGTGTGCGACTCGCATTTGCCTGTTGGGCGCTTCCCCGCTCTGAAGGATGCCGATTATGGGGCCATCTCCTTGAGCAGGCTCTTCGAAGAGAGCACGGGGCGCAAGGTCGAGTACTCCAGGCAGTGGATCGGGGCCGCGACCGCGACACCGGACGTGGCTGCCTTGCTGGAGATACCCGCCGGGGTTCCTGTGCTAAAGGTGCGTCGTATCACCCTCGTCACGGGCGATGCCCCCATCGAGCTAGTCGAGGCGCACTTCCACCCCGAACGCTACCAGCACTACAACGAACTCTCTGCTAGGCCCGTCGAGGTGCCGGTCTGAGGACTGGTCCTCGTAGCCGCTAGTACGAGGCTGCCAGCGAGGCGACGCGGCCCGAGATCAGGGCCCCCATCTCCTCGAGCAGGGCTTCGTCTTCCTGCGTGAAGGCCCCGACGGAATCCGAGTCAATATCGAACTCGCCGACTATCTTGCCCTGGTCCCGGATCAGGACGACCAGCTCGGAACGGGTGTGGACCGAACAGGCCAGGTAGTTCTCGACCTCGCGCACGTCCTCGACGACCTGGTTACGACCCTCGGAGACCGCCGTGCCGCAGACGCCCTCCCCGATCCCGATGCGCGAGTGATCTACCGGCGCCGTGCGGGGACCGAGCACGAGGGTATCCCCAACCAGCACATAGATGCCGCTCCAGTCCCACACAGGATGCGCCTCGTGCACCCGCCCCACGACCTCGTTCAATACCTCCTCATCCGGCGCGTCCGAGGCCACGAGCGCCCTCACCCCGGATCTCAAATCCTCACGAAGCCCAGTCTTCTCACTCATCGATGGAATCCTTCCGTACATGGAACGTCCCCATCAATAATAACGCCGCCCCCGAAAGAAATCCGTGAAGGTCCTACCGAAGTGACCTGATGCCGCAGTTTGCCCGTAGGGGCGCTTCGCGAAGCGCCCTACCCCCCCCTGCTAGCCGGAGAAAAATCCCGACGTGTCCCACACCAGGAGGACGCCGCTGCTCGTAGGGTCTTGCGTCACACCGACCAGCTTCCAGCTCTGGCGCGCTCCCTCGTTGATCGCCTCCTGCAGCGCCGCCTCCACAGTGCCACCCTCTCCTGTGTCCAGCGAAGCGTGCTGCGCGTAGTAGCGCTCGGCCTCCGGACGGTCGGGAGCATCCCGCTGTCCCTCAGTCATGTCCTTCCTCCTTCTCTTCTATTGCCCCTCGGGCAACCTTTTCCACACAATCATGATGCCATATCCGCCGGGGCCAGGCGCACCCGACAGGGGTTCGCCAGATTATTGCCGACCTGTTACTACAATGTTACAGTCTCTACCATGCTGGCGGTAGGTAGATAGGCGGCAGGCCCCTTCGAAATGCACAAAAAAGGCCGCCGTGCTAGACTGCCCACACTTTCGAACAGAAAGGGGTAAAGGGAGCAAAACCGCCGGATGTAAAGGAAAAACGCGGGGCAATTAAATGCGTTGACAGCGGCCTGGGGAGAGCCGGTAGAACGTGAATTTCGGGCAGGTCGCCCTGGCGCTGAGTTCATTTCGGGGAAAGGAGAGAGGGTTGCGTAGGATCCAGATGACGGTAGACGGGAACGCCCACGTGGCTGAGGTGGAACCGAGGTTGCTGTTGCTACACCATCTCAGGGAGAACCTTGGGATCGGGGGCGTGCATGCTGGGTGCAACACGACCAGTTGCGGGGCCTGCACGGTCCACATCGACGGTGAGTCGGTCAAGTCGTGCACGGTCCTTGCGGTGCAGGCTGACGGGCACGAGATCACCACCGTCAGGGGCATCACGGAGAACGGTGTGTGGCATCCGATGCAGCAGGCTTTCCACGAGGCGCACGGTCTGCAGTGCGGCTACTGCACGCCGGGCATGATCATGGCCTCCATCAGCCTCCTGAAGGAGAATCCCGACGCGACGGAGCGGGAGATAAGGGAGGGCCTGGAAGGGAACCTATGCCGCTGCACGGGCTACGAGAACATCGTGAAGGCCGTCCAGCTCGTCCAGCAGCACACGGACGAGCTTGCCCAGCACGCGGCATCCTAGAGGAGGAAAGAGAGTGACCCAAGCACCAGAGAAGTTCGTCGGAGGCGGCCTACGGCGCAAGGAAGATCCTGCCTTAGTGACCGGGCGGGCCAACTGGACGGACAACATCACGCTGCCGGGGATGCTGCACGCGGTGTTCATGCGCAGCCCCTACGCGCACGCCAAGATCACGTCCGTCGACGTCTCGGCCGCCAGGGAGCAGCCCGGCGTCGTCGCCGTCTTTTCGGGCGCAGACCTCGACGACGAATACGAGAAGCACCCGCGGGAGAACCCTGCTGCGGTCACCGGCTACGACCTGAGCCTCCACGATCGCAGGCAGGGCCACACTGTCGGGGGCGCATCGGAAGAGGAGGAATCCTCCGAGGATGTCAAGCGCACGTTCGTGGCCTGGATCGTCCACGAAGAGCTCAAGATTCCGCATCACGACCCGATGGCCCACAACGAGGTCAACTTCGCCGGGGAGCCCGTGGCCGTCGTACTGGCGACCGACCGCTACAAGGCCCAGGACGCCATCGAGTTCATCGAGGTCGAATACGAGCCTATGGACGTCGTGACAGATATCGAGGATGCCGTGGCCGAAGGCTCGCCGCTGGCCCACGCGGACTTCGGGACGAACGAGGCTTACACCTGGGACCTGGACAGCGGGGACATCGACGACGCCTTCAGCAAGGCTGATGTCACCGTAAAGGGCCGCTACTTGCAGCAGCGTCTGATCCCCAACGCAATCGAGACGCGGGGCGTGGTCGCGAACCCCGATCCGATCAGCGGCGGGTTCACGGTATACACCTCGACACAGATACCCCATATCACGAAGGCCGTGCTCTCCTCCTACTGCGGAGTACCGGAACAGCGCTTGCGGATAGTCGCTCCCGACGTGGGCGGAGGATTCGGCTCCAAACTCAACGTCTACTCCGAGGAGGTCATCAGCCTCGTCCTGGCGCGCAAGCTGGGCGTGCCGATCAAGTGGATCGAAGACCGCTCCGAGAACTACCTGGCTACCATCCACGGACGCGGTCAGGTGCAGGACATCGAGGTGGCCGCCGACTCGGAGGGCAAGATCCTCGGCATGAAGGTCAAGCTACTCGCCGACATGGGCGCCTATCTGCACCTGAACACGGCCGGTATTCCGCTGCTCGGCGCGTTCATGTACCCTGGCGTCTACACCTTCCCCGCGTACTCGTTCGAGTGTACCGGCGTCTACACAAACAAGACACCCACCGATGCTTACCGCGGAGCTGGTCGGCCCGAGGCCGCCTTCGCCGTCGAGCGCATCATGGACGCCCTCGCCGCCGAGATAGGGATCGACCCTGCCGAGGTGCGCCGCCGCAATTTCTACGAGCCCTTCGACGAGCCGACGGATACGCCCGCCGGAATACAGTACGACTCGGGCAACTACCAGCTGACGCTAGAGCGGGTGCTCGAACTGGCCGACTACGATGCGCTGCGGGAGGAACAACGCCAAAGGCGCGAGTCGGGTGACACCGTACAGCTCGGCATCGGGTTCTCCACCTACACCGAGATATGCGGCCTCGCCCCCTCGCAGGTGCTCTCGGCCCTCGGGGCCGGAGGGGCCGGCTGGGAGACGGCGAAAGTCCAGATGCTCGCCTCGGGTAACGTCGAGGTCATAACAGGCACGACGCCCCACGGACAGGGACACGTAACGAGCTGGTCCCAGATCGCCGCGGATGTCCTTGGCGTCTCGCCGGACGACGTAGAGGTCCTGCACGGCGACACGGCGATAGCCCCGTATGGGCGCGACACCTACGGATCCCGCAGCCTCCCAGTCGGCGGCGTCGCCGTCCACATGGCGGCCGAGAAGGTCGTCGAGAAGGCCAAGAAGATCGCGGCGCACATGCTCGAGGCTGCCGAGGACGACATAGAGTTCGAGGGCGGTACCTTCAGCGTCGCCGGCTCGCCCGACCAGAACGTCACCATGACCGACGTCGCGGGGGCCGCGTACCTGGCGCACAACCTGCCCGAGGGTATGCAGCCCGTACTCTCCGAGGAGTTCTTCTTCGATCCGCCCAACTTTACCTTCCCGTTCGGGGCGCACATCTGCGTCACCGAGGTGGATACGGAGACCGGGTTCGTGAAGATCAGGGACTACTTCGGCGTCGACGACTGCGGGCCCGTCATCAACCCGCCCATCGTCGACGGGCAACTCCACGGTGGAATAGCGCAGGGCGTAGCCCAAGCCCTCTACGAGGAGGCCGTCTACGACGAGGAGGGCAACCTGACGACGGGCTCGATGGTCGACTACCTGATCCCTGGCGCACCAGAGCTCCCGAACTACACCCTGGAGCGCACAGTCACGCCGTCCACCTCGAACGAGATGGGCGTGAAGGGCGTCGGCGAGGCGGGGACCATCGGGGCGCCTCCCGCGGTCATAAACTCCATCGTGGACGCGCTCTCGCCCTACGGGATAGAGCACGTAGACATGCCGGCCTCGCCGTGGAAGGTGTGGCAGGCCATTCAGGACGCACAGGGACGAGAAGCAGGCACGCGCGACGCAGACCGCTCCGGCCGCCCGTCCCAGGCGGTTGACAGCACCGACACGGAAGGAGGGAGCAGGTCATGATCCCCCTCGCCTTCGACTACGAGGTCGCCGAATCCGTCGACCACGCTATCGAGCTGCTAGGCCAACACGGCGACGAGGCCAAGCTCCTCGCCGGCGGCCACAGCCTGCTCCCCATAATGAAGCTCAGGCTCGCCGCCCCGACGGTCCTCATAGATCTCGGTCGCATAGACGACCTGAACTACGTCAGCGACGAGGGCGACCACCTCGCCATCGGCGCGATGACCCGCCACACCGACATGGAACGCGACGCCACCCTGAAGGAGCACTGCGGCCTCATCGCCTACACGGCGTCGCTCGTCGGCGACCCGCAGGTCAGGCATCGCGGCACCATCGGCGGCTCCATAAGTCACGGCGATGCCGCCTCGGACCTGCCCTCGGCGCTCCTCGCCCTCGACGCAAACTTCGTCGTAAAGGGGCCCGACGGCGAGCGGACCGTGGCCGCGGGAGACTTCTTCGAGGACTATCTGCAGACCACCCTCGCCCCCGACGAGGTGCTCACGGAGATAAGGGTGCCCAAGCTCGGCGGCGCAGGCTGGTCCTACAAGAAGTTCAATCGCCGCGCCCAGGACTGGGCCGTGGTTGGGGTCGCCGCCGTCGTAGAGCGGTCGAACGGCTCTATCGATTCGGCCCGCATCGGGCTTACCAACATGGGCTCCACGCCCTTAGCAAAGACCAACCTGAACCAGGTACCTGCAAAAGA
>CAWEQZ010000037.1:0-15275 GCA_963811295.1 uncultured Rubrobacteraceae bacterium | reverse complement strand
AGGCGGGACAGAAGAGCAACCGAGCTTCAGAAGTTCCGCAGTCCGTGAGCAAGGCTGCACGCTGAGGACTAACGGAACCGAACTTCGTCGAATCCCAGCGTGGTGACGAAAGCGCGGATGCTATCTTCCGCATTCTGCTCCGCGGTCTCTAGAATCTTGTTCTCCCTGGCGGCGTCTTCGATCTTCTCCACCGCCCGCAGACGGGCCTTTTCGACGAGATCGTCATCGGGGCGGATGTTCAAGGGGCTGAAATCTCGGTCGTAGACCCGGGTCTTCCCCTCGTCGAGACTGGCTGACAGGATCTCGGGTTCCGGTAGGTTGATGGTGACGGTCTCACCGTTCACGCTCACGTCGTCCTTGTCGAGATCCCTAAGGTCCACCCCGGCCTCGATGCTCCCGGTGGCTATTACGATTACCTTCTCGCCGGAGAACAGGCGATCCAGAATGTCCCCGCCGCTCTCCCTGGTCACGGGGACAGACTCGGTCCAGCGCACCGTAGCGAGCTGGTCGAGCTCCTGTATCCCTTTGACCACCACCGGCCCCGTCGTCGTACGCGGCGGCTTCTCTCCGAGTAGCGGCCCCACTATCGGCAGCGAGGACCCGTAGCGCGCGAGCCCGACGCCCAGCGCGACGCCCAACACGACTATTACGAGCGCCAGAACGAGCGTAGTTCCGAGCCCGCCACCCTTTCTACCTACCACGCGCCTCCCATGAAAACTTCCGAAGGCACGATTCTAGCACCCGGCAGCTCCACAGGACACAAGCTTCGTGTCACCTGAAACCCTTTCTACGCCTGAATATTCGTCTGGCGCCAGCGGGTGTGCTCGCCAAGGCCGGAGGCCTCGGGAAACTCTTCACCCTTGGAGAGCTGGACCCGGACAGGCGGGAGCATCGTTCCCCTGTCGCAGATGTAGGTGCCCGAGAAAGGAGCCTTCTCGCCTGGCGCGTAGGTGGGTCCGTAGGGCCTGTAGCGGGCGAGTATGTCATCCAGGCTGACCATCACAGGGTGACCGACCGGGCATCCTGGAAACCCGGAGTCTCTACGAGGGCGTTGAGGACTGCTTGGGGGACGGGCTCGTCCACGGTGACGGCCATCGCCGCGCGGGAACCGGGCTCCCCGCGCCCGACCGCCATGTTCCCGATGTTGATACCGTGCTCCCCGAGGATACTGCCGAGCTTCCCGATCATGCCTGGCCTGTCCTCGTTGCGGATGAAGAGCATGTACTTCTCGGGCACCACGTCGAAGTCGAAGCCCATCGCCTCGACCAGTCGCGGCTGCATCCTTGGTCCGAAGAGCGTTCCGCTCACGGCGTTCTCACCCAGGCGCAACTCCACGAGGCTCGTGTAGTCCGTGCTCTCCGAAGTCCGCGAGGTCTCGACCTTGAGTCCCCGCTCCTTCGCGAGCGCGGGTGTGTTGACGAAGTTCAAGGGCTCGAAGACCATCGGCGCGAGGAGTCCTTTCTGGGCCGAGACGTCGAGGAGACGCGTGTCGAAGCCGGCGACCTCGCCATGATACTCGATCCTCAGCGTATCACCAGCGTGGTCGGTGAGTTGGTAGAGCAGACTTCCCAGAGACTCGCACAACCCCGAGAACTGGGCCACGAACTCCGCGCCCTCCCCAATCGGCACGGGGGCGTTTATGGCGTGTACCGGCACAGCGCCCCTGAGGGCCGTCGCCACCTGCTCGGCGGCCGTAATGCCCGCTCTGTCCTGGGCCTCCGCGGTGCTCGCCCCGAGGTGGGGCGTCACCACCACGTTGGGGAGCGTGAAGAGCGGGGAGTCCGTCGTCGGCTCCTCGGCGAATACGTCGAGCGCGGCACCGGCGATAGTGCCATCCTTCAGGGCGTTGTAGAGGGCGGTCTCGTCGACGATTCCGCCCCGGGCCACGTTTATGAGATAAGCGCTGCTCTTCATCTTCGCCAGGGCGTCCTCGTTCACGAGACCCATCGTCTGGGGGGTACGCGGGACGTGTAGCGAGACGAAATCGGCGCGCTCGAAGACCTCGTCGGCGGTCTCCGCCCGCCCGACGTTCATCGAGCGCATCCTGTCCTCGGAGACGTAAGGGTCGTAGGCGAGGACCTGCATCCCCATGCCCAACGCGCCCCGCGCCACGATCGCGCCGACGTGACCGAGTCCGACCAGCCCGATCGTCTTCCCCGAGACCTCTACTCCCTTGAGCGCGCCCCGCTTCCACTCCCCACCCCGCAAGGAGGAGTCTGCGGCAGGGATGCGGCGCGCCGCCGCGAGCATGAGCCCCAGGGTGTGCTCGGCCGCGGCGACCGTGTTGCTCTCGGGGGCGTTGGCGACGATGATGCCGTGCTTGGTAGCCGCCTCTATGTCTATGTTGTCGACACCGATGCCGGCGCGTCCGATAGCCTTGAGCTTCCCGGCTCGCTCTATAACATCGGCGGTGACTTGCGTGGCGCTGCGGATAATGAGGCCGTCGTAATCCCCGATCTTCTGGAGCAGTTCTTCAGGGCCGAGATCGAGGAGCATGTCCACCTCGAAGTCTTGCTCTAGTAACTCTATGCCGGGATCGGCCAGCTTTTCAGGAACGAGGACCCTCAAGCCCTTACCCCACTCTTCGAGAAGACCCTCTGGGCAGCGCCGACACCCTTGCCAAGCACTACGGGGTAGTCCAGGGACTCCAGCGCGAGCTCGGTGGCCGCTATCGTGGCGATGATGTCGAAGGCATCGAAGTAGCCGCAGTGCCCGATGCGGAAGATCCTGCCCGCCATCTCACCCTGCCCGCCGGCGACCTGTATCCCGTGCTCGCGGAACACCATACGCACGAGCTGCTTGCCGTCGATACCCTCTGGCACCCACGCTGCCGTAACGGCCGAGTTGGGGTCCTCGTCAGGCCCGAAGAGCTCCAGCCCCATGCCCTTGATCCCCGCCCTCGAGGCCCGACCTAGCATTACGTGCCGCTCGAAGACGTTCTCGATGCCTTCGTCCAAGAGCTGCCGCAACGCGACGTCGAGCTGGATGATGAGGCTTACCGCCGGGGTCCACGCCGTCTGGGCCGGGTCCTTCTGGTAGGCCTTCCTGGCCGCCGTCCAGTCGAAGTAATAGCGCGGCATCCGCGACTCTTCGTGCATCCGCATGGCCCGCTCGCTGACGCTCACGAACCCCAGGCCAGGTGGCGTCATGAGCGCCTTCTGCGAGCCAGCGACGACTACGTCGACTCCCCACTCATCGGTCCGCAAAGCGCAGGCTCCGAGACCCGAGACCGCATCCACGATCGTGACGACGTTCTGCGCTGCCCTGGCGAAGCCTTCGATGTCGTTGACGGTGCCCGTCGAGGTCTCCGAGAGCACGCAGATTGCGGCTTTGATCCCAGGATCGTTCGCCAGCGCTTCTGCGATCTCATCGTTGTCCGCCTTCTCGCCCCACCCATACTCCAGCTCGGTGACCTCCAGGCCGAAGGCCCGGCTCATCTTGACCCACCGGCCGCCGAAGTTACCGTTGTTGACGACAAGGACCTTGTCCCCCGGCGAAAACAGGTTCTGGATCGCACCCTCGAAAGCCCCTGTACCGCTCGCCGCGTAGGTGAAGATATCGTTCTCCGTCAGGAAGACCCGCTTCAAGTTCTCGTTTACCCTGGTGAAGACCTCGCCGAACTCCGGCGTGCGGTGGTGGATAATGGGTAGCGCCCCCGCCGCGGAGACCTCGGGCGGTATGGGAGTGGGGCCTGGAGACATAAGACGGTACTTGTTCATCATAAGTGTCGAGCTTCCTCTCTTACCACGTATAACAGGACTTCCATTTTAGCCATAATCGTTGCCGATGGCTACATGATGGGACATCTCTTTTACAAAGTGTTGCTTTCGCGCTACACCGGCTGGAAGGACATGGTTCTGGCCGACTCGCGGGCGGCGAGGCACATGGCGGCGCTGAGAAGCCCATCTCTCAGCGAAGCGTTGGGTTTAGCGCGTCCCTTTACCAGGTCAAGGAAGCTTTCGGCGAGGATCAGGTCTCCGCCGGCGTGCCCGTCGTCCTCTACATCCACCTGCACCCGCTCGACCTTCTCGGAGCGATGGTCGATGATGCGTAGTTCCATCGGGGCCAGGTCGAACTCGAGGGTTGCCTCGTATCCTATGACCGTGGCGCCACGTTTGTATGCCGAGCGGCGTGAGAGGAAGTTCTGGCTGTAGCTGGCGTGGATACCGTTCTCGTACATGATGAGCGCGGAGCCGGCGTCGTGGTTTCTTATCTCGCTGCTGAAGGCGCACCAGTGGTCGGACCTGTCGTCGCTGTCCTGGTACATCCCGCCGTCGTCTCCCCTGCGGGCGAGGTTCTGGGGACTCTCGGGGCAGGTCTCTGTCTCGTCGCAGGCCGAGCACCTGAGGTCGTGAGGTTTTTCTCCGCCGTAGACCCTGCGTGACTCCATCGCGGCGAGGCCGACGGGACGGCTGCCGGCGAGCAGGTTGATGCAGTCGAAATCGTGGGTGGCTTTCTGGAGCCAGAGGCCGCCTGTCTGGTCGTGGTTCCTGTACCACTGGCCGAAGTACACCCCGCCGTAAGGCACGTTGTTTACGGCCTGGATCTGGTTTATCGTCCCAAGTGCGCCGGATCTCACGACCTCTAGCACCTTTGAGAAGAGGGGCGTGTGGCGCAAGGGGAACGAGACCGCGACCTCATCCTCCCTTCCCCGGAATGCCTCCTGCAGCGCCCCCAACTCCTCCAGGCTTATAGCGACCGGTTTCTCCAGAAAGAGCGGCAGCCCCACAGAGGCAACTTTGATGGCCATCCGGGTGTGCAGGTGGCACCGGGTCCCGATCACGACGCCGTCGTAGTCCGCCGGGTCCTCTAGCATGGCGTCCGCCGAAGGATACACCCGCGCCCCGGCATTACCGACCAACGCGAGCCGCCGGCGAGCGCTCTCGGTGTCGGGGTCGGCGACGGCCCGGACACTTACGCCAGGGTCGATAGCCTCCATCGAGGTGATCATTGCGGTAGCCCGGTGTCCGAGCCCGATCACAGCGAGCTTCGTCGCGCCTGGCTGGATCAGACACCGATCCGCTCCCGGTAGATATGCAGCGTCTCACAGTGTTCCCCCTGTCTCTGAACTACTGTCCTGCGGGTTTGAGGGTGCCGTCCATGAGCATTATGACCGTGAAGCTGTCCTCGTAGGGGCTGTTCTGGTAGATGGGGTCGCTATCAGGCAACCAGCCCGTAACCCGTTCGCCGTCGAGCGCAGGGTTGTTGCCGTAGCGCTCCCACAGCGGGATGACCGGTAGAAGCTCGTTGAAGATTGTGGCCAGCTTGGTCACGGTCGCTTTCTGCTCCTCCTCGTCGAGGCCAGAGGCACACTGGATGACCAGCTTCTCCAGGTCAACCTTTCCGTAAGACTCCGTATCCTGCGTCATAGTCGTAGGACATGCCGCCACCCGATGCGGCCACGTTATACGTCATCAGTGGGTGCTCGAACGAGTAGACGGGGTGAGGCTGTCCCTGACCCCACGCCTGGATGCCCATCTCGAAGTCCCCGTCCGCCATCCTGGGTTCCCACTGGGTGAAAGTGACCGTCCTTACGGTCGTCTTGATGCCGAACTTCGTCAGCTGGTCGCCGAGGTTCTTGGCTGCCGCCGACCAGTCTGCGAACTCTGCAGGGGCGCCGAGTTCGTACTCCATCCTCTCCCCTTCGGGCGACACCCAGACCTCGCCGTCCTTCTCGAAACCGAGGTCCTTCCAGCTCGCTTGCAGCTTTGTCCGGGTCGTACTCGTAGGAGTCCATGTTGGACAGGTCACTCTTCCGAGACCCAGTCCTTGATCAGGACATCCGAAACGCCAGTCATATACTGCGATCTCTTGGCTGACTCTGCCAGCGAAACGGTGCCGTTCTCGTCCATATCTATGGCCTTCGCGATGGCCCGCCTGACCCTCGGATCTGCGACGGCTTTGATCTTCGCGTAGTTGAAGTAGAGCGCCGGTCCAGAGTAGGTGGGAGCGCGGATGATCCTGATTCCCTGATCCTCGAAAGATTTCTCTGTTGCGATCGGGAACCCGTGCGTGGCGTAGTCTATGTCCTTGGAGAGCACCAGGGGGGTAACCGCCGGGGTCTCGCCGTTGTAGATGACCATTTTCTCGAGGTCCGTCTGGTCGGCGTTCCACGCGGTGTCTACTTTGTTCATCGTGAGCTGCGATTCGGTTATGCTGTCCTTGTCTATCTTGAACGGGCCTGTGACGACCATCTCTTCGGGCTTGAACTCACTCGAACTCCGTGACCAGATCCCTGTACTCCTTGGATTCGGAGTCGGTGCCGCTATCGAAAGAGTTCCTGGGCTTTCTTGGACCATTCGCCGTAGACCGAGTTCGCCCTGATGCGCTCCCTGAGCACCAGACGCTCGACGACCGTGGAGGGGTCTTTCATCGTGAACGTCAGGTTGTATTCGTCTTCGGGCTCCGCGGACGCAAGATAGTTCCACACGAGCTGCTCCTGCAGGCGAAGCATGTTGAAGGTCGTGACAACGTCCTTCGAGGTAAACTCCGAGCCGTCGCTCCATTTCGCGCCCTCGCGCAGCGTTACCTTGAACACGTCGGGCGGTTCGAAGCCCCACTCCGTAGCCATGTAAGGTACGTACTTCTGCTCGGCCCACTTGTACATCGCCATGGGCATCTCCAGGACGTCGTGGTACAGGATCAGCGCCCCAAGATACCGTTGATGGTAAACGTGTTGAAATGTCCGGTCGGGAGGCAGCTGGTAAGGATAAGCGCCGTGGAACTCCTTGGCGCCTCCTCCACCGCCTCCACCTTCCCCGTAGTTCTGGCCTCCGCCACCGCAGCCGGCGAGCAATAGCCCGGCTCCCGCGGCGCTCAACCCGAGAAACTGCCGCCGGGTCAATTCCTTGGGGCGGTAGATCCTCTCGGTCGTACTCATTCGATTGCCTCCTTTTTCGCCAGAATCACTCCGTACGTATCTAGCGCCTGCTGTACAGAACCAGCAGCGTTACTGCAACAAGAAAGACCACCCCCATCACCAGGGTCACCAGGGTGATCACATACTCCGCGGTCCCTGGCTCAAGAAAGAACATCAGGATGAAAGACGGCACGACTATGAGGAACCCTATCCTGAATCCGGCCTTTCCCAGTTCCGGGATCACGCCGTCCTCCGACCTGCCTCGACGGCCGCAGCCCTGCTGCTCTCGGGTATGCGATCCTCCTGGCCGAGCTCCCTGGCTGCGACGTAGCAGGCCGCCAGGTGCCCTTCGAGGGCTACGGCATCTTCCGCAGGACGGTCCGTGTCACAGAGCCCCTCCTCGTACATCGGGCAGCGAGGATGGAACGGACAACCCCCGGCAGGTTCAGCAGGCTCGGGATATCAGGGCTGCGCAGGCGCAACCTCTCTTTGTTGCGCGTCAGTTCGGGATCCGCCTCTGGCAGCGCCGAGATCAGGGCCCGCGTATAAGGATGCACAGGCTCCCTGACGAGCCTTCTGTGTAGGACCCAGCTCGACCATGCGCCCCAGGTACATTACGCCTATTCGCCCTTCCCACGAGAAGTGCTTGGCGACCGCGAGGTCGTGGGTGATGAACAGGAACGCCACCCCGAGCTCCTTCTGCAACCCCAGCAACATGTTGAGCAACCCGATGCGCAAAGAGACGTCCACCATCGAGACCGGCTCGTCGGCGACTATGACCTCGGGGTCGACGGTGAGCGCCCGCGCGACGGAGACACGCTGGCGCTGCCCGCCAGAAAGCTGGTGGGGATGCTTCTTCAGGAACTCCTCCGGCGGCGTCAGCCCGACCGTCTCCAGCAGCTCGTGGAGCCTGGTTTTGAGCTCGGAGCGCGACTTCACGAGCTTGTGGCGCTGCAGAGGGGCGCTCAGGATCTGCGTCACGTTGCGTATAGGGTTCAATGAAGCGTATGGGTCCTGGTGGATGATCTGGACCGCCCGACGGAAGCGTCTTTTCTCCTCCTCAGGGAGCTTGCTCGACCTCCCTGCCGCCGTAGAGCACACGGCCTTCCGAGGGTTCGAGCAGGCCCGCCATCATGCGTCCCGTGGTGGACTTGCCGCACCCGCTCTCGCCGACCAGGCACAGGGTCTCGCCCGGCTCTATGGTGAACGATACGTCGTCCACGGCCCGCACCTGCTGGCTGCCCGAACCGTAGAAGCGGCTCACGTGCTCAAGCTCTATTGGCGTCCCGCTCGTGGCGCTCACCTCCCCTCGCTTCCCAGTCGGAACCTACCTTCTCCCAGTGCCAGCACGCGGCCGTCTGCCCGGGAGCCACCTCGATCAGTGGAGGGTCCTCCTCGCGGCACTTGTCCGTGGCGTAGGGGCATCGCGGATGGAACTTGCAGCCCGTCAGGGAGGTCTATAAGGTCGGGCGGGGAGCCGGGGATCGAGCTCAGCTCCTGCTGCTCCCCGGCCAGGGTCGGCACCGCGTCCAGAAGGCCGACCGTATAGGGGTGGCGCGGGTGGTAGAAGACCTGCTCGACCTCCCCGAGCTCGACGATGCGTCCTGCGTACGTCGTTGCCACCCTGTCCGCCAGCTCCGCGGCCAGAGACAGGTCGTGGGAGACGAAGATCATGGCGAAGCGGTGCCCCTCTTTCAACTCCCTGAGCACCTCGATTATGGCCCGCTGCGTCAGCACGTCCAGCGCGGTCGTTGGTTCGTCCAGGATCAGGACGCGCGGGTTCAACAGGAGACCGAGCGCGATCATGACCCGCTGGCGCATGCCGCCCGAGAGCTCGTGCGGGAAGGCCCGAGCACCCGGTCCGGGTCGAGTTGCACCATCCGCAGGCACTCCGTGGCCCGCTCCGTGAGGGCGCGGCCCTTGAGGGGCCCGTCCGCCTCGCCGTGGTCTCTGCGGTGTCGGCGAAGTGGTCGCGGATACGCATCACGGGTTGAGCGCGTTCAGAGCCGACTGGAACACCATCGCGCACTCCCTCCAGCGAAAGCGCCTGAGCGTCTTCGTCGTCGAGGGCCGTCAGATCCAACGCCTCCCCAGAAGAGGTGCGGAAGACGATCTCGCCGCTGGCGATCGAGGCGTTCTGCGGCAGCAGGCGCACCAGGGAGAGCCCCGAGCGTCGTCTTGCCCGACCCACTCTCGCCTATAAAGGCCAGGCTCTCATCGTCTCCCGAGGTCGAAGCTAACTCCGCGCACCGCCTGCACCCTACCCCTGTCTGTCGAGTAGCCGATCTGCAGGTCACGTACGCTCAGAACGTCGTCGCGTGTCCGCCCGCCACGTTTCAAGACCCCCTCCGCAGCCGCGGGTCGAAGACCTCGGTGAGCGAGCGGTTCATGGCCACGAGGCCGAGCTGGAACAGGGCTATAGCGGCGATCGGGGCCATGATGTAGAAGACGCTGTCCTTGGAGAAGATCGCCCCCCGCGTCCAGGCGAGGTTGATCATCACGCCCCAGTTGTTCTCGGAGAGCGGCACCAGCCCGAGGAGCGTCAGGCCGACCAACGAAGTACATGCTCGCCGTTAACGCCAGGGTGAAGTTGATGGCGATGTAGCCCGCCATGTTGGGCGCGATCTCGCGAAAAACGATGTGCGGCGTCCCGAGGCCCAGCGCCCGGCCGACTCGACGTAGTCGCGCTCCTTCAACGAGAGCACCTGGGCCCTTATGGCGCGCATCAAAGTCGGCCAGAACAGGACCCCGATCAGGCCGCCACGGCGATCTTGCTGTTGAGTCTGAGGATGCCGGCTAGCACGGCCAACAGCGGAAGCTGGGGGATGGTGAGCACCATATCAGCCAACCAGGTAAAGCCTGTGTCGACACGTCCGCCCACGAAACCGCCAACAGACCCGAGGGTCACAGCGATGGTCGTGGAGATGGCCGCGGCCAGAAACCCTATCGTCAGAATAGGCCTGCCCCCGTTTATGACCTGAAGCAGCACATCCTTGCCCTCTGAGTCGGTGCCAAGAGGATGGCTCAGAGAGGGCGTCTCATAGATCTCGTTTACATTTACGGGCACCTCCGAAGGCAGAAAGATCGGCCCGATGAACGTAACAAGTACTATAGTCAAGACGACCAGGAACCCCGCGAAGCCGACTTTGTTGCGGGCCATGAGCTTGAGCGTCGAGGCGAACCATGCCAGGACCCTGCCGACCGCCGAGTCTCTGTACCGGCTCTCGCCTGTCGTTGCGGCCATCCTGTCAGTCCCTACCTGCGACCCGGATGCGCGGATCGAGCCTGGAGTAGAGTAGATCGGCGAGCAGATTGGCCACGATCACCATCGTCGTGATGATCAGAAACACCCCCTGCATCACAGGGTAGTCGCGCTGCTGGATAGCGTTGTAGAGCAGGTAGCCGAGCCCTTCGTAAACGAATATCCACTCAATGAGGAGCGATCCGCCGAAGACGAGCGCAATGGAGACACTCAACTGGGTAAAGGGCGGAAGGGCCGCGTTGCGGCCCACGTAGGCCGTGGCGATCCTGCGCTCCTTCAGGCCCCGCGCTTTGGCCACGGTCACGTAGTCCTCGCCCAGGGTCGACTCGGTGCTACCTCTCATGGTGAGCATCCAGAGGCCGATGGTGCCGAGCACGTAGGTGAGTATGGGCAATGAAGCATGGTAGAACGCATCGCCGATGAACGTGAGGTTGAAGCCGGGTTGGATCCCTGGGGAGAGCGAGCCCCGCATGTTCGTAAAATCGATCAGCTCCCACTGGACCCCGACCCACACCAGGATCAGGATGCCCATCAGGTAGTCGGGGATAGAGCTGACGATAGACCCCAGGTTGGTGAGTATGTGGTCGAGTTTCGACTCCCGCTTGTATGCCATGAGCATCCCGAGCATGATGCCCAAAGAGAAGCTGATTATGAGCGCCGTGCCGATGCTGAAGAGCGTCCATGGCAGGTAGGTCAAGACGATCTCACTCACTGGTACGCCGCGCGACACGAGAGACTCTCCGAGGTCTCCTCGCACCAGGTTGCCCAGATACTCGAGGTACTGCTGGTAGACAGGCGCGTTCAGGTCGAGCGAGAACAGTGAGGCGGCTTGCGCCTCCGCGTTTGCGTGCGACACGTTGTACTGGCTGACCAGATTGGCGATGTAAGCCTCAACAGGACCGCCAGGCATAAGCCGTACCAGGAAGAAAGTCAGAGAAGCCATGACGAAGATGGTTATGAGCGCCTTGGCTATCCGGCGAAACAAGTAACTCGAAGCGATCTTTCTCAACGCGCCTGACGCCCCACCCCCTTGAGCCGGTACAGTCGCCCGAGACAATCTCTTAATCCCTTCCACCTGCCATTGTGGCCCTTATACATATAGACGATCGTGTCTCTCAGCGCAAGCATGACGCTGCGATCCCACGTTACACGGCGCCCTCGTACTCCCGCAGCCGCTCCTCGAAGACGCTCTCGCTGTCCTGCAAGCCGCCGACCCGGTTGCGAGCACTCCACAGGCGGCGGTGCTCACCCAGGATTATGCGCATCCCGGAGGCCAGTTCGTCACGTTTTTCGGCGGAGTCGATGGTCCCTTCGAGCATCGCCATCCCCCGCTCGCAGGCGTGCAGCATCATCCTCGCGGCGTTGGCGAACTCGTCACGGGTGACCTCCGCGTCGTCCCTGTCCATGCGCGCACCTTCGAGCGGCTCGATGACGGAGGCGATGTGCTCGCCGGCCTGCCTGAGGCTATCGACGGTGACACCTTCGGGGAGAGGATCGTCGGGGGACTGCGTCAGAAGGTGGAAGAGGACCGTGGAGTTGTGCGGGGCCGGTCCCGCCTGCTCGTGCGCTTTGCCGAGGTCGTGGCTCAACCTGCCCATGACGCGCGCCCTGTCGCGGAAGGCGTGGAGGTCGAGGGCCGAGACAAAGTCTTCGTCTCTGTTGGTCTCGTGGCACCAGGGCAGCGCCGCCCCGGCGGCGAACCCGAGGTAGCTCACAGGCAGGTATTGCGTGTGGTCGTTGTCGCCCCAGTCGGTATTGAGCACCCCGCCGGCCCCGTGCCTGAGCCCGTTCCCGGTCGCGTTGCGGACGTTGCCGAGGCAGTTGGAGGTGCGCCCCGCGATGGTGTTCCACGATGAGGTGCCAGGACACACGAAGAAAGGCATCCCTGAGTTCGCGAACTCGGCGCCGTGCTCGTCGAAGGGATGGTCGGCCTCGTAGCCCCATTCCAGCACCACGGCGTCTCTCGGCAGCTCGGGGACCAGATCCGGATGCTGAATGATGATGTCTCCCCAGAAGTGCATCGTGCGGTCGTGACGCTTGACCAGGTCGTAGATTCCGAGCAGGTACTCGAGGTAGACGCGGCCGGCGCCCTTCTCCTCGACGGCCCTGGCGCTCCTGCCACGGCCCACATCCCAGGTCTCGTCGCAGCCGACGTTGAACTTCTCGCTGGAGAAATGCGGCAGCAGCTCGGAGTACAGCTCTCCCATGAACTCGACGCTGCGCCGGTCCGTCGGGTTCAGGCTGAAGGGCGGCATCTGCCTGGTGTGTCCTTGCCAGGTCACTCGAAGCCGTCAGGACACTCGGCCAGGTGGTTGTAGCGGGGCAACTCCAGCCAGTGGTGCATGTGCCCGAAGGAGTTCTGGTTCGGCACCAGCTCCATGAACCTCTCGCGACAATAGGCGTCGAGCCGGAGTATGTCCTCGCCAGTCATCGGGCTCGCCTGCGCCCACACCTCGCGATGATTCTCGTAGGCGAAGGTATGCTCCGTGTACAGTTCGAGGTGGTTGATCTTCCACCCGGAGAACATGTCGACGAGATCGAAGAGCGTCTGCAGGGTGGGGACCTTGCTCCTGCTTATGTCGAGCATCACCCCGCGAGAAAGGAAATCCGGGGAGTCCTCGATCTCACCCGCAGGGAGCGCTCCCTCGCACTGGCGCAACATCTGCACCAGGGTCATGACACCGTAGAACGCCCCCGCCGCGTCACCCGCGAGTAGGTCTATGCCGTCGTCCGCGATCCGCAGCCGGTAGCCCTGTGCGGGAATTCCCCTTTCTGGCGCGAGCTTTATGGTCGTTCCGCCCTTAGAACCGTAGATTCCGGGATCCCCCGCCCGCAAGGCCCAGCCGATACGTTGATCCTGCAGAGCGACCGCTGCAACCGGCGGGCTACAGCGAACAGCGATTCAGGATCCCCCTGACAGACGATCTTCGCGCCGCCGGTGAGCCTGTACGCGCCCGACGGGCGACGACCGAGCGCGGCTTCGGAAGCAGGATCAGGTCTTCGATAGATGCCATGGCTTAGGTGAGTCTCCCTTCTCTGAATGTCCGCTATCTCACCAGGAGCATGATGCCACGTGGTAAAGTTCGGCGCATCCTACGCAACGTGACTCGGGAAAATTAGGCGCAGGATCTCTGGCAACAAAGACGATGGTAATCCTCGGGATGACGGGCTAACCGAAGCCGGCGCCTTCCAACGCGCGTAGTGCGGTCCGCGCGTACCGGGCGGCGTAAGACCTGCCTGCACTGTTGGGGAACTCGCTAGGCTGTCTGCTGGTGAACTCCCTGGCCCAGGTGCGGATGCGGCCCTCGGCGAGATCTATCCTCAGGGCGTCGCCATCGCGGAGGAGGCTGAGGACACCGCCAGCCGCAGCCTCGGGAGTGAACAGGGAGATCCAGGGTCCCAGAGCATCCTCCGGTGCGAGCCCGTCGGTCATCACAGGCACCCTGAGTCCGGACTCCTTTAATGAGTTCCCTAGCGCGTCGAGCCGGATGAGTCCAGGGCCTCCGCGCGGTCCGCAGCCTCCCACCACGAGCAACGCTCCCTCTCCTACCTCGCCACGAAGCACGCTCGAGACGGCCCCTTCCTCGGAGCCGAAGACGCGGCACTCTCCCGCCGGCTCGGTCACGCCCTTGCGGACGCGGCAGACGGCCTCGGCGCCCGACGCCCTGGCCCTGACGAAGACGAGGCGAGAGTGCTCCCCCGGCACAGGAGGTTTTGACGGCAGGTTCTCTTTCAGGTTGCCCGCAACGGTGGGGGAGTCGTGGAGTGTGTCGCTTAGGGAAGAGAGGAGGCCGGATACGCCGTGCTCCCGTAACCATTCAGGGTCGACTTCGGGGGTCTCGGCAACGAGAACCCGCATCATCTGGTCGAATCCGGCGACACCGGCCTCACGGGCGATCGCCGCGAGGTGGATGAGAATTACGGGTCCGCCGCCCGCCGCAACGCCGGCCCGAAGCGCGTTGGCGAGAGAGAAATTATCGACCAGCCCGCGAGGGCGTGGTCCTGCACTTTCGGTGAGTGAGACGGCCGCAGCAGCAGGATTCCCATCCCGCGGCGCAAGGCCGAGCGCGACGAGGGCCGCAGACAGAGGCTGGCTGGCCGGCGGTGCATAGACCGTCGGGAGATCAAGACGCAGTGCTGCGACGAGCATTCCGGCGAGTTCTTCGGCGCTCGAGGCATCGAGCAGTAGACCGTCGAGGTCCATACCGGAGCAGGAGATCTCTACCAGGTCAGCGAACCATTCGCGAGCCAGCGCGACGCCCCCTTCGGGCTCCGAGCGTGGCAGGCGAAAGGGTACCGGCTCTCCTCCTGCATCGTGGACTTCGTCAGGGAGGTCCGAGGGTTCGAGAAAAGGGACACCGATACGCGGGGCGTTCAGGACCACAGTCCTCTAGGAATCCAGCTTCTCCATCAGGAGCTCGCGGGCCCTGCCACCGTCGGCGTTGCCACGCGTGGCTTTCATGATCTGGCCTATGAGGAAGCCAACCACTTTCTTGTCGCCGCCACGGACACGCTCGGCTTCTTCCGGGTTGGCAGAAATGACCTCCTCTATGACGCCGGAGAGCTCGTCTGAGCCTACAGAAGCGAGGCCCTCGCGCTCTACGACGACGGAAGGAGAGTCGCCGGTTTCGAAGACCTTATCGAGGGCCGTTCTTGCAGCGGAGCGCGAGACCTTGCCCGCTGCGACGAGTTCGATCAGCTCTTTCATGTGCTCCGGAGTAACCCTGGAGTCGGAGATATCTGTGCCGGTCTCGTTGATGAGCGCACGAAGATCACCGGAGATCCAGTTAGAAGCCTGTTTGGGGTCCACCTCCGCCGCCACCGCTTCGTAGAACGATGCGAGATCCCGATCGGACGTAAGTACACCTGCGTCGTACTCGGAGAGGCCGTATTCTTCGACGAAGCGGGCGAGCATCTGGTCCGGAAGCTCGGGGAGCCGTTCCTCTAACTCTCTGACGAAGGCGGGCGAGAGCTCGAGCGGCAGGAGGTCGGGCTCGGGGAAGTACCGGTAGTCGTGGGCGTACTCCTTGCTGCGTAGCTCGTGTACCTCGTCGGTCTCGGGATCGTAGTGGAGCGTGGTCTGCTCGATGCGGCCGCCACTACTTAGGATCTCGCGCTGGCGCTCCAGCTCGCGCGTGAGACCCCGCTCGACAA
>CAWEQZ010000036.1:0-49005 GCA_963811295.1 uncultured Rubrobacteraceae bacterium | reverse complement strand
ATCCTACCGATGGGTCAGTCGCTTCCCGAGGGCATCCTGCGCGAGGAAATCTCGCATCATCGCGACGATCATCTCGTGGCGGCCAAGCCTCACGGCTGCCTCTGTGTTGGGCCAACTCGCCCAAACGAACCCATCGCGCGAACTGAAGGTGATGCCGAGTTCGGGTTCCCATCGCTCGCCGGCAAACGAGGGAAGACTGGGTCTCGCCATCAGCGCAGACTCCGTGAGAGATGACGCGGACTTACATGAAGCAGATACACGCAACGGGTAGAGCAACCTTTCTACCGTTAACGTGGCGTTCCCGATAATCGGGAGGTATCCGGACTGCGCCTTGATTGGCGACAGGTGGAAGAGCCCGCTTCTGGCCGACCCCAGCTATTTTCATGAGGCGGGCGGACCACCAAAATGCGAGCCCGCGTCGCTCATTTGCAGCCGGTCCATTACTGCCTGTTCGCTGGCCTTGTCGCGCAGGTCAGGAGGAATGTGCGAGGCTCGGCCACGCCAGATCAGACACACTCGGTATTCCGGGATCACGCAGAAGGCCTCGTGGACGATCCGGGGCACGAGTCCTTCAAAGCAGACCAGCGAATGAAATTGTTCAAAGAGCTTCGACGTCCATTCTTCGTCGCTCAGGCCGACAAGGTCCGCGCTGCGTGTGCCCCATGCTGAATGGTAATCCGGGTCGTCCTGATTGCCGTACTGGTCCTTACCGCTCTCGTCAGGATGGCCCATGACTAAGAGTGAGGGCGCATCTGGCTCTTGGCCTCGGTAATCCCAAAGTACTTGCACGTCTCGCAAACGGATGTTGATCATGCCAGCAACTCCGCTCGGGGGCGGCAACTAGCGCCGCCTCGCTCTCTCGTGCCTTGATCAAACGGCCATGGGTGTCGACCGTGAATTGTACTGATGAGTGCGGAAGCTAAGTCGTGAGACGGCGCAGGTCATGAGCGGGACCGACGTCACGCCACGCAAGTCATTTGTCAATTCAAGCCAACATAAATCAGTAAAAAGCATCCATTCCCGTCTAATTAGGGTAGTTCCCGATTGCCGTTTGACGATGTGTTATTCATTGGCGCTCGGTGTGTCGCGGATCGGACTGACCCGTTTTAGGCAAGCAAGCTTGTCTTTTACGCGGCAATCGGCTGGAGTGACCTTTGACCGCACGCCCCCAAACGATATCAGACGAGATCCAAGTGATAATCTGCGTCGTTTTTGATCGGCGAGCGGCGCCAGTCGAGATCGCTGCATTCAAAGACGCCGTCACGAAGTGTCCTTCCGTTGTCCGTGCGGTTGAACTGAGCGGCACCTTCGACTTCATGGTCGAGGCAACCATTCCGGACATGGAGGGGTACACCTCGCAGCTCACGCTCTGCGCCGACGTAGTTGCCAGGCTCATTGATCGATACGAGGCCAACTTCGTCTGCAAGCAACTCGTTCGTGCAAGAGACCGGGGATCGATTTGGGCGCCGTGCGAGGATGGGATGGTGCGCATCGATTGCTCAAAAATCGACAAGGTCATTGCCGAGGGCGATTATATGCGCGTCCATTCGGCCGGACAAAGTTGGATGGTTCACTCAACGATGTGTGCTCTGGTCGACTGCCTCGAGACGGAGAGCTTCGTTCGACTGCACCGATCAATCCTGGTTCGGAGGGATTTCATCGAGCGGCTAATCCATGCCGACTCGCATTGGACCGCGCAGCTCAATGACGGCACTCTTGAGCGGGTTGCGAAAGCTCACGTAGCCTCCTTGCTGGAAAGCCTCCGACCCGAGTTGTCGAAGCGACGGGCGACTTCACCGAAGACAATCGGCTCCAACGAAATCCCGGTGCTAATTAACGAAAATTGAACGCATGGGCTCCTGCGACATGACATCTGTCCCGCGAACTTGAGAGCGGGAAAGGAATGGTCATGGAATACCACAAGCTCGTATCTGCGTGCGCCGCAGTCGCGATCGCAGTTGGAGGAGTGACAGCTCTTGCTCCACCCGCATCCGGAAAGCAGGGGCCCGTAGTGGTCACAGCAAAGGTTGACATCGTCGCTCGTCGGATCAGCTACCTTGATCTCAATCTGGCCTCGGAACCCGGACAACTGACTCTCAGCCGCCGCGTCGGCGGTGCTATCGGCAGCCTGTGCACCGAGGTCACCGACGGATATGATGGCAATTTCCGTACAGCAATTGCCAGTCGCAAGTGCCGCACCTCCGCGTGGAACCAGGCTCGGCCACAGATGGCACGGGCCGTCCAGCGAGCAAATGAGATCGCGTCTACTGGATCGTCAACGATTGCCGCTGCCGGCATCGCTATCGTGCTTTCGAAATAGCGCTGTCCCCAGCCGCGCTACGGTGGCCCCCGGGAACGGGGGCCATTGAGTTCCCTTGGCTCCATCCCCAGCCGGTTCTCAGGCGCTAACGACGATTGCCCTCCCACTTTCCGCAATGGCTCGGAATCAGACACCGTCCTAACGTCTGGAATGGTCGAAAGCAGACCTAAGCCGCTAGTGTCCGGAACGCTGTCGAGAAGCTCCGCGAATGCTCGTCGAACGGCGGCCCGGCGCTCCAATTCGCTTAAGCTACATGCTTTTCGTGGAAAAGCGGGCGTTACGATCGCTCACGCGCCTTTAGCCAAGCACCCAACGGATTTCCTGACTCACCGTATCGGTGGTCAGATTGCCGCTGCTGTCGCGAGCCGGAGTGAACGCGGCGCGACTTTGCAGAATCTGGCAGCTCGCATTGTCGAGCGCGCGTGAACCGCTCGAGGAGGTGACGTCGCAGGCGCGGACACGACCCATGACGCCGACCGTCAGCTGTACGGTCACAGAGCCCTGTTCAAAGCGTTTGAGGGCCGCGATCGGATAATCGGCTGCCGGAACAAACCTTGAAGATCGCCTGTCGCGCTGCGCGGCGGAACTTGTTCAATCGCGGATGGCGATGGCGAGGATTGTACCGGAGAGGCCGGCGCAAGCGGCGCGGGCGCAGCCGCGGGCGTGACCACTGACGGTAGCGCCTCGAGCCTGACGGCGGACGGATCCGCGTCGGTCCGAACAAGTGGCGGCGGCGCTACAACCCGCGGCTGACTTTCTGGTACCTTCCGGGGTGTAGCGCGCTGCTCCGGCGGCGGTGGCTGCACTTCCTCGACGTTGAACGTCTTCAGGCCGTCGGGTGCTTTTTGGATTACCGTGTAAGCTAGGCCGGAGACGAGCGCATAACCGAGCGACGCGTGGGTCAGCGCGACAATCGCAATGGCGAAGGTCCGACTGGCGCCTATCGGTTTTCGGCGTGCATAAGACACAAATCTTCCTCCGGCGCCGGCAAGTCCCGGCTCTCGCTGCCAACGACACTTCGAAGATGGGCCCGACTAGACCTGCGGAATGCCGCACCGGCCAGTCGAGACGGATGCTATCGTTCAATAAACGCTCGGCTGCCTTCTGGAGTTGCGGGGCAACACTCCCTTTGCGCTAGCCGGTGTCGTGAACGCGTGGGAAAGCGGAAGCGGAGAGAGGGCGGAACCAAAAGAGGCAACGCTCCGCCCTCCCGACGCATACTCGCTCATCCCCCCGAATGATCGAAACCGTGACCCTGCGCCCCCGAGCGAGGCCTCATATACAGGGCTCCGGATTTAATATTTCACCAAACACGACAACATTTTGCCGGTTGCTGCAACGATGTCCGGAATGGGTCGAAAGCAGACACTACGCTAGTGTCTAGAATGGGGGGAAAGTGGACATGCGCTCAAGGCGACACCTTGTTGCTAAACATGGCGATCGGATCTTTGTGTAGGCCTAACGCCAAGGAGTGCCCTCATGGTCAGCCCCGACTCTTCCACAGCCTTGCTGCTGATCGACGTCCAGCAAGCGTTCGACGACCCGGGCTGGGGTCCTCGGAACAATCCGCAGGCGGAAGCCAATATCGCGCGTCTGCTTGCAGCCTGGCGCAAGTGCCATGCGCCCGTGCTCCATGTCTTCCACGACAGCAGGATCGCAGGGAGCACGCTTCACCCGGCAAGCGCCGGCAATGCGCCCAAGCCCGAAGCGCAGCCGCTCCCCGGCGAACCCCAATTTCGAAAGAGCGTGAACAGCGCCTTCATCGGCACGGGCCTAGAAGCGCACCTGCGCGACCGGGGGATCGCCAGCCTCGTCATCGCCGGCCTGACCACCAATCATTGCGTGTCGACCACCGCGCGGATGGCCGGCAACCTCGGGTTCGAGACCACCGTCGTGTCGGATGCCACCGCGACGTTCGACCGGCTCGCGATCAACGGCCGCAACCGACTGGCGCAGGAGGTCCACGACGCCGCGCTCAGCGACCTCCACGGCGAGTTCGCCACGGTTGTCGAAACGGCGGAGCTGATCGAGCGGAAGTAGCGAACAGCCGGCCTTCGGGAAGCGAAAGGAGTTCATGTTCTTGAGCTCGGTCTTGGTGCCGAAACTACCGTCGGGGTTGCGTATGGAGACGTTGGCGTCGCAGCGGAGCTGTCCCTTCTCCATATCGGCCTCCGAAACACCGACCGCCCTCAGGATATTCTTGAGCTGGTTGGCCGTAGCCCTCGCTGCTTCGGGCGATGGGATGTCGGGTTCGGTGACTATCTCCATCAAGGGCGTGCCGCCGCGGTTGAAGTCGATGAGGGAGCCGACGGAGCCGTGCATGCGGCCCGAGGTGCCGACGTGTACGTTCTTCGCCGCGTCCTCCTCCAGGTGGAGCCGAGTGATGCCGACCCGGATCTTGCCTTCGGGGGTGGGGACGTCGATGTGGCCTCCCGTGCAGATCGGCTCGTCGAACTGGGAGATCTGGTACCCCTTGGGAAGGTCGGGGTAGAAGTAGTTCTTCCTGGCGAAGATAGCGCGGTCTGCCACGTCGCAGTTTAGCGCGAGCCCGGCCATAACCCCCAGCTCGACGGCTTTCTCGTTGGTGACGGGCAAAGCCCCCGGATGGCCGAGGCACACGGGGCAGGTGTGGGTGTTCGGGGGATCGCCGTAGGCCACCTTGCAACCGCAGAACATCTTGGTCGAGGTCGCCAGATGAACGTGAAACTCGAGCCCTATAACCGCCTGGTAAGTACGCTTCTGTTGCACTTCCAAATGCCAGCCCCCGTGCCAGATTCGCCTGCCTTCGTATTCTCATTCTAGCATCGTCGGGCGTCCTGCCCGGCCTGAGGGGCGGATGTTAGAATGCTTTTTACGGAGGTTGCGTAGGCTTGCATACCGGGATAGAAAGCGCTGGGGGGAACCGGCCGCACCTCGTGGTCTTGCAAGGACCTGGTCTCGGCGACTTCTTCGAGATTGCCGACGACGAGCTCGTTCTTGGCAGCGACCCGTTCTCGGCCGATATCGTGGTGCGGGACGTGGAGGTCGAGCCGCGGCACGCCGAGCTGTACAGGAGACCCGGTGGCTATGCCCTGCGAGGCGTAGAAGCAGGGAAGACCATCGCGCTCAACGGCGAGGTAATGGAGGAGCCGGGGTACGGCCAACTCCTCTCCGACGGGGACCGCATACACGTGGGCGACTCCGTACTCGAGTACTCGCACCAGGATGAGATCAAAGCCTCCTTCTTCGAACAGTTGCACGAGCTCGTGAACCGCGACCACCTCACGGGCCTCTACTCCAAGGGACGCTTCGACCGCGAGTTCGAGCACCGCCTGGAGGCGATGGCCGACGAGGGAAGGCCGTTGAGCGTACTCATGGCCGATATAGACAGCCTCAAGAAGGTAAACGACGCCAAGGGACACCTCCTCGGCGAGTTCGTGGTGGGTGAGATCGGACGCATCATCGGCGCCGCGCACGAAGAAGAAGGTGGAAGCGCCACCCGCTTCGGGGGCGATGAGTACCAGAGCGTCCTCCCCGATCTCTCGAAAGAGGAAGCACTGGGGGTGGCCGAGAAGATACGTCGCAGCGTCGAAGCCCAGACCTTCGAAAGGGACGACGTCTCAGCCAGGACGACCATCTCCATAGGCGTCGCCAGCTACCCCGAGGACGGAACCACCCACCAGGAACTGACCCACGCCGCCGATGCCGCCCTCTACAGGGCCAAACGAGCCGGCGGCAATATGGTAAGCGAGTAAGGCCAACGCCGGACTAATTCTGCTGCGCCGCAACTCTCTGGACGACCGTATCGCGTGCTCCTGAGTCCGTGCATATAATGTGTCTGAAGAATGGGGTATCTTTGCACCGTGATGCCCGGGTGGCGGCCACGAAAAAGGAGGAAGGTATGACCCAACCACAGGCTGCGTTGCCGGCGGAGGCCGGACACTGGTGGGCTCTGGCGCTGCGCGGCGCCATCGCCATACTCTTCGGGCTGGCCGCGCTCCTGCGACCGGGGATAGCCCTGGAGGCATTGATCCTCCTGTTCGGCGCCTACGCCCTTGTCGACGGCGTGTTCGCGATAGTGGGCATCTTCGGAGGCACGCGAGGAGGGACGCCCCGCTGGCTTCTGCTCATCGAGGGAGTGGCCGGCATCCTCGCGGGCCTGATCGCCTTCGTCCTGCCGCAGCTGACCGCGATCCTCCTCCTCTACCTGATCGCCGCCTGGGCCGTCGTCACCGGGATCTTCGAGATAGCAACGGCCATCAGGCTGCGTAAGGAGATAAGGGGCGAGTGGGCCGTGATCGCCGGTGGCATATTGTCTGTGCTCTTCGGGGTGCTCTTGGCCGTGATAGGACCGGTGGCCGGGTTGTTCTCACTCATATGGCTGATCGGGATCTATGCCGTGGCGTTCGGGATCGTGCTACTTATCGCCGGCTTCAGGGTGCGCGGCGAGCAGAGCGGCGGCACCGACAGGCCGAGCAGGGTCGTCTGAGATTGCAAAGGGGCCCTGGGCCCCTGTCGCAAGCATAGCTCAGCTACAGCGCTTCAGGGCTTGCCGGCATTGTCAGCTTTCTGAGCGCGAGTCCTGGCTGACCTGCTTGACAAGCCGCCTGGCGACAGCCGGGCGGCGTGCTGACTTGCTGACATGCGCGGGTTTTGGAAGGGTCCATAGCCCTTCCAAAACCCGCTTCACGGTTTCATCTGGAAGGGGAAGTCGACCACCCGTTCGGTGGCCCGGGCTGCCCGCAGGAGCATTGGCTCGGTGAAGTGGTCGCCCATGAGCTGGACGCCGACGGGGAGCCCCTCCGAGAGGCCTCCCGGGATGCTTATGGCCGGGATGCCGGCGAGGTTAGCGGGGACGGCGCAGAGGTCGTTGGCGTACATAGCGAGGGGGTCGTCCACCTTCTCCCCGATCCTGAACGCCACCGAGGGTGCTGTCGGCGAGAGCAGAACGTCGTAGCGGGCGAAGGCCGCCCGGAAGTCCTCGATTATCCTGGTCCGGACCTTCTGCGCCTGGGCGTAGTAGGCGTCGTAGTAGCCCGAAGACAGGGCGTAGGTGCCGAGCATGATCCTTCGCTTCGCCTCGTCTCCGAAGCCTTCCTCGCGCGTCTTGCGGTACATCTCGTGCACGCCGTCTTCGGGGACCCTCAAGCCGTAGCGCACGCCGTCGAAGCGGGCCAGGTTGGATGAAACCTCGGCCGGAGCGATTATGTAGTAGGCGGGAAGCCCGTACCCGGAATGCGGCAGGCTCGCCTCCCCCACCTCGGCGCCCGCGCTTTCGAGTTCTCGGGCCACCCTCTTGACGACCTCGCGCACGTCCTGACTCTATCCCCTCGCCCATCAGCTCGGGCACCACCCCGATCCGCAGGCCCTCTAAACCATCTTCCAGGTTCGCCAGGTAGTCAGGGACCTCGACGTTGGCGCTCGTCGAGTCACGCGGATCGTGGCCTGCGATTGCCTGCAAAAGGAGCGCGGCGTCCCGCACGTCGCGGGTCATCGGTCCCACCACGTCGAGCGAGGAGGCGAAGGCGATCAGGCCGTAGCGCGAGACCCGCCCGTAGGTGGGCTTTAGCCCGACGATGCCGCAGAGCGCCGCGGGCTGGCGCACGGAGCCGCCGGTGTCCGTCCCGAGCGCCCACCAGCCCTCGCCCGCCGCGACGGCGGCGGCAGATCCACCCGATGACCCGCCGGGTACGCGGCCCAGGTCCCAGGGGTTGCGACTCGGGCCCCAGGCCGAGTTCTCCGTCGATGAGCCCATCGCGAACTCGTCGCAGTTGGCCTTGCCGACCATGATGAGGTCCTCGCCGAAATTCAGTAGCGCCGATGCGTCATAGAGAGGCTCGAAGTTCTCGAGTATCCTAGAGCCGCACGTCGTCCTCACGCCACGCGTAGAGAGCACGTCCTTGACGGCGAGCGGAACCCCCTCCCACAGCGCGCGAACTCCGTTCCTGGCATCCACCGCCTCGGCGCGTTCGAGCGCCAGCCCCGGGGTCGTCGTCACAAAAGCGTTGACCCCGTCCTCTACCTCCTCGACGCGCGTGTTGGCGACCTCGGCGGCCTCGCGGGCAGAGACTTCGCCGCCTTCTATCTCCTTTGCGAGCTCGTGGGCTGTGAGATCTAGCAGGCTATCCGGCATCTCAGTCGATCCTGGGGACGGCGAAGAGATCGTCGACACGCTCGGGAGCCGGGGAGAGCGCCTGTTCCTGCGAGAACTCGGGGCGCGGCTCGTCGGGGCGTAGGACGTTCGAGAGGTCGAGCGGGTTCGCCGTAGGCGGCACGCCTGAGAGATCCAGCTCCTGGATCTTCTCTATGCTGTCCAGGATCGCGTCGAGCTGCCCGCCCATCTTCTCTATCTCATCGTCTGTGAGTCCCAGCCGCGCCAGATTCGCAACGTGGCGCACCTGCTCTTCGGATATCATGTTAGGCCTCCGGTCTCTCGCTCGTAGAACCAGAGCTTATCTTAGCGCAGCCTCCGTCTTCCATGAAGGAAACGAGAGTATGGCCGTCGGAGATTCTGTATCGGCAAGAGGCCCCATAAGGTAGCCTGATTACGAGAGGCGACAGGAACGCGGCAGGCCAAACCCCGTCCCGGAGGAGGATGCCAGGAGATGGAGATCCACGAGGCAGCAAGCGACTTCGACAGGACCGGTCCAGGAGGCTACCAGCCCATAGAGAACTACGGGATCATCGGCGACCTGCACACCACGGCCCTGGTGGGGATGGACGGTTCCATAGACTGGCTGTGCCTGCCGCACCACGACTCCCCAGCGTCTTCGCGGCCATCCTCGACGACGTGAAGGGCGGGCGGTTCAAGATCTCACCCGTAGGAGGCGAGGTCACCACCAAACAACTCTACTGGCCCGACACCAACGTGCTCGTTACGCGCTTCTTCACGCCCGACGGGGTAGGTGAGGTCACGGACTACATGCCGATCGGCACATCCGCGGAGGGTCGACACCGGATCATCCGCCGCGTCGAAGTGGTGCGTGGCACCATGACCTTCCGGATGGAGTGTACTCCGGCCTTCGATTACGCCCGACAGGAGCATGAGACCAGGATCGTCCCCGGCGGGGTGACCTTCGCCTCCTCCCATCTCAGCCTGGGACTGGCGTCGTTCATCCCCTTACAGCAAGAGGACGACGGATCCTTCGCCGAGTTCACGCTTCAAGAGGAACAGTCCACGGTATTCGTGCTCAGGGAGATCGACGCTGGGGAAGACTGCGGGGTGTGTCTCTCCACGACGGAGGAAGAAGAGATCTTCATGCAGACCGTCGAATACTGGCGCCGCTGGCTCTCCAAATGCACCTACACGGGCCGCTGGCGCGAGATGGTCCGCCGCTCGGCCCTGACGCTGAAGTTGCTGACCTTCGAGCCTACGGGCGCGATAGTGGCAGCCCCTACCATGGGCCTGCCCGAAGGCATCGGCGGAGAGCGCAATTGGGACTACCGCTACACCTGGATCAGGGACGCAGCATTCACCCTCTACGGTCTTCTGCGCATCGGGTTCACAGAAGAGGCAAAGGGGTTCATAAACTGGCTGGGATCGCGCTGCCAGAGGTCCAAAGCCGACGGGTCGCTGCAACTTATGTACGGGATAGACGGACGCCAGGACCTGGGAGAAGAGACCCTGGATCACCTCGACGGCTACCGCGGCTCACGCCCCGTCAGGCTCGGGAACGGCGCCTACGACCAGCTGCAGCTCGATATCTACGGCGAGCTCATGGACGCCGTCTACCTCTACAACAAGCACGGCTCCCCCATCTCCTACGACCTGTGGACCCACCTCAGGGCCCTGATCAACTGGGTCTGCGACAACTGGCAGAACGAGGACGAAGGGATCTGGGAGACCAGGGGCGGCCGCAGGAACTTCGTGTACTCCAGGCTCATGTGCTGGGTCGCCATCGACAGGGGTTTGAGGCTCGCCGACAAGCGCTCATTCCCCGCCGACCGCGACAAGTGGCTCAAGGTCAGGGACGAGATCTACGAGGAGATCATGGAGAAGGGCTGGAGTCCGGAGCGTGAGGCTTTCGTGCAGTCCTACGGCGACGACACCCTGGACGCCTCGAACCTGATCATGCCCCTCGTCTTTTTCCTTTCGCCCAGCGACCCCAGGATGCTCAAGACGCTCGATGCCATCAACCGCCCCCCGAAGGATGGGGGCCTCGTCTCCAACAGCCTCGTCTACCGCTACGACGTAAAGAAGTCTGCGGACGGCCTGACGGGCGAGGAAGGAACCTTCAGCCTCTGCACCTTCTGGCTCGTCGAGGCGCTTACGCGGGCAGGCAGGCTCGAGGAATCTCGCCTCATCTTCGAGCACATGCTCGGCTACGCCAACCACCTCGGGCTCTACGCCGAGGAGATCGGACACCATGGCGAGGCGCTGGGCAACTTCCCGCAGGCTTTCACGCACCTCACCCTCATCAGCGCGGCCTACAACCTCGATAGGGCCCTCGGCAGCACGGGATAGCACTATTAGAAAGGAGTCTCCCTCTATGGCAGCACAGCATTACGACGCCGTGGTGATCGGGGCTGGCCAGGCGGGGGTCCCGCTCTCCCAGGCGCTTGCCAGGTCGGGACGCACAACTGCCCTGATCGAACGCGAGCACGTCGGCGGCACCTGCATCAACGAGGGCTGTACCCCCACCAAGACCATGGTCGCCAGCGCGAAGACGGCCTACATCGACCGGCGTTCGGCCGACTACGGCGTCCACAACGGCCCGGTCTCCGTCGACATGCGCGAGGTGCGAGGCCGCAAGCGGGCGATGGTGGACAGCTTCAGAAACAGCGGGCAGAGGCGCATCGAAGCAACAGATGGGCTCGACCTGATCTTCGGCGAAGCCACCTTTACGGGCCCGAGAACACTCGCGGTGCGCACGAACGATGGTGAAGTCTTGGAACTAGATGCGGATAACGTGTTTATTAACGCCGGGGCCAGGCCGGCTAATCCCCCGATCGAAGGTCTGGACAGTGTGCCTGCCATGAACTCGACCTCCATAATGGAACTCGGCGAGCTACCTGAGCACCTGCTCGTGCTCGGCGGCAGCTACGTCGGGCTGGAGTTCGCCCAGATGTTCAGGCGCTTCGGAAGCGAGGTCACGGTCGTGCAGCGGGGTGGGCAGTTGATGGGCCGCGAGGACGCCGACGTGGCCGAGGCGGTGGCCGAGATCCTGCGCGAAGACGGTATCGAGGTCCTGCTAGGGACCCAGACCCGACGCGCCGCGCAGGATGAAGACGGGAAGATCCTTCTGACTGTAGTCTCGTCCGATGGGGAGCGCACACTGCAAGGCACGCACCTACTAGTGGCAGCCGGCCGGCCGCCCAATACCGAGACGCTCAACCTCGACGCGGCCGGGATAGAGACCGACAAACGCGGCTCTATCGAGGCAAACGAGCGCCTGGAGACCAGCGCACCCGGCGTCTACGCACTCGGAGACGTGAAGGGGGGACCCGCCTTCACCCACATCTCCTACGACGACTTCCGCATCATCCGCACCAATCTGCTGGAGGGTGGGAGCGCCACCATCGCGGATCGCCAGGTGCCCTACGTCATGTTCATAGATCCACAGCTGGGTCGGATCGGGCTCAGCGAGCAGGAGGCCAGGGACCAGGGCCGCGACGTACTCATCGCCAAGATGCCGATGAATTACGTCTCACGGGCCGTAGAGCTGGGCGAGACGCGCGGCTTCATAAAGGCCGTGATCGACGCCGAGACCGGCCAGATCCTGGGCTGCGCGGTGCTCGGTATAGAAGGAGGTGAGATCATGGCGATGATCCAGATAGCCATGTTGGGAATGATGCCATACACGGCCCTCCGCAACGCCGTCTTCGCCCACCCCACGCTCGCCGAGTCGCTGAACACTCTCTTCTCGAGTGTGGAGCACTAACACGGTGCCACGTTGTAGAGCCTGCAAGCCGGGAGAACGCTTAAGATGCCCGAAATCTCCCTCGTCGGCATGCTGATCGTCGCGGCGATCTCTTTCGTCGTGCCTGGCTCATGGGAGACCAATCAGGTGTTACCCCGACGCTCTGCTACGTGGTAGCTATCACTCGGAGTCGTGGAAGATTACGCCGAGGGCGTAGCGTTCGCCGGAGCGCAGAAGACTCACGCCGTGGCGGACGTTGACCCTGTAGTGCCCGCGCTTGCCTTCGACGGGACGGTGCCTATTCGGGAAGATCAAGACCTCGCCCTGATCGAGGGTGATCGCCTCCCCGACCGACTGCGCCCTCGGACGCTGGGTCACGAGCAGGGACTCCCCACCCGTGTAGTCCTCCTCGCGCTGGCTCAGGACCGTCAAAATCTGGAAGGGGAAGCCCACCTCGCCGTAGACGTCCTGGTGCAGGGCGTTGTAGTCGCCCTCCTCGTAGCGCAGGATCAAAGGCGTCGGCCGAGTCTGTCCCGCCTCATGGCAGAGGGTCAGGAATTCCTCGAGCGTTTCGGGATAGTCTCTCTCCTACTCCCAGCTTCTGTGCCCAATCGTTGGCTACCGTAGCTAGCGACGGGTAGAAGGCGTCCCGAAGTTCTCGCACTGCTTCGGGCAGGGGATTATCGAAGTATTTGTAGACGCCAGAGCCAAACCGCAACCGGCGCATGTCGATCACGCTTCGGAACCGCTCTTCCTCGCCGAAGAGGTCCTTCGACGCCTCGCATTCCTCCTTTGAGAGGATGCGAGGCGTCTTCGCGTGTCCTCGTTCGTCGAGGTCGCGGTAGATACGGGACCAGTCCAGTTCCTCAACCCGCCTGGAGATGGTGATCGTGGATCTCATCTCGATTCTCCTAGTACTCGCTCGATTGGATACGAGAACGTTGCAAGTCACTACTAGGCAGTCTCTGGCTGGCTTCGAAGTCAAGCAGGCGCTCCTTCAGAGGTATGCCCCCTGCGTATCCCTTGAGCGAGCCGTCCGGAGCCACTACCCTGTGACAGGGAACCACCAGCAGAACAGGGTTCGCGGAGCATGCGCTCCCGACCTCTATCGCCTCGCCGGGACACCCGATCGCCTCAGCCACCTGACCGTAAGCGCGGGTCTCGCCGAAGGGAATACGAGACACCTCCTCCCAGACTGCCTCCTCGAAATCCGAACCTCTTCGCTCCACGGGAAGGTCGAACGAACGCCTCTCACCGGCGAAGTACTCGTTGAGTTGTTCGCGCGCGGCAGTCGTCCGGCACTTGTCGTGCAGGAGGGCGAATCTCTTGCGCTCCAGCTCCTTCTCCAGAGACCCGCGACGCCGACTCTCGCGGAATCTCAGGCCGAGCAACGCGCCCTTCTCGTTCGTCGCGAAGACGACATCTCCTACTGGAGACTGGATCTCATCCACGTATGCGTTCATCTCCTGTTCCTCCTGCCTGGATCTCCTACGTTACACCTGTAGAACACGTCGGAACCTTGGAAAGTTTCATCCGAGCGCCAGAAATAGTTGCAGACGGGCCGCTCCAGCCGGTAGAGAGCTAAGTGTATTGTCCCGAGGAGTCGCGGCGGTGGCATCCGATCAGGTGAGTGTCGACCAAGCCGATGGCCTCCATCATGGCGTGCGCGGTGGTCGGGCCGATGTACCGGAAACCCCTGGAGCGCAGGTCCGCCGCAAGCGCCTTCGAGGCGGGGGTGCTGGTGGGAATCTCCGAGACGGTACGTGGAACGGGCGTCTTCTCAGGTTTGTGAGACCAGATCAGGGCGTCCAGACCCCCGTCCTCCCGCAGCCGCAGGACGGCTCGCGCGTTGGTGCGGGCGGCCTCGATCTTGGCCCGATTGCGTACTATCGTCTCGTCGTTCATGAGCCGCTCGATGTCCTCGTCGGCGTAGCCGGCGACGATCCCCGGGTCGAAGCCATCGAACGCGGCACGGAACGCGGGGCGCTTGGTCAGGATGGTCAGCCAACTGAGTCCCGCCTGGAACGCTTCCAGGCTGATCCGCTCGAAGAGTGCCTGCTCGCCGCGAACCGGCATCCCCCATTCGGTGTCGTGGTAGTGCAGGTTGGCCGGGTGAGTAACTGCCCACGGGCATCGCCCGAGACCGTCCTCCCCGATGACCGCCGTCCGCTCTTCCCCATTCACTATGTTTGATTCACCTACGGTGCGAACTCCTTACTCGAACTCCTTACTTACTGCCGGCGTCCGTCGCATCGTTTGCTCCGCTCACACGGCCACCACCGGACGGCACACCTCGCAGGGCCTGAAGCCGGCATTGACCGCTGCCTTGGCCGAGCGGAAGTGCCTGCGGTTTTCGGACTTTATCCTCCTGGCGTTGGCACAGGTGGCATGGCAGAAGATCCCCGTGGTAGGCGTGGCGAGGTACGGAGAGCCGGCCAACTCCCCGACAGGCACGCCCTCCCCTTCGAGCAACCCGACTTTCTCCTCGGCGCCGAAGGCGTAGCTGCCAATCGTGCCGTCGTTCTTTATGACCCGGTGGCAAGGGATGAGAAGCGGTACGGGATTGTTCGCCATCACGGTGCCCACGGCGCGGGAGGCCTTTGGAGAACCGGCCTCGCGGGCCACCCAGGCGTAGGGACGAACCTGGCCGCGCGAGATACCCTCTACCACTCTTAGAACGCGCTCCTGGAACGGCGTGTATCCGAAAGGTCAGCCGGGACCTCGACCTTTGTCCTGCGAGCGCCGCACCCACCCGCTCGGCGAGCCTGCGCGTCTTTTCGTCCGTGCCCCACGAA
Organism: uncultured Rubrobacteraceae bacterium; assembly: GCA_963811295.1. GTDB lineage: Bacteria > Actinomycetota > Rubrobacteria > Rubrobacterales > Rubrobacteraceae > Rubrobacter_D. Next base: position 34,051 of record CAWEQZ010000036.1, on the reverse strand, counting down.
AGGAGCCGCTCGAAGCGTTCCCTGTAACGCCGGGAAAACTCCTCGGGTGAGGTAGCTCTCCCCACCAGACGTACACCCTTCTCGCTCACCCCAACGTAGACTTCGCCCAGGGGCGAATCGCAAGAGAAGATCCGATCTGTACCTCGTGCGAGCGCCCGCTCGACCAGTTGCTTTGAGTCTCCCTTCGGGCGACAGGCGTGAGGCAATCTCCACGAGCAACCCGGCCACGCGATCCTCGTTTCTCTCTTTATTCATCTTCGCGACTCCTCATCTTCATCTAACTACCTCCTTTTCCATTCGGTCCGTCCGACAGCATCGCGCCCAACCGTTGGATGCCCCGGCGTACCAGAGTCTTGCAGGTGTTCTCGGGCCAACCGGTTGCTCGGGAGATCCCGGCGTACGGCAAGTCCTCCATGTAGCGCAACATCACGGCCACCCGCTGCCTCTCGGGCAACCGATCCAGCGCTGCGAGCGCGTCCATCCGAACCTCAGCGGAGCCGGCCGCCGTCCCGATGCGCCTTTCGATCCTCTCTGGCGTCGCGGCCACGGGGACCTCGCGGCGGCCATCGCGCCAGGCGTTGCGCACCACGTTGAGGGTTATGCGATACAGCCAGGGGCGTAAGGCGAGGGTTTCGATGCGCTCCAGCGAATACTTTCCGAGGGCAACGAAAGCCCTCTCAAAGGCATCCTGCACGGCGTCCTCGGCGGCAGGCGTGTCGCGCAGCAAGGCGCGGGCGTAGCGGTAGAGTTCGGCGTGGTGACGCTCGACCAACTCCTCAGGCGCCCCGGGGTCCCCGCTTGCCAGGCGACCCGCGAGTGGATCTTCGCTCCTCATATCTTCCGCATCCTCGAGTTTGCTTTCCATACTCATACAACACGGCGCAAGCGCGGAAAGTTTCACGTCGGCGAAGAAATATTCTACGAACGAACAGTGCTCCGGACCTCAGCTAGTGTCGGTTGTCCGTATTGCTGAGGTAATGTTGACCGGATCATCTACGACGTTCACCGCAGGGTTCGCCTGCCTGGCAGACGCTGCATAGATCGCCGACCACGACATTCAGAGGGTCTTCACCGCATTCGAGAAGGTCTACGAGCTTGCCCCGGCAGGCGAGGGTGAGCGTCGACTTCAAGCACGGCAACGCAGAAAGCATGCCGTTCGCCGCGGAATCCTTCGACCTGATCGGGCTCGGAGTCGCGCTCGACCGGGCGTGCCCTGCGTGGTTCGGCTGGAGCGGGTTCGCCGTAAGCGCGGCCACGCTCGTCACCGGCATAACCTGGTTTGCGGGCGTCGACCTTGTTCCGGAGTTGACGCTGTGGGCGGCCCTCCAGCCACTGGAGTGGTTGTGGCTCCTGGTCCTGGGCGTGATGATGTGGCGCGAGTCGAACACCGCTCGCGAAGCGGCGATCGGGTAAGCCGGCAAATCCTTCTCAGGATCGTCCGAAGCGTCGGCCGGCGTTCTCTACGTCCGCCTGCTGCCGGAGGTTATTCGGGCGGCCGTTACCGTGTTGTGGAGCAGCATCGCGCGCGTCATCGGTCCGACGCCTCCCGGGACGGGGGAGATCCAGGCCGCCCTTGGCTCGACCTCATCGAAGCGCACGTCCCCGACGAGCCCCCCTCTTCTTTGCGATGTATGCCGACATCGACGACGATTGCTCCCTCGCCAACGTGGTCGGCACCGACCATCTCCCGCTTGCCGGCGGCCACGACGAGGATGTCAGCCCGCCTGGTGACCTCGGGAAGGTCCCGCGTACGCGAGTGGCAAATCGTGACGGTCGCGTTCTCGCGCAGGAGTAGCTGTGCGAGCGGCTTGCCCACGAGGTTCGAGCGTCCGACGACGACGGCCTCGCGTCCGGAGAGCTCTATGCCGTTGCGCTTGAGGAGTTGGATCACACCGTGCGGGGTGCACGGCAGGAGACTCGGCAGGCCGACGGCGAGCCTTCCGACGCTCTCGGGGCTGAGGCCGTCCATGTCCTTGGCCGGGGATATGCTCGAGATCAAAGGCATAGAGTCGAGTCCTTCGGGCAGAGGAAGCTGGATGAAGAAGCCTGAGACGGCCGCCTCAGCGTTCAACCGCGCGACGAGGCCGGCGAGTTCTTCCTGGGGGACGTCAGCGGAGAAGCGGTGGACCTTCGACTCGATCCCAACCTCCTGGCTGTCGCTCTCCTTGGAGGCGACGTAGGTGATGGAGGCGGGGTCATCGCCGGCCAGGATCACATCGAGTCGCACGGGCACGCCCTTTTCTCTCAGCCCGGCGACCACTGAGGCAACCTCCGAGCGGACCTCGGCTGCTGCCGCTTTGCCGTCCAGTATCTTAGCCACGCGTCTCCTAGAGGACCGAGAGCAGTAAGGGGGCGACCTGCTTTTTGCGGCTCATGACGCCCGGCAGGTCTATTACGCCGTTCTGGGTCTGGGAGTCGAAGGCCTGTTGCACGGGGGAGCAGTCCCCGACGCACAAGAGTTGGGTGCCGCCCTCTATGATGTCCGTGACCATGAGCGCGGAGAACAGGTACTCGTTCTCCCCTTGCAGGTCCTCCAGGGCGTCGATCAGCTCGTCTTTGCGCTCGAGGAGGCCGCTGCCGACGATCTCCACCTGGGAGACGCTCACCTTGTTTCCCGAGCTCGTCCCGTATTCCTTCGCGTCGCGGCCGACGATCTCCTGTGCGGAGAGCGAAGAGACGTCCGAGGAGGCCTCGAACATCTCCGTCCCGAACTCGTTCGCGTCGAGGTCGAGCATCTCCTCGAGGTATCGGGCGACCTCGCGGTCGCGGTCCGTGGTGGTCGGGGAGTTCAGGATCACCGTGTCCGAGAGGAGGGCCGCAAGCAGCATCTTTGCGGTCGACTCCTCTGGTTTCAGACCGCTCGCTTTGAAGCGTTCCATGATCAAGGTGGCCGTCGAGCCGACGGGGTCGAAGGTGGCAGGGATGGGAGAGGTCGTTTCGATGTCTCCGATGTGGTGGTGGTCCAGGATCTCGACGACCTCGGCCTTCTCCACGCCTGCTACGCTCTGCCCGATCTCGGCGTGGTCGACGAGCAGAACGCGCCTCGGTTTGGGATTGAGGAGGTCGGTCCTCGTAACCACCCCGATGGGCACCCTCTTCTCGTCCACGGCGATCGCCGCCCTGTAGTGGACCTCCATCACCTGCTCGGTTATCTCCGTTACGAGGTCGTCTGGTCTGACGGTCAAGGGATTCTCGTTCATGACCTCCCAGCAGGGAACGGAGAGCTGTATCAGGCGGCTCGTCACGTAAGAGTCGAGGGGAGAGAGCAGCACGGCCGTCCCCTTCTCCCCGGCCATCTTCAGGACCTCATCCTCGGGACGTACCCCGTTGGAGACGACGAGTACGCCGGCGCCGAGCTCTATGGCCCTCCGCTGACCCTTTGGGCGGTCCCCGATCACCACGATGTCACCAGGCTTCATGGACTGCCCCATCGAGTCCACGCTCATCGAGATGACCCACAACTGGCCCGCGCATTCCCAGTCTTCCTCCCCGACCAGAAGCTCGCCTTCGAGCACCTCGACCATCGCCCCGACCGAGACAGGGCTCTCGGCGAAAGTGGAAGCCCCGCGCGACTCCCGCACGTACATGCGCGCCAGGTTGCGCTCCGTGATGATCCCGGTGAGAGAGCCGTCGTCTTCCACAATCGGGAGCTGGCTTATATTCCGCTTGGCCATGGTGAGGCCGACGTTGCGCAACGGGTCGTTTTTGCGGGCAACCGCCACGTCCCCGGCCATGACGTCCCTTACGCGGAGCATGATGTGCTCCAGTAGCTGAGGCTGTTGTGCCCCACTCCTCTTCAGGGCCCACGCAGTCTGTGCGTTCACCTCCCCGAGCCTGGCCGCCACGTAGTGGTTCTCAGGATCGACGAGGTTCTTGTACTCTGCGTATCCGATAGCCGAAGCGATGGTATCCGTATCAGGGTTCTTGTGACCCGTTACGTAGACGTGTGGCATAGTACTCCTTTTCCCCTTACCTAAGCCTCATCGCGGCACATAGGATCCGGTTTGGCACCTACCCGATACCTGCCCACGAGAAGTCGGTCCTCTGTTGTACTCCCTAGAGGGTATCAGAATCCCTAATCGTCGATGCGTTCAGCCAGCTATTTGCCGGGCGTCGGAGAGGACGTAAGCAAAGCGCCTCGGGGATCATCGCGGGGTCCTCGTGCCCGATGACTTGAGAGACGACGCTCACGGGTACTTCCGAGTTCAAACCCGTCCAATGCTCCCGGGCTCACAGCGTCTGGCCCTTAACTTACGTGATCCTGCTCAACGGGGCTATCTCGGGAACGAAGGTCCTTTCCTCGGTACCGAACCTGATGACGACCTTCCCGACTCCGGACTCCACGACCTCCCCAACCCCGAATTTCGTGTGCTTTACCCTCTCCCCGGCCTTGTAGGCTACCCCTCCTGGAGCTGCTCTCCCGGACCCTCCACGCCCGGACAGAGCGACGCCCCATCCTCCGCGGCCCGAGGCGTTGGAAAAACCTGGTACTGTGCCCGACTTGTACTCGTCTGGGATCTCGGAGAGGAAGCGTGATGGCATCCTGTACTCGCGCTCGCCCCAGCTGGAGCGCAGCCTGGCGTGGGTGAGCGTGAGCGTCTCCCTGGCGCGTGTGATGCCGACGTAGGCGAGCCTCCGTTCCTCTTCGAGGTTGTGTTCGTCGAGCGAACGGGCGTGTGGGAAAGTCCCCTCCTCCATCCCGACGACGTAGACGTGCCCGAACTCGAGCCCCTTCGCGTTGTGGAGCGTCATCAACGTCACGCGGCCACCCTCTGAAGTCAGAGAGTCCTGATCAGAATAAAGGGCTTGTTCCTGCAAGAAGCCTTCAAGCGTCGGCTCGGGCTCGACGCGCTCGTACTCCCTTGATGCGTTTATGAGTTCTTCGAGGTTCTCCAGGCGCGACTCGGCCTCGACGGTGTCCTCCGCCTCCAGTTCCTTCCTATAGCCAGACTCGTCGAGTACGGCCCCGATCGACTCCGCCGGCGACACCTCCCTCGCAGCCACCCTCAACCCCTCGAAGAGGTCTAGCAACCCCCGGCAGGCCTTCTTTGCGGCACCCGTAAGGCCGGCCGCGTCGGCCTCCGAGAGCGCTGCGTACAGCGAGATCCCCTGCCCGCGCGCGTAATCCTGGAGCTTCGCGACCGATGTGTTGCCGAGGCCTCGCTTGGGCACGTTGATGATCCGCTCCAAAGAGACCGAATCGTCGGGGTTGGAGATCACCGAGAGGTAGGCCATGGCGTCTTTGATCTCTGCCCGTTCGTAGAACCTGACCCCGCCGACGACCTGGTAAGGGACGCCCTCACGCACGAGCACGTCTTCCAGCGCCCTGCTCTGGGCGTTCGTCCTGTAGAAGACCGAGATCTCCCGCGGCGAAGCCCCCCTTTCTATATGCCGCTCGATCTCTGAGACGACGAACCTTGCCTCCGCGTACTCATCGGAGGCAGCGAAGACCCTGATCCGCTCTCCCTCGTCTCCGGCAGTCCACAGCGCTTTCGCCTTGCGCGAGGCATTATTGGCCACCACCGCGTTCGCCGCATCGAGAATAGTCTGCGTCGAACGGTAGTTCTGCTCCAGCTTGACGACCTTGGCCTCGGGATAGTCCCGCTCGAAGTCCAGAATGTTCCGAATATCTGCTCCTCGCCACGAGTACACTGACTGATCGTCATCACCAACGACACATAAGTTACGATGTCTTGCTGCCAGGATATTGACGAGGCGGTACTGGGCGTGGTTGGTATCCTGGTACTCGTCCACGTGGATGTACTTGAACCGGGTCTGGTAGCGTTCGCGTACTTCGGGGAAGAGTTCGAGGAGGGCGACGGTCTGCATGATCAGGTCGTCGAAGTCCATGGCGTTGTTCTCGTAGAGGCGCTTCTGGTAGAGGTCGTAGACTTCGGCGACGTTCTCGGCGATGTAGCCTTCTGTGTTACGCAGGAAGTCATCCGGGGCCATAAGGACGTTCTTGGCGGAGCTGATCTGGGCCTGGAAAGAGCGCGGGTTGAAGCGCTTGGGGTCCTTGCCAAGCTCCACGATGCAGCGCTTGACGAGACGGACCTGGTCGGCGCCGTCGTAGATCGTGAACTCCCTCTTGTAGCCCAGCTTCTCGGCGTGAACTCTGAGGATACGCGCGCAGAAGGCGTGGAAGGTCGAGACCCACATCCTCCTCGAGTCGGGTCCTACGAGGAGGGCCACCCTGTCCTTCATCTCGCGGGCCGCCTTGTTCGTGAAGGTTATGGCGAGTACCTCTTCGGGCGCGGCAAGGCCTTGATCCAAGAGGTAGGCGACACGATGCGTAAGCACGCGCGTCTTCCCGCTCCCCGCACCGGCGAGTATGAGGAGAGGCCCTTCTGTGTGTTCTACAGCGTCGAGCTGGGTCGAGTTTAACGAATCCAGAAGCACTGCATAAGAGTATAACAGCAGGTGTCGTCCTAACCTGCACGAGATCCTACCGTCGCAGCCTGTGCAGGAGCACCTTCACACCTCTCGCAGGTTGCTCGACGGTGATCTCCTCAATCGCATCTTCGAAGCCCTGCTCCTTCATCGCCCCGAAGAAGATTGGCGCTTCGTCACGGCGGGGGTCGGCGAAGATCGCCTCGCCGCCGGGTGCGAGCAGCTGCGGTACGAGGTCGGCGAGGGCGGCCGCGTTCTTACGCTCGTAGAGGACGTCCGCGGCGAGGATTAGGTCGAAGGTCCCCATACCCACTATCTCTGGTTCGCGCCAATCGAGAGCGGAGATGTCTGGTTCCTGGTCCAGGTTAGCGTGGGCGTTGTAGGCCGTGAAGTCGAGGGCGGCCTCGTAGTGGTCCGTAGCAAGGACATCGGCGCCTTGGGCGAGCGCGAGTATGGTGGGCAACCCGACGCCGCACCCCAGCTCGATTACGCGCGTACTACCAAGATCTCGTTCAGAGAGGTGACGCGCCAGTGCGACGGCGCTGGGCCATAGTTCGGCCCAGTAAGGGAGCCGTTCGTCGCGGTCGAAGTCTTCCTCGTCGATCAAGTCATCAGCGGAGACGGGATGGGTGATCCGGTATGTCCTGTCCCCTACGGGGACCGTGGATTCGGCCAGCCCGGTAATGCCGCGTAGATGGGCCCGGAGCCTATCCAGGGTTCTTCAGCGGCCTGAGCGGGCGGCCTGGTGGGTCGCGCGTTCCTCGCGCTCGGCGGCGGCGAGGGACGCTATGCTGTAGCGTCCGAAGACGTTCTCCAGCGCTTCGCGGGCCTCGTCCCACACCTTACTCGTGGCGCAGAGAGGGGCGTCGGCTATGTAGCACACCCCGCCTGCCGAGCAGCGGGCGGGACGGATCTCACCGTCGAGGATCTCGACGATGTCGAGAACGGAGACCTCCTCCGTCGGCATCGCGAAGCGATACCCTCCATGCGCCCCGCGGCGGCTCTCTATGATGTTCGCCCGTCGAAGCTCGCCGAAGATTTGCTCGAGGAATCTCTCCGGGATGTGTTGGCGGCGTGCCAGCTCGGCCACCCCCAGCGGGCAGTCGCGCTCGTCGAGCGCCAGTTCCATCAACGCACGTACCGCGTATTTGCTCTTCTGAGTAAGCCTCAAGAGATAACCACCCGACCAACAGAAGCGTACCGCTAGAAGAGATTGTAGCAGACATACGCAAGTAACGACCCCCGGACGGCGCGCCGTCCGGGGGCTTTCGAATCCTCGAGGCTACGCTTCGTCGACGGCCTTTTCCATCGCCCTGGCGTCGGCCTTGATCTCTTTCTTGAGATCCCGCTTGGCCCGCTCGGTCGCCTCGTCGACCGCCCGCTCGATCGTCGCTTCCCCGACCACGATCAGGGCCGCCTCGCTGTCCTCTAGCATCTCCCCGACTTCCCTGACGTCCGAGCGCGACATGCCCCCTTCCAGGTGGCCGATCAGGGCGCCGGCTCCAGCCCCCAACAGGCCGCCGACCAGAACCCCGGGCGGGAAGATCAGGCCCATGGCTGCGCCCACCGCCATGCCAGCCCAACCACCGTGCTGTGTTGGCTTCTCGATCTTGTCTACGATCTTGACTTTGCCTTCTTCGTTCTTGGTGACCACGGCCGCATCATAGGTACCTACGATGTGCTCCCGGTGCATCTCCTTCAACGCCTCTAGGTCGGCCTTGGCGTCCTCGACGCTCTCGTACTCGCCGGCGTACAGGAACATCGGGTTGTCGCTCATAGAGCGCTCCTTTCCCCTTCTCCGTCAGTCCATCTCGCCCCACCTTGCGATTCTGCGGTCTTGCCTTGGAGCTTTCCTGGTTTCCCTCCTCTGCCTGGTTGCCTTAATCCATGTCGGTTGTAGTCTAGATTACTACTGCGCGGAGCGCAAAGGATCTTCTCCGTTACGCACCGCCACCGTCGTAGTCCACGTTACGGTCGAGATACTGTTGCATGGCGTCCTCGATCCGTTCGCCACTCACCAGAAAGATGGTACGTTCGCCGATATCCACGCCATGGTCTGAGATGCGCTCCAGATAATGGACTATCAAGGCTGCCCGCATCCTCCACTCCGGCGTGCCACCCCTGTTGTCTGAGGGGTTGGCGATGAGGTTAATGGCCTCGGAATAGAGGAGGTCCACCTTATCGTCTCTCGCCTGCAGGATGCGGGCCCGGTCCATGTCGCGGTTCTCAAAGATATCGAGTCCCTCGTGGAACACGTTCCGCGCGGTCTGGGCCATCTCCAAGAGCACCGCCTCGAGGTCCTGATCTCGCTCATGCCCTTCGGTCTCTACGAGCGCCCGACAAATGTGCTCGCAGAGGGTTCCTGACCGCACGAGGTGGTTTGTCACGGACTGCACGGTGTAGAGATGCCCGAGGTGTTGAGCGGCAGGGGCCCGACTGGCTTGGAGGATCATACAATTCCTCTCCGCCTCCGCCCCTCGGACCTTGTAGCGAGCATCCACTCCGAGCTCCATACGTGCCACACTCGCGTCGCGCGTCTGCATGGCCCTTACCATAATCTCTATGGAGTTTTCGACCTCTTTTCCGAGATCAATGACTTCAGCGACCAGATCATCTAATCCCTCTTGCAAAGTCATCCCTTGTGGCATCTTCCCTCTCCTAACCAACCCGCCATGCGATTTTCTGTCCTGTTATCGGCCGTCCCGACACATCTTCCCAGAACTTATCACGGCTACCTAGACTATACGGTTCTCACCGCGGACGCTCTCTGACGCGGCATTCAATCTTAAATGGTATGTCAGCAGTCGCCCTCCGGAAGCTACTGACCGGCTGAAATTCTACTTCATTCCCATTCTATAGTACCGGGCGGTTTGCTGGTGATATCTAACGCTACCCTGTTGACGCCGGGAACCTCGTTGATAATGCGGTTGCTGGCGCGTTCGAGCAGGTCGTATGGAAGGCGGGCCCAATCCGCGGTCATCGCGTCGTCCGAGGTGACGGCCCGGATCACTATCGGGTATGCGTAGGTCCTCGCGTCGCCCATGACGCCGACGGAGTGTATAGCCGGCAGTACGGCGAAGCTCTGCCATAGTTCTCTGTAAAGGCCTGCGTTTCTTATCTCGTCCTGCAACACGGCGTCGGCTTTGCGAAGGATCTTGAGCCGCTCTGCCGTGACGTCTCCTATGACCCTGATCGCGAGCCCTGGTCCCGGGAATGGCTGCCTCCAGACGAGCCTCTCTGGCATCCCGAGCTCCGCCGCGACGACGCGCACCTCGTCCTTGAAAAGGTTCCTCAAAGGCTCGACGAGGTCGAGGTCCATGACCTCGGGGAGGCCGCCCACGTTGTGGTGACTCTTTATCCTGGCGGCGTCGCGGGTCCCGCTCTCTATCACGTCGGAGTAGAGCGTGCCCTGCACCAGGAAGGTGGCGTCCTCGAGCTTGCCCGCTTCCTCCTCGAAGGTGCGGATGAACTCTTCGCCGATGATCTTGCGCTTCGCCTCAGGGTCCGTGACGTCAGCGAGCTTGTCCAAAAAACGTCCCGCCGCGTCCACGTGGACGAGCGGCACGTCGGAGTTCTGGGCGAACGCCTCGACGACCTGCTCGGCCTCGTTGTGCCTCAGGAGACCGTGGTCGACGAAGACGCACGTCAGATTGTCACCGATGGCCCTGTGGACGAGCATCGCCGCCGTCGCAGAATCGACCCCGCCGGAGAGTCCGCAGATGGCCCTTGCCTCTCCGACCTGTTCTCTTATCCTCTCGACCGCGTCGGTAATGATGTTGACCGGCGTCCACTCGGGCCGGCAGCCGCAGGCCTCGTAGAGGAAGTTCTTGAGGATCTCCATCCCGTACTCTGTGTGCCTGACCTCGGGATGGAACTGGACCCCGAAACGTCCCTGCTCCCTGTCTTCGAACGCGATGATTGGGACCGAGGGTGTCTCGGCCGTGATCTCGAAGCCTTCCGGGAGGGAGAAGACGGCGTCTCCGTGGCTCATCCAGGCCTTCTGCTTGTCGGGCGTGCCGGCGAAGAGGCCCTCGTGGCTCTTGACGACCAAGTCGGAACGACCGTACTCCCTGATCTGGACGGCCCCCACCTCCCCGCCCTCGACGAGCGCCATGAGCTGCATCCCGTAACAGATGCCTAGCAAGGGAACGCTGAGTTCGAAGAGATCCGGCTCCACTCGCGGGGCACCCTCCTCGTAGACGCTGTTGGGTCCGCCCGAGAGGATGATGCCCTCGGGGTTCTTGGCCCGGATTTCCTCCACAGGCGTGTCGTATGGAACCATCTCCGAGTAGACGCGGCATTCCCTGACGCGGCGTGCGATCAGTTGCGCGTACTGCCCGCCGAAGTCGAGTACCAGGATCAAAGGATCCTCCTGTGGAGGATCTCGATCATCTCCCCATCCCGACGCCCTGGGTGCGCTGCTCGGCCTTGCCTTCTGTGGCCAGGGACGGCGCGTACATGACCTCGGCCTTCTGGAATTCCTTAATGTTCTGGTAGCCCGTCGTGGCCATGCTCGTCCTCAGGGCGCCCATGAGGTTGAGCGTCCCGTCGTTCTCGCGGGCGGGCCCGACGAGTATCTCCTCCAGCGACCCCGTAGTCCTGGTACTGATGCGGGTGCCGCGAGGGAGGGTCGGATGGAAGGTAGCCATCCCCCACGAGTAGCCACGGCCTGGGGCCTCCTCCGCCCTGGCGAAGGCGCTGCCCAGCATCACCGCGTCGGCCCCACAGGTTATGGCCTTGGCGATCTCACCGCCGGTGCGCATCCCGCCGTCGGCGATGACGTTCACGTACTCGCCGGTCTCCAGGTAGTGGCGCATACGGGCGGCCGCGGCGTCGGCCACTGCCGTAGCCTGCGGCACCCCGACCCCGATAACACCCCGCGTCGTGCAGATGCGTCCTGGTCCAACGCCGACGAGGACACCGACGGCCCCCGTCCGCATGAGGTGGAGCGCCGTCGAGTAGCTCGCGCAGCCGCCGACTATTACGGGAACGTTCACGGATGGCACGAACTCCATCAGGTTCAACGGTTCGACGGACCTGGAGACGTGCTCGGCGGAGACCACGGTCCCCTGGACCACGAGTACGTCGAGGCCCGCCTCTGTGGCCGCCCTGTGGTAACGCTCGACCCGCTGGGGCGTGAGGGAGGCCGCCGCTATGACACCCTTGTCCTTTATCTCCTGCACCCGGCGGAAGATGAGCTCTTCTTTGATCGGCTCGGCGTAGATATCCTGCATTATCCTCGTGGCCTTGTGCTCGGGCAGGCTCGCTATCTCCTCGAAGACGGGACCGGGATCCTCGTACCTCGTCTGGAGTCCCTCGAGGTTGAGCACGGCGAGCCCCCCCAGAGACCCGATGATCCCCGCGGTCGTGGGATCTACCGCCGCGTCCAGAGCGCTTGCCAGGCATGGCAGGTCGAGGTTCAAGTTGCCGAGCGACCAGGAGATATCTACGTCTTCGGGGTCGCGGGTTCTTCGGCTCGGTACTATGGCGATCTCATCGAGCCCGTAGGCCCTGCGTGCGGTCTTGCCTCTCCCTATCTCAATATCCATGCGGGTGCCGAGGTTCCTTTCCGGTCGTTGCCAGCAGATAGAAAGAAGCCCACGGAGAACTGCCTCCGTGGGCCTCGATACACTTTTCTTCCAGACGTAGCAATAGGGGCTATGCTACACCGCGACCGCCGCCCGGGTCAAGCAGCGAACCCGACCTAGAGTCCCGGTATAATCCCCAGAAAGGCCAGCGCCACCAACAAGATGATGACAACCAGGTTGTTGTTTTCCATGTATCGACCTCCCTGGAGACCCATCCTGCGCCAGAAAGCACTGCCTCCTCAGCGGATCCTCACTAGAGGAGCCGCGAGAGCAGCAGCAAGATCAAGAGAATCAAAAGAATGACTACAAGTATAGGTATAAGCCCACCCCGCACTTTCTCACCTCCCTCGCCAGAGAACTTTCCCTAAGTGACGAACGGCAACACGAGCACGACCAGTAGGATCACCGCCAGTACGCCAACAGTTATGGCGAGTCCCCTATCTATCCTCCCTCACCTCACTCCCCGTCACTAGGTGGCCGGCTACGTCGCAATATATACCTTTTCAGACCCACACGAAACTGGAACGGTTACGAAAAAGCGGCGCCCCTTTCGGGACGCCGCACGTAGAAGCTCTTCTCGAGAGCTCCTTACATCATTCCACCCATTCCGCCTGCTGGCATGGCGGGCGCCTCCTCCTCGGGCTCGGCCACGATGACATTCGTGGTCACGATGAGGCTGCCGATGGAAGCGGCGTTCTGCAGGGCGGAGCGCGAGACCATCGTCGGGTCGGCTACACCGGCCGAGACGAGGTCCTCGTACTCGCCGCTCAAGGCGTTGAAGCCCACGTTGCCGCCCTCGGTGCGTACCTTGTCCACCACGATGGAGCCGTCGGCCCCAGCGTTCTGGGCAATCTGTCGGATAGGCTCCTCCAGCGCCCTGTAGATGATCCTGGCACCGGTCCGCTCGTCACCGTCGAGGGAGTCGAGCAGGTCGGCGACGGGCTGCTGGGCGTGCAAGAACACGACGCCACCGCCTGGCACGATGCCTTCCTCCAAGGCCGCGCGGGTCGCAGAGAGCGCGTCCTCCACGCGGTGCTTCTTCTCCTTGAGCTCCGTCTCGGTCGCGGCGCCGACCTTGATGACGGCCACGCCACCGGCCAGCTTGGCGAGCCGCTCCTGGAGCTTCTCGCGGTCGAAGTCGGAGTCTGTGGTCTCGATCTCGGAGCGGATCTGGTTGATGCGGCCTGTGATCCTCTCGGTCTCGCCGGCACCATCGACGATGGTGGTGTCATCCTTGGTGATGACCACCTTGCGAGCACGCCCGAGCTGGTTGAGCTGGGTGTTCTCGAGCTTGAGACCGAGCTCCTCCGTAATCACCTCGCCGCCGGTCAGGATGGCGATGTCCTCCAGCATCCTCTTGCGCCGGTCACCGAAGCCGGGGGCCTTGACCGCGGCCGCGTTGAACGTGCCCCTGAGCTTGTTGACGATCAACGTCGCCAGAGCCTCGCCCTCGACATCCTCGGAGAGGATGAGGAGCGGCTTGTTGGACTGCATGACCTGGTTGAGGAGCGGCAGGACGTCCTGGACGTTGCCGATCTTCTGGTTGGCTATAAGGACGTAGGGGTCGTCCAAGACCGCCTCCATCCGCTCCTGGTCGGTGACGAAGTAGGGGCTCAGGTAGCCCTTGTCGAACTGCATCCCCTCGGTGAACTCCAGGTCCATCCCGAAGGTCTGCGACTCCTCGACGTTTACGACCCCGTCCTTGCCGACCTTGTCGATGGCGTCGGCGATGACGTTGCCGACCTCCTCAGAACGAGCGGAGATGGCCCCCACGCGCGAGATCTCTTCCTTGCCGCTGATCTCGGTGGACTGGGCCTTTATCGCCTCGACGGCCGCTGAGACGGCCTTGTCGACGCCGCTGCGCAAGATGACGGAGTTGGCCCCGGCCGCAACGTTCTTGAGTCCCTCGCGGACGATGACCTGGGCCAGAACGGTCGCCGTAGTGGTCCCGTCACCAGCCACGTCGTTGGTCTTGGTCGCGACCTCCTTGACGAGCTGGGCCCCCTGGTTCTCGAAGATGTCCTCGAGCTCGATCTCCCGCGCGATCGTCACACCATCATTGGTGATCGTCGGCGAACCGAACTTCTTGTCGAGCACCACGTACTGGCCCTTGGGACCTAGCGTGATCTTGACCGCGTCGGCGAGCTTGTTTACGCCCGCCTCCAGCGCCCGACGCGCCTCGGTATTGAACCTTAGCTCTTTGTGCGCCACTATCTGCCTCCTCTGCTAAACTAGGACACGATTTCAACTGCCTGGCACTCTCCCGATTAGAGTGCCGATGCACAGAGTATATGCCTGACGGGGTTACAATTCAAACATGAGCATCTTGAGCATCTTCCGAACTGACAGGATACCGAGCCTGAGCCGTCTGCCCAAGGAGCTGGGCCGCGAAGATCGCCTTTGCGGGCGCTGCGGCGGGCGCACGGAGCATATCCTCTACAGGGTCCCCAAGAAGGTAGTTTTGCTCTACGTCAAGGACCATTCGGAGAATCTGCACGCGACCTGCGTGGTATGCGCGAGGAGCACGATTCTCACCGGCGACGAACGATACCGAATACTCGCCGCGTTTCGCGGCGAGTAGCATTTCAGCACGCTCAGGCTTCGCCTTCGCTGGTCAGCACTTCAGCATTTCAGCTTTCGCTTGCGCAAGAGCCCTGGCTGACATGCTGATAAGCCGAGGCCGCAGGCCGAGGCGTGCTGATGTGCTGACCAGCGCGGGTTTTGGAAGGTTTGTCCTTCCAAAACCCGCTGTCAGACGCTGCGGGCGTTGAGGGAGAGAAAATCGGGATAGGGGACGGCGGGAGAGCCTGCGGCGGCGGCCCCGATCATGGCTGCGTTATCGGTGCATAGCTCTGGCGGAGGGACGACGAGTCGGGTTCCGAACTTTCCGCAGCGTTTTTCGAGGGTACGGCGCAGGAGGGTGTTGGCGGCGACGCCGCCTGCTACGACGGCGGCTGGCGCGTCGTGGAGATCCACGGCCCGAAGGAGCTTGCGGGAGAGGGCCTCGACGACGGCGGCCTCGTAACCGGCGGCCAGATGCGGCACCTCTTCGCGGAGTCGTTCCCCGTCCATAGCCTTGAGCTTGTACAGCAGGCTCGTCTTGAGGCCGGAGAAGCTGAAGTCGAGGTTGTCTTTGCTCTTCAGGCCGACAGGGAAGTCAAAGCGGTCACGGTCTCCGTGGTGGGCGGCACTAGAGATAGCGGGGCCGCCTGGAAACCCGAGGCCCAGCATCCTGGCGCCCTTGTCCAGGGCCTCGCCTGCGGCGTCGTCTAGCGTCTCTCCGAGCAGGCGCATCCTGCGGTCCCGGTCCACGAAGTAGAGGGCCGTATGTCCGCCCGAGGCGATCAGGGCTACGAACGGCGGCTCCAGTTCGGGTTCTGAGAGGTACGCGGCGGCGACGTGGCCTTCTAGGTGGTTTACGGGGACCAGAGGGAGCCCTCGGGCGTAGGCGAGTCCCTTCGCGGCCGCAACCCCGACGAGGAGCGCCCCGATCAAACCCGGCCGCGTCGTGACCGCCACGCGGCTCACTTCGTCGAGAGAAACATCAGCGTCAGCGAGCGACTTCCACACTACCCCATCGAGGCGTTCGAGATGGGCGCGGGAGGCGACCTCGGGGACGACGCCACCGTAGCGCGCGTGCTCCGTCTGCGTGTGGACGACGTTCGAGAGGGCGCGCCGACCGTCGGGCTCCACGACCGCAGCACAGGTGTCGTCACAGGAGGTTTCGATGGCCAGGATCATGGTTTGTTTATAGCATTCGGGCGCGTATAGAACTGTGAATCAGGGAAGGGCTTGGTGATGGACCAACACCAAACTCCTAATTCTCAATTCAAGTAGGGAGAACCGGCAGGATATACTTGGCGTTATGCGGACGTTCTCGCTCCTTTTCGCCTTTATAGCGCTGGTGATGTTGGCGGTGTTTCTTATCTACGTGTTCAGGGGGCCTGCCGAGCCCTTGATCGCGGTCGGCATCTTCGTCTCCTTTCTGGCCTGCCTCGCCCCTACGCTACTGTTGCTGAAGCCTTTCGAGCCTCCGGAGGAGCTCCGGCGCCGCAGAGAGGCAGCCCGCAGGGACCGCGAGGAGCGAAGGCGTTCTAGTGACGAGTCTCATCGAGGTTCAGGGTCATGAGCAAGGCATCCTCGTCCCCGTAGTAGCGAGGCCTGCGGCCCGTCTCCAAAAAGCCGAGCGACTCGTAGAGCGCGATGGCCTCTACGTTGGTCGGGCGTACCTCGAGGTGGACCTGGTTCGCGTCGGGATAGGCGGCGAGCGCCGCGCCGATCAGGGCGCGGGCGTGTCCGCGCCTACGGTATTCCGGTCGTACGGCGATGGTAGTTATGTGCAGCTCGCCGAGAACGTGACGGACTCCGATGTGGCCGAAGACCTCGCCTCTGTCTTCGATCACCAGGTAGAGGCCGAAGGGACTACGGAGCTCTCCGCGCCAGATCGCCGCGCTCCACGGACGGGGGAGGGACAGAGCGTCTATCTCCATAGCGGATGGTAGATCCCTGGCCTCCATCCGGCGCAGGTGCGGCCCGGCCTCGCTCAAGAGCGGCTCCAGGGGTTGAGGTCGCGACGAACCTCGGCGTCGGGCTCGCGCACGTAGATGGGGACGAGCTCTTCGGGGCCCACGGGTGTGAGATCGGCAGAAATAAGGTG
This sequence comes from uncultured Rubrobacteraceae bacterium, assembly GCA_963811295.1. Classification (GTDB taxonomy): domain Bacteria; phylum Actinomycetota; class Rubrobacteria; order Rubrobacterales; family Rubrobacteraceae; genus Rubrobacter_D. The sequence continues at coordinate 17,416 of CAWEQZ010000036.1, read as the reverse complement.
CCCGACCGCAGTAACCCTGTGGAGCGGGGATCCCTCAGGCGGTATGCGTCCGAGTCCGGAGAGCTCTTCACGGTAGCGGACAGCTCCGTCGCCGACCACGAAAAGTTCTCCCTCCACCGACAGCTCCTCAGGCCTGAGACAGTAGATGTCCGTCGTGGGACCGGCTTCCGAATACCTGCGGGCGAAGACCTGTCCTCTCCTGGCGTCGAGCACGGCGAGCACTTCCTGCGAAAACGCAAGCGCAGGGGCGGCGAGAGCGTCCAGGGTCGAGTTCTTCGACAGTGGGATGCCGGTACCTGAGGAGAGCGAGCGGGCCGTCGCTGCCGCTATGCGGATGCCCGTGAAGGTTCCTGGTCCAACCCCGGCGAGCACGCGCTCCACGGAGCCGAGGTCCTCCCCGGTCAGGTCGAGGGCGGCGTGTATGGCGGGGAGCAGTGTTTCCGAGGCCCCGCGGGCGGTGACGGAGATTTCGGCGAGCACCTGGCGGCCGTTCTCGCGGGCAAGGGCGACGGTAGTCACCGGGGTCGAGGCGTCGAGGGCCAGGATCAGCAAGGCGCTAGACGCTCCGCGGCAGGCCCTCTGAGGCTGATGCGCCGAGTGGTCGGGGTCTCGTGGTATATGTGGACGATGGAGGGATTCTCGATAACGCCGAGTGCAGGATCTGCCCACTCGATAAACGTCACGGCATCAGGTTCCAGGTAGTCTTCTAGCTCGAGTACGTCCCTGTCTTCGATCCCCTCCAGTCGGTAGAGGTCCATATGATTGACGGTCACCGGTCGCCCGCCCTTGAGGCCTTCGTAGTTTCGGGCGAGCTGGTAGGTCGGGCTCGTCACCCTGGCCGTGACGCCAAGGGATCTGGCAGCGGCCCGCACGAAGGTGCTCTTGCCCGTGCCGACCTCGCCGGATAGCACTACAACGTCACCAGGACCTAGAACCTGCGCCACCCTGGACGCCAGCTCCTCGAGCATAGCCTCCTCCAGGCCTTCGAGCTCCACGGGAAACCCTGGGACTCTACCAGAGCCCCGGCTGGACTGGTTCCCGCTCCGCATCGGGGGAGCGGGTGACGTTGAGTGTCTCGTAGGTGGAGGGTCGTTCGGCTTCGAGGAGCTCGGGCAGGCGGGAGAAGTCCGAGACGAGGAGCGCCCGGTCCGCCGGAGTGTAGAGGGCGCTCTGGAGGGAGAGCGTCGGGAAGACGTAGCGGCCGTCGAGCGGGATCGCACGCCCCCTGATGCGCGAGACAGACTCTTTCCTCCCCGTGAGTACCCGGCTGGGCAGGTCCCCTAGCGCAACGACGACCCTGGGGTCGACGGCCGAGAGCTGAGCGACCAGGTAAGGCCGGCAGGAGCTTACCTCAGAAGGTTTCGGTGGCCGTGGTGGAGATCCGGGCGGGCGGCACTTGACCAGCGTGGTCAGGTAGACCTTCTCGCGCCCGAGGTCGAGAGACTCGAGCATGCGGTCGAGGAGGATCCCCGAAGCTCCCGAAAAGGGTTTGCCCTCCTTGTCCTCGTTGAAGCCGGGCGCCTCACCGACTATGAACAGTCCGGCGTTCAGCGGTCCCTCGCCGAAGATGACCTGTGTCCTGGAGTGGCACAGCCCGCACTTCGTGCAGCCCAGGGCCTCCTTCTGGGCCTCCGCGAAGTCCAAGCGCCTAGAACTCCTCGCTCTCGGGGAGGATGAAGCTCAGCAACAAGTAGATCACGAACGCCAGCAGCGTGCTCGGACCGGGGATGATCACGGCGATCACCACCGTAACTAGCCGCACTACATTGGAGCTCCAACCGTAGGTGTGGGCCACGCCGCCGCAGACGCCCCGGATCCAACGGTCCCTTGTGGCCCTCTTGATGTCCAAGACCCCTACCTCCTCCGGCCCCGCGAGTGGCTACGCTCTCGGCGCGATTCTACACGAGTACCACCAGGGTCTTCTACAGGAAAATGACGAGCAGCGAATCGCGCAAGCGCGCTATTCTCATCCGTCCCACGGGCCATGAGAAGCCTGAGATAGCTCGCCACGTATCCGACGTCGGCGGCCGAAGCACAGGAGAGTTCTCCCTGCAACGCCGCATAGCCAGGGTCTGGATACGGGCCCAGCTCGCGGCTAACGCGCAGGAACCGGGTGCAGAGATCCTCGTGACGCCGCAGGTGCTCGGGCTTGAGGCGCGGGCCCTGGGCGGCGAGGCGGTCGGCCCAGCTCAGGACGGCGAGCTCCTCGCCGAAAGGCCCGGCGGCGCGGGCGAGCCTCTCCGGCGGGTAGTCGGTACGGGAATTTCCCATAAAGCCTATCTTCAAGTGCAGCGCGGTCAGGGTTGCCGTGAGATCCACCTCCCTGGCCGTAAGCCCAAGCCTGCAGCCGATGTGCCGGACCATTCAAGGCGCCGAGAGAATCGTGGGAGACGAAGAGGACCCTGCCTTCGAACTCGCCGCGGGTAACGGGCTTTGCCACGTCGTGCAGCAGGGCAGCGAGGCGCAGGCCCTGCACGCTGTCTTCTCCGACGCGGGCGCCGATCCTGCCCTCATCCAGTTCGCGCTCCACGCCACTGACCACCTCGAGGACGTGATCCAGGGTATTCAGGTGATGGTACGGGCTTCCTTCCAACTCATGGGCGAGGGAGAGCTCGGGGACGACGTCCAGGAGTTCGGCGATATCCAGCGGTGGCTCGAGGGCCGCGCGGAGGTCCAACGGTTAGCGCCGGCGGCGGGTCTTCTTGCGGCTCGTGTTGGGGTTCGGACGCCCTTTGAGCGAGGAGTCCTCTGCCTCCTGGTCGCCTTCGGTCTGCTTTCCCGGCTTCTTCTGTTTACGGGCCTCGGATATGCGCCTGTTTCTGCTGCGCTCCACGAATGCGTAGACGAACGTGAAGATGAAGAAGAATATGATGGCGTTGACGAACAGGCTGATGACCTGGCCCTGGGAGTCCATGCTGAAGCCGCTGTCGGGGAACGCCACGCTAAGGAGGTAGAGCAGGCCGAGGTAGATCGCTATGACTACCGCCGATCTCCTGGCGGCTGACTTCCAGTTAAGATCCTCGAACATCTTCGTAGCTCCTCTCGACGCGGCGGGGGTCTATCCCCGTGGTGATCTCGTAGTTTATCGTGCCTGCGCGTGCGCCGAGTTCTTCGGCCGCAATGCGCTCTTCGCCCTGGCCGCCGAGCAACACGACCTCGTCCCCGACCTCGACAGCTTCGTCCACCCCGAAGACGCAGGCGTCCATCGTGACCCGCCCCAGCAACGGGCGCCTCTGGCCCCGGATCAGGGCCTCAGCCCTCCCCGAGAGCGCCCGCCGATATCCTTCCGCGTACCCCACAGGCACGGTCGCCGCGAACATCGGCGCCTCGGCCAAGAAGGTCAGCCCGTAGGATACTCCATCCCCTGGCAAGAGCCTCCGCACGCCGGCCACGTAGCTCTTCAAGGTCATCGCAGGCCGTAGACCTTCCGCCGCCGGATCTCCCTCGTCGCCCGCAGGGTGCAAGCCGTAGAGCGCCACGCCGGGACGGACGCAATCGTAGTGCGAGCGGGGATGCCAGAGGGTGGCCGCAGAGTTTGCAGCGTGCACCAGAACGTCGCCGAAAGGCTGTGAGGCGAGTACTGACTCGAAGCATTCGATCTGGCGTCTCGTCTCCCCCTCGTCGGAGTCGGCCGAGGCGAAATGAGTGTAGATGCCGGTTAGCCCCGGGCCAAGGATCTTGCGCGCCTCCCCCGCCTCCGAGGGCTCGACACCCCAGCGGTTCATCCCCGTGTTTACCTTCAGGTGCGCTTCGAGACCTGGGCGGGACGCGATGCGCCTCGCGCTCGGGATGGAGTGGGCCGTCACGGCCAGGCGATGCGCTCCGGCCAACAGTAACCTGTCCGGCAAGAGATCGGTGAAGACCAGAATCGGGGACTTCCAGTCCCGCGCGCCGCAACTCCATGCCCTCCTCGACAGTGACGACGGCTAGAGAGTCTGCCCCGGCTTCGATGCTGGCTCGGGCCACCTCCACAGAGCCGTGGCCGTAGGCGTCCGCCTTGACGACGGCCATCAGGCGCGAGTTCGGGGCCCTGCGTTTGAGGGTGACCACGTTGTGGCGCACGGCGCCCAGGTCTACCTCGGCCCAGGTACGGCTCGTGGCCCCGACTCCGGCGGCCGTGCTACCCACTGTTCGTTCTTACCGTCGGGGGTTCAGTACGTGGAGGGTCAGGATATCCATGCGGGTGATCACGCCTTGGAGGGCGTCGCCCTCTGCGACGGGTAGGATCTTGACCCTTCTATCGGCCATGATGGTGGAGGCCTCGGCGAGAGAGGCGTCGGGGGAGATCGTGATCAGCTCCCTAGTCATCACCTCGTCGACGGTAACGCCAGCGCTCTTGAGCGCTTCTTTACGGTACTCATCCCAGCTCCCAAGAGGAATGAGGCCGCCTAAGATGTCGAGGAAGCCAGGCGCCCTTATGTCCGCGTCGCGGAAGATCAGGTCACCCTCCGTGACTATGCCGATGAGCCTGCCGTCCTCGACGACGGGGGCGCCCGAGATACCGGACTCGGCGAAGAGCTTGATCGCACCCTCCACCGTCTCGTCGGGCCCGAGCGTGGGCCACTCCGCGTGCGAGATCTCCGCCACCCTCAATTCCCTGATATCCTGCTGTTCCATGCTCCACCCCACTAATCGTCGTTCCCGCTATTGTAAACGGCCCGGCGAGCCTCCGGTCAAAGCTTCCACTCCCTGCTTACGGCTTTGATCCCTGTGGCCCGCCGAGCATCGAGGTCGAACTCGACGAGCGCGCCGTTGAGAACGACAGGACCGCGGGTGGCGACCGAGATCCCATGCCAATCACCCAGGAACAAGGCGAGGAAATCCTCCCGTTCGAAGCCGATAATGCTTTCCTTGCAACCGGTCATGCCGACATCGGTCACGTACGCGGTTCCGCCGGGCAGGATCGAGTGGTCCGCCGTGGGCACGTGCGTATGGGTCCCCAATACGGCATGCGCCCTCCCGTCGAGATAATAGCCGAGTGCCTGCTTCTCGCTCGTGGCCTCGGCGTGGGAGTCGACGAGCACGAGGTCCGCGCCGCGCGCCTTCAACTCCTCAACGGCCAGGTCGGCGGCCTCGAAGGGCGATACTCTCGTCCTCTCGACGAATACACGCCCGAGCACGTTGGTGACGCCCACGGTAACACCGCCGGCCTCGAAAACGCCCAGGCCCAGCCCGGGCTCCTTATCGCCGAAGTTGGCGGGACGCACCACCCTGTCCTCTTCTTCGAGGAACTCTTTGTATCCATCGGCGTCGAAGGCGTGGTTGCCGAGGGTGAGAAAGTCAACTGCGGGGAGCAGGGAGGAGCCGCTCTCGCGGGTGATACCACGCCCCGTCGGGGCCGAGTTCTCGGCGTTGGCGACGACGGCATCAGCACTCAACTCTTCACGCAACCTTGGAACAAGATCCAGGACGGCCGAGCATCCCGCGGGCCCGACGACGTCCCCGACGAAGAGCAGCCTGAACCTCAGAGCAGCTCTCCCATGGCCCGCGGCAGGTAGTCGAGCAGATCGGTCGCCACAAAGCTCTCCGCGGGCCAGCCGGTCTCCTCGAGCCAGAGCTCCGCCGCCCGCCCGTGGGCCCAGGCTCCCGCCCTGGCCGCCTCGTAGGCGTCCATCCCTCGCGAGAGCAGAGCCCCGATCACACCGGACAACAGGTCCCCCGTCCCCGCCGTGGCCAGCGCGACGTTCCCCGTGGAGTTGACGGCGCCCTTTTCGCCCTCGACGACGAGCGTATCGGAACCCTTGAGCAACACGCAGCAACGGTGCTGTTCGGCCGCTCTGCGGGCGGAATCGAGCCTGCGGGCGGATACCTCCTTCGCCCCCGACTCGAGCAGACGCCCCAGTTCCCCTGCGTGCGGCGTTATGACGGTCGGACAGTCCCTCCGCGCGAGGACGTCTGTGCCCACGAGGTTCGTGATGGCATCGGCGTCGAGCAAGACGGGCAGCTCGACCTCACGCAGGATACCCTCGACGAGACGTCTGCCCTCCTCCCCCGTCCCCGTCCCCGGACCCATTACGAGCGCGGAGGCCCTTCCTGCGTGCTCCAGTATCTCCTCCAGTGCCGCTGAGGCCATGAAGCCTTGCTCGTCCTCGGCGACGCCGTAGACGAGCGCTTCGGTGAGGGCGAGATCGACGGCGGGTGCGGCCCCTTCGGAGGTGGCGAGGAAGACTATGCCGCACCCTACTCTCTGCGCGCCGTGGACGACCATAAGGGGGCTCCGGTCATGCCGCGGGAGCCGGCGACGACGAACAGGGCGCCGGCAGAGTACTTGTGTGCCGGCTCGGCGGTGCGCGGTATCTTCCCGCGCAGCGATCCCGCATCGGTCCAGACGAGAGAGGGGTCGACGTCTGCTTCTGGTGGAACACCTATATCCACGGCGACTACCTCGCCCGAGTGCTCGCGTCCGGGGGAGATCACACACCCCACCTTCATGGCGTGCGCGCAGACCGTAAGATCGGCAAACACCGCGACACCCTGCACCTCTCCCGTCGTCCCGTCCACGCCGGAGGGCACGTCGACGGCGAGTACGGGGGCCCGGGCGGAGTTCATCTTCTCGATGATCCCGGCCTCCTTCGCCCGTACCTCCCCCGAGAACCCAGTACCAAGCAAGGCATCGACGACGAGGTCGGCCCCCCCAAGTTCCGAGTCGAGGTCTTCCTGGACGATGAATCGCACCTGCAGGTTACGAAATATCTCCAGGTTTATCGCCGGGTCCCCCTCGTACTCGCTCTTCGTCGCCAGCACTGCGACATCGACGCCGGAGCGGTGCAGTTCGCGGGCGATGACGAAGCCGTCGCCGCCGTTGTTACCGCCGCCCGAGACGACGAGAGCGCGGCGCGGGGCGAAGCGTTCGAGTGCGGCGCTCGCCATCTGTGCCCCTGCACGTTCCATGAGGACCCCGCCGGGGATGCCGAGATCCTGCGCCCTCGCGTCGGCGCTGCCCATCTCCACTGCGGTGTAGAGCTTCACCCTGAGATCTGCTCCCGGCGCACGACGCAGACGGCGACTGCGGAGAGCTCGGAGTGGGTGATCGAAATGTAGAGATCCTCCTCGCGCACGCCTACCGCATCGGCGAACTTCTTGATCTTGCCTGAGATATGGACCGTCGGGGCGCTACGGGGCCTCCGCACGACCTCGACGCCGTTCCACTGGATCAGACCGCAACCCAGGGCCTTTGTAACGGCCTCTTTGGCGGCCCAGCGCCCGGCGTAGTGGCGCTCGGCGAAGCGGTACTTCTCACAGTAGGCTATCTCGGCCTCGGTAAACAGACGCTGGCGTATCTTCGGGGTGCGCTCCAGGGCGAACTGCATCCTCTCGACGTCAACGACGTCGACCCCGATCCCTGGTACGACGAAACCTTCCACGGGGCGTATGTTACGGCAGATTCGCCGCAGGCAAAAGGGATATAGTAAGGTGATGAATACGGCCACAGACGCTGTCATCATCGGTAACCCGAACTCCGGACGCGCGGGCGATGAGGATTATCTGGAACGTTTCGCGAAGATCCTGCGCTCGGGAGACCTGAGGGTAGAGGTCCTCAACACGGAGCATCCCGACCACGCCACCGAGCTTGCCTCGCTTGCGGGGGACCGTCTGGTCGTGGCCGCTGGGGGAGACGGCACGGTCAACGAAGTCTTGAATGGGCTCTCTTTGGAGGCCACGCTGGGCGTCCTGCCGCTCGGTACGGCGAACGTGCTGGCGAGGGAGCTCGGCCTGCCGCTCGACCCGTCCGAAGCCTGCCGGCGCATCCTGAAAGGCGAACGCTCCCGGGTGGACTTCGGCGTCGCCACGACGAATGAGGGCGCCGAGCGCCGCTTCGCCTGTATGGCCGGCATAGGCTTCGACGCGAAAGTGTAGGCACCGTGACGCCGCGCCAGAAGCGCTACCTGCGGAGGTTGGCCTTCCAGCTAACGGCGTTCAAAGTGCTCTTCGGGAACAGGTTCCCTCACGCTGGAGATACTCCACGGCGACAAGATCCACGCCGCGAGGTTCGCCATCGTCGCCAACGGCCACTACTACGGCGGCGACTTCAGGGTGTCAGGGCCCGGACTCCTTGACGAGCGGCCAGTTCGAGACCATCCTGGTCGAGCGCGTGAGCGTCCTCCTGAGGCCCGACGTCTTCGCCGGGATCATGACGAGAAGGCCCCTCAACCGCGCGATGAAGTCTTTTACCTCGACGGAGGTACACGCCAGGGCCAAGGGGGCAGAGGTGCCCGTACAACTCGACGGTGAGCTCTGGGGCGGATTGCCCATGTCCTTCCGCATCGAACCAGCCGCCCTGAACGTCATCCGGTAGCGACGCTCAGGCGACATCACACCGCTACAGGGGCAACGACCAGCACGGCAGCACCACGCACCCGGCCGCCGCGCAGAGCTTCTAGCGCCTCGTTGGCCTCCTCGATGGGAAAGGTACGACCTCGGTTCGAACAGGCACCTCAGGGGCGAGCGCGAGGAACTCCAGGCCGTCCTGGCGCGTGAGGTTGGCCACCGAGCGCACGGAGCGCTCTCCCCAGAGCAGATCTGTAGGGGAATGATGGGATGTCGCTCATGTGTATGCCCGCGCAGACCACGGTGCCTCCCCTGGCGACGGCCCTGAGAGCGGCGGGGACGAGGGCGCCGACGGGCGCGAAGATGATCGCCGCGTCCAGTTCCTCGGGTGGCGCCTCTATCGAACTCCCTGCCCATTCGGCACCCAGTTCCCTGGCGAACTCCTGCGCCTCCTCGTCATGCGGGCTGGTGAAGGCGAAGACGCGCCTTCCCTGGTGCACTGCGACCTGGGCCACGATGTGGGCCGAGGCCCCGAAGCCGTAGAGCCCAAGCCTCTCGGCATCGCCGGCGAAGCGCAACGAGCGGTGCCCGATCAGGCCCGCGCACAAAAGAGGGGCGGCCTGTAGATCGGGAAAGCCTTCGGGGATCGGAAAGCAGAAACGGGCTTCGGCGACAGCGTACTCGGCGTATCCGCCGTCGATCTGGTACCCCGTGAACCTGGCGTTCTCGCACAGGTTCTCGCGCCCGGAGAGACAGTAGCGGCACTCGCCGTCGGTCCACCCCAGCCATGGCACCCCGACCCTGTCCCCCACCGTAAAGCTGCCCGCGCGCCCGCCGATCTTCTCCACGGCGCCGACTATCTGGTGGCCTGGGATCAGGGGCAGTCTGGGATCAGGCAACTCTCCGTCAACGACGTGCAGATCCGTCCTGCACACGGCGCAGCAGTGTACGCGCAGGAGGAGCTGCCCCTCTCCCGGCTCGGGCACAGGCACCTCCGCGACGCGCAGCGGCTCGCCGGGTACGTCCAGGATCATCGCTCGCACGAAGTACCTCGGCCTTCACTAGGATCTATCGCTCGTAACAGGAACCGGTATGCCTCCAATACTTCGGCCGAGCAAAGCTGAGCCTCGGGGACAGCGCTGCGCTACTCTACCGTGACGCTCTTGGCGAGGTTGCGTGGCTTGTCCACGTCGAGGCCCCGGTTTTTGGCAACGTGGTAGGCGAGGAGTTGCAGCGGCACGCTACTTATGAAGGGAGCCAGGATCTCCGGCGCCTCGGGAACAGGGAGCACCAGGCGCGCCATCCTTTCTGCTCCTTTGTCCCCCTCACGGGCGACGGCGATCACACTGGCGCCCCTGGCGACGGTCTCCTCGACGTTGGAGAGGGTCTTCTCGCGGATGAGGCCCTCTCCGAGAACGGCAACGACGGGACAGTGTTCGTCCACCAGAGCAATAGGACCGTGCTTCATCTCGCCCGCCGGATAGCCCTCGCAGGGCAGGTAGGAGATCTCCTTGAGCTTCAAAGCCCCTTCTAGCGCCACGGGATACGATATACCGCGCCCCAGGAAAAGCGAGCACCGCGCATCCTCGAAGACCTTCACGGCCTCCTCCACCCGGTTCCCGAGCAACCCGAGCGTCTCCTCGACCTTCTCCGGCGCCAGCCTTAGGCCGCGACCTATCTCCCGCAATTCCCTCCCGGGGATGGCCCCGCGAATGCCGGCGAGCGCCAGCGCCAGAAGGTCGAGTACGGCGACCTGGGCGACGAATGCTTTGGTTGAGGCGACGCAGATCTCGGGCCCCGCCTTCGTGAGCAAGACCGCGTCGGCCTCGCGGGTTATGAGCGACCCTCTGGTATTGGTAACCGCGAGCACCCTGGCCCCGAAGCCCCGCGCCGCCTGAACGGCCGCCAGCGTATCTGTAGTCTCCCCGCTCTGGCTAATGGCAACGACCAGCGTGCGGTCGTCTCCGATAGGGTTCGAGTAACGATACTCGCTGGCGATCACCACCTCGACGGGTATCCTGGCGAGCTTCTCTATGGCGTGTTTGCCCAGCAGACCGGCGTGGTAGGCCGTGCCACAGGCGACGATCACGACCCGGTCTATCTCCGAGAGGTCGAGCCCTACCTCAGAGAGATCGACGACACCGCCCGAGTCGATGCGGCCGAGGAGCGTCGCGCCGAGGGCGGCCGGCTGCTCGTCGATCTCCTTGAGCATGTAGTCGTCGTAGCCGCCGAGCTCGACGGCCTCGGCGTCCCAGTCCACCTCGAAGGACTCGCGCTCGACGGGCTCGCCCGAAGTGGTGAACACCGCTACGGAAGAGTCGGCTATCTCGACGATCTCGCCGTTCTCGATGACGATGAACTCGTGTGTCTCCCCGAGCAGCGCATGCACCGCGCTAGCCAGGAAGTTCTCACCCTCCCCGAGCCCTACGACGAGCGGGCTCTGGTGGCGGGCCGCGACGACCTTACCGGGCTCATCCACACTGATTGCGGCGACGGCGAAGGAACCTTCTAGCCGCTGCAGCACACCGGCGAGCGCCGCCCGCAACGTCTCCCCGGCCTCGACCCTCTCGGCGAGCAAATGCGCCATCACCTCCGTGTCCGTCTCGGAACGGAAAGCGACGCCCCGCCCCTCCAACTCCTCCTTGAGCTCCGAGAAGTTCTCGATGATGCCGTTGTGCACGACGGCCACGCCCCCGTTCTCCGCCGAGGTGGGGATGCGCGTTCTCCTCGCTGGGACGCCCGTGCGTCGCCCAGCGGGTGTGTCCCACCCCGGTCCGCACCCGGGAGAGGTCACCGTTGCGCCCGGCAAGGACACGGGTGAGGTTCCCGAGTTGCCCCACCTCTCTTATCTGCTCTATCCGGCCAGCCCTTTGAAGGGCCAGCCCCGCCGAATCGTAACCCCGATACTCGAGGTGTCCGAGACCTTCCATAAGTACCTCGACACACCGCTCCCTACCGGCGTAACCCACTATGCCACACATGGACTTACCTCCCTGTTCTTCCGGAGATGGGATCAGGGAGGGCAGGGGAAAGAGACAGAGCTCTGATACCCTGTCTCTGGGCCCGAACGGTGCTTTGTCCCCGGCGTCACCGCCGGGATTTGTCACCGCCCTGACGACCGCCCGAAGCCGAGACGTACCCGCCGAATGCTTCGATGAACGTCTTCCTCGTCGACTCCCGCATCGCAGGAGTCCTGGCGCTTGTAATTACTCTCCACCCCGCAAGCTACGATGATCCCATCAAGCCTACTGGTCGTCTGCTGCGAATATGATCTCCTACAAGCTACCTCCCCATTCTCTCTGGAACGACGCCGCTAACTGTAACGGTTGCGCAACGAAAAAGAAACCGACCGCCCTGAAGCTCTACGAGAAGTTCAGGTCCACGACGCCTGTTACGGCGAGCAAGGCGATGATGATGGGCTGGTGGATCAGGTAGATAAACAAGCAGTTTCTTCCCAGGGGAAGAAGCGGTCTTGCCAATTCCGGAGCCTTGTTCTCGAGGACCGCGGGTCGTCTGCCACTACCGTAAAACACGTTCCCGAAGAACAGCCCGATCAGGACGACACCGAACCAGGGCAATAGGGGCCTGTAATCCGGCATTGTCACACCCTGTGGTACGACGCCGAAAGGCAAGAGCCAGAAGCTCTGTGAGTAGAGGTCCTGGGCCAAAATGTACTGTCCTGAGGCGAATATGAGTACGCCGAGCACGAGGTTGGTGAACCGGAGCCTCAAGAAAGGGTAGGCGAGGATTATGGAGCACCCGATCAGGTGCAGTATGCCGAAAGCCACGACGCCCATCCCGAGGGCCAGGAAGACGACTGTCAACACCACTCCGTACGCCAGAATCCTCAAGCCCCTCGCCAGGTACTTGCCGAACAGACGCCAGCCCCTCAGGCGTGTCCTCGCCCGGCTAATGGCGAGCGAGACGCCGACGAGAAACAGAAAGAGGCCTGCTGTAACATCGGCGAAGAGTGCCCAGTATCCCGTAGTGGACTGGATGTCGTATCCGCCCAGGGTGTCCAGGTCGTAAGTAGTGTGGTAGACGATCATCATGATGATGGCGACGCCGCGGGCCGCATCCACCTCCCAGAACCTGTCCACTTGTCTCTGCCGTACCCCGCTCCTCTACGATTTTTCCGGATCATACCCCACCCCCGGCCCCCCGCGGCCCGCGGCGCATGGGTTAGGATTGCTTTGTGAACGAGGACTTCACCATCAGGCCCGGGCGCAGGGAGGACGCGGCCGAGACGGCGCGGCTGTGGATGCAGAGCGCCGAGGAGCACACGGCCCACGACAGGGTCTACGACACAGCCCCAGGCGCCGAGAAGACGATGCGGCGCTTTCTGGCCGACGTGGCGAACAGTGGCTACTCTTTCCTCTTCGTGGCTGCGGCGGGAGATCGGACGGTGGGCTTTATCTCGGGCGAGCTGCGTCAGGGCTCGCCCACCTTCCTCCCGAAGACGTGGGCCTCCGTAGACGATGTTTTCGTCGAACCCGAGCACCGGAACCGCGGCATGGGACGCGCCCTCCTTCAGGAGCGTCCGAGTCCTGGGCACGGGAGAGGGGCGCAGACGGCATCTCCCTCCAGGTCGCCGCCGCCAACGCGCGGGGCCGCAAGTTCTACGAAGACCTGGGATTCCGTGATGTCTCCGTCTATAAAGTGCTGGAGTTCGAATAGAGGTGTCAGGTTTCGGGTTCGGTCTTAGGTCGTCTATTGTGGGTAGGGAGCGGGAGAGGACTCGCACGTCCGTCTCCGGTTCGTAGCCCAGCGCGGCGTAGAACAGTTCGGCTTCTGTTTCTTCGACCTGTGCTTCAACATAAGAGATGCCGCGCTCCGCGCAAAGTTCGTCTACGGCGACTTTAAGCAGTGCGCGGCCGACGCCCCTGCGTCTGGCTTCGGGGCGCACGTGGAGGTCTTCGATGCTGGCGAAGAGCCCACCCGCGGAGACGTTGAGACGGTAGGCGAGTAGGGCTACGCCCAGTATCTGGTCCTCCGCCCTGGCGGCCAGTACCTCCACGTCTCCGGCCTCGACGGCCTTTCGCAGGCGGTCGGCGAAAACTTCGGGGACGGGATCCCCATCCCTGAGAGCAGCTGCGAGGAGATTCAGGGGTTCGGCCAGGCCTGTGGCGAGGGTGACTTCGACAGGGCTACTCGAATGGCGACCTCGATCTCTGATTATGCCCACATCGAGGTGCGTGCAACGTCTTGCGAGTCGAATACCCCGCGTATCCTCACGCACCCCTTGTCGATCTCACACGCAACTCCGAGCGATTGTAGTAGTCCGGTCGGCTGCATAGTACTCCTCACCCTCGAAGGAGCTCGTCACTCAGCGCCTCCGTCATCTCACACGCTTGGGTTGCCGTACCGACTCACCGCTTTCCGACCAGAGAGCATGCCCCGACCACGCCCATCCGGCACCCAATATAGCCACTGCCACCGAGATAAGCCATTCTGGCCCCACGCCGACGATTTTGATTCCAAAGTACACCAGTGCGCCGATTATGATCACCAACGCTCCGCCACTTGGCAAGACATTCAAACGCATGGTAGCCATACCGAAAAGCACTGCGCCTATCATCACCAGTATCTCTAAGGGATGAACGATGTCGTTCAACACCTCTGCTTCAGCTCCAAGCACACCATCAACGAAGACGATGACGAGACCACCGAGGGCTATCACCACGGAGGCGGCAACGATCAGCATGAAGCCCACCGTCCCCAACCACCCAAAGCGTCCTTGCCTTGTCTGCCAGAGATAAAGACCTACCAGTCCTACCACCAAGAATGCGTGGGCGGGAGCGTCTAGTGCGTGGAAGGCCCAATGAAAATCCCCGATAAACGGACCTGCCGCGGCTTCCACGATGAAGAACGCTCCAGCCAACAGGGCCCCTAGTCCTCCCATCGGATAAGGTTCGGTGATGTCATGCGCGCTTTCCTCCTTACAATTCTTCCGTCCCGCCTTGCCGGGCGATCATTATGGCCGAATTCAGGGAAACCTCATGCTTTCCTTTCTGGCGGGCGCAACCACAATGAGACGTGCGCTGGCTGCATCGTCTCTTTAACCACCTCTACGAGGTCGTCGGCGACGCTGTCAAGGTCCACATCGTCGCGCAGCCTGATGTTGAATGCTCGAAGGGTCTCTGCCACATCGTACTTCCGGCGGTAGAAGCGGCGATCTATGAACGCCTGTACCCTCCGGCGCAGGGGCACGAAAAGCGCAGCTATTGCTAGCGTGGAAGCCACTATGGCGAGCTGGGAGGTCTCACCGGTTAAGGCGTGGAATAGCCTTTGGAGCAGGACTATGCTACCGACGTACACCAGCACCAGCGCCGCCGTTAGCACGCCGTAGACGAGGGTGCGGTTAATGACGACGTCTATGTCGTAGAGGCGATATCTGAGTATCGCTATACCAGCGGCGATCGGCAGGAAATCGAAAGCGGCTATGCCTATATTCCAGGCGACCGAATGCTGCCCGAATCCCAGGAGGGCTGCCAGGAAACCGACGACCAGTAGGGTAACGGTATACACGAACCATTTGAGCTGCTGACGTTCTGCCCCCCTCGCCTGGTCCATGCGCGTGATCATTGCCGCGACGGCGAAAAGCCAGCTCACAAGCACGAAGAAAAACCCTACTCTAACCAATATCTCGACTAGGCTGCCGGCGTTGAACTTGGTGTCGGCGGACCCAACGAGGGACGGCTGATCAAACAACGGACTCGACTCTGATGGGACCAGTTTGCCGATGGCGCCACCGAGCCCGAGCGGGTTGTCGAAGGTCGGCTGAAAAGACAACGAACCCGGCCCAAGCGCCGTCCCGAGGGCGAGCATCACGCTCCCGCAAACCGCAAGCCAGATCACGGGCTGCCAGTTCCGGGACAATAGCTTGCCGTTGGGAAACAGCAGAACCAACAGCACTCCGGCCAGGGGTAGGACTGGGACCCCGATCCACCCTGAAATCCAAGCCATAAGCTCTCCACCGGGCAGCGAACCGGAAGGCCCGAGCGGCGCGTAATCTGCGTATCCGCTGGCGAAGGCTTGGGCCCCGTAGAGGAGGCCAGCCCCACAGAAGATCCAGCCGATGGGGTTCTCGGGGCGGCGCGAGGCAACCAACGCACCGACCGTGGGGAACGCCAATGACAGCACCGTCAAGAACGCAGTCAAGGCCAGTGGAGTATGTGTCGGCGAGCTCGGAGAGGCAAGGAAATAAAATAGCAAAGCGAAGAAGATCAGGGCCACGCAGAGCAGCCACAGACCCCAGGCCAGCCAAGAAGCGGCGCGGTGTCTCAACCCATCGACTCCTCGACCCTCGTCCCTTCCGTCACAAGGCCATTCTACAAGATTACCGTCTCCCGAATGTTACGGCAACCGTTACGAAAATGGATCGTCGAGGGATGTCTCCTCACAGCGTGGGGTGCAGAAGGGGTAACCTTCTGCACCCCACGCTTCTCAGCACGCTCAGGCCTTGCGGCCTTCACTTGTCAGCCCGGCGCCAAACGGCGCCTTGTCAGCCAGTCAGCAAGGGCTTGGCAACCCGCAAGCTGAAATGCTGAAGTGCTGACAAGCGAAGGCGAAGCCTGAGCGTGCCGAAATGCTTGCAATGAGGTTGAACCTCATTGCAAGCTGCTGTCAGTTGAGCAGGATCAACTCATACCGGCTGTGCTCACCCTTTGATAGCCGAGAGCGTCTGCGAAGCTCGAAGGAAAGCCGTGACGATCTGCTGTATCCCATCCTTGGTTTCCAGAACGCTGCACACGTCGAGGTGTGTGCAGAGGCGGACGTAGCGGGGTTTGCCAGGGGTGGCGAGCACGCCTTCACGGGCGAGGGCCTGCAGGAATTCGGGAGGGTCGTCGACGGCGACGAGGACGAGATTGGTCTCTGGCTCCTCGGCCTCGTAGCCGGCCTCTCTCAGTCCCGAGGCCAGGTAGCCCGCGAGTTCGTGATCCTCGCCGAGCCTGTCTACGTGGTTCTCGAAGGCGTAGAGTGCTGCGGCGGCGATGATGCCAGCCTGCCTCATACCGCCGCCGAAGGCCTTGCGCGCCCGACGGGCCTCCCTGATGGTCTCCTCATCCCCGGCGAGCAGAGACCCGACCGGCGCCCCGAGACCCTTGGAGGAGCACACCGAGACCGTGTCGGCATGGGCGCACCACTCCCTGGCGGGGACGCCGGTTGCGGCTTGCGCGTTGAAGAGCCTGGCCCCGTCGAGGTGCACCTTCAGGCCGAGATCTTTCGCCGCCTCGGCGGCCGCTGCGAAGTCCGCGAGCGGGAAGACCTTGCCGCCCGAGGTGTTGTGGGTGTTCTCCAGGCACAGCAGCCTGGAGCGTGGAAGTGGACGTCCTCGGGCCTGACGGCGGCGCGCACGGTCTCAGGGTCGATGACACCGTCTTCCCCGGGAAGCGTACGCAGCTGGACGCTCGAAAGCATCGCCGGGGCGCCGGCCTCGTAGACGAAGATGTGAGAACCTTCGTGCAGGAGCACCTCTTCCCCGCGGTTCGTGTTGACCTGGACCCCGATCTGGTTGGTCATCGTCCCCGAAGGCGCGTACAGCGCCGCCTCCTTGCCCAGCAAGTCGGCCACTGTCTCCTCGAGCCGGTTCACCGTCGGGTCTTCACCGAACACGTCGTCCCCAACCGGCGCCTCGAGCATTGCCCGCCGCATACCCTCCGTAGGACGGGTCACCGTGTCACTGCGAAGATCTATCAAGGGTCTCCTCCATCACTCTTTTCTGACGTCTTTAGCACCCGGCACGTGGTGGCGAAGTGGACCTTCGCCACCTCGCCAGAGCGACTTCCCCGCGTTCTTCGACCACCCGCCGACCGGCCTCCACAACGTGCGTCGCCCCGAGCGGTAATCCGAAACCTGCCCGCTCCGAGAGGCGTTCGATCTCCTCGAGTTGCCGCGCCCGGGCCACTATCGAGGCGGCAGCCACGGCCGCGTCGTCCTCTGCCCGAGGGCGCACCTCCAGCCGCACGCCGTCGGGCATGAACGGCTCGAGATAGGAGTGGGCGGAACGGGCAAACTCGTCCACGACTACTACCTCTACTTCGTCCACGAGTTTACCCATGATCGTTGCGTCTAGCTCGCCGAGCAGTTTGTTGACATTTCCGGCGGCTTGTCTGCGGGACTCGTACTCGGGTGGAGACAGCGACAC
>CAWEQZ010000035.1:0-21846 GCA_963811295.1 uncultured Rubrobacteraceae bacterium | reverse complement strand
TGGTTACTTTCGGCATCAAAGAGAATCCTCCACTCGAGGTTTTGCAGGGAGGTTATTTTACGCCAAGTCAAACCCGCGCTCCGGAAGGGGACATTCCGGCTTCGGTAGATACTTGACTTTCCTTTCGCTTACTTTGCCTAGGGAGCCCAGGCAGTTCGCTCCAGGGCTACGCTTCTGCTGGCTGCTCCGGCTCGGGGATGGCGCCGAGTTGTTGCAGCAAGCTCAGCACGTTGTCCTGGTGCCACATCTCTGCGATCCTCCCGTCGGCAACCCGGAAAATCTCGATCCCCGCCACCGTCGCCTCTCTGCCGCTGGGCGGCATGCCCATGAACTCGCCACCGTGGGTAACGTGGTGTGTGACGGACAGCCACCCGATCCCCTTCGGCGATCACGTCGTGCACCTCCGTATGCTGCGTTGGGAAAGCAGTGAGGAAAACGCCGAGGAACTGCCGGAAACCTTCGCGATCAGGCATGATACCCGGTACCGGCGTGTGGGTAACTATATCGTCTGTGGTCAGCTCATCGAGCGCTGCCAGGTTTCCCTGATTAACGACCTCCTCGAAGAGGCGGCGCACGACGGCTTTGTTCTCTTCCGTCGACATATGGTCTCCTCTCTGTGCGTCGGTACGGCTCACGGCGCACCGGATGAATGGTCAACGATCGGGTCTTGCCGCTACGAGCACCACCTTTCCGCCGGTGATCCCGCTTACGCCGGGGATGCCTCGTCGGTCGTCCACCTCTTCTATGGCTCGATTACCTCCTCGGTACTGCCTACGCGCTCCCGGAGGCTGCTCGCCGCTTGCAGTATTCAGAGAGCCCTTTCTCACCCGACTTCATTACGCTGTCGTGGCTGTGACGATACATGCGCTCGGCGACGTACCCCAAGAGGTTGAGAGCGGGGTTGGTGACGCGCACGTACCAGCTGAATGTTATGTGGATGCCGTCTTGCTGTTCGTGGAACAGGGTCTCTAGCACACCGCTCAGGTCTCCGTTTACCGTCTCCCTCAGCCTCTTTTCCGACTCCACGTCTGTGTAGAGGCAGTGGATGCGGAAGGGTGGAGCGAGGCGTGCGACCTCGGGGGCCTGGTGCACCCGGAAAGAAACAGTGCTGCCAACCTCGAGGTCGTCATCTCCGTTGTCCTCGACGAGTTCCATGTCAGGCCACCATTCACGCACCGCCTCGCGCGAGGTCATGGCCTCGTAGACGATGGGCATCGGCGCGGGGATGGTCCATTCAGTGCGCCAGTCGTAGATCTTGACGGCGCGAGACCCGATCACGATGCCCCCCGCTACGCCGAGAGCGCAGGCGATGCCGGCACCTGTCGTGGCCTTCATCAGGCGACCCTCCTTTTCGGCCGCAGGACCTATACGATCTTGTTGCGGTTCATGTCTGTGCCTCCAGGTCGTGCCAGCGGTCCGTATGCTGGCGTTGTGTCTCGGAGAGTGCATCCGGGTGGTAGAAGCGATCGTAGAAGTCAACGTCTACGTGCGTCGCCTGGTGACCCAGTACGGTTCGGAAGGGCGCGCTGTAAGCAGGGAAGCGCCCGTAACGGTCGTAAACGTATTCGCAGTACGCAACGGTAGCCTCGATGGCCCCCTCTGAGGGAGCCGGAATCCCCGTCGTTTTCTCGGCTGGCTCCCGCCAGCCGCTCGCGCCCGCCCCGCCTCTGAAGACTCCCTGCGGACCGAACTTGCGTTCTACGAACTCGCGCACGGCGGTTTCCATCGAAGGGTAGTACGGCGGGCAGTAGGGTTTGAGGAGGATCTCGCCGCCTCGCTCCAGACCCAGCGGGTATGGAACCGTCTGGTCGCGGCCTAGCAGCCGCAGCGCCGTGGAGATGAGCCGGTTCGCGCCGAGGTACTGGCTTGCTGGCATCTCCCCCATCCTGAACCCCAGCGCCTGGAACCAGCCGAACTCATGACGGGCGAAGTTGGGATAGCCACCCAGGCCCAGCGCCTGGCTCATTAGCGCCAGGTTTTGCAGCACCATGCCCTGCTCGATGGCGCAGGCATCGGCGAGCGAGGCTTCTATCGCCTGGATGGTCGCCATGCGGCCTGATGAGGTGTCGTTGTTCAGGTGACCTCCTTTGCTCTGGGCGAAGCGTGAGATGCCGGCCGGCCTGAAGTTCGCCCGCTCGTCCACGACGAAGAGCGCCATCTCCTCATCGAAGGCTTCGAGCAACGCATTGACGTAGATCGCAGTCATCTCCTGTACGGGCAGAAAGTAGGTGCTGCCAGGCGCGTAGAGCGCCCAACGGTTGATGTTGAAATTGTAGCCCGGCTCGACCGGAGGCGCGGCCCGCCCGTCGGCGATTTTGATGCGCCCTTTCCGGTAGGGCCCTACCAACTCCCCCCGCCGCGCGAACTCTACCAGGGAGGGGATCTCATCCGGGGCAAAATCTTGTGGTCTCTTGAGCAGGTAAGCTGCTTCGTCGTTGGTGACGAAAACGGAGACGGTGTTGATGGCATCCGGACTCGCCACTGCACGTCCCAGAAGACCGGCCAGCATACTCCCGCCCTGCCCGCGCCCGTAAGAGAGGTCCGCCAGCGCGTACCCGGTAACGCCGCAAGCAGCGAAAGCCAGGGCGGCCTCCTCGGTCTCGGTAAGCGGCAGCGGCTGGTGATGGCTCTCGTAGGCGAAGGGACCACTCTCGATCTTCATCCCCATCCCGAAGCGCCGCGAGCGGCGGCCCCGCAAGGCATCAAGCAACGGATAGCGACCCAGCCTTTCGTCCACGCCCGGTTCGCCCACTCGTTCCGGCTTCACGCTACTCTCCTTCCCGAGACATCCTGTAATCGTCCCAGCGCCCGGGCCGACTACGCCAAGACCCGGCGTCTCAGAACCAGTGTAACAAGCCGGGATTCATCGACTAAACGATCCCGGTTTGCCCCAGGGCTCCGAGCAAGATCACAAGCCCCACGAATGAGATCGCGGCGGCGCTCACGACCGGCAAAAAGCGCGGTATGCGCGTCTCGAACGAGTACATCTCGAACAACCGCCTCGCGTAGACCATTAGCAGTCCGATCCCTGTCAGTACTACGGCCAACCCCATGCTGAACACGACGACGAGCACCATGCCAAACCCGAGTCGACCTAGCGAGATCGCACTGAGCAAGAGGACAAGCGCCGCCGGACACGGTACCAGGCCACCGCTGACGCCGAGGGCCACCAGGCTACGTATGCCCGCCTTCGAACCATTCGCGCCCGGTGGCAGGTGACTGTGCGTGTGGCCACCGTGCGAGTGGGTGTGCTCGTGGTCGCCATGCGAGTGTGCGGAGTGAACATGCTCATGAGAGTGGTCGTGGCCACCGTGCGGATGTGAGTGAACGACGTGGGCATAAGCATAGGAGCGGTCGTGGCCGCCGTGCAAATGTGTGTGGGGCCCATCTGCATGCCTCAATGTTGCGTGCCGTGCCTTCCCGCTGCCGGTACCGAAGAAGTCACGTGAGCGGCTGAAGAGGAGCGAGAGACCTATAGCGACCACCAGCAACCCGGAGACAACGCTCAGCCAGGGGAAGAGCGCCTCAGGCAATATGTAGCGGGACAGGTACATGGCCACCCCCCCAAGCGCAAAGACTCCCAGGGTATGGGTCAGCGTCACCGTAAACCCGAGAAAGGCTGCGTGCCAGGCCGTTCCCCGATCCCCGATCAGATACGCCGCCACGACCGTCTTGCCGTGTCCTGGCGTAAGAGCGTGTAAGGCACCCCACAAGAGCGCGGCCAGAAGGGAGATGAGGAGCACCGTCGGTGAGGGACTGGTAAACGAAATGAGCGAGTTTAGCTTGGCGTAGAGCTTACTAATGTAGCCGTTAGACGCGAAGCTGTAGTTGCTCGTGCTGTAGTCACGGGCCGCCTCACCCACGGGGCCATCCGCAACAGACTCCTCACCGGGGACGAGCGTGAAGGTCGCCTCCTGAATATCCAGGGGGCTGGAAAGCATATCGTTCGGATACCTGCGCAGTTCGTCTGACACACCGGATGATGGCGCCGAGGAACCCTTGACGGCGATTCCAGGTCCGCCCTTGACAACGATCTCACGCCAGCCCAGATGATCCTCGTAGGTGCTGTCTGTGTAATGGCCGGCGCCGTGATCCTCCCAGTCTTTCGGGAGGTCGGCCAGGAGGCGAGTCTCGATGCGGAGGACCGGCAATCCGCCCTGCCCTGGTCTGTACGCCGCCGAACTATCGAGCACCCGCAAGGGTAGAGCCTCCTTGCCCACCCTTAGATGGAGATTCTCTACAAAAGCAGGTAGCTTGGCGTCCAGGTAGGCCCGGCCCTCCGCGTCGGAGAGTTTACCGTCATCGTTAGGGTCGAGTCGCCCCTTCTGCTGGAAGGTCGGGATCTCGGCGAAGTCCAACACGTAGTCGATACGCGCCTTCTCATCGGCGAACTCGAGCCGGCTGTAATGGTTGATCGTAAAGTTGCCCAGGGGATGAGCCTGCGCTTCACGAGGGATCAGCGAGGCGAACAGGGCGAACGCGAGACACGCCAACAGCCAACTCCAGCGAAACATCAGTCTTCCCTTTTCGCGTTCAGCGCCTTCAAGCTGTCAGCAGCTTCATCGCTGTACAGCAAAGAGAAGTGCGGGTTCAGGTCGATGGCCCGTTGCAGGTACTCGCGGGCCTGCACTTTCTGGCCGAGCGCCTTCGAGATCATGCCTGCGTGGAAGAGCTTCAGAGGGTCGCGGGTTCCTAGATTCAGAGCCTCTGACGAGTACTTCTGTGCCTCCTTGTAGTTCCCTGTCTTGTACAGAGTCCAGGCCAGGGCATCTGCGGCGTGGATGCTTGGCCGCGCATCGTAGGCTGCGCGCGCTTTTTCGAGGGACGTCTGGAGGTTCATGTCGTGGTCGGCGTAAAAGAGCGCAATCTCCAGGTCAGTATTGACACCGTTGGTCCGCAATAATTTGTCCATGCTCTGGACCAGCTCGTATTGCCCTTCAGCCGCCTTCCGGTCGCCCATCTCTGCATAGACATCGCCGAGTGCTATGGCGTACTCGGGGAGGGGCATGCGGTTGAAGGCCTGCCGGTAGAGTGTGGCCGCCCTGTCGAGATCCCCCCTCGCCGCTGCGATCTTCGCCTGGCCGGCGAGCGCTGGGGCGTAGGCGCTTACGGTTTTGGTCGAGAGCCCGTAGGCTTTCTGCGCCTCCGCCAGTTTGCCCGAGGTGAACCAGAGGTTGCCAAGTTGCACGTGTGCCCAGGCCACGTTCTCGGGCGTCCCGCTTCCGGCTTGCAGCGCGAACTCCATCGCTTCGATGGCGCCTTCCGGGTCGCCGTAGAGCTCGCGGGCGTAGGCCACGCGGGAGAAAGAAGCGAAGTCGGGCCTGCGGTCGACCATCTCCTGGTAGGAGTGGATCGCCTCGTCGTACATCCCCAACTCGATCTGGGCATCGCCAACGATGCCGTGGTAGCGGGCGCTATCCGGGTCAAGAGCCAGGGCCCGCGTTCCGTACTCCAGCGCCGCCTGGAAGTCGTGGCGCGCGAGGGCGAGGGTCCCCCGTGCGGCGAACAACTCAGGAGAGTGACCCTCAAGCTTCTGGGCCTGATCGAGCAGATCTTCCGTTTTCGTGTACAGGGATGGATCACCCGTCTCCCTAACCTTCTGGAGATAGGCGTTAGCCAGGTTGATGTGCGAGTCGAAGTCTTTCGGGTTCTCCCTGATTGTTTTCTGGAGGGAGCCGATGAGAGTATCCGTCGAAGTGCCTGCGGTCTGGCGGAAATCGAAGGGTAGCTCGACGTGCTGATCCGCGGGACGTTCGCCACGCAAGAAAGCCAGTGTCGCCAGCACGGCGAGGGCGGCGAGCACCGGGATCAAGGCCCATAGAAGCCGGCTTCTCCGGATTACCGTCATCTACCTTCCTCCTGTTAGACATCTTCGAGGCCGGGTGGGGAGGACGGGCCTCCCCACCACAAACCCGTGCTCGCTCGTTACTTCGTCTCCGTATAGTCCTGCGGATCTGCCAGGTACGGGAAGCTGTTGCGGAACGGCACGTCGTTCTTATCGACACCGTCACCGAGCTTGTTGTTCGGCGCCTTGTTGAAGTCGGGGGTTAACGGCGTTCCTCCTGCGAGAGCGCGAAGCTCGATATCCACCACGTCGTCGGCAGGCCGGCGACCGTTCGGGAAGCCCGCGTTGTCTCCGCCCAGAACCCCAAGTCGGTCGGGTTTGTCTGACGGCTTTATGGACGTGTTCAGCCTGAGCTGGGACGAAGGCACCACGCCCGCAGGCTTGTTCAGCCCCGGTATACCGGTCAGGAAGATCTTTACGAGATCGTTGCGAGGTGGTTTGGGCACGCCGTCGTTGGGCAGCAGGATGCTGTCGATGAGGCGTGCGGGCTCCGGATCGAGCACGTACTTCGCAAACTGCTTGTCGAAGCGCGGCTGGGAGCCGTTCCAACGGTTCTTGTCCTTCAGCGGAATGACCAGCTCGTTCACCAACGGCGAATCCAGACGAGAGAGCTGCACCCAGGGCCCCTTGGAGGAGCTCGGGTTGTTACTCTTCGAATCCGGCTTTCCAATCGGACGGAGGACGCTCAAGCTCTGGCGGTAGGAAGTAGTCCTGACGCCGATGGTGTCGCCCTTGCCCGTCAGCTGCCCGATGGGCACCTGGATCGCGATGGCATGGACGTTCAGATCCGCGACGTAGTCCACGCCCTTGATCCCCTGCAGGAGGTCGAAGATGCCTCCGAGGTCAGCGAAGAACGGGTCGTCACGCGGCCCGGTGAAGACCTTGACGCCGTTCCCGATGTCGTAGATGGCCTGATTGGCCACTTTGCTGTAGCCATCAGGGTAGGAAACAGGACCCACGTTGGCCGGCGCGACCTGCAAGTTCTTTGCGATGACCTTGCCTTTACGGCCCGGATTCTCATGATCCTTATCCTTGAGCGTCGACACGGAGTAGAACTGCTCCTGGTTGAGGTCCTTGTCCTTAAGTGAGGTGATCGGGCCCGTGTTGTAAAGGAAGGTGTTACCGTTGTTGATGCGATTCTGGAAACGGAACTGGTAGGAGAGGTCGTCGTTGGCATCTCCGTCGTTGTCGATGTTGATCTCGTAGAGGACGTCTCCACCGAACTTATAGAAGTTCGGCCCTGCCGCCGCCACCTCCAGGGGCACGTAGTTCGCGACGAGCGTCACCGTGTTGGGCTTGTCGGGACTGCGAAACGCGTAGACATCGGTGGCATCGGCCTGTGGATCACCGCTTATATACGGCGCTTCTCTGTGCGATGAAGCGTCCGCTGGCTTCGAGGAACCAATGACACCGAGCGCCACAGCCGAGACGGCCACCGCAACCAGAATAAACACTAGTTGCCGCTTGCTCGCTCCTAGCATAAGGCGTTGCACGCTTTCTCCTCTCTATGTGCTAAGGTAACCACGCGGTCCTAAGGCGCGGATACGGTTTGCGAACTCAGTAAAACCCTGTGCTCCAGGCGGTCCGCGTCCGCGCGGGTGGGGGCACTCTCGCTGCGCCCACCCTTTGTCGTTCGACTTTCTTTCCATCCGTTACCTTCCTAGAGTGGGTAAGCTACAACCCCAAGGGCGCCGAGCATGTACCACGTCCCGAAGGCGAGGCTCAAAGCACCAAGCGCCGGGGTAAGGCGCTCGAAGTTCCTGGCGATGGGTCCTCTGGCCATAGCGAGCCCGAATGCAGTCGAAAGCAGCGCCATCGAGACCGCCGTCCCGCCGGCGAAGATCACGAGCGCCCCGGTCGCCTGGGCCGGGTTGGGAATGGTAGAGAGCAACAAAAGCGTTAGCCCGCCCGATCCACCGATGCCATGCACCAGCCCGATACCATAGGAAGTGAGCGGTGTGCGGAGGGCGACGTCATGGGCATGCTCGTGCGAGGAGTCGGATTCGTGGGAGTGCAAGTGGCGGTGAACGGGTTCGCCGTCGTGACTGTGGATGTGGGCGTGGAAGTGCCCGCGCTGCCAGCGAAAGAGCAACCGTGCGGCGAGGAGGATTATGATGACACCGATCAAAGCCTCCGCAGCCTGCTGCACAGGCCCCGGCAGGTAACGTCCCAACCACACGAGCGGAAGGCCGATTAGAACCAGGGACGTGCCGTGCCCAATACCCCAGGCAAAACCCATGGAACCAGCCTTTCTCGCCCCTCTACCCTCCTTTTCGGAGGCGATGAGGGTGGTAACCGCGGCCAGGTGGTCGGGGTCGGAGGCGTGCCGCAAACCCAGCGCCAGGCTTACCAGCAGTACTACCCAGAGAGCCGTGGGCCCGTGCAAAAAGGCCTCGAACCAACCATCTAACGTCGCCATACCCTCTCCCTTCTCCAAGGCCGACTCCCCATAGCCAGCCTCTATGTTCTGGCGACTCGTATACGCTTGCGCCGCAAACGTGGATCACAGACGTTACAAAACAGCGCTTGTCATCTAACTCTAACGCCAAATAGTACGCCATCCATTTCGAGGGAACCGCACTCCAACTTCTTCGGCAACCGCTCTTGCCCACGGATGAAGGTAGGGTATTTTCAGCCTCACCTTCTTCCTCCTGAATAGCACATCCGCTCATTCGGCGCAAATAATTAGGTGTCAGCATTTCAGCAGGGGCTTACGAATACGAAAGCGGAAATGCTGACAAGCGTGGACCTTCGGTAGAGCTCGCCCTACTTCATTTCCACAGATCGCGCCGAGTTGGCGCAGCATGCCGAGTTGGTCGAGGCTGTCCCAGCTCTCTACGACCTTTCCCTCTTCTGAAAAGCGGAAGATGCCGATCCCGGTGATCGTAATCCGTTTGCCCGTGGCAGGGATGCCCCTGAACTCACCTGTGTGGGTGACGCGCAGTGTCCAACGGGTCACCACCCTGTCCCCCTCCCCAATCATGTCCTCGACGATGTCTTCGATGTTCGAGAAAGCGGAGCGGTACTCCATGACGAACTTCTTGACGTCTTCTGGGCCGCGCTCCAGAGCGGTGCCGTCGGACTGGTGGGAGAGGTACTTGTCGGCGAAGACCTCGTCTGCGATGTCCAGCTGCTCGTCCTTCCAGACCTCTTCGATGTAGCGCCTGAAGGTTTCCTTGTTCCTCTCGACCGACATTCTGTTGCCCCTTTCTTGCGATGTCGATGGGTGGTTCTTAGTGGTCCCATTCAGAAATTCGTTGAGGCTCAGTAGCACTCATGCAGCAGCAGATGAGGACGGAAGCGGTTGGCCCTCGGCGAGCCGAGAAAGGAGCCGCCCCAGATCATGGCGGGTGAACTTCCAACTGAAAGGCTCGGCGACTTGCTCGTAATGCTCCCCGAAAGCCAGAAGGCCTTCGGCCAACTCATCGAGGTCGGCGAAGTCGTTTGGAGTTAGCACCTTGCGCTGCACGATCGAGAAGTAGATCTCGATCTGGTTGAGCCAGGAAGCATGGGTAGGAAGGTGGATGAGGCGCAAGTTGGGCCACTTTCCCTGAAGGCGCTTAACCGATCGCTGACCCCGATGTGAGGAGCCGTTGTCAACCACCCAGAAGACCCTATCCGCCGAGGCGTAAGGCTCCACGCTCATCACCTCATCTACCAACCGACCGAACGGCTCGATCCCGTTTTTCGCTTCGCAGCGGCCAAAGAGCCTGGCGCGATGGACATCCCAGGCGGCCAGGTAGGCCAAAGCTCCTTTGCGTTCATACTCGTGCTCCACGCGCGTGGATCGCCCTTCGCCCGCTGGCAGGGTAGGGTTGCAGCGGCGGCGAGACTGGATGGAGGTCTTCTCGTCGGCGCTGATCACGTACTCCTCATCCCCAAGCGCCACACCCTCCCACCGTCCTTCGTAGAGATCTAAGACCCGAGAAGCCTTATCCGCGAAGTCGGGGTCCCTGGGGAAGATCCAGGAGCGATGGTAGAAGGGACGGATGGCATCTTCGGAGAGCCAGCGCCAGACGGTGCTCCCCGAGATGTGCCCCACGACGCCCCGAGCGATCACCTCCCGAGTCACCTCCTGGGTGCTCCAACGACTCAAGGGTACTCCAGAGGTGGCCGGAAGCTCACAGGCTATGGCCTTCACCTCCATCCTTACTTCGGGGGGAAAAGCTCGGGGGCCTGCCCGAACGAGGTCGGTCTTCCAGTCCCTCTAAACCCTCCTGGTGGAATCGCTTGCGCCACTTCCAGACCACCTGAGGGCTGGTGTCCAGCCGGGATGCTATCTCCTTGTTGGAGATCTTTTCTGAGGCCAAAAGAACGATCCTGGCGCGAACCACCTCCCAGTAGGCACCGGTATGAGAGCGTGCCCGCTTCTTAAGGTCGGCGCGCTCTTCTTCGGAAGGCTCGATGCGATAAGGGCTCTGGCTGGGCATGCGCTCTCCTTTCTCGACGGAGATCGTCTCGTCGAGAAACCTTACCCTGGTGCACAGAAGAGAACACATCAACGAATTTCAGTCAGGGACCACTTAGTCTCTACTTCCGCGATGAAAGCCGCAAGATCCGACGCGACAAGGCCTGGGTCTTCCCAGTAGAAGGCGTGTCCGGCGCCCGGATACACCAGGAGCCGGGAGCCCGTGATCGCCGCCGCGAGTGTCTCTTGATCGCTACGCGGAAGGATTGCATCCCGATCTCCCCACATGATGAGGGTGGGGGCATTGATCTTGTCGAGTTCTCGCAGGGAATCGTCATCCAAAAGTCCCTCGAATGTCGCCCGCCACACCCGCGCCGGGGCCTTCAGGTTCTCTTGTACGATGGTCTCGAGAAATGCCTGCGGCACCGGCCTGGCCAACGTGCCTTCCGCAAACTCGCGCACGAGGTCAGGGGAGATCGGATCCTTCAGTACCGAGATCGTGGAGTCCCACATCTCCTGCACGCCAGGTTTGTCTCGCAGGATGGCTGGCGAGCCAAGAAAAACGAGTCCCAGGATACGCTCGGGGTAGTCTATCGCGAAGCGCCGGGCGACGAAGCCGCCACTGGAACCGCCAACGACGACGGCAGCATCGAGATGGAGCGCATCCATGAACGCCGCCAGGTCCGCCGCGAAATCGCGGGAGTGGTAGCCCCTCTTTGGACGGCTCGCATCACCATGACCCCGTTGCGTCACGGCGAAAGCGTGGATGGACTCGGGCAGATCAGACAGCACGCGCTCGAAAGAACGCCAGGAGTCCGCGATGGCGTGCAGGAACACGACAGGAACACCCGAAGGATCTCCCTGCTCTACGTAGGGTAGTTTCACCCGGCTGGGAAGCTCAACAGACTGGACAACGGGTGGCACGGTTCTCTTCGCGTGCCTTTCTACTCGTCCCAGGCTTCGACGTTCGTCTGGCGAACGATCATGCCGTCCCGCAAATCCAGTGTCGTCGCGGTGAGCACCTTGAGCCCGTCCGGGTACTCGCACGCCTCGTTGAAGGCGACGCGGTCCTCGCCGACGACCTCGTCCTCTACGTGATGGGTCATCGCCCTTCCGCAAACGTCGCGCAACAACTCGGAGATCTCCTCCTTACCGCGCAGCACCTGGGGGGAGCTCGGCGTAGAGTTCTTATTCACGGTGCGTAGCTCGGCCTCGTCGGCGTAGAGGGCTACGAGCGCGTCGTAGTCGCTCTCCTCTATGGCGCGGCGCATAGCCTCGAAGTCGAGGCCAGAGGCCATCTGTTCGGTCATGGGGTAACTTCCTCCTTCACGTCTCGCTGGTCAGAAGATCCGGACCTCGAATCAGACGCATGCCTGTGTCATCACCTCCTTGCTTGAACACTGTGTTGCGAACAAAGCCTTATAACAGATGTCAGGGTCCGTTACATCCCCCAAATGGGTGATGTTTCAGCATTCCAGCACGCCGCCTCCGGTCGGCGGCTTGTCGGCATTTCAGCAAGAGTCATCCTGACTTACCCCCACCAGCGTCACACCCGGTCCCTCAAACAGCGATTCCTCTTGCGCAGCAGGGTGAGGCCGAAACGGTAGAAGCTGACTGGCTGACAAGCGAAGGCGTAAGCCTGAGCGTGCTGACAAGGCGCTAAAGGCGCCAGGCTGACGAGCGGAGGCGTAGCCGGAGCGTGCTGACAGCTACCAGGCTGTCGCGCCACCGTCCACGACGAGGGTCTGGCCCGTGACGTAGGCAGCGGCCGGCGAGGCGAGGAAGATCACCACTCCTTTGAGGTCTTCGGGGTTGCCGAATCGGTGGAGGGGGATGCCCTGGAGCATTCTATCTTCGAACCTCTCGATCAGGGCGCCGCTCATACGGGTCGGGAACCAGCCTGGGGCTATAGCGTTGACGGTAATGCCGTGTGGGGCCCAGGAGGTCGCCAGGTCACGGGTCATGGAGATGATGGCGCCTTTGGATGAGTTGTAGCCCACAGTCTGCATGTAGTCGGGGTGACCGCCGAGAAGGCCTGCCACGCTGGAGATGTTGATGATGGTGCCGCCGGAGCCGCGTTCGATCATGCGCCGCCCTGCCGCCTGGGACATGAGAAAGGTCCCTCGAACGTTCACCATAAGTACCTGATCGAAGCGCTCCAGGGGCATCTCCGCGGGCGGCGCCCCCCAGGTAGCCCCGCTGTTGTTGACGACTATATCGAGACTCCCGAAAGCCTCCTCGGCCTGTGACACGACGCTTTCCACGTCCTCCGGGTCGGTGACGTCGCACTCGAGGGCGAGCGCCCTGCCGCCTGCCGCCTCTATCTCATTCCGCACTTCTTCGAGAGGTTCTATCTTGCGCGAGCACAGCACGACGCCGGCCCCGGCATCTGAGAGGGCCTCTGCCATGTAGCGGCCCAGGCCGCGTCCGCCACCGGTTACGATGGCCGTCCTGCCGTCGAGACGGAAGAGATCCAGGGCGTTCAAAGCATTCTCCTCCTAGCTCTGGGGCTTTGCCTCTATCTTCGCGCGTTCCTCGTCCACCAGGACGCGGCGCAAGAGCTTGCCCACGGCGCTCTTGGGCAATTCCTCGCGGAACTCGACTGCCTTCGGGGTCTTGTAGGCGGCGAGGCGCTCCTTGCAGAAGGCCAGTACATCCTCCTCCGTCGCCTGGGCGCCGGATCGCTTTACGACGAAAGCCTTGACGCTCTCGCCACGGTATTCGTCGGCGACACCGATTGCGACGGCCTCGGCCACGTCGGGATGCTCGAAGAGGACCTCTTCGATCTCGCGCGGGTACACGTTGTAGCCTGAGGCCACGATCATGTCCTTCTTCCTGTCCACGATGTAGAAGTAGCCGCTCTCGTCCATCTTCGCGACGTCGCCCGTGTAGAGCCAGCCGCCTTTGAGCGTCTCGGCCGTCTCGTCGGGCAAGTTGAGATATCCCTTCATAACCTGCGGGCCCTTGATGATCAGTTCCCCCGACTCGCCGACGGGCAACTCGTTCTCCCCCGTCTCCACGTCTACTACTCTCGCGTCTGTCGAAGGAATGGGGATGCCGATGCTCCCCTCGCGTCCTTGCCCGAGGAACGGCGGGTTATTGTGCGTCACGGGGGAGGCCTCGGAGAGGCCGTAGCCCTCGAACAGGGGTTTGCCGACCTCCTCCTCGAAGGACCGTTTCAGGTTTACGGGGAGTGCCGAGCCGCCCGAGTTGAAGATCTGCACGTCGTGCAGGTGATGCTTGCGCAAGTCCGCGTCACTCGCCAGGAGCGCCATGTACATCGTAGGGACGCCGGAGAACATCGTCGGCCGGTCGTTCTCGAAGACCGCCAGCGCCTCACTTACTTCGAAGCGGGAGAGCAAGACCTGCTCGACCCCGAGCTTGATGCCGAAGAGCATTACGCAAGTAAGACCGTAGATGTGGAAGAAAGGCAGCGCGCCGACGCACTTGCGGCCCGTGAACTGGGCCGGATCGCGGACGAACACGTCGATAGTCTGCTGGACGTTCGCGACCAGGTTACGGTGGGTGAGCATGGCGCCCTTCGACATCCCCGTCGTTCCGCCCGTGTACTGCAACGCCGCCACGTCCTCGGCAGGATCTATATCCACCTCAGGGGCCGGGTCGGCGTCCTTCGAGAGGAAATCTCCGAAGGGGCGGTGCCCGGCGCCAGACCACTCCGGCTCGCCCGCGAAGTCCACGACGATGACGGTCTTCAGGTTCGTATCGGGCAGTACGGCCTTCACCCGCTCGTACACGTCCGCAAACACGACGATGGTTTCGGCGCCGGAGTCATTCAAGGATGTGCTCCATCTCGCGCTCTACGTACATGGGGTTGATCTGGGTGACGATGGCCCCTAGCCTCACGGTTGCGAAGAAGGAGATTACATACTGGGGACAGTTCGGGAGCATGAGAGCGACCCGATCTCCCTTCTCGACTCCACTCGCCGCGAGCGAAGCCGCCATCTTCTCCACAAGGGCCTGCAGCCTCCCGAACTCGAAGGTAGTGCCGTAGAAGCTAATCGCGCTCTTCCCGCGGTGCTCCTCGACCGCGCGCCCGAACAGTTCGTATAGAGAGCCCTCGAAGATCCGCGTCTCTGGCTCGACTCTCCCCTTCTCGTAGACTTCGAGCCACGGTCTCTCCGTACGGAACATATCTCCTCCTCACCGCCGCGTGGCGTTCCCATTTATCTAACCCGAAATGATACCGGCCAAACCACGTCAGCGTGGGCGGTTCGTATGAGGGCGGGTTGCCGCGTATCGAACGTTCCATGCCGGCAACTGGTACGCCGAACCGGCCATACACCGGTCCGGCATACCAAACCGCGTCGTCAGACGATGGGGTCGCCTCGCTTCTCGAAGATGCGGAAGGTTCCTGTGCCCATGGCCACGAGGTTTCCATTGCCATCACGGACTCTGGCCTCGACGGTGGCGATGCGGCGTGTGCGGTGGACGACCTCGGCGGAGCAGGTGATCCTACCCTCCCTCACGGCACCGAGGAAGTGGACGTCGAGGCCGATGGTCGCCGTCCTCAGGCCGACGAGCGCGGCCACCGAGAGCCCCATGGCGTTGTCCAGGAGCGAGGCGTAGACCCCGCCGTGCAGCGTCCCGTTGCCGTTGAGGTGGATGTTTTCCACGTCTATGTGGCAGACGGACTTCCCCGGCTCGACCTCCTCGACCTTGCTCCCTATGTGCCGCGAGAAAGTGACCGCCTCGTCGTGTCTTTACAAACAAACAGCTCCTCCCCGAGCGCTCCGCTAACCTCCAACGAACCGTCCGGGAACGCCACGGCCCTGAGCCTCAGCATCTTGTAGACGCGGTGACGTTCCTCCGGTTGTAGGACGTCGAGGGCCTCGGGCATCATCTCGGCGTAGTTCTCCAGAAGCGCGTCACGGTCGCGCTCGAGATCTCGCAAACGCTCGATCCGGCTTTCGAGTGCGGCAAGCTCCCTGCGAGCGGTCTGGCGCGTCTCCTCCACGGCCGCTAGCTTGGCCCTGAGTTCGTCGAAGGTAATAAGTCCCTCAGCAGCCATGTCCTGGAGGTTGGCACGCTTGCGCTCGAGGGCCCCCAGCCGGTCAAGCCAAACCGCAGCCTCGTCCTCCGGATTGCCGTGGTTGCCGGCTCGTTCGCGCTCCATCATCTCGTTGAGCCCCTCTCTGAGAGCCTCGGGATTCAAAAGCAGAGTGGTGACGAACGACCATACGGCGTGCTCCGCTTCTTCCGCTCGAATGTTCTTCGACATCGAGCAAGCCCCTTTGCCCTCCAAGTGCCGAGTCCGGCAACGATAGTAATGGTAGATCTTGGTCCTGGAGCCATTAGGAGGGCTGTTGCCGAGCATTCCGCAGCCGCATCCGGAGCATTTCATAAGGCCGGATAGCTCCCAGTAGCGTCCGCCGGCGCGACTGAACTTTACATTGCCGCTTATGGCTGCGCGCGCGGCATCCACCCACTCGCGCGGGATCCCGGCATCGGGCACCGGGACCGCGATCCACTCCTCTTTGGGTTTCTCGGTGGTGCTGGAACGCCGGAGGTAGCGTCGGCCGTCTTGCGACGGCACTGAAACCTGCTTTTCGATCCTGCGACGGCGGTTGAACCACCAGACGCCGTAGCGCTCGTTGGGGTCCAGACGGGAGGCCACTTCTTGCGAAACCAACGCCCCTACCTCGTCTAAGGAATGAGGCCTATACGCATCGTCGGTTATGACCCTTTGGATGAAGGTGTTCCCCCAATAGCGGGATCCCTTCGGCGTAGGCACACCCTCATTATCGAAAATCTTCTTGACGCTGTTCAGCGATTGGCCCTCCGCACCCACCATGTGGAAGATGCGACGCACGATGCGCATTGTCTCTTCGTTCACCACGTAATTGTCGCGGGCCGCGTTGTACTCGAATCCGTAGTTCGGGGTGTGGGTGGCCACCACCTTGCCCTCTCTGGCCCGCCTCAATTTCCCCCGCCTGGTCCTCTCGACCATCTTCGCCCGCTCGAACTTGCTGAGCTGGTCGAGGATGCCGTCCGTGAGCTCGCCCTCCGGACTGTCGTCTCCCCTGTCGTTGAGGGCGCGAATCTTCGTGCCGTGCTCCTCAAACTCGCGCTTGAGCAGATAATGGTAGGCGGGCTATGCGGTCCCGGTCCTGTGCGAGCACCACGGACACACCGCCAGCGGCCACCAGGTCCCGCACACGGTCCATACCTGTCCTCTCCAGGCTGGCGCCGCTCTGTCCCGGGTCTGATACCTCCTCAAGGACCCTGTAGCCCTCCCGGGTGGCGTACTCCCGCAGAGCTTCGAGCTGCTGGGCCAAAGAGTAGCCTGAGCGGGCTTGCTCGTCTGTTGAGACGCGGGCGTAGAGGATTACCCAAAGGAGGGCCCTCTTCAGGCCGTGGCCGTTCGTGTTAGGCATGGCTACTCTCCTACGAGTTCGGAGGGGTCTACGTCGAGGGCTTTGGCAAGCTTGCGAAGGGTGCTCATGTGTGGCTCGCCTTCGTTGCGTTCTATCCTGTTCACGGTGTTCTTACCGATGCCCGCTCTGTCGGCGAGTTCCTGTTGGGTCAAGGCCCGTCTAACTCGTAGATTCTTGAGTCTGTCCCCTATGTAGACCACAGCCTGCATTGTAGCCATCTCCTTATCGTTGGGTTGCAGTTGCTTCGTTCTCCCTTATTGTACCCTAAATCGCACCAAATTTGTACCTAAATGGGTTTACAATAGTGGTAAAATAGGTATAATTAGATCGTCGGATAAGGAAATGGCTCCGCAGGTGCTGGAACACCCCGGAGCCCGGCCCACAGAAAGGTTGGTACGCTACTGTGGACACCAGAGAGTCTAGCGCACCCCACGCGCACCCATCCACTGAGGATCACGACGACACTGTAGAGGCGCACTACGCTTGCCTCGAGCGTCCATGCGCCTGCATAGATGGCTGGGTATTCGTCGGCTACATAGACGAGGACGGCGAGGAGAGAGAAGCCTCCTACCCCTGCCGCCGCTGCGCGGCTAGCCCACGCTGACCTTCAGAGAATGGGGGATAGTCAAGCCGACCATCCCCCATTCCCCCTCGCTAGAGGGGTGTCAAAGCACACAACCCTCTTTGAGGACATCTCCGACTTGGGGTAGATAGAAAGCACTCATCTACCGTATGTGCTCGGGCCCTCCTCAGTGTCAGCGACCGTTGCGCCCTGGACCTGCCCACGAGATAGAGAAGTCAACCAATAGTAGTAGATGAGGAGCATGTACTCCTTCCAGTTCCAGTTGGGGCCAGGATCGGTATGGCAATCAACCCCGCCTCCGGAGCTGGAACAGCCAGGCACTTCATCGTGGCCGATTATGTGCTTGCGGTCTATGGGGATCTTATGCTCCTTGCAGCACCACGCCGAAAGCTTCGCCGAAGCATGGTACATACTCTTGGTAAACCACGCCGGATTGTCTTTGAAGCCCGCGTGCTCGATACCGATGCTGTGCGTGTTGGTGTCCCACCAACCGGCATGCCAAGCGATGTCCTTATTGCGCACACACTGCGCGATTCCGCCATTCCTGTTGACGACGTAGTGCGCCGACGCCTGGGCGGCGCAGTTCTCAAACCAGCTTATGGTGCCAGAGTAGGAGCCCTCCGCAACGTGGATGACGATCTTCCTTACATCGTAGGAGGTCTCCCGGTTGGAGTCAGTGTAGTTGCATGAGGCGGCTGGACGCCATGCGGCCTGCGGGTAGTCGGTGGCGCCGCTCTGGGCAGTGTAGACCTGGAGTACTTCGACGTCTTGGGGCGAGAGCTTCAGGCGCTCACCGGTCGAGATGGTCCGTGAGGCCCCGCCCTTGAGCACTCTGTAGACCTGGCTGGCGTACAGGTCCGTGTCCGCGTACCGGGTGAGCGCCTCCTGCCAGCCATCCAGTCTCTTCGGTTTGGACTTTCCGACAAGATCTGAAAGGAAGGCTGCACCGCCCTCGATGTTGGCAGAGCGATCGGCTTTGAGTCGAGCGTAGGAGAGACCAGTTAGATTCGCCGCCTCGCCCAGAGTGTTCCTGGACGGGTTTCGGGTGAGCTGCATGATCCCGTAGTCGCCGCGGCCTTCGGCATCTCCTTTCCGGTAGGCGCTGGCGGACGGTGGCGGCATCTCCCAGAGAGTGTTGTAGTAGCCCATCGCAAGGAGCAACTCGATCGGAACCTCGTACTTTCTGGCTGCGGTCTCGAACGCTGCCTCCAGGGAAGATCTCGTCTGCGCCAGGAGCCTGCCGCCCGCCGTTCCGAGCAGGGTGGCACCCGCGAGCCCTGCTCCACCCAATCTCAGGAAATCTCGACGGTTTATAGTCTTGAACCGGGCCTCAGCATGCATAGCCCCCTCCATTGGCGCGCTCTCAGGTGCATCCACAGAGACCATTATCCACAGTATTGGATCTGTTCGCAGAGATCAGTAGAAGGTGCGCTTGAGCGTGCAGGCCCGTAGCACGTATTGACCTTTCGGGCCACCCTCGAGATCGCCCACTTACTGTGCTCAAACGCTTAACTCGCCCGTTCACAATCTGATCTATCGTTAAGATGGGTGCCCTCTGAATCTTCCCCTCCCAGAGCGGCCCGGCTTTTCACTTTCCTCTGCCAAAGGTTCTGGGCCGTCTGGGCCGGGGCAATAGGGGCATTGAGAGGTGCGAACGCCAGAGCTGCGGGTGCTACCCAGAATTTCTTCGCCTTATCGGAGGGCACGTAGGCTAGAGCGGACCACAATACTCGCTCCGTTTTCGACTCCTCCGTGAAGTCGGAGTGCTTGCGGTGGGCGCCTACGCGCCGGGGCACCGGTAGGCGAATGCTGTGGAAAACAATAAATATGGCGAAAAAGACCGCCCAGACACTCAAAATGGATGTGTCCCGTCAAGTGTGTAACTCACACCGTGCGGCTCCGTTTCCAAATCTCCTCTAGCCTCCTTCCAGCGGCCGGCCCCTGAAGCGTTCGACCTCCTCGTCCAGTTCCTCACAGAGCCTGCTGAGACCTGGCTCTTGGAGATGCCGTTCATCCCAAGGGCCTATACCAGCTCGTCCACCTTACGGGTGGAGACGCCGCGGACGTAGGCCTCCTGCACCACCGCAGAGAGCGCCCTCTCGGCTTTCCTTCTGGGCTCGAGCAGTGAGGGGAAGTAGCTACCGTCGCGCACCCTGGGCACAGAAAGCTCCACGGTGCCAACCCTGGTGTCCCAACTCCTCTGGCGGTAGCCGTTGCGCTGGCCCGTGCGCTCGGGGCTGCGCTCGTGGCGGCCTGCCCCTATGTGCTCCTCCACCTCAAGCTCCATCAGCGCCTGGCTGAGGGCCCTAACGCTCTCCCGGAGGAAATCCGCGTCGTGCTCTACCTGAGCCTTGCGCAACAACCGCTGCAACCCTATCCTCAGTTCATCGGCCATCGTGTGTCCTTCCTGTTCGATTGACTCTCTTCAGGAACCACACGGTGGCCGTCTTTGTCAATGACCTACTTCTACACACTTCTCGGGACACTACCCTCTTCTCACTCGTTACCCTATTCGCTCACCAGAGAATGGCGCGAAGCACGGAAGCCGTCCGGCGGGTGGCGTGGTACCTCAAACCCCACCTGACCTTCTCTGATGCTTTGGCGGTGGTGAGAAAGGAGTTGTGGGTGCACGCGGCTTTTCGGGAGTCGCTAGCAGAGCCAGACACGGTAAAAGTCCCGCGGGCGTTCGTAGAGCACCTAACCGAAACGCTTTGCTATGCGGCCTGAATGGACAAAGTCGAGCTGAGGACCTGTGCAAAGAGTATAGAGAGCCAACGAGCGGACTCGAACCGCTGATCTAACCTCATTACGAGTGCGCTGCTCGCCATCTGGGCGCAACCGGAGGGCCTGCTAGCTGAATGGCGGCCTTGTACCCCCTAACGCAAACACGAAAGCCTCACTGAATAGACTGCTGGTTGTCGCTCCTACTCACCGATGTATTGCGACCGACTATTTCTTAGGCACGCATAACTTCCAGTTTCTGAATCTCATCCTGGGTCAGTAAGGCGCGAAACCTGACCTCCGGGCGTATGCAGTTGTGCATCGATGTCAGCGTATCCGTGCCGTTCTGCGAACGCGGCCTCACGGCTCTCTACGCTCTCGCCAATTCCAACCGCTGGGTGCCACATTCAGTCAGCAAGGCAACGAACATCGCCTTCAGAGTTCAGTTGCTCTCAAACCTCTCCAGCACCACCTTGAAAGGCTCCGGGCCAACTCTAACACCGCCGGAGAAAGGATACTCTAGAACGCCAATGGTAAAGAGCACCGAGGAGATGATTAATGCCAATGCAGCAACCATCAGAGTGTGCACAAGTGTATTGTCCAAGCCAAATAGGTAGGTGAAACCCACAGCCAATATTCCCCCGACAACCAGCACACCCCACAGAACGGCAGGTATGCCCTCGTTGGCTTCCCCAAGCCGGGCGTTCCTGGCGTCTGAAAGCTCATTTATCCGATCTAGCGCTTCGCCGTAGAGCACCTGTTCGGCCTTCGTGCGAACCTCCACATTCTCAAAGAGAAGCGTCATCTCGTCTAGCAGATCCCAGGCCTGTGGGCTTGTACGATCTTGTGCCATCAAGGCCCACTCCTCATCAACTACGACCTGGGCATACGAGCGAGCGAGTTCCTGCAGCTGGTGTCCTTGAGGGTCTGGCAACGGATGAGCGAGTCGGAAAACATCGTCAAGCTCACTAGCTTCCCTTTCCACCGTGTCCCTTGCCGCAGCGTAATCCTCCCAGACAGCGACAACCACAAGTGCTATCAGTACGGCGTAGATGACTCCTAAGACAGCATAAATGAAGCCAGCCACTTCGTTGTGTTGCTGGCGCAAGTGCGAGGGCACTATGCGCTGGACCAAGGTAAGCCCCACGACCGCAATCAGCACGAATACGGCGACCACCAATAGGCCGGGCACGATATTGATCACGGAGAACCTCTCTTCCTATTTACCCGCGCTGACTGGGAGAACCGACATTATGAGTGCGAAAGATGATAGGTTCACGCACCCTTCAATACTAGGATGTATCGCTCGAGGCTGCCTGCGAGAAGATGAACAACCAAGCCGTAAGCCCAGCAGAATAAACCCTATTGCTAGGCGGATCCGAGCACGATGTGTTCTGCGTGGACCTCCTAGGTTCGTAGGTTCTGGCTATCTCTAGCAGCTCGGTGCCGTCCTCAGAGAGTAAGACGATGGACCTCAGCACCGGCGACTTTGTGTTTTCATCCCTTGTAGAGAATCACAGTACCGCGCCTATACAGTAGCCTGATACTCATCCAAGATCCCATAGATTGTGGTCAGTTCTCCCTGCCCAAAGATTCCTGGCCAGCCCTATGGCGGTTTCCGAGGGCGAAGCACCTCGTGAGGGCATCCGCTACCTGAACTGCGGTACATTCGGCCACCAGCCGTTCGGAGATACCCTCG
Organism: uncultured Rubrobacteraceae bacterium; assembly: GCA_963811295.1. Classification (GTDB taxonomy): domain Bacteria; phylum Actinomycetota; class Rubrobacteria; order Rubrobacterales; family Rubrobacteraceae; genus Rubrobacter_D. The sequence goes on along the minus strand of CAWEQZ010000035.1, from coordinate 195 downwards.
AGGGTCGCCTCGAACATCCCTGTATTCCAGAAGAGCAGGTCAACGTACGGCATCGAGCTCCATCGTGATACTCGGTGGTTCGAGGCGATCAGGCTCTGAGGTGCGAATACCTCTAACCACCGTTCCCGGTATTGACGGGTGTGAAGGGGTGCATCTCGTCTTGGCCGTCGTGCACGACCCCGTAGCTCGATTCAG
>CAWEQZ010000034.1:0-37781 GCA_963811295.1 uncultured Rubrobacteraceae bacterium | reverse complement strand
ATGGGCTGGAGCCCGGTGAGGAGTTGGCCGTAGACCTGGGGCCCGGCGTCCGGTTGTACGTACGCCTCGAAGCCATAACGGAGGCCGACGGGCGTGGCATAAGGACCCTGCTGGTCACGCTTAACGGCCAGCCCCGGCCAATAGACGCCCAGGACCGCTCGCTGCAACCTGAAGTCCCGGCCCGCGAGAAGGCTGACCCCGGCGAAGACGGGCACGTGGCCGCGCCGATGACCGGGGTGGTGACGCTCACGGTCGACCAAGGTGAGAGAGTCGTTGGCGGGCAGCAGATCGGGAGCATCGAGGCGATGAAGATGGAGTCGGCCATGCGGGCTCAGGCGGACGGGATCGTCGAACGGCTGGCCGTGACCTCGGGCACGAACGTCGAGGCGGGAGACCTGCTCATCGTGCTCGAAATCACCGACCCCTTCTGAGCGTCGCGAGGTTGTGACGAAGGCGCGGGGTAGGTCGGGGCGTGGACATAACGCGGCGCCTAGACCGCGAGGCGTTCCGACCGTTATCGATTTCACTGCGTCCGCACGACATCGGTACCCCGAGAAAGAAGAAGCCGCGGTGCGCAGTCGGCGCACCACAGGTGGACGCGCTTTCTCAAGATCGCATAGCCCCGGTCCGATGCCCATGAGGGTGGAAGCTTAGTTCCGTGGCTGCGGCTATGGTCTACGCGTAAAGGCACGAGATCCTCTGAACAAACTCATGGGTGGAATTACCCACGCCGCCATGTGGCGGAAGTTAGGTACTTTCCCCGATGCGTCACCTCCTCGCCGACCCCTATCGTGTGAGTGCTGGCAAATGCCCTAGAAGGGAGACAAAGACGATGACGAGGAACATCCATATTGGGACTCTGGCAGCAGCAACGGGCGTGTTGCTGGCAGTGGGAATGCTAATAATGGTGGCGCTGGTTGATCCTGTGGGGGCCGCCTTTCCGGGTACGAACGGCAAGATCGCGTTTATGAGTGACCGGGACGGAAACGAAGAAGTCTACGTGATGAACCCAGACGGCTCCGGGCCGGTTAACCTCACCAATAATCCGGCAATCGACCTCCAGCCCACTTTTTCGCCCGCCGGCAAGAAGATCGTGTTCCAAACTGATCGAGATGGCAACTCCGAGATCTACACGATGAACTCGAATGGCAGTAACCCTACGCGGCTCACCAACAACCCGGCAGATGATTTTCAGCCTGCCTGGTCCCCTGATGGCAAAAAGATTGCATTCGTGAGCCAGCGTGACGGCAATTCCGAGATCTACATGATGAACTCTGACGGCACCACCGAGACTCGCCTCACCAACAACCCGGCAATCGATTTAAAGCCCGCCTGGTCCCCCGATGGCAAAAAGATTGCATTTGCAAGCAACCGGGACGGTGGTAATTTCAACAGCTTCGAGATCTATGTGATGGACCTAAACGGTGGCGTAGTGCAGCGTCTCACTAACAATTCGGCGGCGGATGTCCATCCCTCCTACTCACCGGATGGGCACAAGATAGCGTTCCATAGTAGACGTGACGGCAACGCCGAGGTTTACGTGATGAACGCCGACGGGACTAATCAGATCAACCTCACCGATGACTCAGCAGACGATGTCCAGCCTGCTTTTTCGCCCGATGGGAACAAGATAGCGTTCCAAAGTGACCGCGACCATCCCTCTGGTGAGATCTACGTGATGTTCTTTGAGGGTTCGTTCCCAAAGCGTCTCACCGACAACGCTGCGTTCGAGTTTGACCCCGACTGGCAGCCGCTCTCTGATTCTGCTTGCACCCTCAGCGGAACCGGGGGCGATGACGAGCTGCGTGGCACACCGGAAGATGACGTGATCTGCGGCCGTGGCGGCGAAGACACCATCTACGGACTCGGCGGTAACGATGATCTCCTCGGTAGCACGGGCAACGACACTCTCATTGGCGGGAGCGGCAACGATCGACCCATCGGCGGGGCTGATGACGATGTCCTCCGAGGAGATTCGGGCAACGATCGACTCACCGGTGGCGATGGTAGGGACACCTTGAACGGCGGGAAAGGCACGGACCGCCTCTTCGGAGAAGGAGCTCGCGACGAGCTCAACACCAGAGACGGGGTGCAGGGAAACGACCTGGCCGACGGTGGGCCCGGCACGGACACCTGCAAGACCGACGCTACCGAGCAGACTATCGTGAGCTGCGAGCTTTAGCTGGTGGCCGAGCGTAGGGCTGGGGGATTAGGTGGTGCCCCGGCCCTCCTCGGCACCCCCATTCACCGAAGTGCCCGGAAAGTTTGTATGAAAGGTCGTTGGAGAAGCCCCGATGGTAGGTCTTCGGTAGCGCCAATCCTCATTACGGGGCAAACGGTCAGTGGGCTTGATACGGTTAGGTGGACACCTGAAGGCTGTGGGATGAAAACACTCTCTGAAAACAGTCCTCCTGGTGCCACCGACAATACCACCATATCCACCACAGTTGCGGGAGGAGGCCGTGAGGCTCACGCGCTCCTCCAGGAAACCACTGGCGCAAATCTCCCGTCTGCGCGGAACTGCACATCCGAGTCATCGAGTTTTGCACAAATGAACCAAGCCACTGATATCGGTGTAGTGTCAGTGACGACGTCGGCGGGCACAATCTCCGTATTCGTCGCTGATTGGTCTACGATTCGCGAATCCGAACGAACTCCAGGAGCGGGCCTTCCAGCCGGTCCGCCAGGGCTGGCTCGCCATGACGAAGTTCGGCAAGGAAGGTTCGTGCGGCAACTTCGATGGCACCGAGCAGTGACGCAGGAGCAAGTGAGACAACGAGTGTATCCTTCAGGGGTGTAAGCACTTCGACCGGCAGGTCGTCCACGTAATCGAAGAAGTTGGCGTAGAAGCCGCGACGCTCCTGGGCGAGCTTCAAGGTACGGTTTCGGACACGCTCCATGTACCAAAGACCCTGCCAGGGACGCCCGCGCCGCACTGCGGTGCAGGCGTGCAGTACATCGTGCCATGCAAAGCCTGCTTCGTACGCCAGATCCGGTGCGTAAAGATAATCTTGGGCATGTGCGTTGGCGACATCCGTAACGTGTCCCGTGCGATCGAACATTACTTTCGCCGGGCTCCAGATAGAAAACGACCTGGCATGATCGAAGGCTAGATCCACTTCTAGCAGGTTCTCGAGCAGGAAGCCGCGCACGAGAGTACCTCCGAACACAGTCTCGAAGTGGTGCACGACGGGCAATAGGTCGTACAGGTTCCCGACCCAGTCGGCGGTTACCGCAAGCAATTCTTCTTCGTCGGTTACGATGACTTCGATGTCGACGTCCGACCAGCGGTCGCTCTGGCCCGCAAGTGAGCCTACGATGACGACACCTTCAATGCGGTCATCATTGCCTAGCAGCCGGGATACTCGCTCGGCAATCTCTTCTCGCTCTTCGGGTGTAAACAGAGTCATTCATCACCATTCTATTCGACGCGGGAATGCCTCGTTGCAGCATCGTCCTCAGACGCGTACTGTGGCGCAGGCAGGGAGCTGTAGCTAACATGCTCTCGAAGGGCGGCCACCCGAACAGGGAGATATGAGCAGGCTAGGAACCCTCGTGGATACAAAGAGCGAGGCTTTCGAGAAGAACGCCGAAGCGTTTTTGGCGCTCGTGGATGAGCTGCGCAAGCACTCCGCCGAAGCCAGGCGCGGTGGGGGGGAGAAGGCCCAGAGGCGGCACAGAGAGCGCGGCAAGCTGCCTGCGCGCGAGCGGATCGAACGTCTTCTCGATCCAGGCACGGCCTTCCTCGAGCTCTCGCCCCTGGCTGCCTTCGGTATGTACGACGGACGCGTTCCGGCGGCGGGGATAGTCACGGGGGTCGGGCGCGTCTCGGGACGCGAGGTGATGGTCGTCGCGAACGACGCGACGGTAAAGGGCGGTACATACTACCCGATGACCGTCAAGAAGCACCTGCGGGCGCAAGAGATAGCCGAGAAGAACTATCTGCCTTGCATCTATCTCGTCGACTCGGGGGGTGCTTTCCTGCCTTTGCAGGACGAGGTCTTCCCCGACCGGGAGCACTTCGGGCGTATCTTCTACAACCAGGCGCAGATGAGCGCGAAGGGTATACCCCAGGTAGCCGCGGTGATGGGGAGTTGCACGGCCGGAGGGGCCTACGTCCCCGCGATGAGCGACGAAGTCGTGATAGTCAAGGGGACAGGTACGATCTTCCTCGGCGGCCCTCCCCTCGTCAAGGCCGCCACCGGCGAGGAAGTAACGGCAGAAGAGCTCGGTGGCGCTGAGGTCCACACCCGCCGCTCGGGGGTCGCCGACCACTTCGCCGAGAGCGACGAACACGCCCTCGCCATAGTTCGCTCCATCATAGAGAACCTGAACCGGGAGAAGCATGTGCCCTGGACCGTCGAGGTGCCCGAGGAGCCTCTTTACGATCCGGAACAGCTCTACGGCATCGTCCCGAGCGACTACAGGCAGGGCTACGATGTCAGGGAGGTCATAGCAAGGACCGTGGACGGCAGCCGCCTGCACGAGTTCAAGCCGCTCTACGGCGAAACCCTGGTGTGCGGCTTCGCCAGGATCATGGGCCACCCCGTCGGCATCCTGGCCAACAACGGCATACTCTTCTCCGAGAGCGCGCTCAAGGGCGCGCACTTTATAGAACTGTGTTCCTCCCGCAGCCTCCCGCTCGTCTTCCTGCAGAACATCACGGGCTTCATGGTAGGCAAGGAGTATGAGGCCGGCGGCATCGCCAAAGACGGGGCCAAGATGGTCATGGCTGTCGCCAATGCCAGCGTGCCCAAGTTCACCGTGATCGTCGGCGGCTCCTTCGGGGCCGGCAACTACGGGATGTGCGGCAGGGCCTACTCGCCACGCTTCTTGTGGATGTGGCCCAACGCCCGCATCAGCGTGATGGGCGGCCAACAGGCCGCGAACGTCCTTTTAACAGTGCAGGAGGAGAGCCTGCGGCGTGAGGACAAAGAGATGACCGACGAAGAGCGGGAAGACTTCAAAGCCCCGATACTTCAAAAGTACGAGGACGAAGGCAACCCATACCACTCCACCGCAAGACTCTGGGACGACGGGATCATAGACCCCGTCGATACCCGTATTGTCCTCGCCCTCGGCCTCTCCGCCGCCGCGAACGCTCCCCTCGAGGAGACGCGCTACGGCATCTTCAGGATGTGAGGGTGCGCGCCGCCGTTGTTATCGTGGAGAACGGGCGGGTTGCCCTGATCGAGCGTGTGCGCGACCGGCACACTTACTTCAAGTTTCCCGGTGGTGGGGTCGAGGAGGGGGAGAGTCCGCAGCAGGCCGCCGTACGCGAGGCGCACGAAGAGTTGGGCGTTAGCGTAGAGCTTGGGGATCTGATCTCCGTGGCTTACCGTGATGGCCGCGAGCAGCGATACTACCTGGCGAGTATCACAGGAGGTACGTTCGGCACGGGACGGGGTACTGAGATGTTGACATCGGGGACGACCCCAAAGGGAACCTACAGGCCGGTTTGGGTGGATCTGGCCAGCCTGACGGAGCTCGACGTGCGGCCTCGGGCGCTCTCCGAGGCGCTGGCTTCCAGGGCCGGTGACACAGAGATACGTTGGATAGGAGAATTCAAGTAATGGTGCTACGCAGAGATTGGGGTATCGATGCCTGACTCGTTGAAGGTGACCAGGAGTGGCCCCTTGACGACCGTGACAATGAACAGGCCCGATTCGCATAACGCCCTGAACGCGGCGCTTATCGGGGAGTTGACGCGCTGCTTCGAGGAGATCTCCGATGACGATCGGGTGCGGGTCGTGGTTCTTGCTGGCGAAGGACGCTCATTCTGCGCCGGCGCGGACATCGGGTACATGCGGGAGACTGCCGATCTCTCCTACGAGGAGAATCTCGAAGACGCAAGTCGGCTGGCCATGATGTTCTGGACCATCGATGAGTGTCCGAAGCCCGTGGTGGCGAAAGTCCAGGGAGCCGCGATGGGTGGAGGGGCCGGTCTCCTCGCCGTGGCCGACGTGGTCGTGGCGGATGCGGAGGCGCGGTTCGCCTTCTCCGAGATAAGGCTCGGCATCGCTCCGGCCACGATCTCACCGTTCGTCGTACGCAAGATCGGGGTTTCGCATGCGAGATCCTTGTTCCTCACAGGGGAAAGGTTCGGCGCCGAACGGGCGCGCGAGATCGGCCTCGTACACTGGGTCGTTTCGAGCGACGGACTCGACGAGGCAGTCGAAGAGAAGCACTCTGACCTTCTCGATGGAGGACCGGTCGCGCAGGCGACCTTGAAGGGGCTGTTACGCAGGCTCGAGACCACGGAGCCGATGGAGGCTCCTGGCCTCACTTCGCGTGTGATCTCGGAACTGCGCACCGGCGAAGAGGGCCAGGAGGGACTCGCGGCCTTCCTGGAGAAACGCGAGCCGGGCTGGAGAAGGTATCCGTGAGCTTCGGTAGCCTCCTCGTCGCCAACCGCGGCGAGATTGCGGTCCGCATCATCCGCACCTGCAGGGAACTCGAGATAGAGAGCATCGCCGTCTACTCCGAGGCGGACAAGCATGCGATGCACCGCCGCCTCGCCGACGAATCATACCTACTCGGTCCGGCTCCAGCTACGGAAAGCTATCTGAATGTCGGGCGGCTCGTGGAAGTGATCGAACGCTCAGGTGCCGATGCCGTGCATCCAGGGTACGGTTTCCTCTCAGAGAGCGCGGAGTTCGCCAGGGCAGTTCAGTCGGCCGGCGCAGTCTGGGTCGGACCCCCGCCCGATGCGATGGACGCCGTCGGATTCAAAGTGCGGGCCAAAGAACTGGCTCGCAGCGCCGGTGTGCCGACGATCCCAGGCTACGAAGGAGAAGACGACAACGAGGACCGGCTCGAGAAAGAGGCTGATCACATCGGCTACCCGGTCCTGGTGAAGGCGAGCGCGGGAGGTGGGGGACGGGGGATGCGGGCCGTGACGCACTCCGACGATTTCGTCGAGGCGGTGAGGGGAGCGCGTCGGGAGGCCGAGGCCGCCTTCGGTGACGGATCGGTGTTTCTCGAAAAGTTGCTCGAAGACCCGCGCCACGTAGAGGTGCAGGTGCTCGGGGACCGGCAAGGCAACGTCCTCCATCTCTTCGAGCGGGAGTGTTCGATTCAACGCCGCCACCAGAAGGTCGTCGAAGAAGCCCCATCCCCGGCTCTCGACCCTGACCTCCGCGAGTCGATCTGCGACGCCGCCGTCCGCTTCGCCCGCGAGGCCGACTACCACAACGCGGGCACAGTGGAGTTCCTCCTCGACGGTGACCACTACTACTTCCTGGAGATGAACGCGCGTCTGCAGGTCGAACATCCCGTAACGGAGCTCGTTACGGGCCTCGACCTTGTCCAACTCCAACTCGGCGTCGCGGTGGGAGAATCACTCCCACTCACCCAGAATGATGTGACCCTGCGGGGCAGCGCCATCGAGGCCCGCATCTATGCTGAGGACGAGCAGGGAATGCCCTCGGGCGGCCTGCTCGAAACCTTCTCCCCACCGGAGGGTGCAGGCGTTCGGAACGATGCCGGATTCGAGGTCGGCGATGAGGTGCCAATAAACTACGACGCCATGCTCGCGAAGTTGATCGTCTACGCCCCTGATCGTCCTTCCGCAGTCCGCCGCCTCAGACGATCTCTCTCAGACTACGAGATCCTTGGTCCCTCCTCCAACCTCCCGCTCCTCAGGCGCATCGCGGCCCATCCCGCGTTCGAGGCTGGCGAGACCACGATCCGCTTCCTCGAAGCGTACGATCTTACAGAGCCTCAGCCCGAGATACCCATCCCGCGCGAAGCCATGATCCTCGCCTTGGCGGCCGAACTGCACCGCATCCCGTCATCATCAGACCTCTTCGCGACGGGCCCGTGGCGACTCCTCGGCGCGACCACCCTCGACTACGGCGAGCACCGCGTCGAGGCCGAGCGCGCCGAACCTGGAAGGTTCAGGATCACCGCCGAAGGCGAAGAATCCATCGTCGAAGTTCTCTACTATGGAGACGGCCGCATCCGCGCCATGATCGACGAGGAGCCCCTCGAGGCTGGAATACATCTTGGTCCCGAAGTGGTTCTCATCTCTCTACGCGGCGAGACCTATACGCTCCGCAAACCCCAGCCTCCGTCCGTCGACGAGACAGGGCCTGGCGCCGATGCAGCCGCCAGCCTCACAGCCCCGATGCCAGGTACGGTCGTGAAGGTGCTCGTAGAAGAGGGCCAGGAGGTTGAGGAAGGACAACTCCTCCTCGTCCTGGAGGCGATGAAGATGGAGCAGCCAGTCTCCGCGCCCCACGCAGGAGTCGTCCACTCCCTCCCCTTCGACGAGGGATCCCTCGTCCCTGGAGGCGCGGTACTCGCCGAGGTGCGTGAGTCCGGATAGCACCCTAGCTGTCGGTGCAAGCCTTCCTCCGTCGCGCTGTACGCAAGCCCGCGCGAAAGGATCCTCCGGCATTCTTCCAAACAGGGCCAGGTATGCCCGGTTTTGCCGGTACCATCAGGCCCATGGAGTCGCTCGATGGGTACCGAGAAGAGGAGGTCCACAGATGGCTACTTACGTGCTTGTTGGGGGAGCCTGGCTCGGGGGCTGGTGTTGGCAGGAAGTCACCCGTAGCCTGAGGCAGGCCGGGCATGAGGTCTACCCCGTTACCCTCACCGGCCTGGGCGAGCGTGCGCACGTCGCCTCTCGGGATGTCGACCTCGAGACCCACATCACCGACGTGGTGAACCTTGCGGAGTTAGAGGATCTGCGCGAGATGATCCTCCTCGGACACAGTTACGCGGGGATAGTCGTCACGGGCGTCGCCGACCGGATCCCCAACCGCATCTCCCTGCTCGCCTACCTGGATGCCGGTCCGGTCCCCGATGGCACCTCTTACCTCGAGACGCAATCGCCCGAGGTCAAGCAGCTCACCGAACGGAGGGTGGCAGAAGAGGGCGATGGGTGGCGCCTGCCCATGCCATCCTGGGAGGAGCTCGAGAACGTGTACGGCGCCAGCCTGGAGGGACTCGACGAAGACCTGCTGGAGTCGTGGCGCTCTCGCGCCGTCGACCAGCCCTTCGGCACCTACACCAGGCCGCTGCGGCTGGAAAGCCCCGCCAGGGAGGCGATGCCGAAGCTCTTGATCGCCTGCAGCTTCCCGCTGGAGCAGGTCAGGGAGCTCATCGCCCAGGGTCACCCCTGGTTCCGCGAGATGGCCGGTCCCGAGTGGCACCTCGAGGGGTTGCCTACAGGGCACTGGCCCATGTTCTCCAGGCCCGACGATCTCGCTGTTCTCCTCCACGGTCTCGCTCCTGATGTGGCGGCCGAGGATCGCAGCGCACGAGGCGGATTTGCAAACCAAACTTCAGGAAGAACTCCCATGAGCGAACGGACGGCCGAAGGGGCAGCACTGGATCTGGGGCGCTTGGAGGATTTCTTCGTCCGCTACGGCGAAGCCGTCTCAGCCGGCGACTTGAAGGCCATCTCAGGTTGCTACGCTGTCCCTTCCATCGTGCTATCCGATGCGGGCAGCATTCCGATCGCGACGCGCGAGGAGATCGAGGCCGCATTCGACGGCGCGGCGGAGCGATACCGCGCCCAGGGGATGGTGGCCGCCCGGCCTACGGTCGTCGCGGTGGAGAACCTCACCGAGAAGCTGGCCTTCGCCGACGTGCGGTGGGACTACCTCGACGAGGAGGGGCGTAGCACCGAGCAAAACATTTACCGATACGTGCTCAGGCTGGAGGACGCGGGGCCGCGAATCTGCGCGCTCATCGCAACCTCCCCCGGCGGGTAACGACCGGCCGCTCCCGTCATGGTTCCGGGCCTTCAGGGGCGCGGGCTCGCCGTGATTGCCTTCAAGAGGTCCGAGCTGACCGAGTAGGCCGAAGAGCCGAGGGCGCTGTGGATAGTCCAATCCTCGTACACTGCGTGATCGAGACGCGCAGGGTCGACGGCACTTCGGTCTAGCCGGTTTGTGCTACGGTGGCTGCTAACCATGGTCGTGCTGCGGAGCAAGAACGAGATCCAAGGCCTGAGGCGGGCGGGTGACCTTGCTGCCCGTGCACTGGTCCTGCTACACCAGCACGTCCGAGCCGGAGTCAGGCTCGGTGAACTCGACAGGATCGCCGAGAATTTCATCCGCTCCGAGGGCGGAGAGCCTACCTACAAAGGCTACCAGCCCTCACCCTCCGTCCCTCCCTTCCCAGGCACCATCTGTACGGCCGTCAACGAGGAGATCGTCCACGGCATTCCAGGCCCGAGGAGACTGCGAGATGGGGATATCGTGGGTATAGACGTAGGCGCCACGTTGGGCGGTTGGGTCGGCGATACGTGTTACACGTACCCGGTCGGCGACGTCTCGCCGCGAACCAGAAAACTTCTGGAAGTCGCCAGGGATTGCCTGGAGGCCGGAATCGCCGAGGTGGGACCAGGGAAGCACTTCGGTGACGTCGGAGCGGCCATCCAGGAACTCGCTGAGCACCACGGTTACGGGGTAGTTCGGGAGCTTGGCGGTCACGGCGTCGGACACAAGCTGCACGAGGAGCCCCACATAAACCATTTCGGGCGTCGGGGTCGCGGTATGCGCTTCCGCGAGGGCATGACGTTCACCATCGAGCCGATGATAAACGAAGGGACTCCCGAGATACGGTATCTAACGGACGGCTGGACCGTGGTGACCGCAGACCAGCGGCTCTCCGCCCAGTACGAGCACACCATAGCGGTGACCTCAAATGGATGCGAGATCCTGACGCCCTGGCACCTGCTCATGCGCCAGACCGCCGACTCCGCCTGATTGCCATCCCTGCCTTTGGCATTCTTGACACAAGATTCGTGGGCGCCTAAGATTGTATACAAGGGGTTCTCCGTGGTTCGAAGACGGGGGTTTGAGTGGGATACATTGTGCGAGGCCCTGGGCAAGGGGCGCGGTCTGTCGGGGCTGTGGAGCGGTTGCGGGCTTTGATCTTGACGGGCGAGTACGGTCCGGAGGAGCGTTTGATCGAGGAGCAGTTAGCGGAGCGGCTCGGGGTGAGCAGGACCCCTGTGAGGCAGGCCCTCACCATGCTCGAGGCCGAAGGGCTAGTCGAGATCGCGCCGAACCGCGGGGCCACGGTGTGTTCGTTCTCCATCGAGGATGTGTGGGACATCTACGACCTGCGCGCTGTACTAGAAGGACACGCTGCCAGGCGCGCGGCAGGACGCATAGAGAAGCGCGAGCTGGAGCGGTTGCGGGAACTAGCTTGGGAGATGGAGGGGCTGCCCGGCCGGTTTGAGGATCACGAGGAGGAGATCCGGGCTCTCGTCGCGCTCAACCAGCAGTTCCACGGCACGATCGTCGAGGCGAGTCGCAACAGGCGCCTGGAGCACCTGATCAACCGCACCGTCGAGATACCGCTGATGTTCAAGGCGTTCTTCTGGTACACGCCACACGAGCGGACTATCTCCAACCACTATCACCGTCAGATCTTTGAAGCGCTGGAGAAAGGCGATGCTGACAGGGCGGAGATCATCATGCGCGAGCACGTATACGAGGGCCGCGACTTCGTCATTCGAGCCCTAGAGGAGGATATGAATGGCTGAGGGAAGCAAAGGGATTCGGCCTCTGGAAGGCGTGCGCGTCGTCGAGATGGGCAGCCTGCTGGCAGGCCCCTTCTGCGGCCAGCTCCTTGCGGACTTAGGCGCCGAAGTCCTAAAGCTCGAGCCGCCAGGCAAAGGAGATCCCATGCGCGTGTGGGGCCGCCACCGCAAAGAGGGGCGCACCCTCTGGTGGCCCATAATCGCCCGCAACAAGAAATCCGTCACCATCAATCTTCGAGTGGATGAAGGCCAGGACCTCGCCCGCCGGCTCATCTCCGAGGCCGATGTCGTGGTCGAGAATTTCAGGCCAGGCACGCTGGAGAAATGGGGCCTCGGGTACGAGGACCTGAGCGGGATCAACCCCGGTCTCGTCATGGTGCGGGTCTCGGGCTACGGACAGACAGGACCATACAAGGACCAGGCCGGGTTCGGGTCAATCGGCGAGGCCATGGGCGGGATAAGGCACGTGACAGGGTACCCAGACCGTCCGCCGCCGCGGGTCGGGATCAGCCTCGGCGACTCGCTCGCAGCGACCTTCGGTGCCCTCGGCGCGGTGACGGCCCTCTACAACCGGGAGACGCGCGGCGGCAGAGGTCAGATGGTGGACGTGGGGATCTACGAGGCCGTTCTCGCGCTGATGGAGAGTACGATTCCGGAGTACGCACTCGCAGGCCACGTCCGCGGGCGCACAGGAGCCATCCTGCCCTTCGTAGCACCGTCGAACACCTACCCCACCGGAGACGGAGACTACGTCGTGATCGGCGCCAACGCCGACACCGTGTTCGGACGGTTTGCCAAGGCGCTGGGACATCCCGAATGGGCCGAAGGCGAAAGGTACGCAACCCACCACGCCCGCGGCGAGAACCAAAAAGAGCTGGACGCTTTGATCTCCGACTGGACTAGCCAAAGAAGCGCGGAAGAGGTGCTCGAGATCATGAAGGAGGCGGGCGTCCCTGCAGGGAAGCTCTTCACCGCCGAGGACATGCTCTCGGACGAACAGTACGCCGCCCGCCAGAACATCGTCACCGTCGAAGACCCGGAGATCGGACCGTTCCCCATGCAGAACGTCGTCCCCCGCCTCTCCGAAACACCAGGAGAGGTGCGCTGGACCGGACCTAAGCTGGGCCAGCACAACGACGAAGTATTCAGAGACGTGCTCGGGATGACCGAAGAGGATCTAGACGGACTTCGCGAACGGGGCATCGTCTGATGCGCATCGAGATAGTCGACGTAGGACCCCGAGACGGCCTCCAGAACGAGGACAAGACGCTCTCCCCTGAAGTCCGTGCCGAGCTCTGCGAGAAGCTCGCAGCCGCCGGCGTCCGGCGCGTGGAGGCCGCCAGCTTCGTCAACCCGAAACGCGTCCCGCAGATGGCCGGCGCAGAAGAGGTAATGGCCGCCATCGAACGTTCCCCTGGGACGACCTACGCCGGCCTCGTCCTCAACGAGAAGGGATACGAGCGGGCCATCGAGGCCGGAGTAGACGAAGTCCGCTACGCCTTCCCCGTAACCGAGACCTTCGCCAAGCGCAACCAGAACACCACCGTGTCCGACGCGACGCAGCTCGCCGCACGTCTCGTGGAACGGGCCCGGCTAGACGGAGTGCGCGTCTCCATCACGCTCTCCGCCGCCTTCGGAGACCCTTTCGAAGGATGGGTCGACCCCGAGCATGTGCTCCGGATCGCCGCCAGCGTAGCCGCATCTGGCCCCGACGAGATCGTCCTGGCCGACACCATCGGCGTAGGAGTCCCAAGCCAGGTGCGGAAGCTCGTAGCGGGCGTCGCGGCCCACGGTATCACCGTCGCCTGCCACTTCCACGACACGCGCAACACCGGCATAGCCAACGCCGCCGCCGCCGTCGAGAGCGGCGCGACGGTGCTCGACGCCTCCGTGGGCGGCACGGGCGGCTGCCCCTTCGCCCCCCGTGCCACAGGCAACATCGCCACAGAAGACCTCGTCTACCTTCTGCACAACATGGGCTACGACACAGGAATAGACCTCGACGCCCTCATCGAAGTAGCAACCTGGCTAGCGCAGCAACTCGACAAAGAGCTTCCCGGACAGGTGTACAAGGCGGGAAACTTCGTATGAGGTGTCACCATTTCAGCACGGCGCTTACGCACACGCAAGCTGAAGTGCTGACAAGCGCCCGACAGGGCGCGTGCTGAAATGCTGAGCGACCGAAGGGAGCGACCATGTATAACGTTGCGGTAGATGTCGGTGGGACGTTCACGGACGTGCTGGTCTTCGATGAGGAGACGGGTGGGCTGACGGAGGGTAAGGTGCTCTCGACCCCTGAGGATCCTTCGAAGGGCGTGGTCGAGGGGATAGAGGCGGTCTGTGAGAAGGTGGGGATCTCCTTTCCAGACTTGCACCTGTTCTTCCACGGCACGACCGTTGTGACGAATATGATACTGACCAACACCGGCTCGCGGGTCGGCCTCCTGACGACGAAGGGACACGAGCAGATCCTGCACCTCGCCCGCGCCTGGACCCCCGGCCCACTCTACGGTTGGATGACCCTCCAGAAACCCGACCCGCCGGCCGATCCGACAGACACCGTAGGTATCACGGAGCGCATAAGCTCCGGCGGCGAAGTGCTCGTGGAGCTGGACGAGAACGAGGTGCGCGAGGCGGTCAAGCGGCTCGTTGACAGGGGTGTTGAGTCGCTGGCCATCGGCTTTCTCAACTCGTACGTAAACCCTTCCCACGAACGGCGCGCCAGGGATTTCGTGCGCGAGGCGTATCCCGATCTCTCCGTGTCTATCTCCGCGGATATCGGGCAGGAGTACGGTGAGTACGAGCGTACGCTTACCACGGTCGTCAACACCGCCGTGCAGCCGCGCACCATGCTGTACATGAGAAACTTCGAGAAGTCCATCGACGAGAAGCGCTTTGGGGGCGCGCTGTCGATCGTCCGCTCCGATGGCGGAGCGATGAGCACCGAGGCGGTGGCGGAGAGCCCGATCCAGATAGCCCTGTCAGGACCCTCGGGCGGTGTTACCGGCTCGGCGTATCTGGCGCGTGAGATCGGGGTCCCCGACATCCTGACGTTCGACATGGGGGGTACCTCGACCGACGTCTCGCTCTGCCTGAACGGCGAGACACCCGTGCGGCGCGACATACAGCTCGGGTACTATCAGTTCAAGTCCCCCGCGGTGGACGTCCACAGCGTCGGGGCCGGCGGTGGTTCCATCGCGTTCGTCTCGGCGAGTGGCGCCCTGCAGGTCGGGCCGGCGAGCGCCGGCGCCGACCCGGGACCGGCGGCCTACGGGCGCGGTGGCGAAGACCCGACCGTGACCGACGCGAACGTCGTGCTGCACCGTATACCGCCCGGCGTAGCCCTCGGAGGCACACTGGAGATGGACGAGGCGGTGGCTAGAGAGGCCGTGGGGACCATTACCGAGCAGTTCGGGATGGGCGTCGAGGAGGCGGCAGAGGCGATCATCGAGATCGTCAACGAGAACATGCACGCCGCCCTGCGTGTGGTCAGCGTCGAACGCGGGCACGACCCGAGGAACTTCGGGCTCGTCGCTTTTGGTGGAGCAGGGCCGATGCACGCGAACGCGCTGGGGCGTCTGATCCACTCCCGCTCCGTGATAGTCCCACCGACGCCAGGCGTGATGAGCGCCTTCGGATTCCTCTCTTCCGACATCCAGAACGAGTTCCCCGAAACGTACCTGCGCGTCGCGGAAGAGACCAGGGCACAGGAGCTAAAGGCCACGATCGAGGGCCTCATCGCGCAGGCCGACGAGTGGCTGGAAGGCGAGGGGGTGGAGGAGGACAAGAAGCGCTTCGACCTTTATGCGGACTGCCGCTACTACCTGCAGAACATCCAGATCCCCTGCCGGTTCGAGCTCGAGGAACTCGAGGATGGGAGCAGCGCCTTCCTGCGCGGACGTTTCGAGGAGGCCCACCGCCAGCGCTACAACTTCGACCTGCCAGACTCTCCGCTGGAGATCGCCACCGTCCGCGTCGTCGGGCGCGGCACCATAAAGGGCGTCAGCCTCCTGGAGAGCGAGGACGGGGCCGGGGAGGATGCCCCGGGCGCGATCACACGCAAAGAGCAGGTGTACTTCGACGGCGAATGGGTCGAGACCCCGATCTACGACCGTACCGGGTTGCGCCCTGGAAATGCTGTTGCGGGTCCCGCCATCGTTGTGCAGGATGACACGACTACGGTAATAGAGCCAGGCTACAGGGGCGCCGTTGACAGCTTCGGGAACATCCTGATCGAGGAGGCATAAGAGATGGTGTTGCACGAGCAGGCCGAGCCGGATTTCGTCCGGGAACACGACATAGACCACGTTACCCTCGACATCATCGAGAACGCCCTGAAGAACATCCGCCACGAGATGGACCGGGTGCTCGTCACCACCGCCGTAAGCCCCGTGATCCGCGAACAGGCCGACGAGTTCCCCCTCATAGCGGATCGCAAGGGCCGCATGATAGTAGGCCAGTTCGGGAGCCCCGTGGATACCGTTCTCGAAAACTCCCCCTACACGGTGGAGGATCTCAAGGACGGCGACGTTATAGCCCTCAACGACCCGTACATGATGGAGGGGAGCACCTCCCACCTTCCAGACATCCTGCTGGTGCGTCCGATCTTCTACGAAGAAGATCACATAGGTTACGCCTTGCAGTGGGGCAACCTCATGGACGTCGGAGGCTCGACCGCGGGTTCTATCCCCATCGACGCCCGCTCCATCTACGAGGAGGGCGTCAGGCTGCCGCCGGTCAAGCTCTACGACGCAGGCACTCTGAACGAAGAGGTACTGCGCTTCTTCTGCCACAATTCCCGCACGCCGCGCGAGACCCGCGCCGACGTCATGGCCATAGCCGCCGGCACAGCCGCAGGCGCCCAAAGGGTAAAGGATATCTGTGACCGCTTCGGTAAAGATACGTACCTCGAAGCCTGCGACGCGCTTCTCGCCCGGACGCGCACGAGCATCATCAACTTGATCCGCCAGCTCATCCCAGAAGGCGAGCGTTTCGAGTTCGAGGACTACACCGACGACGACGGACTCGGCAACGGACCCATAAAGCTCAAGCTGGCGATGTGGCGCGAGGGCGACGAGTTGCACCTCGACTGGAACGGCACCGACGCGCAGGTCCCCGGCCCCGTCAACTTCCTGCTCAACAAAGAGATGTTCCAGATGTTCGCGGGGGTGTTCCTGATCTCCGCCGTAGACCCGACGATCCTCTTCAACGACGGCTACGCCGACGTCATCAAGGTCAACATTCCTGACGGAACAGTGTTGCGACCGAGGGAGCCGGCGCCCTTGAGCAATCGCCTCGTCGTCATGGCCCGCCAGTTCGACGTCCTCGGCGCCGTCTACGCCAAGGCCATCGGCTTCAACGTCTCCGGCTCCTACGGGACGAGCCCCAATTTCGTCTACTCCGGCGTAAAAGAGACCGGCGAGCCGTTCCAGACCATGGAGATCCTTTACGGTGGGATCCCGGCCATCCCCGGCAAGGACGGCCTCGACGGACACTCCTGGTGGCCCGAGTTCCTCGCCGTCCCCGCCGAATACATGGAGACGTACTACCCCATGATCGTAGAGGAGTACTCGGCCCGCAAAGACTCCTGCGGCGCCGGCCAGTTCAGGGGCGGCTGCGGGATAAAGAAGGTCTACCGTTTCCTGGCCGACGGCCACATCACCTACCAGGACGACAGGCACCACACGTACCCCTATGGCGTGGACGGCGGCAAGCCAGGCGCCGCGTCAAGAAAAACCCTCGTCAGGGCGAACGGCGAAGAGGTCGACATGCCGGCCAAAGTGCGCGACGTGCCCGTCTTCGAGGGCGACCGCCTCATCTTCGAGACGGCCGGCGCCGGTGGCGTCGGCGACCCTCTGGAGCGCGACCCCGAAGCAATAGCCAAAGACGTCCGCTGGAACCTCATAAGCCCCGAGTCCGCCGAGAGTGTCTACGGTGTCGTGGTCGGTGGCGACGGCTCCGTCGACGCGCCAGCGACAGAATCGAAGCGCGAGGAGATAGAGGCCAGCCGCAGTGAGTCACCGGGCTTCGACCATGGAGATCTCCCGCCCCTCGATGAGCAGCGGCGCATGATCGCCGAGACCCGCCGCAAGTTCAACGAATGGCTTTCGGGCGAGCTCGGTAAAGCTAGGGGCAACGGGAGGTAACATTTTGGCGCACATAGAAGGGTTCGGCGGACGCGGCGGCTTCGGCCGCCGTCCCGCACTCGCCGTCATAGACATGACCCTCGGGTTCACAGATCCGGAATCACCCTTGGCCTGCGATCTGGAAGGCCCCATCTCGAAGATACAGAAGCTCCTGAGAGCAGCCCGACGGGCGGAGATCCCCATCGTCTTTACCACCGTCGCCTACCGCGAGTCGGACAAACTCACCGCAGCCGACTTCATAGACAAAGTGCCCGCGCTCCTGACGCTGCAGGCCGGAACCCGGTGGGCCGAGATCGACCCCCGCATCTCTCCCGAAGAGACGGAGCCGGTACTCAACAAACTCTTCGCCTCAGGCTTCTTCGGTACAGGCCTCTCCAGCCTCCTCACCGCCGCCGGCACAGACACCCTAATCATCACCGGAGCATCCACCTCAGGATGTGTCCGCGCGACGGCCGTCGACGCCCTCCAGTACGGCTTCCGCCCCGTCGTCCCCAGCGAAGCCGTAGGCGACCGCAATCCCGACGCCCACAAAGCGAACCTCTACGACATAGACGCCAAGTACGGCGACGTAGTCTCTGTTCAGGAGGTGCTAGACCAGCTGGAAGTAGTCGCTGCTGCACATGCTCGCTGAGAAAGCCTCGCTAGTCTGCCACCCGATGTAGCACTCTCCCCTGCGCCCGAGTAGAATTGCGCCGGTTCTGACACGTCTCGAGGGGTTGACTTGAACTATACCGGTTCTACGTTTACGCATCTTGAGGGCGCGCTTTCGGGGGAGAGGTATCCGGCGGACGAGTTGATCGGGCTTGACCCAGTGGATGACCGCCCTTTGCTCGCCCGCTACGACATCGAGAAGGCCGCCCGAACTCTGACAAAGAAATCGCTGGCTGAGCGCCAGACGGGCGGCCTGTGGCGCTGGGCAGAACTTCTGCCGGTGAGAGATAAGAGCAACGTCGTGTATCTGGGAGAGGGTAATACACCGCTCTTGCCGCAGCTACGGCTCGGCGAGGTGCTCGGCGTCCCGCGCCTCTCCACCAAGGCCGAAGGCCTGAATCCCACGGGCTCCTTCAAGGCGCGAGGGATGGCCGTCGCTGTCTCGCGGGCCGTAGAGTTGGGCGTGACCTCATTCATCGCGCCTTCAGCGGGGAACGCCGCGGGCGCGCTTGCGGCCTACGGCGCGGCTGCCGGGGCGCGGGTCACGGTGCTGACGCCCGCTGATGCTACGCCCGTCAACCAGCAGGAAGTGCTTGCGATGGGGGCCAGGCTCGTCCTGGTGCGAGGTCTTATCTCCGACTGCGGCAAGATCTCGACCGTCCTCGCCCCGAAGATTGGAGCGTTCGACGTCAGCACGCTCAAAGAGCCGTACCGGGTCGAGGGCAAGAAGACCATGGGCTTCGAGCTCGCCGAACAGTGTGGCTGGCGCCTACCGGACGTGATCGTCTACCCGACGGGCGGCGGCACGGGCCTCGTAGGGATGTGGAAAGCCTTCCAGGAGCTGGAGACTATGGGCCTGATAGGGTCCGGAAGGCCGAGGATGGTGAGCGTTCAATCAGAGGGCTGTCCACCGATTGTCCGTGCATTCGAGTCGGGAGACAGGTTCGCCAAGCTCTGGCAGGGCGCGCACACCAGAGCATCCGGTATTCGGGTCCCCTCCGCCGTTGGCGACTTCCTGATCCTGGACTCTCTGAGAGAATCGGGAGGCACCGCGGTCGCGGTGAGCGAAGACTCCATCTCCGAGATGCAGACGTTCGCAGGACGCATGGGAGTCGGCTACGTCAGCCCCGAGTCCGCAGCGGCTCTCGCCGCCGTCCCCGTACTGCGCGACAGGGGGGAGATCGGGCGCGACGACAAGGTCGTCGTCTTCGACTGCGGCATCGGACAGAAGTACTCGCCGCCACGGAACCTCCCCGAACCTCCTGTCGTCGACCCCGCCGGCCTTGACATCGACGCCCTGGCACACAGTCTGCGCTAGATGTAAGGATCCTTGCCTGATGACCCGATTCGAATAGGTTGAATGCGCCCTTCGGGCCATTACCGCGAGTGCTCGCGCACCCGTGCGTAAGTGAACACGGACCGCACAGGACAAAGGCGATACTGATTCCCCGAGGGAGGGCGCGCAGGAACAGGTGGCGAAGCAGGAATACGAAGCGAAGTACACAGATCCCGGACTCAGGGAGAAGATCAAGGAGGAGATCAAAGCCTCCGACAAGGGCGGCAAGGAGGGCCAGTGGAGCGCCCGCAAGTCCCAACTCCTCACGCAAGAGTACGAAAAGCGGGGCGGCGGCTACAAGGGCCAGTCCCAGATAAACCTGGAAGAGTGGACCGAGGAGGAGTGGCAGACGAAAGAGGGCGACGCCCAGGAAGACGGCGAGACCAAGCTATCTCCAAAAGCCTGGGAGACCATGAGCGAGGCGGAGAAGGAAGAGACGGAGCAGAAGAAACGCGAAGGCTCCAAAACGGCAGGCAGTACGTCTCCAACACCGAAGGGGCCAAGAGAGCCCGCGATAACGCCAAACGGGTCCCCATAGACGGCTACGACGACTTGAGCGTCGGGGAGGTAGAGAAGAAGATCGAGGGCCTCTCCAAGGACGATATCAAGGCCGTCCGGTCCTACGAAAAGCTCAACAAGAACCGCAAAACCCTCCTGGAGAAGATCGAGGTAGCTCTAGACGCTCGTCACCGGAACTGAGGAAGGAGCATCGTGGCGCAGAACTTCGAGCAAGGCTACATGGTGAAGTAGAATACCCCAGGAGGGGAGAACCACGGAAAGGTCAAGCAGAAATCAACCACGAACTCGGCGGTCGGTGGCCCCAAGGTCAACGCCTCCGATGACGATCCGCGTTACCTGATAGAGATCGAGAAGAGCGGCAACGAAGCTGTCCACAGACCGGATTCCCCGAGTTTAAGGGAGGAGAAGATTGGGATGGGCTACCCAGAGTTTCACTACAAGTGGGAGTGGCGGCTCCGCTCATCCCCGGAGCGATTGTGGCCGTTTGTCGCCGACACGAACAGGTTCAACCGCGAGACAGGTCTTCCGAGCATCCGTCGCGCGGACGACGCGATCAGGCAGAACGCCCGCCAGAACCTGCGGGTCTCCAAACTAGGGGTACGGGTCGAATGGGAGGAGGAACCCTTCGAATGGGTGCGCCCCTATCGCTTTGGCGTCCATCGACGCTACAGTGCCGGACCCGTCGCATCGACGCGCGTGCTAGTCGAGCTGGAACCCTTGCCAGGTGGTGGTACGCGGCTCGTGTATCACACGTGGATACGGCCCAAGAACCTGCTCGGCGTGACTACCGTCCCCGCGCTGATGCGACTCTCCTACCGGCGCGCATTCGACATTGCTTTCCGCAGGTATGACGACCTGGCGATGACGGCGGATCGTGTTCTTGAGCAACCAGCAGTTGTTCGCTTTATTCCCGGAGGGCGCGCCCGGCTGGATGCCCTGCGACGAGAGCTCGTCGAGCGTACGGACGAGCCGGAGCTCGTGGCCCGGCTAGTCGAGACCGTCGAGAGGGAGGACGACTTCGTCGTGGCGAGACTAAGGCCCTATGTGCTCGCGGATGCGTGGGGTGCACCACGTCGAAAGGTGCTCGAACTCTGCTTGCAGGCGACGCGCGTGGGCCTCTTCGATCTTCGGTGGGATCTGCTGTGTCCCCTCTGTCGCGGCGTGAAGGAGTGCGGTTCGACGCTGGAGGAGATGAAGCAGCGAGCCCACTGCGAAACGTGCAACATCGACTTCGCCGCCAACTTCGATCGATCCGTGGAGCTCACCTTCCGGACCAGCCCTATGCTTCGCCGGGTGGAGGAACGCACCTTCTGCGTCGGCGGCCCTCAGCTGACCCCGCACATCGTGGCCCAACACTTGCTGGCGCCGGGCGACCGGCGTGGTATGACCCTGCCGTTGGAAGCAGGGCGTTACAGGCTCAGGACCCTGGGCCTGGCCGGGGGACAGTACTTGATAGCAGCGCCGGATGGGATGCAGGAGGTCACGCTCACCGCTGCGCACGACGGCTGGTCTGGCGACGAATTAAAGGCATCCCTGGCACCGACCCTGCACTTCGAGAACGGCACCGACGCCGAGCAGCTCTTCGTGCTAGAGCGTATGGCTTGGAGCGATCAGGCGTCCACCGCCGCGGAAGTCACCGCCTTGCAGGTCTTCCGCGACCTCTTTTCCAGCGAGCTACTCCGGCCTGGCGAGCGGATCTCGGTGGGTAGCCTGACCGTCCTTTTCACCGACCTCAGGGACTCTACCAGTTTCTACCAAGAGATCGGCGACGCACCCGCCTTCGGGTGCGTCATGGATCACTTCGTGGTGCTGCGGGAGGCGATTGCCGAGGAGGATGGCGCGCTGGTGAAGACGATTGGCGACGCGGTCATGGCCGTGTTCCGTCGTCCGGCTTCGGCCCTCCGGGCCATCCTCGAAGCCCAAAGGCGGCTCGCTGCTCCACCCGGCGGTGCGCCCCGCTTCTACCTCAAAGCCGGAATGCATCACGGTCCGTGCATCGCGGTCACGATGAACGACCGGCTGGACTACTTTGGGTCGGTGGTCAACATGGCCGCCCGCCTGGAACGCTTATCGTCGGGTGAGAACGTCATAATCTCTGATGCGGTCCGCCACGACCCGGAAGTAGAAGAACTCCTGTCGGCGCCGCAGAACCAGTTGGTCCCGGAGCCGTTCGAGGCGCAGTTGAAGGGTTTCGATGGGGCGCAGTTCCATCTGTGGCGCGTGACTCACGCCCAGACCTCCATGAAGTGACGCCTATCTACTGATCTATATCTGCAGACTCCAGCTTCCGGAAAACGTCCCCTCGGTCGAAGGCTGTCACGGGCCACCGGCCGCCGGTGGTGAGTACAGAGCCTCCTGACTAATCGTACAGTTGTTGGCGTCCTCGGCGGTGCCCTCAGGGGCGTACTGTGGCAACGTCCTGTTGCCAGCCTGCGGTAGATGGGTGAACAGGTTCGGCCCGTTCCGGCGCCACAGTACGCCCCCCAATCCACGCTGCCGTCGTATAGTTCGGGGTTGTTCTCTATGTGGTGCGCTTCAACAGCGCTACTTCCTCTTTGTGCACTCCCTACTGGAGCGCGTGCTACTACGGTATCGCAACCCGGAGGGCGATCAAACACCCAATTGGACTGTTTCTGGGACAATTTTCGAGAACAATTGTGCAAAGGAGCCGGTTCTTCCCTCAAAGTTCATCGCGTATTCATCGGCACTGTAGTAATGTGGGTCCATAAAGCGTGGGGTCGACGCGTGTGCGTAGCCATCCGAGGAAAGGTGAAGGAGTGAAGCACCTATTCGAACTGATTTGCCTTTCTTCGATCGTGGTCTTGTCGATGCTCTTCGTGATGGGTGCCGATAGGGTAATCGTCGTACCGTGCGGCCAAGACCTCGACGCCACGGTCAACGCCGACGACCCAACCATAGGAACCCGATTCCAGCTCGAAGGACCCTGCACCTACCCCGTCGATACGATGGTGGAGCTCAACGAAGGTGACGAGATCGCCGGCCCGCAGGGCACCTTCATAGAGCGCTACCCCGCTTTCGACCCGGAGCCCACAGTCACCATCGTGGGTAGTGAGGGCCTAAGCAACGTGATCCGCGCCCGGGGCACGGTTCGTCTGGAGTGGGTCAAGATCGTCGGTGGCACGGGCCAGTATTCTCCGGGTGGCTCACCGGTAGCCGGCACGGGCTCCGGGCTCGCTATGGGCATGGCGTCCAATACCAGCAGCCTCTACGCGGTACACATTACGGGCACCGATGCGGCGGGCATCACCAACGCCCACGGCACCTTCGACCGTATCGAGTTGGACGACACCACCCAGGATCCTAACTTCCTCGGGTTCACGGGTTCGGGCTTGAAGGCGATCAACGAGGTCGAGGTCAGAAACTCCTACATCCATGACAATCAGGGCAACGGCCTGTGGTGCGACGTATACTGCCGCGACTCCGCCGACCATCCGAACGGTTTCTGGGTACACGAGAACCTGGTGGTCGATAACGGACGGGCCGGTATCCGCTTCGAGCAGGTGGGCGAAGTTACCGACTCTGGCGAGGCGCTCATCGAGAACAACGAGGTGCACGGCAACTCTACCGGTGCGGTACGTGGCGGTGTGAGCATACACGATGCGCAGAACGCGCTGGTGCGCAACAACGTGTTCGGAGCGGCGATCATCGCCGACGTTGCGTACCTACCCGATTCTGAGGGCGTGGCGATACGCGCGACGGACAGCGGTCGGTCGGACAGGCCCGACCTTTTGAACGCGGACATCGTGGGTAACGTCTTGAACGGCGAGGTCATAAAGGGATGTGAGACGCCCGAAGAAATCGTCTACTGCTCCGAGGTGGCGCTGCCTCCTCTACCCACTTACACCACGCCGCCCGAGACCGCCATCCCCGTCTTCGGACCCTAGGGAACCGTGAAGCAGAATGTTCCCAAGAACCTGACGGCCCCTATTCACCCGAGCGCGTGGGAAGCTCTCTGAAAGACCCAGTTTCATAGTTTTGTTACTTTGTGTGCAAACGCTCCGGTGGGGAGCACGTAGGAGAAGGAGAAGGCATGCGACGAGTAGTGCTTGTGCTGGCGACGATGGCTCTAGCCACCCTGCTTGCTGGCGGCGTAGCACAGGCCATCATAAACGGCCAGCCCGACAGGGATTCTGACGCCCACCGCTACGTGGGAGCGCTAGTGACCGTGCCTCCATCTGGGGAGTTCAAAGGGCAACGCATCCCCGTGTGCTCTGGCACCCTCCTTTCACCCAAGGTCTTCCTTACCGCAGGGCATTGCACAGACCTCCTGAAAAGAGAGGATCTGCCGACCTACGTCTCATTCGACCCAACCTACAAGCCGGGAGCATCCAAGGTCGTAAAGGCAACCCCCTACACCCACCCGAAATTCTGCTTCCCAGATCCTGAGGACAAAGGAAATTGCCGCCTCCCACCAGAACGTCCCGAGATCGTGGGCACTCTGCCCCGCGACATCCGCTACGACGTAGGAGTTGCCGTTCTCGACGAGCCGGTGAGGGTAGCAGAGTACGGTGCTCTGCCGGATGCTGGTCTGGTCGACACCCTCGAGGAGGGCCAACGCCTCACCACCGTGGGCTATGGCGCGACCGGATATGGTATCGACGGCGGACCGCAACCGCAGCTGGTCTATCCGGGCGATCGCTACAGGGCCACAGTGATGCTTCTCAACACAAACGACGCTGTCGGCGACATGTTAGTCAAGACTACGGGCGTCAGCCTGATAAAGGGCAATGGAGAAGGTTCCTGTAAAGGCGATTCGGGGGGACCGCTGTTCGTTCCCGACCAGCAGACCATAGTGGGTGTTACCTCGGCCGGTTCCCAGGTGTGCAGGGGACCAGCATACTATCAAAGGGTGGACCTACCACGAGTCTTGAAGTGGGTCCGTTCATTCCCCTAAGGGAGGTGCGAAGCGGCTAGAGTTGCAAAGGCCGGCGCTATACGAACGTCGCAGGCATGGAGTTCTGAGAAGTCGCACCAGGTACGTGCGTCTGGCATCATGCATTCGCGGGGCAAGCTTTGAGCGAGGAGGACACCTTACATGAGCATCTTCCCCACCAAGGTCCTTTTGGCCACTGATGGTTCCAATGAGGCCGACCTAGCCGCCCGGAGCGCGGCCGAACTGGCCGATAAGACCGGCTCTGAGTTGCACGTGGTACACGTCTTCGGCATCTCCCCATGGTACCCGGCCTACCCTGAGGCAACCCGCTTCGATGGAGTAGAGCTGGAAGACCCGGTGCTGGAGGAGGATCTCCAGCGGATCTCTGAGCAACGAGCCAGGGAGCTGCTCGACGCGGAGGCGGAGAAGCTACGTTCGGTCGGCGGGACGCCAGCGCAGGCGCACCTGGCGGAGGGAGGCGTGCCCGAGGCGATCGTTGGGTTGGCCGAGGAGATAGAGGCTGGGCTTGTAGTGGTAGGCAGCAGGGGACGAGGCGGGATCCGAAGAGCTTTGATAGGCAGCGTCTCCGATTCAGTGGTGCGCCACGCCCACTGCCCTGTGCTGGTGGTGCGAGACGGTGAAAGCGAGAGAGACTTCCTGCCTGGCAGGATCCTGCTGGCCGTCGATGGCTCCGCAGAGTCGTCGGTCACCGCCCAGACTGTCGTGGAGCTTGCTGACCGTACGGACTCGGAGCTTCACGTGATCCATGTAGGAGAGGTAAAGCCTGTCTCCCACCCTGAAAGGCGTGGGTACTTCGCCCGATACGAAGAGCACCAGGAACAAGCCCGGCGGCTACTCGAAGAGCAGGTGGACGAGATCGAGTCGGCTGGGGGAACCGTCTCGAAAGCCCATCTGAGGATGGGGCGTCCGGACGAAGAGATCGTCGTATTGGGTGAGGAGATAGGAGCGGGTCTGATCGCTACCGGCAGCCGGGGCTTGGGTGGCATGAGGAGGGCTTTGATGGGCAGCGCCTCCGACTCGATCGTGAGGCACGCTCACTGCCCCGTGCTGGTGGTACGCCAATAGAAGGAGCAGGCCGACCTGAGCAACGCAGATCTGACAGGCGCCACGGTCGCTCAAAAGCAACTAGACCAAGCCAAGTGCTTGGAAGGCGTCGCCATGCCGAATGGCCAGATGTACGAGGACTGGCTCAATGAGAAAGTCGGCCGCGGGGAGGATGAGGCTAACAGCGGCAACTCATAATGAGCCAGGACGAACTTTACGGAAGGCGCATTCGAGGAAGGTCGTCCCGGTAAATTCTCTACTTCGAAAGTGCGCCTAGACCTGCTCCTCCTCTACGCGACGAAAAAAGTCCTCTACCACCCGCCGGTACTCGTCCTCCTCCAGGTGAGCCACGTGTGAACTGTGCTGGTCGGGTTAGGTCTCCAACGACGCGGTAGCAGGTGCGGAATCCCCTAAAAGGGGATGAAACCTTCACTAACCGGGGCGGCAGATGGCATGACATGTGTTGTTTTCCCGTAATTTCCTTGGTCACCCACATGATGCCATCCGGTGAAACCTGGTGCCTCCGATCATCGTCTCGTAGATAGATTCTGATTTGCCCGTAAAAACCCGAAGGGCGCCTCTCAGACGGTGTCAGTCCTGTTTGGAGACCCAGTCTCCGTTCTGGTTCTTCTCATACTTCTGCTCTACGGCGCTCCAGGCGATGCGGTGGGCACGATCCTCTTCGCTGTACTACTCCTCTGCGGAGTTGAACGCCTCTTTGTAGATCTCCTGGGCGTGCCTGGGAAGATTGTTTTTCACACCGCCTGGAAGCTGTGTGATCTGCTTGTAGGGCATCCCGCTCCTCGCGTCTGGTGGCCTACTATTAGCTGCTTTTTACCCTCGGAGGGACTCAACGAACCCGGAGTACGAGCCTGACTGGAGCCACCTGACCATGATGTTTGATCTCCGCTCGATAAGGCTACATACGAAACAGATAAGCGGCAATCTAGGGTTTTGCAAGGAGGCGAACACCATGAATATTGCCCGAGTCACCGAGTTGAGCGCCACGTCCCAGACAAGCTTCGAGGACGCCATCAACGTGGCCGTCGCCCGTGCCACCAAGACGCTCAGGGGCGTGGAAGGCGCGTGGGTCAAGGACATGAACGTCACCATAGAGGATGGCAACATCAAGGCCTACAGGGTCAACGTGGAAGTAACTTTCCAGCTGGAGGATCCTTCCTAGAGCAGGCACCCAACCTGATACCTGTAGCCTGAAACCTGTTACCTACATGTAACGACGACCCCCGCCCCGGTAGGCCATGTACGCCTCATAGGAAGCCTGCACGAAGGGTGCTAGCGTCACCACGGCCATGACGGGCACGAGCAGGAAGCCGACAAGGATCGCCATGAGCGCGAACGTGACGGTCCACCCGATAAAGATGGCGGTGAGCCAGGCAACCTGGTAGAAGACAGATCTGAGCGCGTGCCTGGCCACGGTAGGTGAGTCGTCCTTGTAGACCAGCCAGATCACGAACGCCGCAACTGGCCCGAGAAATCCCGTGAAGAGGTTCAAGAACGTGCTCAAATGGGCCAGCACCGACCACGTGCGCTCCCCCTCGACGCTCATCATACCGGGCCTCGACGCCTCGAGTCGCGGGCCGTACTCGCGCTGGATCCCGTAGTTCCTCGCGTCAGTCTTCATGTGCGCTCCTTCCTCACCGTGGCTAACCGCCTATACGCAGGCGTAAGACGAAGGTTTCGTCCCCCATGCGGCCGGTCCGCGCCCATTGCTTTCCGTTTCTCCTCCAGTGCGTGATAATACCCGTACCTCACAATGCGTTTCAAAACTGACACATATGTGGCAGGAGCATATATAATGAACGCACGTGCAAGAGAAAGGGGCACAGGTTGACCGAAGAGTCGCAGAGCACGGATAACGGGCGGGGTACGACGACCACGGGGACCGAGAGTCTATCTGTCACGGACAATCGTACGGGCAGGAGCTATGACGTCGAGATAAAGGACGGCACCGTCCGGGCCATGGACTTCAGGCAGATCAAGGTCGATGAAGACGACTTCGGCCTTATGACCTATGACCCTGGCTACTCCAACACGGCGAGTTGCAGGAGCGCCATCACCTACATCGACGGGGAGAAGGGGATCCTCGAGCACCGGGGCATCCCTATCGAGCAACTATGTGAGCATTCTTCCTACCTCGAGGTGGCCTATCTGCTCATCTACGGATGGCTCCCTTCCGAGGACGAGCTGAACCAATGGACCTATGAGATCACCCATCACACCTACGTCCACGAGAACATCAAGAACTTCATGAACGGTTTCCGCCACGACGCGAACCCGATGGGGATGCTGCAGGCTTCCGTCGGCGCCCTCTCGACGTTCTACCCTGAAGCCGCGGATATCAACGACGAGTACCAGCGTCATGTTGCGGCGGTGCGACTGATCGCCAAGGTGCCAACCCTCGCCGCGTTCGCCTACCGCCACAGCCTGGGGTTGCCCTACGTCTACCCCGACAACGACCTCTCCTACGCGGGCAACTTCCTGTCCATGCTCTTCAAGATGGCCGAGCCCAAGTACGAGCCAGATCCACGCCTGGAGAAGGCGCTCGACGTGCTCTTCATATTGCACGCCGACCACGAGCAGAATTGTTCGGCCGCGGCGGTAAGGGTCGTCGGGTCTTCGAGGGTGGACCCCTTCTCGGCCATCACCGCCGGGTGCGCCGGGCTCTACGGCCCGTTGCACGGCGGGGCCAACGTTGCGGTCCTCAGGATGCTCCAGCGCGTCGGAAGCATCGACAACATCCCGGCCTTCCTCCAAGGCGTCAAGCAGGGCGACGAGCGTCTCATGGGGTTCGGGCACAGGGTGTACAAGAACTACGACCCGCGGGCCAGGATCATCCGCGGCCACGTCGACGAGGTGCTCGAGGCCACGAACAAGGAGAGCCCGCTGCTCGACATCGCCATCGAGCTCGAAAAGCACGCGCTGGACGACGACTACTTCACAAGCCGCAAGCTCTATCCCAACGTAGACTTCTACTCCGGCCTTATCTACGAAGCCCTCGGGATACCGACGGACGCCTTCACCGTCATGTTCGCCATACCACGCACCTCGGGTTGGATGGCCCAGTGGATGGAGATGATCGACGACCCCGAGCTCAGGATCGCCCGCCCGCGTCAGATCTACACAGGCCCCCGCGAAGCAGACTACGTGCCTATAGACGAGCGCTGACGCGCTGTCAGCACTTTAGCACGCTCACCTTGCGGCCTTCGCTTGTCAGCACGCATCGGGCCTTGCAGGCCCTTGCTTTCAGCATGTCAGCCCAGGGCCTGCACAAACCAACAAGCTGAAATGCTGACAAGCGCCCGACAGGGCGCGTGCTGACTAGCAGGAGGCTCTACGAGCCTCCCAACACGGCGTCGTAGAGCCGGCGTTGGCGTTCGAGCGCTTTCATGTAAATCTTGTGTCTTGCCGGATCAGGTTCGAAGGTCTCGCCGAGTGGCACATCGGCGGCCTCGATCTCCGGTCCTCCCAGAGCTTCGAGTGAGATCAAGGCTGCTCCCCTGCTGGAGGCCTCCTTTACACCAGAGAGCGTTACCGGCTTTCCTAACGTATCGGCCATGATCCTGGTCCATGTTGGTGAGTGGATGAGGCCCCCGCCGCTGGCGATGACTTCCTTCTCCCCAGGGGAAGCGATCTCTAGCATCTCAGCGATGATGGCGAACCTGAAGGCCACGGCCTCCATGGCGGCGCGCAGGATCTCGATGGGCTTGCTGCTCATCGAGAGCCCGGATACGGTCCCGTTTGCTCTGTCGGCCCATCCAGGCCCACGCTCTCCGGCGAGCAGCGGCAGGAACGTGAGGCCGTGGGAGTCTGGCTCCATGTCGGACAGCAGTCTCTCGGTCTTCCCTGGGGCGGGGAGGCGTAGCGTGCCGCGCAGCCATTCGATCAGGTTTCCGCCATCGGAGAGCGCGCCGCCCATGACGTAGCGTTCCGCGTCGGCCCTGTAACACCAGGGACCATCGGGTATCTCGACGGACTCCGCTTTCCACAGCACCCGCATCGCGCCGCTCGTGCCTACCATGAGCGCCAGCCTATCACTACCCGTGCATCCGCTCCCGACGTTCGAGCAGGCGCCGTCGCCCACCGCTGGGAGCCAGGGCGTATCTCGCAGGGCCGGCCACCGCTCTACCCACTCTCTGGCCAAACCACTTCGGGGCTCATCCGAGATGGCGGAGAGCTGGCGTTCTCCGACGGGCAGGACTTTCAGCGTCTCGCGGTCCCACTTCCGCCGGTTCTGGTCGAAGAGGCCTGTTCCCGAGGCCATCGACGTTCCTACCTGATAGGGCTCCCCAAAGAAACGGGCGTAGAAGTAGTCTGCTGGGGAGACCCAGCGTTCCGTCTTCTCGAAAGTCTCGGGCATGGCGCAGCTCGACCACAGCAACTTGGCGGGCCAGTAGCTGGAGTGGGGCACGCAACCCGTTCGGCGGTGGTTGGCCCTCTCGTCCAGGCGTTCGCGCAAATCTGGTACGCACTCTGCCGCACGGCGGTCGGCCCAGGTCAGGATCGGGGTCGTGGGACGCCCGTCCCTGTCCAGGCCGAGGACCGAGTGCCAGAAGGTGCTCATCGCGACGCCGGAGATCACCGTTTCACCGGCCTTGGAGAGCGTGCCGTCTACGGCGCGGACTACAAGCTCGAGAAGCTCGTCACCGTCTTTCACCGCGCCGCCTTCCGGCGTGTACTCGAACTCGTAGTCGAGCCTGACCTCGGTGCCCTCTACGCCGTTGCCAGCGTCGTCGTAGAGTTCGGCCCTCACCGACGAGGAACCAACGTCCACAGAGAGGATCCTTGCGCCCTCAGATTCTCTGGATACCATGCTCCCACCTCCCTCGAAGATCACCCTTCGCGGTAGTTTAGCAAGCCGCTTCCCCCCATCGTTCTACGCGAGCATCCATGTTTACCGGCAGCCCTGACTCGGGTACCGAGATCACAAAGAGCCGCAGGCGTATCCAGGAGGAAAACGTGGCGAGCGAAGATAGGTTGAGGGAGCTCGAGGAGAAGTACGAGGACTACAAGGTCTACGACAACCGGGGGGAGAGGATAGGGAAAGTCGACGACCTCTTCGTGGACGAGACAGACCGAGAAGAATACATCGGTGTCAAGATGGGACTCCTGGGCCTCAAGTCGACCTTGATCCCGATGGATATCGTCCGCGTGAACGAAGGTGAAAGGACCATAGAAGTCTCGGAGCCGAAGGCCCACGTAAGAGATGCCCCGAGCTTCGACGACGACGAGGACATCACCCCCGACTACGAGGACCGCATCCGCAGCCACTTCGGCCTCGAATCCGTCGGAACCTCCCCTCGCGGTGGCTACGGTACATACTCGGGCGGCGTCGACTACGCGGACAGGGAGCGCGAGCCGCAAGACTACGAAGCGGAAGACGATACCGCAGACTACGATCTTTCTTCCGCAGACCCCGAGTATGGGGAACGCCTGGACTCGACCGAAAGTGGCGAAGACCCCAGAGACACAACCGGGTTCGCGGGAGAGTCCTCTGAGGGACGATCGTCCATCGGTAGCACAGGGCCCTTCGCTGATGAGACGAGCCGGGAGGCGCCTACCACGCGCCAGACCGAGGAGACCGAGACCTTCCAGGAGGGCGGACGCACGAAGATCCGTCGCCGCGTGATACGCGAAGAGATCATCGAAGAAGACGACACTCGCAGCTAAGGCGGCTTGCTTCGCATACCGCGGCAACAGGTATCAGGAGGTCACTGGCGTACCCCGGCTAGGGTGGCCATCTCCCTCCCGGCAGGTATGTTCCCGAAGATTCGTCGACCGCGTAGGCCCACGCCAGAAGGCCCGAGCCCTCGTTTGTCTCGACGGGCAGCAAGACTCGCCGGTAGTGGCTCGAGGCATCGGCGGGATCAAAGCCTTCCAGGCGATCGAGGTCTGGTAGACGCGACTCCGCATCGTCGAAAGCGAAGATCTCACCGAAGACACGTGGACCCTCCAGCAACGGCGCCTGCCCATGGCCAAGCCGTTGCTGCTCCTCCGCGTCCCTTCTATAATCGCCGGTCCCGAAAGCGCAGATGGACTCTTCCGGAACGACCAGCGCAGGATAACCCAGGTGAACATCGAACAGATCGCCCCGCACCGCCCCCTCTTCGACGCGTAAAGCCCCACCGCAGAAATGTTCATGGTTACGCTCACCACGCTTGAGCGTACCGTAAAAGAACATAATCAGCGGCGAACCACCAAAGTAGCCCATCGCCTACCAGTCCAAACCTACGTTTTTGGAGAGGACGCAGAGCCGACCAGCGTTGCGTAGTCCACCATTATGCAGCGGTCCATGACGACGGTGAGGCCGTTCTCCTCGGCGTAGCCGGCCGCCTCTTCGTTGATCACGCCGGATTGCATCCACAGTACCTTTGCGCCGGAGGCCACGGCATCTTCGGCCACCGGCATGACCTTCCCGCTACGCCGGAACACGTCGACAATGTCCACCGGCGCGGGGATGTCCAGGACCGACTCGTAGGGCTCTTCGCCGAGTACCGGACCGCGGAGATTCGGGTTGACGGGGAAGATCTTGAATCCGTAGCTCTGCAACGCGCCGGCGATACGGTGGCTGGTGCGGTATGGCCTGTCCGAAAGTCCGACGACAGCCACTCTGCCCGAGCGTTGCAGAATATCTCTTATCTCTCGAAGGTCAGGGTTTGCGTGCATGTCGCTCTCTTCTTCAGGGACCTCAAAACCCGATGTTACACGATCTTCACGCCCATCGGCGCAAGGGCGTGCTCTTTACCCTCGGCCATCACGTCAGCCTCCCTACCGTTAATGGCACCGGGCAGCGCCAGCCAGTCACTGTCGTCCACCGAGTATGCGTGCGCACCGGCCTGTTTGGCGGGGTTTTGGCTGGAGAGGTGTAACTTGGGATGTACACCCCGGGGTGACCACGTAGGCAGCGAGAGGTCAAGCGCCTCCTTCAACGTCAGGTCATCAGGATTGAGATCGTGGTGGAAGGCGTCCGTAATCGCCGGGATGCCAAGAGCACGGGCTATCCGACCGACTTCGTCCACGGTCCAGACGCGCTCGTCGTTCTCCAGGGCGAGGTAGCGCAGGATCCTCGCCTCGGGACGCATCACCTCGAGAAAGCGCGCGGCGCTACCTTGTTTGTCCGCGTACGCCCCACCCATGTGCAACACTGCCACCCCGTCAGGGCTCCCAAGGAGGTCGAACACCCTCGCCGCGTAGCGCAACTCTGTCAGATTGCGTTCGACCACTTCGGGCTTCCAGGGTTTATGTGCTGGCCGGGATGCATCGAGAGACGGATGCCCAGGTCTCGTGCCAGCTCTCCTGCTTCGCGCAGCGCCTCGCTGTGCTCGGTCTCCCAGTCGTAAGGAAATGCCGGGTGCGAGGCGAAGGGGATCAGGTTCTGCCCCATCCCGAAGAGCCCGACACTATGCTCCGCGTTCAACCGCAAGATTCTCTTCAGGTCGGCGATATTCTCCCTGACGAGTCTCTTGACTTTCTCCACGTCTACCAGCCCGGCGAGCCGCAGCGTGCGGTTCGTGCTTGCCGGAATCGTCAGGTTCTGCGTAGGATAACCGAGTCGTATCACGCCCCCGGTATACAACGCCGCTCGAGCGTCCATTGTGTTCCGCTTCCCACCCCCGCGATCGGCCGCAGGACCCACAAGTTGCCGAAACAGACACCTGTCTCCTGACGCCCGATACCGCAGCATGTAGGGGCGTTTCGCCAACCGCCCACAAGAGAAACCCCGGCCCGAGAGCCGGGGCAAGACCCTAAACGTGGGACTTTCGTATCTACGAGTCTTCGAGGACGAAGGTGACCTCCATGTTCACCCTGTAGCCCGTAACTTCGTTGTTCTCGATCATAACGTTCATGTCTTTGATCCAGGCCCCCTCGACACCCCGAAGGGTGGAGGTGGCGCGGGCCACGCCCTTCTTTATGGCGTCCTCGAAGCCCGTCTCCGACACAATGCTCAGTTCGGTTACTCTCGCTACGGACATAAGCTCTCCTTTACCCTGGCCTGCTCTCTGCTTCCTTGAACACTTACTACCCGCGCCTGCGGGAAATAAACGCTCCGCCACCAGGGCAACGAGGCCGGGGATAAGCCAAAAAAGCTGACATGCTGAAGTGCTGACAAGCTGCCGAAGGCAGCGTGCTGACCAGCGCGGGACGCAGGAAGTGCTGACACTTCCTGCGTCCCGCTTACAATTCGGCCAGGAGTACGGGGTCGCTCGTCGGCTGCTCGGAGCCCCCGGCCGGCTCGACGGTCACTGCAATCACATCGGCATTCGTTATTGAGTTAGTGATCGGCGTAGCCGTCATGTTCCCGTCGGGTTGGAAGAGGCCGCTGGGTCTGGGCACCTCGTCGCTTATAACCCAGATCTGGCACGTCCGGTCCTCGGGCACAGAAGGCAAGTCCCTGGCAACCAGGATGACCTGATTCTCGTGGATGGAAACTACTTCGGCGTTGGCGCCCTGATCCGCCCACGATCCCTCGAGCTTGATCATCGGGCTTTGCTTGAGCTGTCGCTGATTCCGTGCGTCCTCGACCTGGGCCTGCAAGTCTTGCACCTGGCCCTGCGCGTCCTGGACCTGGCCCTGCAGATCCTCTACCTGGCCCTGCAACAGCACGTTCCACGTCAGCAATCCAATCACGAGCAGGGCCGCAGCGCCGAGCGCAAGACTCCGGACGCTGAGATAGTCCCCGACCCTCGTGAACGTGGACCGGTCCCGGACGCGGCGGGGCTGCGCCTCGGCCTCCACAATCTCAATGACCCTGCTACGCAGCTCCGGCGATGGCACCTGTTCTTGCGGGGAGAACGCGAGCAGGCCCGCCACGGCGCCGAGCTCATCTATCTCGGCCTGTCTTTCGGGGTGGGCGGCGAGATAATCTTCGAAACTCCGCCTCTCCTCCTCGGGCAAAGCACCGAGGACGTAGGCGTCTTTGAGATCTTCGAAGCGTTCGTAGTTCATCTCACTCATCTCGGCACCGCCGCGTCTCTTGACTCGAAGTAGTCCCTGATCTTTTTCAGTCCCAAACGCATCCTGCCCTTGACCGTCCCGAGGGGCAGGCCGAGAAGGTCGGATATCTCCACGTGCGTGTACCCGGAAAAGTACGCCAGCTCCAGTATTTTGAGCTGCTCGGTCGGAAGGGTGTTGAGGGCCTCCCTGACCTGGTCGCGTTGCGAGTTCCTCCAGGCCTCCGCGAAGGCCTCGCTCGGTTGAGAGCGTGAGGCTGAGGCTTCGATCCTTTCCTGCGTCCTGCGCCGGCTCGCGTGGGAACGGATCTGATCTATACCGCGATTGTGGACTATGGAGAGGATCCAGGTCCGCACGCTGCCGCGATCCGCACGATAGCTGCTAGCGCCCCGCCAGACCTTCAAGAACGCATCTTGCGCCAGGTCTTCGGAGGCCTGGCGCTCCCCCATCATCCTGTAGGCCAGGGAGAAGGCTGCGCGGCTGTGGCGGTCATACAGCGTCGCAAACGCCTCGGCATCAGCCGCTTCGACCAGGGAGATCAAATCCTCGTCAGCGAGTATCAGATACTGCCGTCTCCTTTCAGCCATACCCTGATTCTACGGTAATACGGCCAACTCGGATCAACACCCCCTCTGCCAAGGGACCGAGAACAACCCATCGGAAGATCAAGCTGTAACATCACCGGACAATCCAAACCTGATACGTGATTGCAGCGTGCTAAGATCTAGACGGGTTTCGTTCCCGCTGGTCAAACGCCCAACCTGATAGAGGACGGATTTGCGGCTGAGTGTTCTTTCGAGCGGAAGCTCGGGCAATGCGACCTACATAGAGACGGACTCGGGCGGCCTTCTCGTCGACGCCGGGCTGCCGCCGCGGCGCATAGGTGCTCTCCTCGCCAGAATCGGCAGGAGCCTGGACGACGTAAACGCCGTTCTGCTGACCCACGGACACGCCGACCACACTTGCGGCGTCGCTGCTCTAGTGCGCGACCGCAATGTCGAGGTCTACGCCGCGCCCGGTGTCGGTGAGTCCCTCGGCTCGAATACGGTAGCCCCAGGAGAGCCCTGCTCCGTCGAGGACCTTGGAGTGACGTTCTTCGGGGTCCCGCACGACTCGATGACCTACGGGGTTAGGGTATCCGACGGCAGTAGAGCCGTAGCGATGGCGACGGACCTCGGGGAGGCTGGAATCGATATACTGCGGAGCATGAGTGGGGCCGAGGCGGTGGTCCTCGAGGCGAACCACGATCCAGACTGGCTCAGTCGAGGCCCATACTCGGCGAGCCTGAAGCGCCGGATCCGCTCCCGGCACGGCCACCTTTCGAACCGGCAAGCGGCAGCCGCCGCCGTGGCGCTGGCTCCGCACGGGCTCAAAGACCTCGTCCTCGCCCACCTCTCCAAGACCAACAACTCTCCGACTCGGGCCTGTGGCACCGTAGACCGGGCGCTCAGGGAAGCAGGCCACGGCTCCGTCAGGGTTCGGGCTGCGATCGCCGGCCATCCAACACCCTGGATCGAGGTAGGAACCCCGCTAAATGTCACCGAGCACGTCTACTATTACGGCGAGCGAGGCGCGGCAGAACAACTCTTCGGTATCGAGTGATACGCCGCTGCACCCTCGTCGCCGTCGGAAAACCAAAGGGCTGGGCCGCCGAAGCCTCCGAGGACTACGAAGAACGTCTGCGCCGCTACTTCCCCGTAAACATCATCGAGGTCGCCGAGGAAGACATGAACCGTCGCTCCCCCAAAGAAGTGCTCGCCGCAGAAGAAGAGCGTATCCTAAAACGCCTCCCCAAGGATGCGTACGTGATCTCCCTCGACAGGGAGAAAGGAAAGCAGCACCCATCAGAAAGTCTCGCCCTAAAGCTCGAAGCCCTCGGCGCCTCAGGCCGGAGTCACGTCGCCTTCGTGATCGGCGGCCCGCTCGGCCTCTCCCCTGATGTACTCCAAAGCTCCAACGCCCTCTGGTCCTTCGGCAGCATCACACTCCCGCATGCCCTCGCCAGGGTCGTCCTCCTCGAACAACTCTACCGCGCAGCAAAAATACACCGCAACGAGAAATACCACTGGTAGCTTCGCTTCGCTGCGCAGCAATTCAGCACGCTCCGGCTTCGCCTCCGCTTGTCAGCACTTCAGCATGTCAGCTTCTCCTCGGCCTGTCACGCCCACGCTTATGAATCGAAGCGCTGCAAGGGGAGCTACTTCTCATAGGGTAGTGGCTATGTCCATGCCCTTGCTGAAATGCTGACTAGCTGAAATGCTGAAGTGCTAACATACATCTATGCGAGTACAGATAGACAGGTTCGAGGACAACGGTTGGGCTGTGCTCTTGCCCTATCCTGACGGGCGCACGAGCTTTGACGTGCCGCGCGAGTTGCTACCTGAAGAGGTTTCTGCGGGAGACGTCTTCGAGATCCGCTTCGAGTATGACAGGGACGAGACGCTGCGGATCGCCGAGGAGAACCGCCGGCTTTTGGACGAGCTACTCGGGGGTTCAGAATGAGCTTCGAGGAGCGTCTGGCGGGCGCCGTGCGGGAGGCCGTCTACAGGACATACGGGGTCGAGCTTAACGGTATCCACGTCGAGCGGCCGAACGACCCCGCCCACGGCGACTTCGCGACCAACGTGGCTCTCGCCAATGCAAAGGTATTGCGGCGGAACCCGAGGGAGGTCGCCGAGAACCTGGTGGGAGCAC